>NZ_NVEC01000043.1 GCF_002571225.1 Bacillus sp. AFS059628 | reverse complement strand
CAAAGAACTTGTCTGCCGCTTCAGAAGCGACTTCATCATATTAACATCTTCATTTTTCGATGTCAACTAAGTTTTAAAATTTCTTTTTTGTCGTTTTCTGCGTTTCCGCATCAGCGACGTTTATTAATATACCATCATGTTTTTTAAATAACAAGTGTTTTTTTAAAAAAACATCAAAAAATATCCAACCTACTTTCTTTTATATAAAAACACCTTATCCTCTCTACAGAAAACAGCCATTTAAAATTGTACACCCATACACTCTAATTGACTAAACCGCATTTTATAAACCCATTCTCTTCTATATTAAAGTCCATAATCTCCCCTCTCTAATCAGCGTGTTCACTTTCTAATAAAGCGAAACTTTATTCAGCGGGATTTTTCTTCATCCCCACTGATTATTAGCCCGCACCAATCGGGCTTTTGTGAGCAGTTGACCTCCCACCTAACTTCTTTACTTTCGCTGAATTTTGAGATGGGAGTCTTACTCTGCATGCGGGATAAAGAGAATATGCTGATTTTTGGTTTTGTTCTTCCTGGGGATTCTTAACGGATCCTGTTTCTACAAATATCCCTCTAACCGAATTGCGAAACGAGAGTCTTATCGCTCAGCCAATAACAGAATAAACAACGAAATTCCAAAAAAAACATTAGTTTAAGATTATTGTTAGAATTTTTTTACATTTAATTAATGAAAAATATCCATTTTTTGTTATATAGTAAGAAAGGACGTACTCAACTATAAATAAACCAATGGAGGAATTACTTTATGGATAGGTTAACGAAGTTTTCATTAAAAAACCGCGCCGCTGTTATCATCATGGTTTTTCTCATTTCCATACTTGGCGTTTATTCCGGCTCTAAATTACCTATGGAGTTTTTACCTAGCATCGATAATCCTGCAGTCACTGTCACAACCTTATCTCCAGGACTCGACGCTGAAGCAATGACGAAAGAAGTAACTGATCCCCTAGAAAAACAATTTCGAAACTTTGAACAAGTCGACACCATCACCTCTTCTACGCATGAAGGTTTATCACGCATCGATATCACATATACATCAAAAGCAAATATGAAAGATGCAGCACGCGAAGTTGAAAAAGTCATTAATACAATTAAATTACCTAAAGATGCAACGAAACCCGTAGTAAGCCAGTTAAATACTTCTATGATTCCACTCGCTCAAATTGCGATCCAAAAGCAAAACGGATTTTCAAAAGCAGATGAAAAACAAATCGAAAAAGAAATCATACCACAGCTTGAAAGCATTGACGGTGTTGCCAACGTTATGTTTTTCGGAAAATCAGCTTCAGAATTATCTATCATACTAGACCCAAACCAATTAAAAGATAAAAATGTAACAACCGAGCAAATATTAAAAGTTTTACAAGGAAAAGAAACGTCCACTCCAGCTGGAGCCGTTACCGTTAATAAAGAAGAATATAACCTTCGCGTCATTGGGGATATAAAAAATGTAGATGATATTAAAAACATGACCGTTGCACCTCAAGTGAAATTGCAAGATGTTGCTCAAATTGAACTTAAACAACATTACGATACAATCTCACATATAAATGGAGAAGAAGGCACCGGATTAATCATCATGAAAGAGCCAAGTAAAAATGCAGTTGCAATCGGAAAAGAAATCGATAAAAAAATCAACGATATAAGTAAACAATATAAAGACCAGTTTTCTATTAAACTTTTAGCATCAACTCATGAGCAAGTTGAAAATGCTGTTACTAGTATGGGAAAAGAAGTAATCCTTGGAGCAATTGCTGCAACTCTAATTATTTTAATCTTTTTACGTAACTTCCGAACGACACTCATCGCTGTTGTCAGTATTCCATTATCTATTTTATTAACTCTCTTTTTACTACACCAATCTAACATCACACTTAACACACTAACGCTTGGTGGTTTAGCGGTTGCAGTTGGACGTCTCGTCGATGATAGCATCGTTGTCATTGAGAATATTTTCCGTCGTTTACAAAAAGAATCTTTCTCTAAAGATATTATTCTTGATGCAACGAAAGAGGTCGCCGTCGCAATTACTTCTTCTACTTTAACAACGGTTGCCGTTTTCTTACCTATCGGTCTCGTATCAGGAGTAATCGGAAAATTAATGTTACCTATGGTATTAGCGGTTGTATATTCTATATTGTCATCCTTAATCGTTGCATTAACAGTTGTTCCACTTATGGCTTTTTTACTACTCAAAAAAACAAAACATAAAAAACCAAGTTCTTCACCAAGATATGTCGCTACATTAAAGTGGGCCCTTTCACATAAATTCATTATTCTACTTACTTCTTTTTTATTATTCGCAGGATCGATCGCTGCCTATGTATTACTACCGAAAGCGAATATAAAATCTGAAGACGACACAATGTTATCTATTAACATGACTTTCCCAGCTGATTACGCTCCTGAAACAAAACAACAAAAAGCATTTGATTTCGAAAAGAAGCTACTTTCTAATTCGGATGTAACGGATGTTATTTTACGAATGGGATCTAGCGCAGAAGATGCACAATGGGGGCAAACGACCAAAAATAATCTCGCAAGTATATTAGTAGTCTTCAAAAAAGGTTCTGATATCGATCAATATATTAAAGAGTTAAAAAAAGAACATAAAACTTTTGAACCCGCTGAGCTTGATTATATAAAAATGAGTTATTCAAGCTCTGGCGGCGGGAACAGTTTACAATTTAACGTAACAGCCGCTAACGAAACAAAATTAAAAGAGGCTGCTACTATCGTAGAAAAAAAGCTAAAAGATATAAGTGCTCTCTCTAAAGTAAAAACGAATTTAGAAGACTCTAAGAAAGAATGGCAAATCCATGTCGATCAAACAAAGGCCGAACAATTAGGATTAACACCAGAATTAGCAGCACAACAAGTAGCATTCCTTATGAAGAAATCACCTATTGGTGAAGTTTCAATCAATGACGAAAAAACAACTATTATGATAGAACACAAAACAGTAAACATTACAAAACAAGAAGACATTTTAAACACAAACATACTATCACCTATCAATGGAACAATTCCTTTAAAAGACATTGCAACTATTTCAGAAAAGCAACTGCAAACAGAAGTCTTCCATAAAGACGGAAAAGAAACGATTCAAATAACTGCCGAGGCCTCAAATGAAGATTTAAGTAAAGTAAGCAAAGAAGTAAACGAAGTGATAGCTAACTTAGATTTACCTAGCGGTGCGAAAGTAACTATTGCAGGTGCAACTGAATCTATGCAAGAGAATTTTACCGATTTATTCAAGATTATGGGGATTGCAATCGGGATTGTATATTTAATTATGGTTATCACCTTCGGACAGGCGCGCGCTCCTTTTGCAATTTTGTTCTCCTTGCCATTAGCTGCTGTCGGCGGTATTTTAGGATTAATCATTTCAGGAACACCTGTTGATGTAAATTCCTTGATCGGCGCATTAATGTTAATTGGGATTGTCGTTACAAACGCTATCGTATTAATAGAAAGAGTGCAACAGAATCGGGAACACGGAATGGAAACAAGAGAAGCCTTACTAGAAGCAGGATCTACTAGATTACGTCCAATTATTATGACAGCTATAACGACAATCGTCGCTATGCTACCACTTCTATTTGGTCAATCGCAAGCCGGAAGCATGGTATCAAAAAGTCTTGCCGTCGTTGTTATTGGTGGTTTAGCAGTCTCAACCGTTCTTACATTAGTAGTCGTTCCAGTTATGTATGAACTATTAGATAAAATCGGGAGAAAAAGACGCTCTCGTAGAAAAATAAGCACTTCTACAGAAACACCTGACATTTAAAAGAAAAGCGTTATCTTCATGAATGAAGATAACGCTTTTTCTCTACCTGCTCATATAATCCATCATTTTTTCCACATACCGCTCTAGCGGTTCACTAGAATCCACAATAAGATATTCACTATGTAAAGGTCTTTTACTACCATCTAACCACTTTTTAAAAGCTACTTCGGAATCCACTCGTCCAACCTGACTGACCATACGCTTACGTGTTTGCAGCCTATTATTAATCTCTTCCATATCATTAAGATAACATTCGATATATTTATATTTTATACCATGTTTATTAGACAGTTTCATTCCCTTTTCAACCATCCCTTCATACAAACATGGACTATCCAATATCACACTATGCCCTTGGTCTAAATAAGAATCAATCAATGCCCATTCAACATCGTATGATACTCCTCCAACAACCGTCGATTCAATCCCTTTCATTTCTAACGATTGTAACAATGCCGATTTCAAAACGTCATGATCTACAATTACAGCACCTGTTAACTTCGCTATATACTTAGAAACTGTCGATTTTCCCGATCCAGGAAATCCTGACATTTGCAGAAAAAACAATTCCTCCACCCCTTCATTTGCACCTGTTCATCTATATAATTCAATTCCCGTTACTTCCATTCCTTCTATATTAAAACGCAAAAGGAACTCCCTACTTATAAATAGAGAGTTCCTCTTTATCATTTATGCTGCTTTTACCTTCTTCGTCGTTTTACTTTTTCTTTTCGCTCCTGTAAAACGTTTGTGCAATATAGATGCTACTAGGCGTGAAATAACATTGAATAGCAATACCATAATAATTAATACAGCTGCAGATTTTGTTGCAATTAACTTCGCATCCGGGATAATCCCTTCAGAATTTAACTTCCAAATGTGAACCGCTAACGTTTCAGCTGGTCTAAATGGATTTAAAGGATGAGCAGGACTTGAGAAGTCCGCTGCTGAATTTAAAATTGGAGATGTTAAACCCGCTGTGTAAATTAATGCCGCTGCTTCACCAAATATACGACCTGCCGCTAAAATAACACCTGTAATAATTTGCGGTAATGACGAAGGGATAATAATATGAGTAATCGTTTGCCACTTTGTTGCACCTAACCCAAGGCTCGCCTCTTTCACATTAGCAGGAACTTCTGAAATCGCATTTTCACAAACACGTGTTAAACCTGGTAAGTTTAAAATCGTTAAAGCAAGGGCACCACCCATTACTGTGTATCCCCATCCTGTCATTGTAACGAACACTAACAAACCGAATAAACCAACAACAATAGAAGGTAAAGATGCCATTGTCTCAATACATAAACGAACAAAGTTTAAAAAACGTCCTTGTTTTGCATACTCTGCTAAATATATTCCAGCACCTAATCCAAGGGGAATAGATATAATAAGCGTTATAACAAGCATATAGAATGAATTGAATAACTGCGGACCAATCCCACCACCAGCTCTTGTATTACTTGGTTCTCCAAACAAGAAACTAGGATCCCAAAAACCCCATCCCTTTTGTAAAATCTCAAATACTAAAAACACTAGCAAAGCTACAACTAAAGCCGCTACCGCATAAAAGATACCTGTCCAAACTTTATTTACCGTTCTTGCATTCATTATTATCGCTCACCTCTTTGCCCAATTGCTCGAATTACTAAAATAAACAGAAATGAAATAACAAGTAAAATCATTGCTAAAGTCCATAGCGCATTGTTCCAAGCAGTTCCGTTTAATGTATTTGTCATGTCCATTGTCAAAATACCAGTTAACGTTGCTGTCGGACTATATATTCCTTCTGGTAATTTAACCGTATTCCCAATTACCATTTGAACGGCTAATGCTTCACCAAAAGCACGCGCTAAACCTAAAACAACACCTGTTAAAATCCCTTTTTTCGCAGCAGGAACAATCACTCGACTAATCGCTTGCCATTTCGTTGATCCTAAACCATAAGAAGCTTCTAAATAATCAAATGGAACAGAGCGTATTGCATCAGAAGCGATACTAGCAATAGTAGGTAGAATCATAATACTTAATACAACAATACCTGCAATTAAACTAAACCCTACTCCTCCAAACGAATCACGTAATAGCGGCACTAAAATCGTAACCCCTAATAATCCGTATACAACTGAAGGAATACCAACTAATAATTCTAAAACAGGCTTCAATACTTTATTTCCAAACTTCGGCGAAATTAAATTCATGAATATAGCAAGAGCTATAGCAATTGGCGCACTAATAATAACCGCACCTAACGAAACCACCGTTGAACCTACAATGAAAATTACAGCCCCGAAAGTTCCCTCATCAGCATTTGGACTCCATTTTGTCGATGTTAACATCTCAGTAAACGAGATACCACTTTGCGTAAAAGATTGAATTCCTTTACCACAAATAAACGCAATAATAGCTAATGTAACTAAAACAATAAAAATACCACAAAACGTAACAAGTGATCTTCCTATATATTCACTTTTCACGTAATTAATTTGTTTTTTCCCCTTCATCACAGGACAGACCCCACTTCATAAATTGAAATGAACAGGACTGGCCTTGCAGCCAGCCCCATAAATTTTATTACTTATTTAATTTAGACATTGGAATATAACCCATATCTTCTACTTGCTTTTCAAAATCTTTACCTTTTACATAGTCAATGTAAGCTTTTGTTGCTTCTTTTGCCTCACCTTTCGTTACCATGTACTCGTAAGACCAGAATGGATATTTACCAGATGCAATGTTTTCAACTTTTGGTTCAGAACCATCAATTTTCACTGTTTGTAGTGCACCTTTTTTCTCACCAACCATGTAAGACATTGCTAAATAACTTACTGAACCTGGAGTAGAGTTAATCGCTTGTTCTACTGCACCGTTAGAATCTTGTGTAGTACCAGTTCCATCATTAATTTTCGCGTCTTTCATAATTGTTTTTTCGAATGTAGCACGTGTACCAGAAGAAGCTGGACGATTAATTACGTTGATTTTTTCATCTTTCCCGCCTACTTCTTTCCAGTTTGTTACTTTCCCAGTAAAAATATCTTGTACTTGTTGTACTGTTAAATTATCAACTTTTACATCTTTATTTACGACAAGTGCGAATGCAATACCCGCTACCTTGTTATCTACTAATTCTTTCGCCTTATCAGCATCTTTTATTTTATCTGCAGATGGAACATCCGAGTTACCAATTTGGACTGCACCAGAAGCTACTTGGTTAATTCCAGTTCCACTACCGCCACCTTGCACTTGAATAGAAACGTTTGAATTTTTCTCCATAAATTTCTTTCCAGCCTCCTCTGCAAGAGGTTGAAGTGCTGTAGAGCCTGCAGCTGCTATCGTACCTGACAATTCTTGTTTTGCATTATCGCTTCCTTTAGCATCTTTACCTGATGTCTCTTCTGCTTTTCCACATCCCACTAATGAACCCGCTACCACTAAAGCTGCTAAAGAAAATTTAATACCCTTTTTCATAACCATGTCTTGTACCCCCATTTGGATTATCACTTTTCACATTTATCTACTTCTTTCGAACACAAATTCATTGTAGGACAATAATATTATGTGAGTGTTAAGCAATTTTTAATTTTAAGTAAATGACGATAATAACCCTTAAAAACTAGGAATCCCAACATTTATAGTTGAAGAACCCAACAAAATCCACACTAATTAAGCTGTAATGTAAATTTATTCTTAACAATGTAAATTCAATGTAAATGTTTTTTACTCTTTTTTCCTTTTAGTTAAAGTTACATTTACAATTCCACTGTATTTTGTTACTTTTACGCGCCTAATTTATGTAAATTACACAGAATTTCAGTAATATTTTTTAGTACAACTAAATAAATTGGAACAATTCTAAAAATAAATGAATATTTTTAAAGTACCAATTGACAGCATCATCCAATGTAGTCTACTATATTACTAACAAAAAGTTTACCTAAGGAAACTTTTTAAACTTAAACTAAAAATATAGAGATGAGGTAACTTTTATGGTATCGGCTAATACAAAACCACTTTCCGAATTTAGAACAGGAGAGTTTGTAGAAATTGAGAAGATACAATTAGAAGGAACTATGAAACGACGTTTATTAGATTTAGGATTTATCCCTGGGGCAACAATTAAAGTATTACAGCGCAGTCCACTCGGAGATCCGGTCGCTTATCAAGTAAGCAATACAACTATTGCACTACGCAAAGAAGAAAGTTCCCTTATTTTCGGGGTATTAATAGGAGATGATTTCAGATGAGTAAACATCGCATTGCTTTAGCTGGTAACCCGAATACCGGGAAAAGTACATTATTTAATACTTTAACAGGCTTAAAACAACATACTGGAAACTGGACGGGAAAAACTGTTTTAAAAGCTGAAGGGGAATATGAACATAACGGAAGTAAATATACATTAATAGATTTACCTGGAACTTACTCACTATATTCAAACTCTGCGGATGAAGAAGTAGCAAGGGATTATATTATATTTGAAAAACCAGAAGTAACTGTAGTCGTTGTAGATGCAACTGCAATGGAAAGAAATTTAAATTTAGCACTTCAAGTGATGGAAATGACGAGTAACGTAGTCATTTGTATTAACTTAATTGATGAAGCTGAGAAAAAAGGCATCGTTATCGATGAAAAGAAATTAGCAAAATCACTTGGTGTACCTGTAGTTAAGATTTCAGCTCGTAACCGAGTTGGCATCGGTCATTTACTAAGCGTCATTGCTAAAGTAGCAAACAAAAAGCTAATTCCAACACCAATTAAAATTTCTTACAGCGAAAAAATCGAAAGTATGATTCAGGAATTAGAACCACAAATTTATAAAGTGTTCGGTGATACGTATCCAGCACGTTGGATCGCGTTACGTATATTAGATGGAGATAAAAACTTCTTAACTACACTCCAAAAACACCATAATGAACCACTTGTAAGGGAGGTCGTAATAAATGGAATCTCACTCAGCCAGTAAAGCTCTTCCATTGGACAATATTATTCAACATGCGCAAACACTATCAAAAGAAGATATACGTGATGATATTGTCGGAGATATTTACCGAACATCTGCAAGCATATGTAAAGAATCTGTTCAATATACAAATACTGATAAATTGTATCGTTCTGAAAAACTAGATAAAATTTTCACCTCTCCAATATGGGGATTTCCAATTATGCTCGGTATTTTATCTATCATTTTTTATCTTACAATCGCTGGTGCTAACGTACCATCTGATATGATTGCTGAGTTTTTCGGATGGGCCGAAGGATATTTAACATCTTGGTTCCAAGCAGCACATGCACCTGAATGGTTACATGGCATTTTAATACTTGGCTTATTCCGCGGTATCGGTGCTGTTATTAGCGTCATGTTACCACCTATGGCTATCTTTTTCCCGATGTTCGCACTATTAGAAAACTACGGATACTTACCACGCGTTGCGTTTAATATGGACCGCTTATTTAAACGCTCTGGTGCACATGGCAAACAATCTTTAACAATGGCAATGGGCTTTGGTTGTAATGCAGCAGCCATCATGTCAACACGTATTATTGAATCACCACGTGAACGTATGCTTGCAATCTTAACAAACAACTTCGTTCCTTGTAACGGTCGCTGGCCTATGTTAATTTTAATGGCTTCATTATTTATGGCCGCTGGTTATACAGGTAGTATGCAAACATTAGTTACTGCTGGCGTTGTAGTTGGAATGGTTGTAATCGGTATTATTATGACATTAACCGTTTCTTGGGTACTATCTAAAACAGCTTTAAAAGGTGTTCCCACTCACTACACACTTGAGTTACCGCCGTATCGTAAGCCGAAGGTTTGGAATACAATTGTGCGTGCAACACTTGATAAATCAGTCTACGTTTTAAAAAGAGCTGTAGTTGTAGCTGCCCCTGCGGCTGCATTAACTTGGTTACTTGCTAATATTTTTATCGGTGACACAAGCTTACTTATGTATTTTGTAAACTTCCTAGATCCATTTGCTAAAATGTTAGGACTTGACGGTTTTATTCTAGCTGCGTTCATTCTTGGACTACCAGCGAATGAAATTGTTATCCCGATTTTATTAATGTCTTATTTATCAACTGGAGCTTTAACTGAAATAGATGATTTTAATCAAATTAAAAATCTATTCTTAGAAAATGGTTGGACTTGGTTAACAGCGTTAAACACAATGTTGTTCTCACTTCTTCATTTCCCATGTGGAACAACACTGGTTAACATATATAAAGAAACAAAAAGTGCAAAATGGACATTCTTATCGTTTGCAATCCCTACCGTTATCGCCATTGTTGTTACATTCCTCTCTACACAATTGGTACACTGGTTAGGGCTTGTATAAAAGCAAAGCATACATAGAAGGTATCCCCCTTCGTTTGCTTTGCACGAGAGAAACCTGAATCTTATTCAGGTTTCTTTTTTTGCGCATCAGTATTCCAAGGCTGCGCTCCATACATTGTGAGTTTCTTATGAATAAAGTATATGGCTCCTGGAAGAACTGCCATTAATATCGTGCAGCTAATTCCTAATCCCGTAAACAAATGATATCACCTTATTTCACTCTCTTTGGTAATGCCGAACCTGAATGTTCAATTGTTGGATGAACATGAACAGTAATTTCAGCATCACTAAAGTAATTTTCACCTTGATCCCAGTTCTTACTTATTTTTTTCCACTCTTTATAATTATGCCGCTTATATACCTCTCCTAGTTCCAATACATCTACCTTATATTTTTTTTGAACAAGCTTAATCGATTTTTGAATGCGCTTCTCCATTTCTTCCGATATATCTTTCTCTAAATGCTTTTCGTTCAAAACCTTTTTATGGTCACTAAAGTGCAACTCAGCCAATATACCTTCTAGATATAAATGAATATTAAACTTTGGTTTTTCAGCATTCGTTGTAGATACTTTAATTTTCCGACGCACCTTATGGATTTCATATGTAATCAGTTGATTCTTTTTGCGGATGGTAAAAAAACCTCCAATTTTTTTACCTATTATATAATTCATCCCCAATGTTTCTTCCCCATTCAAACTACCTACACACTTATTATCCTTCCCACGAAACAACGCTGCCCCGTTCATTTGTACCCCTTGCTTTGTTAGTTCAAGAATAGGTAATACAAAACTCCGATTGGAAATCATCTTTTCCTGAACCTCACCAATTCTTGCAGCCTCAATCATTTGGGCATTTTTCGGGGGATGTTCAGCTAACATATCAATATACTGTGCCGGTAAATTTTCAGGCTTGGCACTTTGCTTTAAAATAGCTTCTGCATCTTTCTTAGAAATGAACAAACGAATATTTCTTCTCATCTCATGATCACGAATATATAGATCTAACGTATTTTGTAAAATATATGGTTGTGAAAGTAATTCTTCAGAAAAAATAATAACTTGTATATGCGGAAAAAATAGTGTACGACTAATTTTTTTTGCGATTATTCTTACTTGTTCAAACACACTATCTGCTTTCGCACTAACATTAATATAATTCTCGCCATCTCCATCACCTTGTCCACCCTGCTGCGCTAGCTTACTCGGAAGTACCATCTGATACGTTCCTTTCATAATTGGATTCGCCTGCTTTTTTTTCACGATATCATAGGCTGCACCTACTACAAATCCCCTTTCTTCTATCTCCTCTAACTCAGAACACCCACTCATAAATCCAACTACAAGCATAACTATTATAAATTTAAGAAGGTGCCTCATTTCCACCATTCCTTCTTTTTATTTTATATACAATTAAAACAAGCAAAGGCGCTAACACAACAAACCCCATATCTATCCAAGCTAAATAAGTCCCATAACTCGATAAAGTCTTCAAACTACTCGGTACCATATTCACCATAAAAATAATAGGGGCACTTACAAAAATGAAAATATGTTTCTTTACTTTCGGAAACATAGCACAAAACAATAAAGATGCGACGTCGTAATACATGGCTGTCGTGTTATAAATAGTAATAATCCAAGTTGTAAAAAAAATCGCATCGAACCTCTCTAAAAACCCCCCACCAATTTCAATTTCTTTCCCTAATTCAATTGTTGGATATGTCAATCCACGTGTTGTCATATACGTAAAAACACTAATACAAGTTACATAAATTAAAATGTATGCCAACACGTTTACCATCACAGCTTTTGCAACTGCCATTGGTGCTTTTTTCGCCGTCTTATCGTTTAACAGCACCGCATAAAACAGAGCTACTTCAAATCCAATAAACGTAAAAATAGAATTTTTAACTCCAACAGCATATTCATTTACTTCCGTTTGAAAAGCTGGTAGTAAATTATTTATTTCCATTAAATTTATATTCAATAAAGAAAGAAGCACTATCGCAATTAAAACAATAGGTAAAAATAGAACATTTAACCGTAATAAGGCCGCTCTTGATCCTGCTATTCCGTAAATAACAACTAGTAAAAAGAAGAAAGACAGTAGTTGTATCGGTGTCTCACTAAATAAATACGTTTGAGAAATAATTGAAATCATTCGCGATTCATATGCTGTCAAAGCAGCAAACGTTAATACTAAAATGCTACTAATCGTGTACGCAACAGGCTTTGTCAAATGCGCACTTGTATATTGAACAAAGTTTTGTTTCGGGAATAAAATAGCTACCCTCGTTACAAACCACCCTAAAACTGCACATACCAATCCACCCAAAAGCAAAATAATCCAACCATCTGAAAATAAAGTTTGGTTGGCAATATCCCTCGGCATAGATAATGCGCCTATACCAATAATGGTTGATGATACCGCAAACCCAATTTCCCGAGATCCAATTTCTTCATCGCCATACTCAAATGGTTTCAATTATTCTCGCTCCTTTGGACGTACTGTAGAATCTTTCGTTTGTAAATATTCCGGTCTCTCTTTCAGCATTGATTTTGGCATACGAATAAACTCTTCTTTCCAGTCTTTATAAAAGGCAGGAGCAATTGGAGTTGTATATGGTACACCAACACTTGTTAAATTTGTAATATGAACAGCAAGTGCAATAAGCGCTAAAATAATTCCATACAAACCAAAAGCAGTTGCTGCTAACACAAAGACGAAAAGTAAAATACGAAACGTAATCGTAATGCTATATACAGGGAGAGAAAAGGTAGCAATAGCTGTAACCGCAATAATAATCACTAAAAATGGATTTACAATTCCTGCGTTCACCGCTGCTTCTCCGATTACAAGACCACCTACAATCCCAATTGTTTGTCCCATTGGTTTCGGCAACCTAATTCCTGCTTCTCGTATTAACTCCATCGTTAATGCCATCATTAACGTTTCTATATAGGCGGGAAACGGAACACCTTCCCTTGCCCCAGCAATTGAATAAGCCAGTTTAGAAGGAATAAGCCCTTGATGATATGATACGAGAGCTACATACATCGCTGGCATTAAAATTGCAACTATACCCGAACCCATCCGCAAAATTCTTAATAAAGTCCCAATGACCCAACGCTCATAATGGTCTTCCACAGATTGAAAAATATCAACAAATACTAGCGGAGCTATAAGGGCGAACGGTGATCCATCCACTAAAATAGCCGCCTTCCCTTTCGCTAATGAAGCCACAATATTATCAGGTCTTTCCGTATTCAAAAACTGTGGAAACGGCGACAAATTATTATCTTGAATTAATTGCTCAATCGTACCCGTCTCAAAAACGACATCTGTCACTATGGATTGAAGACGCCGATCCAGCTCTTTTACAATGTACGGATTAATAATGTCTTCTATATATACTAACGTCACTTCTTTTTGGGATCTCTTCCCCATAATATAAGATTGAAACCTCAGCTTTGGGTCACGTAAACTACGGCGAATTAACATTTTATTCACGTTAATATCTTCATTTAATCCAATCCTCGGTCCACGTATTAAATCTTCTGTTACTGGTGGTTCTAAACTTCTTTTTTCCCAAGCTCTACTATTAATCACAATAGCGGTTTGAATATTATCAATTAATATAATGGTATCTCCCGCTAAAATCGCATTTATAATATCGGGAAATGTTGTCTTCTTACCAACTTCCGCAATAGAAATAAAACGATCCAATAACGTCTGAACGACAGCTGCTTCATTTTGTACTTCTTCATATTGAAGTGTACGAACTACATATTTATAAACATTATCCTTATCTGTTAACCCACATAAAAAAATAACAGCACAGCGTGTAAAACTACCAGCAAGGGCCACTTCCCTAATTGTTAAATCATTAGGCGAACCTAACTCCTCCCTAATTTCTTTCATAACTTCAAATAAGTTACCTTTTAGCTCTAACAAAATCCCCCACCTAACTTCCTTTTCAACAAGTTTTTAGTTAGATTCCGCTAATAAAAGAAAATATATACAAAAAAGAGCTATCTCTTTTCAAAGATAGCTCTAGTTCACGGATTACTTTTCTACTATTATATTGTCTGCTTTTACAGACACATTTTTCGTGAATCCACTAACGATAAACATTACAAGCATATTCATTAACAATGCGACTATACCTACATTTAAATCTTTTATATATTGAGGAAAACTTGGAAACGTCGTAGCTATAGTTGAACCAGATAAAGTAATATATGCGACTACTAACAACCCAATTCCCATTCCTGCAATTGCCCCTTGTTTCGTAATAACTTGACGTGGAAACAAACTACATACAAGTGCAGGGAAAAGCTGTGTCACTATACTATATCCCATTAAAAGAAGTGCTCCTATCGTTTCTCCACCTTTAAAAGTGAACAAAACAGCTACAAGCGTTACTACAGGAACAAATAATTTCGCAGCTTTTGCAACTTGTCGATCCGAAGCAGATGGGACCATTGTTCGGTAAATATTTTTCGCTAATAATGTAGAAGCGGCCATGACAAGCATGGAACCCGGAACTAATGCGGTTAAAACTCCAGCACTACCAATAATCCCAATAAACCACGGATCAAAAGTTTGAAGAGCGAGACGGAATAACGAAAGGTCTACATCCCCTCCCTTTAACCCTGGAACCTGCAGTATAGCAGCAAATCCTGCAAAAAATACGAAAAGTAAAACTAAAGAATACAGTGGCATAATTGCTGCATTTTTACGAAATACGTTTTCGTTTTTGGCAGAGAAAGCAGAAGCGAATGTATGAGGCCACATATAGAAACCGAGAGCTGTTAGTACAATAGTAGAAACAAACCAAGAAATGCTCATTCCTTCATCAGGCAAAGATAAAAAACCTGGTTTCGTTGCTTCTACTGCTTCAAACATCGGCTGAAATCCTCCGTAATAATGGTACGGTAAATATATACCTAAAAACATAACGATAAACAGTATCATAATATCCTTCAAAGCGGCCGTCCAAGCAGAGCCGTGTATACCTGAAACCATTACATATATCGTTATGACAATTGCACCAATCCACACTGCAATAACTGGTGATACCCTTCCATAAGATGCTTCCGATACGATAATCCCCAACCCTTTTAACTGTAAAACAAGGTATGGGATAATCGAAATGACCCCAATGATAGAAACGATTATGCCAAGTGTCTGACTCTTATATTTCTTCACAAAAAAATCCGGCTGCGAAACAAGATTATGCTCTTTCGCATACTTCCAAACTGGTGGTAATAAAAAGTAAGATAAAATATAAGCTAATGCGCCATAACCTAAAATATAGAAAGTAGGGGCTCCTTTACTATACGCCCAGCCACTTCCGCCTAAAAATGTGAAGGTCGTATAAATTTCACCTGCCATAAGAAGAAAAACAAAAATAGTGCCAAATCCTCTTCCTCCAACTGACCATTGCTCTAAATTCATATCTTTTCCATGTTGCGCTCGAATTCCTAAAAATAGTGCAAGAAACAAAAATAAAATAATGATAAGTAATGCGGTCATTTTACATCCCCCCTATTCGCAGGATCAAATACGTACACAATCCCCATACAAAGAGACGCAATGAGCACCGATAATAATATCCAAAATAATAAAAATGGCATCCCTAATATGTAAGGAGTAACTGAATTAGCAAATACGGGCCCAATAACTAAACAAAAAACTGGAATAAGCGCTAATAGATGTATTTTCTTCATCTCATTCTCCTTTACTTATGAAATTCATAATGGACGATACAAAGACTTCCACGCCAATTGGTAATGCATCTTCATCAATCGTAAAACGAGGGTGATGGTGAGGATATATAATTCCTTTCTCTTTATTTCCTGCTCCAATAAAAAAGAATGTCCCCGGTGCCTTTTGTAAAAACGCTGAAAAATCTTCCCCAGCCATCGTCGGCTGTAAACGAGTAACTCTTTCTCTTCCATAAAGTTGTAATGCTGTTTGCTCAATAATCTCTGTAACCTCATAATCATTTACGACAGGGCGATATCCATATTCATAAGAAAATGTATATTTCGCTCCGTAAGCTTCCGTCACATGCTTCACGATCTGTTCAATCCGTTTTTCTGTTTCTTCTCGTAACTCATGTCTTAAACTCCGCACTGTCCCTTCAATCTCCGCTTGTTCTGGAATCACATTATGGGTTGTCCCAGCATGAAACTGCGTAACAGATACTACAAGGGAATCTAACGGGTTCGTGAGGCGAG
This sequence comes from Bacillus sp. AFS059628, assembly GCF_002571225.1. Lineage (GTDB taxonomy): Bacteria > Bacillota > Bacilli > Bacillales > Bacillaceae_G > Bacillus_A. Next base: position 58,607 of record NZ_NVEC01000043.1, on the reverse strand, counting down.
ATACAATTTGCTGAAGTTGCGAAACAACTTGTGTACCGATTGCAATACTATCAACCGTTTCATGAGGGATTCCAGCATGTCCACCTTTTCCTTCTATTGTAATTTTAAAAACATCCGGGGCAGCCATTGCCGGACCATAAATTACACCTATTTTCCCCACCTGTAACGATGCCCAAAGGTGAGCACCAATAATATAATCCACACCTTCCATTACACCCGCTGCAACCATTTCCTCTGCACCGCCAGGAAAGTTTTCTTCTGCATGTTGGAAGAGAAAACGAATCTCCCCCTTAACCTTCTCTCTTTCCTCTACTAACTTATGTACAACTCCAAGTAATATCGCTATATGCCCATCATGGCCACATGCATGCATCACACCTGGGTATGTAGAAATAAAATCAAACTCATTTTCTTCATGAATAGGAAGAGCATCCATGTCAGCACGAACCGCGATGGTTTTACCAGGCTGCTTACCAATTAACCTTGCCATTACACTATATTTAGTAGGTCTTGACACTTCTAAATGTGGGATTTTCCGAAGTATGTCGAATACAAACTGTGATGTTTTTTCTTCTTGAAAAGATAACTCTGGATACTTATGAAAATGCCTTCTCCACTCAATCAATTGATTTTTTGATACAACTAGTTCCTTCGCTACATCCATTTCTCTTCTCCCCTTCTTCACCAAGTTAAATGTTATTATAACGTGAATTGTTAAGTTTTAAAAGAATATTCTGAATTTTCCGTTATAAACATTCAAAAATAAAAAGCCCTCAAAAAGATGACTTTTTATTATTACAAAATAGTAATCGCTTGTTTCCCCATTTGCTCCCACGCTTTCTCAAACTCTGCTCGTGGAACAGCGAAACGCGGATTGTTTTTTAGAGGATCATTTACATACACAAAGTTTTGATCGTATCCAACCACTACTACACTATGCTCAAAATATGTAATTTTCACTTCACCAGAACTTGTTTTCCATGTTTCAAAACTACTTTCAGCTAGCGGCTTAAACGTTGTATTAATAATAACCCATACTGGAGAACCAGAACTAATTACCTTATATAGATTATTCACGTCTCTATCTGTTAAATTAATTACTTTTTCAGGAACATATTTTTCTGCTAAATTAAAGATTGGTTTATTGTATACACCATATCCTTGTTCAGCTTTCGTATAAATATTTCCAACAAATCCCTCATAAGGATTTCCACGCAAACCATCTTGTTCAAATGGAACTCGATGAATTTCACTAGCAAGTTGCATCTTATCTACTTGTACACCTTTATATTGTAGCAACATAGCTAAGCTTGTCACTTCACATCCACGAGGTAATTCTGGTAACTGCTTTATAAACGGAACATTTTCAATCATAGCCGCTTCTTTCATTTCAGATAGAAAATCTAAGCGTAGCACTTGTGCCTTTTGTATAATCTTATCTTTCCCTATAAAGAACGCGGCAGCAAATATAATTCCAAAAACAAAAAGATATTTTAACTTTTTCATTTTAAACAAAACTCCATTAATTATTATTTTACAGATATACCTCCTATCATTGTACCTTGCTTCTTACTAGTTTGCTAGCAAGATTCTGTGAATCATTGTTCACACTTTTACTATCGAGAAAATTCTAATTATTTTTAATAAAAAGAAAAAACAATATACTTTTCTGAATATTTTTGCTAAAATCAAAATAATTAACATGGTGAAGATATCACCTTATTAACAAAAACATTCTTAGAGTATTTAGTCATAGTTCACATTTTTACATACTCCATTCATTTCATAATAAATAAACCGAGTATGTGTCACATCCCCCACTAATGATTAAAAACTCGGAATGAAAATTAGTTCATACATACAAAAAATAACGGGGTGAGGGGCATATGAATCAACAAGTAGAACAAACAGATTTAAAACGAACAATGAAAAGTAGACACCTATTTATGATCGCACTTGGTGGAGTGATTGGAACGGGCCTATTTATGGGATCAGGTCAAATCGTCCATAACGCCGGTCCTGGTGGTGCTATTCTTGCATTTTTAGTCGGTGGATTTGTTATGTATTTAACGATGTTATGTCTTGGTGAATTATCCGTTGCTATGCCAGAAGCAGGTTCATTCCAAAGCTATGCAAGCAAATTTATTTCACCTGGTTTTGGTTTTGTTGTCGGTTGGATGTATTGGTTGAATTGGGCTGTTACAGTTGGAGTAGAGTTAACAACTGTAAGTATTTTAATGAAACGCTGGTTTCCAGATGTTTCTTCGTGGATTTGGTGTGTTACATTTGCGGCAGCACTCTTTCTTGTAAACGCTCTATCAGCAAAAGCGTATGCAGAAGCAGAATTTTGGTTCGCTAGTGTAAAAGTCGCAACCATCGTTATTTTCATCGTACTCGGTGGTGCAGTTATGTTTGGCCTACTAGACTTTAACGGAAAACCAGCTCCAATGCTTCACAATTTCACTGAAAATGGCGGATTATTTCCAAACGGTGCATTGGCTGTTCTTCTTACGATGATTACAGTGAATTATTCTTTCCAAGGAACAGAATTAATCGGAATCGCTTCAGGAGAAAGTGAAAATCCTGAAAAAACTATTCCAAAAGCAATCAAAAATACCATTTGGCGAACGCTATTCTTCTTCGTCCTAGCCATATCAGTTGTTGTAGGTTTACTCCCGTGGCAAGAGGCTAATCTAGTCGAAAGTCCATTTGTACTTGTATTTGATGTAGCTGGTGTTCCATATGCAGCAGACATTATGAACTTTGTTATTATTACAGCTGTATTATCCGTAGCCAACTCTGGTCTATACGCAAATTCACGTATGCTTTGGGCGATGGCAAAACAAGGAATGGCAAGTCCAGCTTTTACGAAGTTAACGAAAAAAGGTGTGCCACTGAACGCATTAATTTTCAGTCTCATTTTCGCGAGCTTATCTCTATTAACAAGTATATTTGCAGCAGATACTGTCTTTTTAGTTTTAACATCTATTGCAGCTATGGCCGCTGTCGTAGTTTGGATGTCAATCGCAGCTTCACAGTTTTTCTTCCGTAGAAACTTCTTGAAAAACGGCGGAGACATTAATGATTTAAAATATCGCACACCACTTTATCCATTAGTTCCAATCGTAGCATTCTCACTCAATTTCATTACATTTGTAAGTTTAGCTTTCATTCCAGATCAGAGAATTGCTCTTTATTGCGGTATTCCATTTATGATCATTTGTTACATTTTATACCGAGTTAAATATAAAAAAGTTGTCACATTTGAACAACAAATAAGTCTAAAAGAAGAAGTAAACTAAATATACAAAATATTCAGCTATCTTTCTTATAATAAGATAGCTTTTTTCTATTTCTTGGGTATCCTGGTATAACTTTATTTATCTTAAAATTTTCACAATCGCATTTTTCTCTGGAAAATAGTTTACAATGTAATCAAGTTACAAATGATATTCACCTTAAAAAGTGTGCATTTGTGTCTATTTTTTAACAATATCTCAAAAACTATTGCCTTCTATAAATTAATAGGTTTATATTGTTTTATTGGCATAGTTTCAATCCAAGGAGAAAGGAGATTTTCAATCGTGCAACTAAAGAAAGCGTTTTGGAAGTTGGCTTCGCTTCTTCCGTTATCATTACTTCTGTTCCTCGGTGGCTGTGATAAAAAACTCGCAGTATTAAATCCGCAAGGACCTGTTGCAAAAGCACAGTATGATTTAATTGTTTGGTCATTCTTGCTTATGTCATTAATTATCGCAATTGTATTCATCTTGTTTACAGTCATCTTGATTCGTTATCGTGAAAAACCAGAGAATATGGACTATGAGCCACCTGAACAACACGGTAACACATTATTAGAAATCATTTGGACGCTTGTTCCTGTTATTATCGTTATCGCATTATCGATTCCAACAGTAAAAGCAACTTATGCTTCGGAAGAGGTTCCGAAAGAGTCCGAACATATTAAACCAGTGGAGATTTATGTTACATCTGCAAACTGGAAATGGTTATTCAGTTACCCAGAGGAAAAAATTGAAACCGTTAACTATTTAAACATCCCAGCTGGTGTACCAATTCAATTCAAACTGACTTCTGTCGGCCCAATGAATGCTTTCTGGGTACCAGAACTTGGTGGTATGAAGTACACTATGGATGGCATGATTATGGACCTTTATTTACAAGCTGATAAGCCAGGTTCTTACCTAGGCCGTAGCGCGAACTTCTCTGGTGAAGGATTCACTCACATGGAGTTCGAAGTTGAAGCAAAAACTAAAGAGAAGTATGACAAGTGGGTTAAAGAAGTACAACAAACTGCTCCTAAACTAACAGAAGATAAGTACAACGAAATTGTTAAACCTGGTGTAGTTGGTCGTATGACATTCTCTAGTCACCACTTAAGTTATGTTGATCCAAAATCACTTGAATATTGTGATTACAACTACTACAAAAACAAAAAATAATAGCTATAATTCCAACAGATTGGAGTGAACACAGTGAAGCTTGATGAATTCTTTGTCACAGGTGACCCGATTATTTACGGTGCAGACGCTTCTATCGTTCTTGTGACATTAGCAATCATTTTCGTACTAACAAAGTATAAAAAATGGAAATGGCTTTGGGACGAATGGTTAACAACTGTTGACCATAAAAAGATTGGGGCCATGTATATTATCTCTGCGGTTATTATGTTATTCCGTGGTGGTATGGACGGTTTAATGATCCGTGCACAGTTAACATTCCCAGAAACAACTTATTTAAACGCTGAACACTATAACGGAATCTTCACAACACACGGTACAGTTATGATTCTTTTCATGGCGATGCCATTCGTTATGGGATTAATGAACCTTGTAGTACCATTACAAATTGGTGCTCGTGACGTTGCATATCCGTTCTTAAATGCTTTAAGTTTCTGGTTATTCTTTGTCGGAGCAATGTTATTCAACATCGCTTTCGTAATCGGTGGTTCTCCAGACGCTGGGTGGACTTCTTACTTCCCAATGGCAGGTACAGAGTTTACTTCTGGTGTAGGAAATAACTACTACGCAATTGCATTACAGATTTCAGGTCTCGGTACGTTAATGACAGGTATTAACTTCCTTGTTACTATCTTAAAAATGCGTACACCTGGTATGACTTTAATGAGAATGCCAATGTTTACTTGGTCAATCTTAATTACAACGATTATCATTATTTTCGCTTTCCCAGTATTAACAGTTGCTCTTGCATTAATGACATTTGACCGTCTATTCGATGCTCACTTCTTTACGATGGCGAGCGGCGGTATGCCAATGTTATGGGCCAACCTATTCTGGGTATGGGGTCACCCTGAAGTATATATCGTTATTTTACCGGCATTCGGTATTTTCTCTGAAATCATTAGTACATTCTCACGTAAACGTCTATTCGGTTACAGTGCGATGGTATACTCAATGGTTGCAATTTCTTTACTAAGTTTCGTCGTATGGCTTCACCACTTCTTCACGATGGGTGCAGGTCCAGCGGTTAACTCATTCTTCTCGATTTCGACAATGGCGATTTCGATTCCAACCGGTGTTAAGATCTTTAACTGGTTGTTTACACTGTATAAAGGACGTATTCGTTTTACAGTTCCAATGCTTTGGTCATTGGCATTTATTCCAAACTTCGTAGTCGGTGGGGTTACAGGGGTTATGCTTGGTATGGCAGCAGCTGATTATCAGTACCATAACAGCTACTTCCTAATCGCTCACTTCCACTACGTATTAATCGCAGGTACAGTATTCGCTATGCTTGCTGGATTCACATTCTGGTATCCAAAAATGACTGGTCATATGTTAAATGAACGCCTAGGTAAATGGACATTCTGGATCTTCATGAGCGGATTCAACATCTGTTTCTTCCCAATGTACTTCTTAGGTTTAGACGGTATGACTCGTCGTATGTACACTTACTCTGAAAGTCTTGGATGGGGATGGCTAAACCAAATCGCATCTGTTGGTGCGGTAATGATGGGTATCGGCTTCCTACTTCTTTGCTACAATGTAATTTGGAGTGCTCGTCACGGTGAACGTGACACAACTGGAGATCCATGGGACGGCCGTACACTTGAATGGGCAACTCAATCTCCTGTACAACATTACAACTTCGCGAAACTTCCTGAAATCAAAGAAGCGGATGCTTTCTGGTACATGAAAAAACGCGGAGAAACAGTTACACCAGCAGCAGAAGATATCAAACCAATTCACATGCCAAGTAACTCTGGTGTGCCTATTATTGCGTCTGGATTCTTCGGTCTTGCAGGTTTCGCATTAGTATTTAGCTGGTTCTGGCTTGCAGCAATCGGCGGCATTGGTATTTTAGCTTGCTTAATCTATCGTTCATTCGATTACGATGACGGTTACTATATTAGTGTTGATGAAATTAAAAAATCAGAACATGTAGCATGAGAGGTGAAATGATATGGCGGCTTTAGACAAAAGCTTACCTTTGGAATATCAATCCGAGCAAAGCAGATTGAATATCCTAGGATTCTGGATTTTTCTTGGGGCTGAAATTATGCTGTTCGCAACACTTTTCGCCTCTTATCTAGTACTTGCTGGTCGTACGGCAGATGGCCCAACACCAGCACAACTGTTTGAACTTAAAACGCTTTTAATTCAAACACTACTACTTTTAACAAGTAGTTTCACATGTGGTATCGTAATTCACGAAATGCGTAAGCACAACCAAAAAGCAATGCTTGGATGGTTCGTCCTTACATTACTTTTAGGTGCAGGTTTCCTATTCTTCGAAATCGAAGAGTTCATTATGTATATTGGTGAAGGCGCGACAATTCAAACAAGTGCTTTCTTATCTGGATTCTTCGTTCTTCTTGGAACGCACGGAGCCCACGTAACAGGCGGTATCATTTGGGCGATTTGTGTTATTATCCAAATTTTAAAACGAGGTTTAACACCAGTTACAGCTCGTAAAGTATTCATTATCAGCTTATACTGGCATTTCCTTGATCTTGTTTGGGTATTTATTTACACACTAGTTTACTTGAACGGGATGGTGGCGTAAATGAGTCAAAATAACAACCAAGCAAACGGGCACGCGCATAGCGGATTCCCTTGGTCACACGTTTTCGGATTTATTTTATCGCTTGCACTAACGTTTCTAGCTCTATACGTGGCACTTTACACAAACCTGCCACTTTCAACGATCTTAACAACTATTATCATAATGGCTGTTGCGCAAGCGTTGTTACAATTAATCATGTTCATGCACTTAAAAGAAGGAGAAGGAAGAGTTCAAATTCTTACTATGATATACAGTTTCTTCGTTGCAACTGCAACAGTTGGTTTAACTGTATGGATCTTCTTCTCAATGTAATGTACATGAAAAGACTGCTGAGAAATCTCAGCAGTCTTTTTTATTACTTCCCCTATTACATCCACATTACGGAATTAACAACAGGATCATGAAAAATATACTTATTATGACAAATGTTAAGAAAACTCTTTCTTTATGAAATCGAATCCATATGCGTTGCTTTTCTACCTATTATATGGCTAAATAAGTACTATATTTATTTGAAGGGAGAGAACGCAATGGAACATCACACTTCTGTTCTATCACTTATGGTTGTCGTTGCAATCGCGTTTTTCGTTCCCCTTTTGTTACAACGCTTTAAATTAAAAGCACTTCCTGTCGTGGTTGCAGAAATCATCGCAGGAATCTTTGTAGGTAAAAGTGGGTTTAATATTATCGAGCCAGATATGTGGCTTCAAGTCTTATCAACACTAGGATTTATCTTCCTTATGTTTTTAAGCGGTTTAGAAATTGATTTTTCTATCTTTAAACAAAAAGGGAAAAAGAATACGACAAACGAACCGAACACGTTTCAAGCAGCAAGTATTATCTTCTTCTTTATTTTCATCTTATCTTATGCCCTATCATTACTATTCGTATGGCTAGGATTTGTAGATAATGCACTGTTCATGACTTTAATTATTTCAACTATTTCTTTAGGTGTTGTCGTACCAACATTAAAAGAGAATAACTTAGGAAAAACGGCGATTGGACAAATCATTTTATTAGTCGCTGTTATTGCAGATTTAGTTACAATGATTTTACTCGCTGTATTCGTCGGATTAAATTCCGAAAGCGGTCAAAGCATGTGGCTCCTTCTTCTTCTATTCGGCGCTGGTATTGTTATTTACTTCGTTGCAAAACGCTTTAAAAACATTCCATACTTAGATAACTTAAAAGCTGGTAGTGTACAAATTGATACACGAGCTGTTTTTGCACTCATCTTAATATTAGTTGGGTTATCTGAATCTGTTGGAGCTGAAAATATTTTAGGTGCCTTCTTAGCAGGAGTACTCGTATCATTATTATCACCAAATGAAGATATGGTTGAAAAACTGGATTCCATTGGATATGGTTTCTTCATTCCTATTTTCTTCGTAATGGTTGGTGTAAATTTAGAGGTTTGGTCTATTTTCAAAGAACCTTCTAGCATGCTAATGATCCCAATTTTAATTGTAGGACTCTTTATTTCAAAGCTGTTACCATCACTTGTTTTACACAAATGGTATCCACGGAATATCGTACTAGGAAGTGCCATCTTATTAACATCGACACTTTCTTTAGTTATTGCAGCTGCACAAATTGGTGAAAAACTAGGGATTATCAGTCCAAGTTTATCTGCTTCACTTATTTTAAGCGCAGTTATTACTTGTATTTTTGCACCTATATTATTTAAAAAGATGTTCCCAAAAGTGGAAACACCAAAACCAAAGGTTTCTATTATTGGCGCGAGCAGAATTACCCTTCCGTTATCACTTGATTTAAAACGAGAAGATTATGACGTAACGCTTTATATGATGCGTCAAAATAAAATAAATGATGAGGAAGCAAAATCACATGACTTCCCTATCGTAAAATTAGATGACATCACAATCGCATCATTAACTGAACAAACAGCATTTAACGCAGACCGCGTTGTTGTTGCAACAAGTGATGATGAGCAAAACTTATTATTAGCAGAACACGCAAAAGAACTAGGTGTTGAACATGTTATTGCAAGTGTAGAAGATCCTCTTCTACAAGAAAAAGCAACGCAAGAACATATCGCTGTATTCTCAACAATTAACTCTACACGTATTCTATTACGTGCACTTATTGATAAACCGAGTCTCGTTCGCTTAATTACAACAGCTAACGAAACGGTCCGCGAAGTTGAACTACGAAGCAATAAATATAACGGCGTGGCACTTCGCCGCCTTCCTTTTTTAGGTGATGTACTAGTCATTCAAATTTATCGTGGGAATAAAGCATTGATTCCACATGGTGATACGAGACTACAGCACGGTGATACATTACTTGTAACAGGTTCAAAAGAACATATCGATACACTAAAAAGCATATTAGAATAGAAAATGCCCCTCACATAATTGAGGGGCATTTTTTTCCATCTCATATGGTAAAATGTAACTATCACATATTATGAGGGTGGATCACATTATGTCTATTGTAACTTTAGCTCTTTTATTATTAGCAGAAATACTCGTTGCCATTATTCTCATCGGTGTTAGTATTGAGATTTGTAGTTACGGATGGAAAAAATCGAATGGAATAAAATATTCTTGCCTCCTACTTTCACTCCTTCTCGGAACTGCTAGCATACTCGGACTTCTCGCCGCACCTGCCTATTTCTTTATACAATTAACAGAAAAAGCCTTATAAGAAAGGATGTTAATATGATTACCGTGAAAAATATTGAGGGATCTGAAACTTACGTATTACGTCAAAAAATTTTGCGCCCGAGTCAAACATTAGCAGATTGTAAATATCCTTCCGATTATGAAACAGACACCTTCCACTTAGGCGCATTTATAAACGATGAACTAATTAGTATCGCTTCCTTCTCAAAAGAAATATATCCCGACTTACCAACGGGTATTCATTATCGTCTACGAGGAATGGCAACATTACCTGAATTTCGAAACAACCGTGCTGGAAGCTCCTTAATTCAGAAGGCGATACAAGTCTTGCAAGAGCGTCAAGCAAATATATTATGGTGTAATGGGCGAATTACTGTAGCTGACTATTACAAACGCTTAGGCTTCCAGGAACATGGTGAGATCTTTGAAATTGAACCGATTGGTCTTCATAAAGTACTATATAAAAGAATATAAAAAAAGCTTTCCGCAATACGGGAAAGCTTTTCTTATGTTTCAATCTTCACTTTTTATTCTCTTTATATATATGTATATAAACAAACTAGGCACTAAAAAACAAGCAAACATAATAAGGCCTGTCATACTAATTTCCTTCATCGAAATATCCGGTGTTACAACGATACAAATGGCTAAAATCCCAATAATAATACCTACCGGAATAAATAATAACTTCATAAAATAACTACGTGATACTCCGCCCGTATGCTCATACACTTCCACTGAATTTTTCAGGTTTAAAAAGTTTATAACTACTATCCCGCACATAAATACCATTAACAAATCCGAAACACTTTCATAGCCTGCACCTTGCAAAACGTAGCGATAAAAAACAATACCTAGTATGACAATATTTTGTAAGATGAAAACGAGTCTAATATGTTTTAGCCCCTCAATCATTAAGCGTTCATCTTTCATGATTCTCATCCTCTCACTCCTTTTCCTCCCAAAATAAATCATTCAAAGTTTTATCTACTGCATAACAAATTTTCAAACATAAATCTAAAGATGGGTTGTATTTCCCCTTCTCAATTAAACTAATCGTTTGCCTTGTAACGCCTACTTTTTCTGCTAATTGTTGCTGTGTTAAATCTAACTGAACACGCGCGACTTTTATTTTACTTACAGCCATTCATGTTCCTCCTCTATTTATATTGTAACATATATATTCCATTAAGTAATTTATATTTTGCGTAATTGATTATAGTTTCACTTTACCCCGCATTAACGGGCATTAAGACTCCCTCCTAATAATTAAGCTAATAACCAGATATCCAGAGAGAGTCAAACTGCCCATAAAAGCCCGATTGGTGAGGGCTGATAATCAGTGGTGGATGAACAGAACCCCCACTGATTATAGTTTCACTTTATTATACACAAAAAAGGGGCCTCTCATAAGAAGCCCCCTCTCTTATATCTGTATTATAAGAATAAATGACATCCAAATAAAATTGTAAATAAGTAGAGTAGCGGATGTACTTCCATCCCTTTCCCCTTCACAATTTTTAAGACTGGATACACTAGAAATCCAATTGCAATTCCATTCGCAATACTAGACGTTAACGGAATACCAACGAAAATTAAAAATGCTGGTAACGCATCATCAAATTCATTCCAATTAATATCACGAAGACTTTGCGCCATTAAACTACCTACAATAATTAATGAAGGAGCTGTAATAGCGGCTACGCTTGATAAAGAAGCAATGACAGGGCTGAAGAATGCCGTTATAATCGTTAGACCGACTACTACAATACCTGTTAATCCTGTTTTACCACCCGCAGCAATACCAGCTGACGATTCAATCGTCGCTGCTGTTGGGCTTGTTCCAAAGATAGAGCCTGTAGTCCCACCAATTGCATCCGCAATAAACGCTTTACCAAAACGCTTCTCTGTATTATCTGTAATTAAACCTGCTTGTTTAATTAAACCGAGTAATGCACCTGTTGTATCAAATAACAGTACAAGTAAAAATGAAAATACAACACCGTATAATCCGTATTCAATTACATCTGAAAAGGCGTTGATTGGATTTGAAACGATAATTCCCTCTGGTAAATGAGGCATCGCAACAATTTTATCCGTAAACTTCAGTTGCCCGGTAAAGAAGGCTATAATTCCTGTCACAATCATACTAATAAATAATGCACCGCTCACACGTAATGCCATTAATACCGCCGCTAATATTAAACCAATTAAAGTTAAAATAACGGCTGGAGAATGGAAGTCACCAATCGTAACTAAGTTAGATGGATGATCAACGATAATTCCAGATAGACGTAATCCAATAAAAGCAATAAATAACCCAATCCCACCTGCAATTGCATGTTTTAAACTGTCAGGAATTGCGACGATTAGCTTTTGCCTAAATGAAGTGAAAGATAATAAAAGAAAAATGATACCTGTTACAAATACTGCTGAAAACGCAATGACATATGTAATCCCCTCTGCCTGTTGAACAACAGAATAAGCAAAATACGCATTCATTCCCATAGCTGGAGCAATAACAATTGGATAGTTAGCTAAAAACGCCATACATAGCGTCCCTACAACAGTCGCAATAATAGTTGCCGTAAAAGCTTGATCAAATGGTACACCTGCATCAGATAATATTTTCGGATTGATGACAAGAATATACGCAAATGTAAAAAAAGTTGTGATGCCAGCTAAAAGCTCTTGCTTCACAGAAGTGTTATATTTTTGTAATTGAAACATGGTTATGTACCCTTCCTACATCTGAATTATTATCACACATTCTTTTCTTACTAGTATGTGAGAAAATATAATACTTAATCTTAACAATCACTAAAAAGAAGAGTCAATATATTCAATAATAGTTCGAATTTTAAGTTTAAGTCTGACAAGCACAGATGTAGTACAGTTAATACTGATTATTTTTGTAGCATAACAGATAGAAATGTTTTATAATTTGAAATAGTTAAATATTTAGTAAACGCATTCAAATATCGTTCACTCTACAAGGGGGATTCTTCTTATGCAGCACACAAACAAATCTGGAACTTTAAATCGTGGTTTAAAAGAACGACATATTACTTTAATGTCACTCGGTTCAGCTATTGGCGTTGGACTATTTTTAGGATCTGCTTCTGCTATTAAACTAGCTGGTCCTTCTATTCTACTAGGTTATATGATTGCTGGACTCGTTATTTTTTTCATTATGCGAGCACTCGGAGAAATGGCGATTGAACAACCTGTTGCTGGTTCTTTTAGTAAATATGCTTATGATTACCTTGGACCACTAGCTGGCTACATTACCGGTTGGAACTACTGGTTCTTATGGGTTGTTACTTGTATGGCTGAAATTACAGCAGCTGGCATTTACATGCAATACTGGTTCCCGGATATCCCGCGCTGGACTTGGGCTTTACTCGCTCTATTATTAATGAGTGCTTTCAACTTCTTATCTGTAAAAGTATTTGGAGAACTTGAATTTTGGTTTGCTCTTATTAAAATTGTCACAATTATCTGTATGATAGTAGTTGGAGCTGGGATTATTTTATTCGGATTCGGAAACGGCGGTATTGCTACCGGTATTTCAAATCTTTGGTCACATGGTGGCTGGTTCCCAAATGGCTTTTCTGGACTACTACTCTCTATGCAAATGGTGTTATTCGCTTATTTAGGTGTTGAACTAATCGGCGTTACAGCGGGTGAAGCGCAAAACCCGAAAAAAACAATCGCAAAAGCAATCGATAATGTATTTTGGAGAATATTACTGTTCTACGTTGGGGCTCTATTTGTTATGATGGCAATTTATCCATGGAACGAACTTGGTGAGAAAGGCAGTCCATTCGTATTAACATTCCAGCAAATCGGTATTGCAAAAGCAGCAGGAATTATTAACTTTGTCGTATTAACAGCAGCTCTTTCTTCTTGTAATGGTGGTTTATTTAGTACAGGCCGTATGCTGTATACATTAGCTCAGCAGAAAAAAGCTCCTGAAAGATTCGGTCGTTTAAATAAAAATGGCATTCCAAGTCAAGGAATTATAGCAACAGCTATCGTTTTACTCTTCGGTGTTATATTAAACTATCTTGTGCCCGCAAAAGTATTTACATGGCTCACTAGTATTTCAACTTTCGGGGCAATTTGGACTTGGGGTATTATATTAGTCGCTCAAATTAAGTTCCGTAAAAGTTTGCCTACGCAAAACAAACAAAAATTATCGTATAAAATGCCTTTATACCCATTAAGTTCATATTTCTCACTCGCTTTCCTTGCACTCGTATTAAGTATAATGGCGTATTCAGAAGATACAAGAATTGCATTAATTGTAGGACCAATTTGGCTTATTGGTTTAGCTGTCGTGTATTACATGAAAGGTTTTCATAAAATTGATGAAACACCTAATTCAAAAATTAGTTAAACAAAACATCCCTTCCTTATTACTTGGAAGGAATGTTTTTAACTCTCTATAAATATTTCTCAACAAAATTCACGTTATTTTTACAAATTTTTAATATTTTTTATGTTTTCCGTCTTTATTTTTACAGAAAAATAAATTACATTATTAAAGCACATATATTTATTATTAGGGGGATTCTTCTATGAAGAATAAAAAATGGATTACATTTTCTTTAGCAACAGCAATTACACTAAGTATAGGGACTTCGTTCATACCGTCTACTTATGCAGAAAGCTCTGTAGACCCAGCTCCTGAAATTGCTGCAAAAGTTGTAAATCAAAACAATGGGAAAAAAGTATTATTCGATAATACACACGGTCAAACTGCTGGGACCGCTGACTGGGTTATTGATGGTGGCTTTTCTGATTTCGGAAACGGCATTGCCCAAAACGGCTATCATGTAAAAGAACTACGTAAATCAACACCAATTACATACGAAGATTTAAAAGACTACAATGTGTTTATCGTTCCAGAAGCAAATATTCCTTACAAAAAATCTGAACAAGATGCTATGTTACAATACGTGAAAAATGGCGGCAGTATCTTCTTCATTGCCGATCATTATAATGCAGATCGCAATAAAAATCGCTGGGACTCTTCTGAAGTATTTAATGGATATAGACGCGGCGCTTGGGATAATCCTGCAAAAGGAATGTCTACTGAGGAAGTAAACTCACAAGCTATGCAAGGAGTAGAAAGCTCTGATTGGCTATCTGACAACTTCGGTATTCGCTTCCGTTACAATGCAATCGGTGATGTTTCCGCTAAAAATATTGTGTCACCTGAACAATCGTTTGGAATTACAAAAGGTGTTTCATCTGTAGCAATGCACGCTGGTTCAACTCTAGCAATTACAAATCCAAAACTAGCAAAAGGACTTGTTTACCTTCCAGAAAACCCGTCAAAATGGAATAACGCTGTTGATAGCGGTGTTTATAACGGCGGTGGTGTTGCAGAGGGTCCTTATGCTGCTATTGCTAAAGTAGGACTTGGAAAAGCTGCCTTTATCGGGGATTCTTCTCCTGTTGAAGATGCATCGCCAAAATACGTTCGTGAAGATTCTGGTCAAACAAAGAAAACTTACGATGGATATAAAGAAGAAAACGATGCTATCTTACTAGAAAACATCGTAAATTGGCTATCGAATAAAGAAACATTTACAAGTTTAGATCAAGTAAATGGTTTACAACTTGATTTACCTACTACTTTACAAACATTTGAACAACCAAGCTTATCAACTGAGCCACAACCTGAACCTTGGAGTGCGCCAAATGCAGGTTATCAATGGTTTAATACAAACACTTTCAAACCAGGTTCATACGGTTATAACGGTGCTGTAACAGCAAACGACTACGTAGTTACACACCCTAGCACTCTACCAAACAATGAAGTGTTCCAAATGAAAATTCAAGTAAATAACTTATTACCGAACACAACATACGATAATTACTCTTTAGGTATATTCACTACTGGCGGTACACAAGTAGCAAAAGTTCAAAATACAAATGGTACTTGGCCATCTACTTTCGGATATAGTAGTACATTCTCTTTCACAACAAACAGCTTAGGTTCTGCTGAGAAAATTGTGAACGTACAAATCGATCCAAATACGACTGGACAAGCAACACTTCGTCTACGCCAAAATACAACAGCGAAATATAATGAAACTGTAACGATTAATAAGAAGTAATGAAAAAGGCAATCCGGATATGGATTGCCTTCTTCTCACTTCTCTTCTTTTGAGAAAAACATTCTTGAAATAACGATACCTATACTTCCTACGATTAAGAATAACACTGCCCTAATCATCATCGATACTTCTGGTAAGTCTAGAAGGAATAACTTCCCTATCGTTACGACTAACACGACTAATCCAGCATACAAGATTTCATTCATATGTTTATTCCGTCCAAGCCAAACTGCAAATAATGCATATACCATCCATAATAAGGATACTGATACGCTTATTATACTTCCATCTGTAGAGAGCACTTCACCAACTCTAGTAATTGCAATAAATACGATAACCATAAACCAATAGAGCGCTATAGAATAAACGTATTTTCCAAAACTCTTTAACACATCTTTCGCTTGTTTCATGCAGTAATAAAATGTACCTATTAAAATAATATGAGCAACACACCCAGCTGAAAGGAAATAATCAAATGGACTAAAAATAGTCTGTATCATTCCAATCGCATAAATCGTCGCACTAACATACAATTTTATTTGTTGTTTTCCTTTAATAGAAGTAAACATACCGAGGAAACCTTGTAATAATAATACAATCGCTGCATTCACTAAACTATACTCATATAAAATTGCTAAACTAAATGCCCCCATTGCGAAACCAAATAAAAGATTTGTAAATGCAGAATGTCTATTCTTTCTATATTCAAACACGAACATAATAGCGTGCACGAGTGCACTTATCATTAATCCCCATGTTGTAAATTCAGGTATTTTTGAAATGGCTAATATAAAGAAGACTGCATTCGCACTAAATATCGCCAAGCGTGGCTCTACTATAAAACTTCTCTCCGTAAACATATGCCAAAATAATAGTAAGTGAATTAAACCATACACAACTGTTAGCTGTACTTGTAAATCCTTTACTAACATTGACATAATAGCAAAGAAGACAAAAAGGACAATCGCAGCAACAGCATAAGAAATCATATATAAATACTGATAACGATTTTTCAGCGCATACCATAATAAGCTAAGCGTTAATATCGTCTCATATCCAAAGAAAATATACGGATTAGGAGTCGTACTATTTAATAAGAATGGCACGAAGAAGGCTCCTACCGCTACGAAGATAGTAAGATACTCTGATTGATACCTCTTCGCTACATAAATCCCTAAAATGACCCATGCAATATTACACACAAATGCAACACTTGCTGGAATAAAGCCATATAAATAATGTGCCGCAAATGTCGTTAAAACTATACCCGTTATACTTCCTCCTGCTAATACTAATCCTAACACTTGCCGCTCTCGTTTAATTTGAATATCCCCTATATAATAAAAACCGATTGATAGGACAATACCGAACACAATTCGTATTGCTGGTGTTAATAATCCAGCATCTACCCCTGCTTTAAATAACCAGATTACTCCAAGCAACATAATACCGACAAATATGCGTGGTAACCACGTTTGGCAAAACTTAATAATATTAAATGGTTCCGGCTTAAAAGCAGATATATCCACTTGTTTTACCTCACGTTCTTGCACAAGCTCTTTTATTGTAGCTACTTCTTCTTTTCGTTTTTCTTCCGTTACCGTTTCAATATATTCTTTCTTTTCCTTACTAACACGTTGCTGAACATTTTTCACTTCTATTTCTTTTTGTTTTGCTTTCAATTCAAAAAGTGCTTCTTGCATCGTTTCAATTGCTGTCTCGAGTGCTTCTATTTTCTTATTTAAATCTTCCTTCATACACTCCCCCCTCACCATTCATTCGAAATCTATATATTACCAATTATCTTTATCATACTCTTAGTCTATTCATTTTCAATACCATTTTTCCAAAAAAGAAAGGTGTTCTCCAGAATAGGAAAACACCTCTTACTTATTTCTTCTTATGGAACACACTACTCACGATAACACCAATACAAACACCTATAATAGCTGGAACAATCCATCCAACACCTTCTGTATAAAACGGAATGTATTTCAATACTGATGTCCACTGATTCATCATCACATTTTTATTGAAAATATCGATCGCACTAAATGCTGCTACAATCCCAACAGTTACTGCATATACATATGCATACTTCCCAATATACTTATGGAATAGCCCTAAAATAATAAGCGTTAATGCAACTGGATAAATAAATCCAAGAATCGGTACTGATACTTTTAAAATTTGTGTTAATCCTAAATTAGCTAAAATCATACTAATAAAACTTAATATACATGCCCAAACTTTATACGCCACTTTCGGAAATACACTTGCGAAAAATTGGCTACAAGATGTAACAAGTCCGATTGAAACACATAAACACGCGATTGTAAAAATAAGTCCTAATAAAACGACTCCGCCTTGTCCAAATAATGTAGTCATCACTTGTGCTAACACTTTCGCTCCATTATCAAATGTCCCTAATGATCCACTCATTGAACCAACATATCCAAGTATGACATAAATAATAGATAATAATAGTCCTGCTCCAATTCCAGCAATACTCATATATTTCGCTAACCCTTTATCATCTTCAATACCTTTTGCACGAAGAGCATTTGCAATAACAATCCCAAAAATTAAAGCTGCTAATGCATCCATGGTTAAATACCCATCTAAAAACCCTTGGAACATAGGAGCTTGTCCATAGTTTCCAGCAGCCTCTTTTACATTGCCTACCGATGTAAACATGCTCTTTATAAAGATAAGGGCAATCATACCTAATAATAACGGTGTTAAAACCTTTCCGAACAATCCCATTAATTTAGATGGCGATAAACTTAACCAGTACACAATACTAAAGAAAAGAACCGTATAACATAATAACACTACGCTTCCCGCTTCCGGGAGGAACTGACCTGGCCCCATTTCAAAAGCTAAGCTTCCTGCACGTGGTATACCAAGTCCTGGTCCAATGAATACATACACGATACACGGAAAAATAATGGCGAATGAGGAATGAACCCTACCCGCTAGCGCTTGAAAACTTCCTGCTTTTGCAATCGCAATAACTCCCAATATCGGAAGACCTGTTGCTGATATAATAAACCCTACTAATGAAATCCACACATGTTCTCCTGCTTCATAACCAAGGAAAGGTGGAAATATAAGATTCCCCGCTCCAAAGAACATCGAGAATAACATAAGACTAATAAGTAAAATTTCTTTTTTCTGTAACAATTTCATTTCTTTCTCCTTCTTTAATTTCATCTTTCATGAAATCAATTTCACATATAAAAAAGTGCAATAAACCGCTTCTTTACAAAGAAAACATAGTCCATAGTCTAACATAAAAGAAACACTCATTCTATAGCTATATCCCTTTTCCAATTTCTTCTGAAAAATCAACCTTTATTGACTTATAATAGTTAATAAGGTAAAATATTAAATGTACAAAATTATTAACTTTGTTTTTGTTTGTGTCAGGAGGAAAATAACATGGAATCAGCGATACAACTAGAAAGAGAACAACAAAGAAAAAAGAAACATCCTCCAGGTTTATACTTACTCTTCTTTACAGAAATGTGGGAAAGATTTAGTTACTATGGATTACGAGGATTATTAACATTATATTTAACGACAGCTTTAGTAAGCGGTGGTCTTGGGTTTAGTCCTGCATGGGCACTCTCCATTTACGGATTTTATACTGGAGCCTGTTATTTCACACCAATGATTGGTGGATACTTAACAGACCGGTTCCTAGGTAGACGAAAAGCGATCACAATTGGTGGTATAACAATGGCAATCGGTAACCTTACACTATTTGCCTTGCAAAACCAAGTCGGCCTATACCTCGGATTAGCGCTTATTATTATCGGTAACGGATTCTTCAAACCGAACATCTCTACACTGGTTGGGGAATTATACGAAGAGAACGATCCAAAACGTGATAGTGCATTTACCATTTTCTATATGGGTATTAACGTCGGATCATTTTTAGCTCCACTCGTTTGCGGATTTTTATCAGAAAATTTATTCAAAACAACGGTTGATGGCGTTGTACATTACGGATTCCGTTACGGTTTCTTAGCCGCTTCAATCGGAATGATCATTGGACAAATTTTATTTACAACATTATCAAATCGCTTCCTTGGTGATATCGGTAAAAAACCAACTCGCGATTTACAAACAACAGATGGACAACCATCAGTAGGAGATACACCGTTAACAAAAAAAGAAAAACAACGTACTGCAGTTATCGTCATTTTAACATGCTTCGTTGTCTTCTTCTGGGCTGGCTTCGAACAAGCTGGTAGCTCATTAACATTATATACAAACAAATTTGTAGACCGCTCTGTGTTCGGATGGGAAGTTCCAACATCTTGGTTCCAATCGGTCAATCCATTATTTATTATTTTACTCGCTCCAGTCATTTCAGCATTATGGGCAAAACTTGCAACTCGCAAGCGCGGGGATTTAAAAATCCCAACTAAAATGGGACTTGGTATGATCTTGCTCGGTATCGGTTATATCATTCTCGTTATCGCTACATTAAAAACTGGTAGTGATGAACATAACATTACAGAAAAAGCAAACCTACTATTTATCGTCTTTACGTATCTTTTCCACACGTTAGGTGAGCTATTCCTATCACCTGTTGGACTTTCAATGGTTAGTGCACTTGCTCCGGTAAAACTTGCTTCTTTATTAATGGGAGTATGGTTAGCAAGCTCAGGAATCGCCAACATTTTAGGCGGACAACTTGCAAGCTTCACAACTTCACTTGGATATGCTGAAGTATTTACCGTAATAGGAGCTGTAGCAATTGTATTAGGTTGTGTTTTATTATTAATTTCTAAAAAATTAGTGAAATGGATGGATTAAAAAAAGATGAGGGATTTCCCTCATCTTTTTTATGCATTCTTACCTTTTTCTATCGCTTGTTCGTACAGCTCTTTATGTTCTTTATATTCACTTGGCACAAAATTCTTATAGAAGAATGCAAGCCAACTGTCTCCTTTTTTATATCCTTCTTCTCTAATTTCTGCTGCTTTTTTATTTGATTTAAATCCTTCAATAAACCATTTCTTTAACGATTCATTTTTTTCATACTTAGCAGGAACTTTCAAATCATAGTTTTCAAATGCATACTTATAGCCAGCCTTTTCTACTGCTTTTTTTGTAGACTTATAACCCTTTTCATAAGCTGTTTCATACGCCTTTACGTACACATCTTGCTCTCTATTTCCAGGGTTCTTTCCAGCTAGTTCCTTACCTGCCTTTTCCCCTAGTTCAGCTTGCTCTTTTTCAATTTTTTCTGTTCTTTCTTTATTCCCTACTTGGAAACCTTCTGCAAAGTTCTGCTTAAACTCTGGAGCAATTTGACTATCTTCCATCGTCTCTTGCGCTAAACCTTGCTCTTTTCCTTTTTCAAAATGCATTTTCTTTTGCTCTTCTAAAGACCAAGATGCAGTATAAGCTGTTTTAAATGCTTCTTTATATGTATCTGATTTTCCAGCTAAATGTGATTCCGCATCATTTTTCCCTGCTTTAAAATCAGTCTCTCCACTTTTTTGTCCCTCAAGCTGCCCTTTTTCCATATCAGCTTGATGCTGTGCTTCCTCTCGCTTACGTGCCTCTTCTGCTTTTCTTTGCTCTTCAGCTACACGTTGTCTCTCTTCCTCTGCCTTTCTTTGTTCCTCCGCTACACGCTGTCTCTCTTCTTCAGCTTTACGCTGCGCCTCTGCGGCACGTTGTTTTTCAGCCTCAGCATTGCGCTGCGCTTCCGCTTGTCTTTCAGCTTCTACAGCACCATTATTATTTTGACTAGGAGCTGGACTCGTTGCACCACTACTAGAAGCTGGTTTATTGTGATAATGATATTCCCCGTACTGCAATCCCCATTTTTCACAATTTGTACGACACGTATGTCCCCCATTAGCATCTGTACGTCCTGGATGCGCATAGGCTGAAATTGGAGCTATCAATAACGCTACACTTGTTGTTAAAAGAAGTTTCTTCACCTGTTGTTTCACTCTTGTTCCTCCCAAAATCTTGAATTCTAACTTTATTATACATAAATAGAAAAATACATAAATACCAACTAAAATATTCTATTATTTCTCAACATTAGTAAAAAAGAAGGTCAACTCTTAGAGAGTTGACCTTCTTTTTTATTTCTTCGCCTTCGTTCCTACTAAATCACCAGCAACAACGTAACGCTTAGAATTATCCTTCACAGATACACATGTAATAAGCGTTATTTCATCTTTCCCATGATCCTCAACAACTTCCCACTTATCAGGAGTTACTTCAGATACACCAGTAACCGCATATTCATATTCGTTTTCATTATCATACAAATAAATTTTGTCGCCTTTTTTTAAAGAGGCTACATCACTAAATAAAACACCTTTTTTAGACATGTTATGTCCTGCTAATGCATAGTTCCCTTTTCCCATTACTTGATTTTCTTTTACTGTCGCTGCACCAGATAATAGATTTTTCTCAGTAGAAGATTTTAAAACAGGAAGTTCTAATGAAACACTCGGGATCGAAATACGCCCAATTACTTGTTTCTTATCTAATGATGCATTCGCCACTTCTGCCAAGTCTGGCTGATTAATTTTCGAAGCATCTACAAATTCCGTCTCATGTTTTTCATAATCCATCTTTTGAACAGCCTGCACATTTTCAGTCTGTTTCTTTTCAGCCTGATATCCATCATAAAATGGCTTTCCGATTAACACACCACCTACAACAAATAGAAGGATTGCTACTATACTATAAATTCTTTGCTTATTCATATACAATTCCTTTCCCATACAAAATCTTACTCTATATAAAATGATAAGATAATATTGCTATATGTACAAGTATAAGCTAAAAAGAAACCTTCTTGCCGATGCAAGAAGGTTTCTTTTTAGACTAATTTATTTCTGTACAATGATACATAAAAGACTGTCATTTGAACAAAAAGCATGAAAAATAAAATATATAACGGATATCCAGGAATATATATATTGGCTACAGGAGAAAGTGTTAAAAATCCAATAGCAATAACTACTCCGTACCAAAATGAAATAAATGTTGTTCGGCATGCCTTTTGTGTGATTTCTTTTTCCCGCTCATCTTCTTGTGGAAAGAGTAATGGGTACATCCAATAAGAAAGTGCTTTATGTTTCTTCTTTTGAACTTTATAAAAAATCGTCGTTATAATAGCTACAATTGTTAACAATCCTAATGGTATCATATTGATTGTTACTTCAAATGGAAATTTCTCAGTTTCAATAATATTTGCCAGCTCTATCCAAGCATAATAGAGTTCAATAAATGCCCAACAAACAATCACAAATCTCAGCACATTTACAATATAAGAAACAGCAATTTTATTCATCATTCTCCCCCTCCTTATTTAAAACAAACACATCTTCCATCTTTAACTGAAATACATCGCAAATCATAAGCGCTAATAATAATGAAGGAACATAATCCCCTTTTTCAATTGCAGCAATCGTTTGTCTCGTCACTCCAACCTTTTCTGCTAATACACTTTGCGAAAAATTAAACCGAGCTCTTAATTCCTTCACTCTATTTAAAATGGTCAAATTTACCACCTCTCATTTATATTGTATGCTAACCTTAACAAAATGTAAACTCTACTTAACATTAGTTTCATAAAAAAATCCAACTTTACGTATTGTAAAGTTGGATTACATGTTAGTTTAAAATTGTAACTTTAACTGTTCTTCTGCCCCAGCTACTTGATGAACCTTTATCTGGCATTAAAACATCAATTCTATGCCCCTTAATAGCTCCACCAGTATCGGCTGCAATTGCTACTCCATAACCTTCAACATTTACAGTCTTACCTAATGGGATAACATTTGGATCTACAGCAATTAATTTCATTCCTGGGTTTGCAGTTAAGTTATAGTGTCCCCATGCAGAAAATACTTGTTGACCTGGTGCATAACCATTTTCCGCTGGATCCGCTGTATAAGCTGTAGCTTCTACATAAATTTCTTTCCCACCAGCAGTTGGCTTAGAAGGTGGTTCAGGTTGTGCAGGTTCTACCTTCGAATTATTATTAGCAACTGGTTCAGCTGGTTTACTAGCTTTTGCTTGCTTTTGCTTTTCAGCAATTTCTGCTTGTGCTTTCGCTAAAGCTTCTTGCTCTGCTTTTGCAGCCGCTTCTGCTTTTGCACGCTCTTCCGCTGCAATTCTTGCTGCTTCTTGCTCACGAGCAATCGTTTCTTGTACTGCCTTCATGTTTGATTCGATTTTAGCTTTTTCTTCTGCAGCTAAATTAAGTTGGCTTGCAACCTGATTATATTTATCTTGAACTGTTTGTAAGTTAGCTTGACGTTTTTTCAAGTTATCTTGCAACTCAGCTTGTGCTTTTGCTAATTTTTGTTTGTCTACTACTAAAGATGCTTCTTTTTCATCAATTGTTTTCTTATCTTCTTCAATTTGACGAAGATCTTGTTCTTGTAGACGTAAAATTTCTTTATCAGCTTCTAAAATAGTAGAAACTGCGTTCATACGTTGTAAGAAGTCTGCAAAGTTCTTTGACTCTACTACAACTTCTACTACTAAACTCGTATTTGAACTGTTTTGAACAGAAACCATACGTTTTCTCATAATATCTTTACGAGCAAGGACTTTATCCTCTAAAACGACAATTTCGTTCTTTTTTTGCTCAATCTGCTTATGTGTTTCATCGATTTTACGTTGAATAGCAGCTTGATCCTCTTTATTTTTTGCAATTGTATTATTTAAATTATGTAGTTCGTTTTCGATACCTTGAATTTCTTTACTAACAGCTTGCTTCTCTTGCTCTTTCTTTTGCATTTCTGCATCGTTTTGCTGCAATTGCTGTTGCATGTTGTTAAGTTTCTCGTCGTTTGACTCTGCTTTAACAGCGACTGTACTAGAAAGACCTATAATTCCTGCTAATACTAGACTACTGATTCGCTTAAAATAGTTCATAATCCGACTCCCTTCTTATACAGTTATACATGATTTATTTTACAGTTTGTTTACAATACCATTAAATACAGTTTATTTTTCATGACGAAAAAAAGGGAATTATGCATAAAATGTAATAGATTCTTAAATATTTAACAATTCCTATATTTAAAAATTATAAAAGATGCTAAAATCCAAATATAGAGAAAATATAACTTCTAAAGGCGGTTGAAATAAATATATGTTTACTCAAAAGAAATCACTCCAACATAAAATTGATCAATTAGAAAGTCGTATACAAGAACTAGAAGCAGAATTAAAACAAAAGGATATCGAACAACAAGAGACTATTTCTTCTATCCACGATCGTGTACAAAGCGTTGTTCAAGAGCATAAACTTGTAAATAGCCAGCACCATACACTTCAAAATTTAGTTCAACAATTAAACTCATGTTTCGAAAATGTTTCAATGCGCACGACACATTCCAATGAATTGAACAACGAAATGTTACAAAAAGAACAAAGTTTAATTCAATCTATTGAAGAAATTATTGACTGTTCTAATGAAGGTAAAGAATCTGTTCACCGTTTACTTATTGTAATTAACAAATTAGGTGAACAATCTCAGCGTACGTCTAACAGTATGAATCATTTAAGTGAACGTTCAAAAGAAATCGAGCAAATTGTAGAAGTCATTCAAAACATTGCAGCACAAACAAATTTACTTGCTTTAAATGCGAGTATTGAAGCTGCGCGTGCTGGAGAGCACGGTAAAGGATTCGCTGTCGTTGCTAATGAAGTAAGAAAACTAGCAGAAAGTACAGCGGAAAGTACAAAAAACATCGGCAACTTAACGAAAAAAATTCAAGAAGAAATTGAAAAAGCATACGATAATACAAAAGATAATTTACATTTAGTCGATGAAGGTGTAGAAATGAGTGCCGATACAAATGCTAGAATCGAAAATATTTTAATTATGATTCAAACGTTACAAAACGGTGCTACCAATGTTATTAAAGCTATCGAAAACCAAAAATCTTGTAATGATGATATATTACGCGAATTTGCTAATACACAACAAATGTTCCAAAAGTTAAATACTACTATTATGAATCACATTCATGATGCTGAGAAAGTCGATGTTCAATTAACAAAAAGTCTTGAAGAAACAGTAGTTTCTCATTAATAATAAAAATCCCTTATACTTTTATAAGGGATTTTTATTATATTTCGAATATTTATTTCTTCTCAATATTCATCTGTATCTTTGTTATAATGGACAAGTTATTTCTTTAGACTATTAAACAAGGAGGTTATTATGGAACAATTTCACTACATTTTAAAATATTTAATTCTTGGTCTGTTCCAAGGACTAACAGAACCCATTCCGATTTCTTCAAGCGGGCATCTCGTTTTAGCACAGCACTTGCTAGGACTAAAAATAGAAGGGTTTAGCTTCGAACTACTTGTTAATTCAGCTTCATTATTAGCTGTGTTACTTATTTATAGAAAGGACTTAATTCGTCTAACGAAGAATGGTCTATCTTATATCTTTACAAGAGCAGAGGACGCAAAATCAGATTTCTTCTTTATTATTTATCTTGTTGTTGCGACGATTCCAGCAGGTGTTATTGGTGTTTTATTTAAGGATTACATCGACCAGTACTTAAAAGGTGTGAAGATGGTTGGGATTTCCCTTCTTATTACCGCTGTCGGTCTCTGGATTATTAGAAATTTGCGTGGACGTAAAAATGATGGCGATCTTTCTATGAAAGATGCAATCATCGTCGGATTAGCACAAGCTTGCGCACTAATTCCTGGAATAAGCCGCTCAGGTGCAACAATTGTAGTGGCGATGTTACTTGGTATGAAGCAAGAAACAGCACTTCGTTTCTCATTCCTACTATATATCCCTGTTAGCTTAGGTGGCTTATTACTAAGTATTACAGACATTGCAAAAGATCCAAATCTAGATACACTATTCGTACCATATGTCGTTGCTTTTATCGCAACATTTATCATGACATATATTTCGTTAAAATGGTTTATGAACATTATGGCAAAAGGAAATTTAAAATATTTCTCTTTCTATTGCATTATCGTAGGTGTACTTACTCTTATTTTCTTATAAGGTGAAACTTACAAATCAAAAAGCGACTCGTTTTTTTATAACTCTATGAAGTTAAACCTATCATTTACTTTAAATTTTCTGAATAGTATAATATTTATTATAATAAATCTTTTCTACCATTATCGCAAAAGAGGTGTTCATATGTTTATTGTTACTAAACTCATTCGCATTAAATATAGTTATGAAAATGAACTACTTAATTCGCTTGAAAAATGTTATCCATCCCCTGGAACAAATGGTTGTATTAATATAGAATTTTTACATATGCATCGTACAAGTGATGATGCACAATATATGATTCGTATGTTATGGAAAACACAACAAAATTATCATACATGGCTTTCTCAAAGAGAAGAAATTGAAACTTGGAAACGTAACTATATCCTTTCTTCAAAATCAAATGCTACCTATATGCACGATCCTCTCGCTTGCCATTCCTAAAAGACATGTAAAGCCCCTCTTACTTTTTTTGTACAGTAAGAGGGGCCCTTTTATGCGTATACTTTCTTTTCTTGACAATACAAACGAATAACATGTTTATTTTGTTGAAATACATCATGCGTTAGGCGGATAATAATAAAATTTCGTTTTGTTTGATCATCATGAACAAAAATCTGTTCTCCCTCCTGAAAACGCCATGCACTTTCAAAAGTTGTAATATGATCCCCACTTACAGAAAAAAGCTCATATCGCATATCTTGTACCCTCTCTCAACTTATAATAATCATAATATCCTTATATTAAAGTTAGTATAACTTAATTTCGTTTAAATTTGTAATTTTTTCTATTTCGAAATATTTTAATTTTGTTTTCAAGTTCTTTTAACGTTATAATGATAAACGAATTTTCATTGAAAGGAGTTTCATTTTGACTGCATATTTATTTCCAATAAAAACAGCATTTATTTTATTTCCTATTTTAGCAATGTTTCTATTAATCCCTTTTTTAATATTTAATTATCGCAAGTACGGTTATTTAAATAAATGGCGTTCATTTATTTTATACTCATTATTACTTTATGTATTAAATGCCTATTTTCTTGTCATTTTACCTTTACCCCAAACATATGACACGTGTAGCCTACAACCGGCTAATACACAACATATGCAGCTCTCACCATTTTATTTCATACAAGAGATTGGTAATCATACCTCAGCGATTTTAACGAAACCAGCTACGTACTTCTATTTATTAAAGGAGTCTGCGTTTTTACAAGTTGCTTTTAACGTTCTATTAACCGTTCCATTCGGTATTTACTTACGTTATTATTTCCGACGTAGTTTCTTACAAACAGCGTGCATTTCTTTTTGCCTTTCGCTGTTCTTTGAGTTAACACAAGTAACTGGATTATATGGTATTTATAATTGTGCCTATCGCTTATTTGATATTGACGATTTGTTTTTAAACACACTAGGCGGCTTAATTGGTTTTATCATTGCACCAATATTTACGTACTTCCTTCCGAAAACAAGCGAATTAGATATTCATATTGATTTAGAAACAAAACCAGTCGGATTTATTCGTCGTCTCATTGCTATGCAAATTGATTGGATTTTCTTATCTATCGTTGTACCGTTCATTAAAAACAAAGGGAATTCACTATTTATCGCTAACATCCAATCTTATACAAATGTATACGAACTCCTTTTCATTACATGTTCAGTTTTCATTTACTTTATTATCATTCCATACTTTACAAATGGAAGAACAATAGGAAAAGCATTGCTTCGGATTTACATTAAAGGCCAGGCAGAGCGTATTACACTAAAAGAATTATTCATCCGCTACGGTATATTCTATTTCATTTTAGGTGGAATCAATTATATTCTTTCGAGTAGCTCTATCTTAAATCTTAAAGAACCTTTAGTATTAGTAGTTATATTATTATTCCAACTCGTAATTAACGGTCTATTTATTATTCATGTTTTATTACATGTATTTAGTCGTGATAAGTTACTATTTTACGAGCACATTAGTCAAACAAGAAATGCGATCATACTAAAAAAAGCTGACAAGTAATACTTTGTCAGCTTTTTTTCATAATCGTAAATAATTTTTCTGTGTAAGGATTTGAAAACACTTCTGCTTCATCTAGTAACTTTCTCACCTTTAGAAACGAATGCATTTCCGGATATATATTTTGTAATTTTTCGTACGTTAACGTATGCATTTTCCCCCAATGCGGGCGCCCTTCATACTTTAGAAAAATTTTCTCCACCTCACCAAAATAAGCAGCATACTTCATACCTTTATACATATGAACAGCAATGTACGCTGAATCCCTTCCGTATGCTGGACTGAGCCATATATCATCACTTTTCACATAACGACATTCAATCGGAAAGTGTACTTTATACTTTTTCTTTTCAATAAGATTTGATATTTCTTCTACAACGACCTGCATATACTTTGACGGAACACTATACTCCATTTCATAAAATGGAACTGCACGAGATGTAGCAAATACTTCATAACTCGGACCAATTATTTTTGTATTCGGTACAGCTTTAGCTGATAATCGACTTACTCCTTTACTTATAGAAGGAAACCATTTACATCCTTTAGATAACAAAGAGAACATCTTATTTTCAAGCAACTCTACCTTGAGTTTATGCCATTTCAAATCACTTTTTTTACCCGTCGTTTCATTTGTAAATTTCACTTGTACTTCATCTGAATAAGGAAAAACGAAAAATTCAAAATGGCGATTTTTTTTATATTCTTCTAGCTTGTTCATTACAGTAGATAATGACTGTTTTTCACTTTTATAAACAAGTGAATAGGCTGGAATAACCTTCAATTTTATTTTTACAATGATACCTAACATTCCAAGCGATAACTGAAAGGCTCTCCAATATTCCACATTCTCAGTTTCCGAACAAACTATACTCTCACCTGTAGATAAAACTGCAGTAATCTCTATCACTTGTGTTGATAAACTTCCAAAGGTAATACCCGTTCCATGAGTCCCTGTACTAATCGCTCCTGCAATCGATTGTGAATCAATATCCCCTAAATTTTCTTGCGCATAACCTTTTTCTGCAAGTAACTTCCCTAAGTCATGTAGCTTTGTTCCTGCCCATACTTCGGCAACCATCTTCTCTTCATCAATATTCACAATACCTTTCAATTCATCCAAAGAAATTAAAATTTCTTCCGTCTGCACAAGAGGGGTAAACGAGTGTCCTGAACCGACAACGCGAATTTTCTTCCCTTCTTTTCGTGCAAGCTCTACAACTTCTACTACATCTTGTATACTTTCCGGATACATCGTATAATGCGGTGTTCCTTCTACATTCCCTGTCCAATTTCTCCATTTTTGTCCCTTTATAGAAAGCATTGGCCATCCCCCCGATATGTTGAATACTCCCCAACAATCTCTCCTTCTTTCACACGATATAAAAACGGAAACCGCTCACATAACTCTCCAGCTTTACTATGACGAAACAAGATAGCATCTCCTATCTCTACTCGTTCCTCACCGTTATAAAAAATTGGTGTTTGTACTTCACCAGCGCCTTCTAAAGCTAATAGTTTGGCATCATTTGGCCTCCAAATCTCAGGTTCTTTATCTTTCCCGATTGCGCCTGAGGCAATATATCCACCACCTAGACAAGTGTAAATAAACGGGGCTGGTTTACGCACAACTGGTAAAGCAAATCCGACAGCTGGATGAAATTGCACCTCTTTATAATAATCAAATAGCTTCGGAGCATAAAAAGCAGAGCCTATTGTAATCTCCGAAACTGCATTATCTTTCTCAGTTGTTTTTATGCTTCCTGTGCCTCCCCCATTTACAAACCTTAATTCAATACCTAGTTTTTGGATTTCTTTTACGATATGTCCTCTTCTTCCTTTAACTTCTAACACCGATTTCTTCTTTAAGTACGAAATCACTTTACTTTTCACTCGTTGATTTGGTATGTGATCTCCTACCCCAGCAATTTGTGCTTCATATCCCATGACACCGTCTAGTATTAAAAATGATGATTCCTTCAATCTTTTTACTATTTTCAAAGCACCCTGCACATCTTTTACCGGTGATCTTTTGACCCCAAAATGAAGCTTAAAAAAACGACTACTCATATCAATATCTAAGCAAACACGAAAACATCCTTTAGACTTCTCAGCAATTTTTTCTAAATAAACAATATGATCTTCACAATCCACCATACAAGTTATAATGAGCCCTTGCTTTGTTAGCAAACTTATTTCATGTAACGCTCTATCATCATAAGCAGGATATCCGAGCAATAAATCATTGAATCCTTGTTCAATTAAAAACAAAACTTCCCTAGGTGAAAAACACATAATACCTTGAAAACGATCATTTGCAGATAAAATCTTTTGCATAACCGGAACAGAACGTAACGATTTACTCGCTATACGAATCTTCTTATTTCCACTTAATTCTATAATCGATTGAATGTTTCTATCTAAAGCTACTTCATCCAAAAATGCACACGGTAATGGAACTTCTTTAAAAATTCCTCGATCCACATTTTTTCTCTCCTCTTCTCTATATGTCTTATACATATTGGAAAGAAAGTTGGAATCTCCTCTACAAAATAAAAAAGTTTCTTCCTATTTAAGAAGAAACTTTTTTAGGACTACTTCATAGAAATAGTTGCTGCTACTGGATAATGATCAGAATAATCATCATACGTATATTTTTTGAGCCATGATGTAACAGTCCACTGTGGAGATTTCGGTTGTAACACTTTATTCTCTATAAATGACGGATTCGCATGGTCTTTACTTGCCATAATATAATCTAAATACTCGGCAGGGCTATCAGGGAAATTATATTTCGCAATACTGTTTGTCGTCGCATCCCAAGTTGCTGTATGTCCCGTATAAGATGGAATAGAAGCGTGTAATGTTTTAAACATGGATGCGTACTCTGAGTCACTATTGTTCTCTGCATTTATTTTATTCACGTTCATATCACCACCAAATAGAACGTACTCGTCATTTGGTATATTTTTATTTTTAATAAAATCTTGAATTTCTTTTAGCTGGTTTGTACGTACAGATGCAGGTGAAGTTTTTCCACACATACTATCTTCAGCCTGCAAGTGTGTCCCAATCACATGAACGAAACGATCATTTTTCTTAATTTTCGTGTATACAAACCCTTTATTTGATAAATTATCTGGTCCGCATCCTTTTGAAAATATATATTGAACCTTTTCAACGATCGGCCATTTACTCACGATTGCAACGCCTCCATCTTCAGGCGTTGCAGATGAATAGTTACCTAACGTTTTATCCCATTCATTTCCGTTACTACGACCTAATACCGCTGTTTGATTTGGATATTCTTTCTTCAAATTTCCTAACAAACGATCTGATGCGCTATTATCAAACACTTCATTTAATATAATAACGTCTTGATTCTTTATATAATCTGCTGCTCCAATTAAATCAGCACGCTCACTTTGTCCCCAGTTCGGATATAAGTTTGTTGATAACATGTACACATTATGTGTCATCACTTTTAATGTATCATTTTTATTTGTAGACACTTCCGCTTGAGCTGACGATCCACTATATAAAGCCGCTAGACCGATTCCAACGCTAAGTATACTTTTTAGTAATTCACCTTTCACGTTTCATACCTCCATTTGTATAGTGATAAAAAGGCCAAATACTCTATTGTGAGATTTGACCTTTTTTAAATACTTAACGATCTCCGTACGTATCAAACCAAAGCTGAATGTATCCAGCAGTAACACGTTGTGCATCCATTAATCGCTTACCTGTCATTGGTGTAACTTCAGCGCGCCATTTATCTGCATATTCTTGTGATACAGCTGCTTTTACGAACCAATCTTTCGTATTATCATTTACAATTCCAGAGTAATCTTGTTTCGCCACTACTGCCGCTCCATGAATCCAATCTTCTGGATTTGTACCTTTCCAGTTCCAATATCCATTTCCATCCGTTACTTTATAATTATCTTTTATCGTATCTACAAAGTTTTCATATTTAGAATGGAATCCTTGTGGGTACGAAAGATTTGTAAAGTTTGCCGCATGCATCGGTTGGTTTACATCTCCTAAATAATGAAGAGATAATCCTAAATAGAAGAATGCTTGTTTCATATCTTTATTTTTATATGATTCACCAGCTAATTTAAAATATTTAGCTCCAGTTTCTTTTGCCTGCTTTGCAAATGGAATATATGTTTTTCCATTGTCTGGATCATAGAAATGTGAAGCAAATGTGCTATTATCATAATAAGGATTTTCATAGTCAGCAGCATAAATACCGTTCTCTAACTCCGTACGCCATTCATTTAATTGTGCAACTCGATCTTGTTTTACAAGTGTTGTATTGCGAGACATAATATCAATCGCACGGTTTACAATCCATAAATGAGAGTTTACGCCTTCTTTATGTTTATCTTCAGCAGACCAGCGATGAACTATTTTTATTTTACTTCCCCCATCATTTTCATGAGCAAATGCAACACTTTGTAACGGAGCTACTAATGTAATAGCTGCTGCTAAAGCAAGTACTTTCTTTTTCATCTGAAATCCTCCATTTTATAATTGAATTATTGTAAACTTTTTTGTTAGGATCCTATGATGTCGTCCGGTTAACCTATGACTAGAATATCCCACCTTTCATAAAAATTCTATCACTAAATTAAAATATGTAAATGTTCATATCATTATAACTTTATACATAGTGAATATAATGAATGAATGCACTTTCATTTTAATAAACTATTATTAAGGCTTGTCTAAACTAATGTAAAAAAAGAGTAAAGCATACACATGCTTTACTCTTTTTTTCTATTCGATAATATACTTGGTAGTTGTACATTAACTGCCAACTTATGAATGAATCCAAATACTAATCCAATTCCAATAAATATGTATAAGATTGTAAATATCTTTCCGAAATCAGTTTGCGGACTAAAATTCGCATCACCGACAGTCGTCAACGTGACCACACTAAAATATAAAGCGTCAAGAGGACGTAATCCTTCAACTGTACTATAAAAAATCGTACCAGATGTTAATGTTAAAAATGTTAATACGAATAATACTTGAAATTCTTTATCTTTCCACGCTCGTAAACAAGCTTTTAGCATCCGTTTCAATGTCAACATAAATGAAAGCATTCGACTTCCCCTTCCAAACAAAATACCTGTAGTTACAGGAAAGTCTATCACCTTTCTGTATAGAAAAAAAGTAGCCCTCTTCTATTTCTAGAAAAGAGCTACTTTTTACTATTCTCTATTATTTAGGTGAAACAAGAATTTTCACTTGTGTTTTATCTTTTACAAGTGCTTCAAATCCTTCTTCAACAACTTGATCTACTGTGATTTTTTTCGTAATTAATTTCTCTGCTTGAATTTGGCCAGAGCTAATTAATTTAATAACAGCTGGGAAGATATGACGGTATCCTAAAATACCCACCACTTCTTTTTCTTTTAGTACAAGATTGTTTGGAGTAATTGTTGCGTCTTTTTCCCATACACTAACAATTACAGTTTGTCCTTCGAAACTTGTACTTTCAATTGCTTGACGAAGTACTACTTCAACACCTGTTACTTCAAAGCTCACATTTACACCTAAACCATTTGTTAAGTTACGAATTTCTGCTAATACATCTTGAGTAGCTGGATTTAATACGTAATCCGCACCTGCTAATTTTGCTAACTCTTGACGCTCTTTAGAAAGTTCAACTGCAATAACAGGAGTTGCTCCTGCTGCTTTAGCTGCTTGGATAACAAGAAGTCCAATTGGACCACAACCAAATACTGCTACAGCTTCGCCTTCTTTTAATTTACTTTGACGTACTGCATGAACTGCTACAGCTGCTGGTTCTACAAGCGCACCTTGTTCATACGTCATTTGATCTGGAATATGGTGAACCATATCTTCTGGTACTACTGTATATTCAGAGAAACCGCCGCCTTCTCCGCCAAGACCGTGGAAAACAAGTTGTTCACAAACATTGTAATGTCCATGTTTACAAGCTTCACATTTACCACAAGAATAAATTGGTTCTACAACGACGCGGTCTCCCACTTTATGAGATGTAACGCCTTCACCGATTTCAACTACCTCACCGCTAAACTCATGACCTAAAATAACCGGTGCTTTTACGTGTGTTAATGGATGCTCTTCTGTTGGAATAAAAATAGGTCCTGCTAAATATTCATGCAAGTCTGTCCCGCAGATACCACACCATTTCACTTTAATCTTAACTGCTCCTGGTTTTACAGTTGGTTCTGGTACTTCTTCTACTCTTACATCACGTTGATTATGCCAAAGTAATGCTTTCATTTTATACATCCCTCTCTATGTATATACTTAACCTGGTGAAGTTTACAAATCTATTATAATACTTCTATCCATATATTTCAAAAAAACAATCTCATTTCCACTAAATTTTAACAAATAACGTTCAATATTTTGTCACTTTGTACTTTTTTCCACATCTGTTAATGCGAATTTCATTGCGGTTGAAATTAGCATTATGCCATAATAGCATAGGAGAGGTGAATATCGCTTGAAATATTTTATTTACTTTATTGTTATCGTAGCGTTTCTAGATACATTTTCACAATTACCTATTATGAGTACGTTCGCTCAAAGTCTTGGAGGATCCCCTCTTATTATTGGGCTAGTTGTCGGCATGTACTCATTCGCTAATATGATCGGTAATATTATTGCTGGCGCTGCTGTCGATAAATTTGGTGCAAAAAAAATACTTTATATAAGCATGGGACTTACGAGTTTCATAGTATTGTTATACACAGTTGTTCAAAATGGTGAACAACTATTAGTTGTGCGCTTTATGCACGGCTTTAGTGATGGATTTTTAATTCCTGCTGCCTTTACGTTTTTATCAAAACAAACAAATGCAGCAAGACAAGGTAAGGCAATGGCTCTATCTGGTGCTGCTGTTGGAACAGCGGCAATTGTAGGACCTGCTTTCAGCGGGATTATGAAAGCAACTGCTGGTATAGAGTGGGTGTTCATTACCATTTCTATTTTAATGGTTCTTGGTACAATCGTATCTCTATTCTTCTTACCAAATAACGTATCGAGAAAAGATACTTCAAGAACACAAATGATGAACAAAGAAGATATGATTGAACTATTGAAGTCGGAACCGTTATTACAAGCATACATTGGTGCTTTCACACTCATGTTTTCACAAGGAATTGTCACTTATATGTTACCAGTGAAAGTTGAGGCATTAGCACTTAAAGCATCTACAACAGGCATGATGTTAAGTGTATTCGGTATTACCGCTATCCTCTTCTTCTTACTACCAACAAATCGTATTTACGATCGATTTAATCGTTCAAAACTAATGCTAATCGGTATTGCAGTAATGGCATTAGCATTATCTTTACTTGGATTATTCGCAACAAAAGGTATGCTCTTTATCGTTATGATGGTTTATGGCATTGGATTCGCTATCCTTTTCCCATCAATAAATGCATTACTTGTTGAAAATACGACAGATGATAAGCGCGGAAAAGCATTCGGATTGTTTTATGCTTTCTTCTCATTAGGAGTTGTTGCTGGATCCTTTACAGTTGGTGCAATCGGGGCATCCCCTAGCATTAGCTTCGTTATTGGAACTGCATTCTTATTAACATTTGCCGGAATGATTTACGTAAGAAGCAAAGTAAAAGGCAGAGACAAAGTAAAAAAGACAATGATAGGATAATTCCATCATTGTCTTTTTTTAATGATAAACTTCTATTCAACTTTTTACTTTCAATAAGCCGTATTTAATAAACAATGTGGCATTATATTTTTCATAGAGATAATACAATGGATAACAAAATAAGAAGAAAATAAGTACAGTTGGTACATCATCTATAATAGAAAAATATTTTACTAGTAATTCCTTAATACTCTCTCCAATTATAATAAACAGTGGGATTATACAAATTGCTGCTAATATTAAGCACGGTGTAATCCTCATTTCTTTTAGCCTCACTTTACAGTGTGGACACCTGAATGAAAAAGGATGCGGGAGATCAATAATATGTTGCGCAGTAATATCTCCTTCACACTGTGGACATTCAATTATTTCTTTCATTTAACTCAACTCCTTTCTATCTATAAAAAGAGCACTATCCAATAGCGCTCTTTTACTGCCGAATATATTATTTTTGTGTGTAACCAAGTAACAATGTAAATAAATTAAACTGTAAAGGCAATACTACATTTCTTCTTTTACAAAAAAGGTGTATAAATACCGACGATACTTCGACAATTTCCTCGGAAATATTTCCTTTCCCTACATAATTTGATACACTACACATGAACAGACACTTATATTACATAAGCTAAAATAATAACTTACTGTACAATTAAAAAGCACATTCTTCATATGAAGAATGTGCTTTTCTGTTATTAACGTTTAATCCAAACAGCGCCTGCCGATTTATCATCTGCTTGTCCAACAACTTGGAATTTAAGTCCAAGGTTTGGAACTTTTCTTCCTGCGTCTGCAATTTGTTTGTTACTATAGACTTTTGAATCGTCAAAAGTTGTAACACCTTGTAATCCAGAATAGTTAAACTGTCCACGTGTTAATGAATTTACACTCCATGCTGGTGTTTGATCAAATGAAAATGCAGCGTCTGCAATTTGCATACCTGTATTACCGTATGTTGGTTTCCCGTTTAAATTACCAACAAGGGCTTCTGGATGAGAATCTACAACACCAAGGAATCCTTCACCTGGATGCACCCCAACCCAGTTATCTTTAAAGCTATCATCTGCATACCAAACGACAAGACCTGTATTATACACTGGACCTTTTCCTGCTTTTAATCCATTATCTGATCCCGCATAGTTTCTCCACTCTAAGTAGTAATAATGAGCTTTCTTCTCTGTTCCATCAGAAACAACAAAACCCTTTACATTCATTTTAGACTGTCCTTCTGCATCATCGGAAAATACAACTTGTCCATCAACAGTTACATTTACATTATCCATCGCGAAACCTTTATATGTTACAGCCGGATCTGTAATATAATCGAATTGTAGTTTCACCTTTTTTCCTTTAAATTGACTTAAATCATATGATTTATCAATCCATTTCCCATCTGTTGTATCTTTATCTCCTTGGACTACTTTTTCTCCAAGTTTATCAATTAATGTTTTCGTTCCATCTTCTGTTACTGCATGTACTTCGACAAAATCGCACTCTGCTTCTAACTCATAATTTGCTTTATAATCGAATTTTGCATTTGTTCCTTTTGTTAAATCAAAGAATGGTGTTTCTAATGTTGTATGCATATCATCGCCTCTTGTACTATAATATGCATGCTTTCCAAACTCCGGCTTAATCGTTTCAACACTCTTACCTGGTAAGTTAACACGTACAACACCTGGACGATTTGATTTCGTAACACTTTGATCGATATATGTAGGTACTCCTACACCACGCTTAATTTTATCGTAATCTACTTCTAAAATTTTTGCCCAGTTGCCACCCATATTCTTTTGTAAGAAGTCTTTATTTTGTG
This sequence comes from Bacillus sp. AFS059628, assembly GCF_002571225.1. GTDB lineage: Bacteria > Bacillota > Bacilli > Bacillales > Bacillaceae_G > Bacillus_A. Next base: position 20,215 of record NZ_NVEC01000043.1, on the reverse strand, counting down.
GTGAGAAACTAGTTGGCTCTGTTCCTGCAATTTTCCCTGTCCAACTACCTCCACTCATTAATGACCAAGCTTCGACAGGTGAACCAGTTCCCGTATATTTCGTGTCATATTCATCGGGTAAGCCAAGATCATGTCCAAATTCATGTGCAAATACACCTACTGCTCCATCTTCTGGTTCAATTGTGTAATCATGCGCCGCTACTTTTCCACCAAAGTAATCTACCTTTGATTTTGTACCTTCAACCGCTACTGGATCTATTGCTAATTTTGAACGATGTGACCAAATGGCATCATCGCCTAATTTACCACCACCAGCTTCTTGCCCAACACCAGCATGGATTACCATTAGATGATCAATTACACCGTCAGGTTCATTTTGATTCCCATCACCATTTGTGTCATATCTATCAAATTGATCAAACTGAGATAAATCTAATCCTTTCTCAGCAGCTGCATGTAAAGCTTCTTTCACTAAATCACGTGCACCTTTTGGTCCTTTATTATCGTGCCCACTACTACCATCAGCACCATAGTCAGCCGCTTTTCCTGGAACAGTTAGCCACTCCGTTACATATCCGTCTGTCGTATAACTACCACCAGACTGCTCTTCGTAATATTGTTTAAATGTTTTTACTTTCGAACCATCAAATAACGTGTATGGTTCATTACCAAATAACATCTTTTGATAATGCTCTCTACTAAAGTCATTCGAATACATATACCCTGGTGTTTGATCGATATTATTATGTTTATAATCACTAAATTCAACGAGTAATACTAATACTTTATCTGTTCGAACAGCCCCCTTATATGGCGCTTGCTTTGCTTTAGATGTTGGAACTTGTCCATTCAATTGTTCTTTATTTGGTTCAGGCTTTTGCTCAGGGCTAACATTTTTTTCAGGTTTCTTTACTTTCTCCTTTTCTTCCATTTTTTTCTCTTTTACTTTTTTCACGAAATCAGATGCCTCTTTAGCAGTATCAGCTGGAAGAATTTCTTTATTTGCCTGATCTCCTTGTTTCTTTTCAATATATTTCTCTACAGCCTTTTTCGTCTCTTCTTTAGAAGATGCTGGATTAATTGTTCCTCTTTCTTTCAGCGCTTCCGCTAGACGATCTTCTTGAATTAAATTGTAATCAATTGGTGTTGTAGACACATTTTCTTTCTCTTTTACTGGCGTTTCTGCGTACGCTAATGGAGCACTCATTACAGATGTACATCCGATAATTGCCGCAATTGCTAATGACGATAACACTTTAAATGGCGCTTTTCTTCTCATTCTATTTCTCTCCTTTTATAAAACTTAAAATTCAGATAAATAAGTGCATTTTTGTCGAAATCCCCGTTTACTGCCCTCCCTATATAAAAAGGCATAATTCTATAAACGTTAAGCTTTCTGTTATAGAATCATGCCCTCCAGTTTTCTGGTCAGAACTTCTACCGTTTTATGTCGAAATATGAAAAATAAAAAGTGATTTGATATATATTAAATATCTTATATAACAAATTTAAAAGACAATATGCAAAATTGCATGAAAATTCTTTTAAATAAAAAAGAATCCTAGTCAATTAAACTAGGATTCTTGATTTCTATTATTTCTCTTGTGTTTTTTCCCAATCAGCTAAGAATTTCTCAATTCCTTGATCTGTTAATGGATGCTTCACTAATGAAGCAATTACGTTTGCTGGGATTGTTGCAATATGTGCACCGTTTAATGCTGCGTCAGTTACGTGAACACTGTGACGTACAGATGCTGCGATGATTTCTGTTTCGATACCGTGAATGGCAAAGATTTCTGCGATTTGGCGAATTAAGTCCATACCGTTATGACCGATATCGTCTAAACGACCTAAGAATGGTGAAACGTATGTTGCACCAGCACGAGCTGCAAGTAACGCTTGAACTGCTGAGAATACTAATGTAACGTTTGTGCGAATTCCTAAGTCAGAGAATGCTTTTACTGCTTTTAAACCTTCTGTTGTCATCGGAACCTTTACAACAACGTTTGGAGCAATTTTCGCTAATTCTTTTCCTTCTTCGATCATTTTATCAGCTTCTAAGCTAATTACTTCTGCACTTACAGGGCCTTCTACAACGCTGCAAATTTCACGAATACGCTCGTGGAAATCTACTCCTTCTTTTGCTACAAGTGATGGATTTGTCGTTACTCCAGCTAATACGCCTAATGCATTTGCCTCTTTAATTTCGTTAATGTTTGCTGTATCAATAAAGAATTTCATTTGTTATTCTTCCTTCCTAATTTTCATTTTATATTTATTTGTTTTTCTTAATAAGCTCTAATTCAATCGGAATAGATTTGTCCACTTTTTTACCTTGTGTGATCTCTTTTGCTGTTTGCATCGCCTTCTCCCCGATTAATTCCGGTTTTTGAGCAACTGTTGCAGCCATACGCCCATCTTTAACCGCTTTTACAGCATCTTCTGTTGCATCAAATCCAACAACGACTACATCCGTTTTTCCAGCAGATTTCAATGCTTCAAGTGCCCCTAATGCCATTTCGTCGTTATGCGCAAACACGGCTTTAATATCACCATTTGCTTGCAAAATGTTTTCCATAACAGACAATCCTTTTGCTCTATCAAAATCAGCCGCTTGTTTAGCAACTACTTTTAAAGACTTATCCGCTACGTTATGGAATCCTTTCCCACGCTCACGGGCAGCAGAAGATCCAGGAATTCCTTCTAATTCAGCAACATTTGCTCCCTCGCCAACTAATTCACGAATGTAATCACTAGCCATTTGACCACCTTCAATGTTATTAGAGGCAATGTGAGAAACAACTTTACCTGAATTGGCAACGCGGTCTACTGTAATAACAGGAACATTCGCTGCATTTGCCGCACTTACTGCTGAAGCAACAGCATCTGAATCGGTTGGATTAATAACAACTACATCGACACCTTTTTGAATTAAATCTTCAACATCATTTGTTTGCTTTGCTGCATCATTTTGAGCATCAACAGCAATCAATTCAATGCCGCTCTCTTTCGCTTTCTTTTCTGCCCCTTTTTTCAAAGTCACAAAAAATGGATTGTTTAAAGTTGAAACAGAGAATCCAACTTTAATAGTTTTATTTCGACCTTTATCGCTAGAATCCTTTGCCCATTCCGGTGGTTCCATTGAACAACCAGCAGCAATGACCATAATACATGCAACGAGTATAAGTAACCATTTCTTCATGAACTGTCCCTCCATTACGCTTCTTTTCGGCGATCAATTAATACAGCTAGTAAGATTACAAGTCCTTTTATAACTTGTTGGAAGAAAGAAGATACGCCTAATAAATTTAAACCGTTATTTAGTACACCGATAATTAATACACCAATGAATGTACCAACAATCCATCCTCTTCCCCCTGAAAGACTTGTTCCCCCTAATACAACTGCTGCAATTGCATCTAATTCGTAAGAAGTACCTGCAGTTGGCTGTGCAGAATCTAGTCTTGATGTTAAGACAATACCTGCAAGCGCTGCCAAAATTCCGGAAAGACCGTAAATCATAACTTTAATTCTCGTAACATTAATACCTGATAGTGCTGCTGCTTCTTCATTTCCACCAATTGCAAATGTACGGCGGCCAAATGTCGTTTTCTTCAAAATAAAGTACAGTACTGCGAAAGCGATCATCATTGTAACAGCTGGTACCGGAATACCGAGAAAATAACCGCGGCCAAACATTTGGAACGTTAAATGATCACCAAGACCAGTGATCGGACGTCCGTCCATATAAACAAGCGTCAACCCACGAAAAATAGTCATTGTTGCTAACGTCGCAATAAATGGAGCTACTTTTCCCTTCGCTATGATGATACCGTTTACAATTCCCATTACAAGACCAGCTAATAATCCAACTGCCATCGCAAGGAACGGGTCCATGCCACTTGCCATCATTCCAGCAACAAGTGCACTTGCTAATGCTAAAATAGAACCTACCGATAAGTCAATACCCCCTGTTAAAATTACAAAGGTCATTCCGAATGCAATAAGCGCATTAATCGATACTTGGCGCAGTATATTAAATAAATTTGGAATTTCAATAAATGCTGGATTTAAAGCTGTAATTACGACGATAATTAGTGCTAAACCGATTAAAGAACCGAGTTGTTGTAATACATTCCCCTTCTTAGCCATCCTTACTCTCCCCCTGTAGCTAGTGCCATAATAGATTCTTGTGATGCCGCATCTTTCTCTAAAATGCCGCCGACTTTTCCTTCATGAATGACAAGAACGCGATCACTCATTCCTAAAACTTCTGGAAGCTCAGATGATACCATAATAACGGCATCTCCTTGCTCGGTAAGCTTATTCATAATAGAGTAAATTTCTTTTTTCGCTCCAACATCTACACCCCTTGTTGGCTCATCTAAAATGAGTAGCTGCGGGTGGATACCTAACCATTTTGCAATAACAACCTTTTGCTGATTCCCACCAGAAAGAGATTTCACTGCTTGCTCTCCACTAGATGCTTTCACATTAAGTAGCTTCATCATATCCGCTGTAAACTGTTGTTCTAGTTCGTTACTAACGACACTTCCCTTTGATAGACTTTCTAAATTCGGTAAAGCTAAATTTTCTCGAATTGAGAAATCTAACACTAATCCTTCAGATTTTCTATCCTCTGTAATGAAAGCTATTCTTTGTCTAATCGCATCTATCGGACTATCAATCTTTACTTCTTGTCCATTTATGAAAATTTGGCCAGAATCTAAAGGTTCGTATCCAAATATCGCTTTCATAATATCTGTACGTCCAGCTCCCATCAAACCAGCAACACCAAGGATTTCACCTTTTCTCACCTGAAACGATACATTTTCAAACTTCCCTTTTTTCGTTCCATTACGCATCTCAAAAATAACATCCCCAATTTGACTATCTCGTTCTGGGTAACGTTCACCAATACTGCGCCCCACCATCATACTCACTACTTCATCAAACGATGTTTCCGGAATGGATCTCTTTCCAACGTATTCCCCATCACGTAAAATCGTAATGGTATCACATATTGAAAAAATCTCTTCCATTCGATGTGAGATATAAACGAACGAAACGCCTTCTTTACGTAATTTATTAATAACAGTAAACAACGTTTCAATTTCACGATCTGTTAATGCAGCTGTAGGTTCATCCATAATAATAACGCTCGCGTTTGTCATTAACGCTTTCGCAATTTCGATAATTTGCTGTTGTCCAACCGATAACTCTCCTGCCAGCATAGCGCCTTTTACATGTAAGCCTAACTCCGCTAGTTGCTGCTGCGCAATCGCGTTCATTTGACGCGTACGCAAAATACCTGTCTTCCCATACATTAACTCTTTACCGAGAAACATATTTTCAGCCACTGTTAAGTTCGATAATATGTTCAATTCTTGATGTATAAATGCAATACCGTACTCTTCTGCTTCTTTCGCATTTTTAAAAGTTCGTTCTTGACCATCAATCGTGATTGTTCCACCATCTCTCTTATATACACCTGTTAAAATTTTCATGAGCGTTGATTTACCCGCTCCATTTTCCCCCATCAATGCATGAACTTCTCCTGTTTCAATCATAAACTGTGCATTCTTCAAAACAGGATTGCCATTGAACGCCTTTGAAATATTTTTCATTTCAATACGCATTCCCATCACTTCCCTTTTATTAAAAAATTACGCCTGCATGTAAAATTACATTGGCATAAGGAGTAGCCTCTCCTGTACGAATAATCGCCTTCGCTTTCTTCGTATGCTCTTTAAATTGTTCATGAGATACATATTCAAACACTGGCTCTATTAATTTCAACTCAATCTCTTTATTTACTTCCGCATTATTATTAATGACCTCTTCTGCTAACGTCACTTTTTCAATTGCCATATCATCAGCTACCACTTGCAATACATCTAAAAAGCTAGGTTTTCCAATCTCAACAGCTAAATCAATTCGTTTTACTCCGTCAGGAATCGGTAACCCGCAGTCTGCGATTACAATCGTATCTGTATGCCCAAGTGAAGCAAGGACTGATGCGATCTCACTATTTAATACACCGTGCTTTTTCATCCAACAATCACCTGCACTTCACGCACTTTATCTCTCGTTGGCATACCGCCTTGCGCCCCAAGCTTCGTTACAGAAAGACCACCAGCAATATTTGCAAACCGAATTGCTTTTTGAAGTGTTTCTCCTTCAGAAAGAGCAACTGCTAATGCACCATTAAATGTATCACCAGCTCCAGTCGTATCTACTACATCAACAGCGATGCTAGGAACATGTACAATCTCCGTACCATTATGGAAACGTACACCGCTAGAACCTTCTGTCATCAATAGTTTGTTTGGATATTTAGCCAGTAGCTCTTCAATTGGTGATGTGAAATCATCTAATACGATGCGGCACTCATGTTCATTTGGTGTAATATAAGTTGCCTTTTCTAAAATATCTTCTGATAACACTTGTGCTGGCGCTGGATTTAACATAACTGGAATATTATGCTCCTCACAAATAGCCAATACATATTTTACTGTTTCAAGCGGAATCTCTAGTTGAAGAACAACCATATCTGCTTTTATAAGAAGATCTTTTGATTGATCTACAACCGGCTCGTTTACAAGTGCATTTGCCCCTTGCACGACAACAATACTGTTATCCTCTTCTGCTAAAACGATATGAGCAATTCCTGTCGCCGCATCTGTAACCGGTACCACATAGTCGATAAAAACGCGTTCGTTCTCTAAATTTTTTCTCACTACAGTTCCATAATTATCATTTCCTACCGCTCCCACCATCGCTACATTTGCACCTAATCTCGCTGCAGCAACCGCTTGGTTAGCTCCTTTTCCTCCTGGAATTGTATGAAATGCTTCACCAATTACTGTTTCTCCTGCTTTCGGACGTTTTTTTGAAACGGCTACTAAGTCCATTGAAATACTACCTACTACTGCAATATTTGGCATCTGTTTTATCTCCTTACTTCGTTGTATTTCGTTCTATAATTTCAATCGGTAAACGATAGTGTTTCTCTTCTAATATGTTTCCCTCCATCTGCTCTAACAGCAGTTCTGTTGCAATTTTCCCCATCTCATAAATTGGCTGTGCAACAGTTGTAATAGATGGATACATCATCTCTGTTAAAGAAATTCCATCGAATCCAATAATTTGTAAATCATTCGGAATAGAAATTCCCTTTTGAAGTGCAGCCTTTACAATACCTATTGCAATTAAATCATTTCCAGCAACAATTCCATCTATATGTGGATACTCTTCTAATAATTCCACCGCTACACGCTCACTATTAGCTGGATCAAATGTACTCTCTGCAATCATATAAGAAAGATTATTTTGCGTAATAACGTCTACAAAGCCTTCAAAACGTTCATTAGCGGTGCTTACGTCACGCGGTCCGCGGATATGCGCAATATGTTTACAGCCTTTATCTATTAATAACTTTGTCGCTGCCTGACTTCCCGCATAGTTATCTGCATACACAGCAGGTATACGCTCATTAAACATACGGTCAATTGCAACGACTGGTACTGACAAATTCATGTAATTAACACTATTTTGTGGATTTGTTGCTACAATAAATCCGTCCACATTATTTTGCCTAAGTACATCAATATATTGCTTTTCTTTCTCTAAATTTTCATCAGAGTTACAAAGTACAACTGTATATCCCTGCTTATGAGCTACATCTTCTACGGCACGTGCAACTTCTGGAAAGAATGGATTCACGATATTTGGAACAACCAAGCCAATTAAACGAGATTTCTTATTATATAGTGAACGTGCTACTGTACTAGGTTTATAATCTAACATCTCAATCGCTCGTTCTACTTTCTTTAATGTATCTTTATGAACATATCCATTTTTATTTAACACTCTGGAAACGGTCGCAACAGATACTCCCGCTAATTTTGCAACGTCTTTAATCGTACTCATTCTTTTCCCTCTCCATTTCATGTAACCGTTTACAGAAAATAATATAACGTATTTCTAGAAATACGTCAATCATTTCTCACGAAAAAGCTTTTAAGGTTATACTCAAAAAAAGCACCGCCATAAGGCGATGCTTTTTCATTACGAATAGGATACAGTTTGTTCTTTTTCCTCTGTAGCTGGCTCTTCAGCGTCTTTTTTACGATCTGACAGTTTAATCTTCTGTAAGAAAATCGTAAAGATAGCGCCTACTACGATAAATACTAATCCTGTTAAGAATACAGTATGAAGTGAGTCTACTAAAGAGTTTTTCAAAATTGGTACAATGCTGTTAGCAAACGCTTCTGGCATTTGTTTTAATGCCTCTGGACTAAATAGCATCGAATATAAACCTTGTGGATCTGTATGAATCATATCTTTAAATTTCGTTACCATTTGTCCCGCTTCTTTCGGGAACGTATCTAATACAGGTACTAAATTCTTTGTTAATGTTGTACCTGAAGTGTTATTCATAATTGATCCTAAAATTGTAATACCAAATGTTCCACCAATTTGACGGAAGAACTGACTTGATGATGTTACGACACCAAGGTCTTTTTTCGGGAAGCTTTCTTGTAACGCTAATGTTAATGTTGGCATTACAAGACCCATGCCTAAACCGATAACCATCATATAAGACGTTGCAGTTAATTTAGTTGTATGCATATCCATCGTTGTTAATAACCAGAAGCCTCCAGCCATTATAAGCATTCCTGTAATAATTTGTGGTTTTACACCAACTTTTAATACAAGTTGCCCACCGATAATACTCATCACAATCATTGTAATCATCATCGGCGTCATAATTGTTCCTGACTCAGCAGCACTTACTCCTACAATTCCTTGCATAAAGAATGGTACGAACATAATCGCACCGAACATTCCAATACTCATAAAGAATCCAATCGCATTTAATAATGTAAATGTACGATTTTTAAAGAAATGCATCGGTAAAATCGGTTCTTCTGCTTTCGTTTCAACGATAACAAAGCTAACGATACCAATTAAAGCTAATGCAAATAACCCGATAATTTGCCATGAATCCCATGGGTAATCTTTTCCGCCAAATGTTAAGGCAAGTAATAAACTTACAACACCGAGAATCATCGTGAAAATTCCAGCGATATCAATTTTAATTGGTCCTGTTTGTTTATGTGATTTTAATCCCATTGCAATAAAGATTGTTGCTAAAATACCAACTGGTAAGTTAATGTAGAATACCCATCTCCAGTTCACTGCATCTACAATCCAACCACCAACTTGTGGACCAATTACAGAAGCAAGACCGTATAACGCACCAAAAATACCTTGCCATTTTGCACGTTCTTTTCCCGTGAACATATCTCCGATAATAATCATAGCCATTGGCATCATAATACCGCCACCAAGACCTTGAATACCACGGAAAATAATTAATTCTGTCATACCATTTGCCATACCGCATAACGCCGAACCAACCATAAAGATAACTAGCCCTGTTATATATACGTTACGACGACCAAGTAAATCCGCTAATTTACCTGCAATTGGTACAACTGTTGTTGATGTTAACATATAAGCTGTTGTTAACCACGTCATCAAGCTTAATCCGCCTAGTTCACCGACGATACGCGGCATTGCTGTACCAACGATTGTTCCATCTAATGCAGCAAATAGCATCGCAATTATTAAACCGATTAACAACAACTTTCTATTTATATTTTCTTGTTGCTCCATGTAATCTCCTCAATTCCTCTTAGTTATTCTCTTTTTTCTCTTGTGTCCCGCAAATAATTGTTTCTAGTTTCTCAAAGAGGCGTAACAAATCTTCTCTTTCTTGTAACTCTAAATGTGAGAAATATTTTGCAATGTGCTCATTACGGGCAGTCATTGCCTCTTCTACCCTAGCTTTACCCTTTTTTGTTAACTCAATGACGACAACACGACGGTCATCTTTGTCGTGATAGCGCTCGACAAGCTCTTGATCAATTAAGCGATCAATCATCACTGTAATTGCACTAGGCTTTACATACATCTTTTTTGCTAATTTTGTCGCTCTTGAAGCTCCATAATGATCTAAAATCTTTAAAATATAAAACTGTGGTGGTGTAAGTCCTGTTGCTTGCATTTGTTCTAATAACTCCGTCTGCATTTTCTTTCCAATCGAAAAGGCAAGAGCTTGAATTTTATCGATATGCGTCATATCATTTGGCATGTTATCCACCTCTTATTTAAACAATAAAATATTTAACGTATTTAAATATTAATCCCACGAACAAAATCCGTCAACACTTTTTATTTATAAAAACGTTTACAATTTTGTCACAAAGTTGTATAATTTTCGACGAAGTTAATATTGACAGTCACGGAGAATCGGAGTACACGGCTATGAATCATAAAAAAGGAAACTTTTTTATATTTCATGGCCTTTTTATATTCTCTTTGCCTTACAACACTTCGAATTAATTAGGGGAGGATTTTCATTTTATGTTTTTCACACAATTCTTTAAACCTGCGCCCCACGCGGAACGCTTACCAGCTGATCGCGTCGATAGCGAATACCGTAAATTACGTTTACAAGTATTCTTAGGTATCTTCATCGGTTATGCGGGTTATTACTTTGTTCGAAAAAACTTTTCACTTGCAATGCCATACTTGATCGAACAAGGATTTAGTAAAGGGGAACTTGGGGTTATCCTTTCAGCAGTTTCTATCGCTTACGGATTAAGTAAATTTCTTATGGGTATCGTATCCGATCGTTGTAATCCTCGCTACTTTTTAGCAGCTGGGCTATTTTTATCAGGTATCATTAATATTATTTTCGGCTCATTTTCTTTCATTACAACGAGCATTATACTTATGTTTGTACTTCAGTTTTTAAACGGATGGGTACAAGGTATGGGATGGCCTCCTTGTGGGCGTACAATGGTTCACTGGTTCTCTATTAGTGAACGTGGTACAAAAATGTCTATTTGGAACGTCGCTCATAATGTCGGCGGCGCACTTATGCCTTCTCTTGTAACATTAGGCCTATATTTCTTTGCAAATGACTGGAAGAGTATTTTTTACTTCCCAGGTATTCTTTCAATTTTAGTTGGTATTTATGTATTAATTACAATGAGAGATACACCTCAATCTTGCGGATTACCTTCTATTGAAGAACATACTGGAGAATATCCACCAGATGAGAAAGTACAAGATCGCGAACGCGAACTTTCGGTAAAAGAAATTTTATTTAAATACGTATTAAACAATAAATTTTTATGGTACATCGCTATTGCGAACGTTTTTGTTTATTTCGTACGTTACGGTGTTGTAGACTGGGCTCCTACTTATTTAGTAGAAGAAAAAAGCTTTACTCATAGTAGCTCACGTACAGCTTACGCTCTATATGAATGGGCTGGTATTCCAGGTACACTTCTTTGTGGCTGGATGAGTGATAAACTATTTAAAGGACGCCGCGCACCTGCCGGTATTTTATTTATGGTTGGTGTATTTATCGCCGTTCTTGTTTATTGGCTAAACCCTCCTGGGAATCCAATGGTTGATAGTATCGCACTTGTCGCGATTGGATTTTTAATTTACGGACCTGTTATGTTAATTGGTCTACATGCCCTTGACCTAGCGCCAAAGAAAGCTGCTGGAACTGCAGCGGGCTTAACTGGCTTCTTCGGTTACTTAGGCGGAGCTGCTTTCGCTAGTGCCGCTATGGGCTTTATCGTCGATGCATTTGGATGGGATGGCGGATTCATCTTATTACTTGCATCTTGTGTACTTGCAATGTTTTTCCTTGCTCTTACTTTAAAGACAGGATCTGTAAAACAAAAACAAGCTTAAGTACTAATATTATTCTTATCAAAAAAAGAGAGACTGTTCTTTCCAGAACACCTCTCTTTTTTCTACATATAATACTCTTTTCTTACAAAAGATTTATTTCCCTCTCACATATATGTTAGCGTTCCCAAAACACTTCAACTACTACTACAACTGTATTTAATTTTTATATAAAAAGATTTTTGAATATTTTCTCAACTTTTTCTTGTCAAACATTGTCAATTTATATTAAAATAACAACAACATACAAAATATTTAGTCTTTTCAGAAAAGATGGAGGGATAGCCATGAAGAATCCACTTCTTCGCATTGAAAACTTACAGACTTCCTTTCGTATACAAGATCAATATCATGCCGCAGTTGATGATGTTTCGTTAACTGTCCATGAAAATGAAATTGTCGCGATAGTCGGTGAATCAGGTTGCGGAAAAAGTGCACTTGCCCTTTCCATTATGCGACTGCACAATGAAGCAAATACAAAATTACAAGGGCAGCTTTACTATAGAGATAAGGACTTGCTCAGCATGTCAACCGCTGAAATAAACAAAGTACGCGGTTCAAATATCGGAATGATTTTCCAAGAGCCTCTTACAGCTTTAGATCCTCTTATGACAGTTGGAAAACAAATAGAAGAAAACTTAGACTACCACACAAATCTTTCGAAATTAGAAAAGAAAGAACGCACCTTAGAACTACTTCATCAAGTTGGTATTCCAAAACCAGAACTTACATATAAACAATACCCACACGAATTATCTGGCGGAATGAGACAAAGAATTGTTATCGCAATTGCAATTGCTTGCAAGCCTGGACTCATCATTGCAGATGAGCCGACAACCGCTCTAGATGTAACAATTCAAGCGCAAATTTTAGATTTATTACGTTCCATTCAAGAACAAACGAAAATGGGCATCATCTTAATTACTCATGATTTAAGTGTTGTTGCTGAAACAGCTGATCGCATCATCGTTATGTATGCAGGACAAATTGTGGAAACAGGAACTGTTGAAGAGATATTTAATAATCCTCTTCATCCATATACTCGTTCCCTATTAAACTCAATCCCATCTGCATATGCTGAAAAAGAAAAATTGCATGTAATTCAAGGGGTTGTACCAACATTAGCTAAACTTCCTCGCACAGGTTGCCGTTTCCAAGCACGAATTCCATGGATTAGACCTGATCAACACGAGGAAAATCCAGTTTTACATGAAGTAAAACCAAACCATTGGGTGCGTTGTACTTGCTACAAGCATTTCAACTTCCAAGATAAGAAAGGAGATGACGTAACTCATGGCACTGCTTAAAGTAGAAGATTTAAAAGTACATTTTCCAATTAAAGGCGGTATTTTCGGTCGTACATTAGACTACGTTCGTGCTGTTGATGGCGTAAGCTTCGAATTACAAGCTGGCGAAACATATGGCATCGTTGGAGAATCTGGAAGCGGCAAATCAACAACTGGAAAAGCAATTATGCACTTAACGAAAGCGACGGGCGGTAGTATTCATTTTAATAATAGAGATTTAACAAAGTTAAGTCGCTCAGAACTAAGAGAACAACGAAAAGATATTCAAATGATTTTCCAAGATCCTTATTCATCCTTAAACCCAAAGAAACGTGTTATGGATATTATCGCGGAACCACTTCGGAATTTTGAGAAACTCTCACCCGACGAAGAACGTAGAGCTGTTCAAGATTATCTTGATAAAGTCGGCTTAAATCCGGAGTCTATTTATAAATATCCACATGAATTTTCCGGTGGGCAAAGACAGCGGATTGGTATTGCACGCGCTCTTACATTAAAGCCAAAACTTATTATCGCTGATGAACCTGTATCAGCACTGGATGTTTCTGTACAAGCCCAAGTTTTAAACTTCTTACAAGATTTACAATCTGAACTCGGACTAACATACTTATTTATCAGTCATGATTTAGGTGTAATTCGCCATATGTGTGACCGTATTGGTGTTATGTATCGCGGACGCATTGTGGAAGAAGCAACTAGTGCTGAAATTTATAACAATCCACAGCACATCTATACGAAGCGCCTAATATCAGCTATTCCTGATATTCGTCCAGAACACCGTGAACAACAACGTAAATTGCGTCGTGAAGTAAGCGCTGAGTACGAAAAATCATATGAAAATTATTTCAATGAAAATGGACGTGCTTACGATTTAAAACCAATCTCGCCAACTCACCGGGTGGCATTACCATAAGGGAGTGATAAAACATGTGGAAATTTATATTACGCCGGATTTTAGTTATGATACCACAATTATTCATATTAAGCGTACTCGTCTTTACACTTGCTAAAGCAATGCCAGGTGATGCATTAAGTGGCGCTGAACTAGCAAACCCAAAAGCCGATCCAAAAGTAATTGAAGAACAACGTGAGAAACTTGGGTTAAATGATCCTATTCCCACACAATATGTAAGGTGGATTTCAAATGCCATACAAGGGGATTTCGGTATTTCTTACGCACATAAAATACAAGTAACAGATATTATTGGGGAACGCCTTGGTAATACAGTGTTGTTAGCTCTTTTAATTCTTATTCTTACTTATTTAATCGCCATTCCACTTGGCGTTATAAGTGGACGTTGGAATGATACGTGGGCTGATCGATTCATTACACTCTATAACTTTTTAGGATTTGGTACACCCCTATTTATTTTTGGATTAGTAATGTTATTCTTATTCGGCTTTTTATACCCAATCTTCCCTACAAGTGGTAGCGTTGATCCACAAGTGGCAGCTGGATCATTTGATTACTATTTAAGTAAATTAAATCATATGATTTTACCAGCTTTATCTGGAGCATTAATTGGCACAGTAGGAACTGTACAATATTTACGAAGTGAAATTATTGATACGAAACATAAAGATTTTGTACGCACAGTAAAAGCAAAAGGTGTACCAGAATCTAAAGTATATTCCAGACATATTTTACGAAATTCATTTTTACCAATTGCAGCATTTTTAGGATATGAAATTACAGGTTTAGTTGGTGGCTCTATTATTCTAGAAAATATTTTCGGCTACCCAGGAATTGGACAACTATTTTTCCAATCTATCACTCAACGTGATTTCAGTGTCGTAACTGCTCTTGTATTATTTACTGGATTCGCAACGCTACTCGGGACTCTTCTTTCCGATATTATTCTAAGCATCGTTGATCCACGTATTCGTATTGATTAATGGAGGTGAAGAAACGTTATGTTAGCAAATCCTGAAAAACAAACTGAAGTCATTCATTACGAAAAGAGCCCTTCTGGTTTCTCCATTATGTGGCGAGAATTTCGTAAAGATAAACTAGCAATGTTTTCCCTATTCTTTTTAGCTTTAATATTAATAGCCGTTTATACAACTTCATTTATTATGAAACAAGAAGATATCGTTCGAGTCGATTTGTTCGCCATTTATGATCCTCCTTCAGCTGAACATTGGCTAGGAACTGATTATGGTGGCCGTGATATTTTCGGACAATTAATTATTGGTACACGTAATTCCTTTACAGTTGGTTTAGCCATCACTCTTTTATCAACTCTTATCGGTCTTACGATGGGACTAATTGCTGGCTATTTTGGAGGAGTTGTTGATAACATCATCATGCGTTTTATCGACTTTATGATGATTTTACCATTCTTAATGATTGTTATCGTATTTATCTCACTCGTTCCAACTTTCAATATTACTACATTTATTCTCATAATGACCGCTTTCTTATGGGTCGGAAAAGCAAGGCTTATACGCTCTAAAGTATTAACTGAGAAAGAACTTGATTACGTATCTGCATCCAAAACGTTAGGAACACCAAATTGGAAGATTATCTTTCAGCAAATATTACCTAATTTAAGTTCTATTATTATCGTAAATATTACATTAAATCTTGCTGGTAACATCGGGATTGAATCTAGTTTGACTTACTTAGGATTCGGTCTACCAGAAAGTACACCGAGTCTTGGTACACTTGTAAGTTATGCAACAAACCCAGATGTATTGCAAGAAAAATGGTGGATTTGGTTACCCGCATCAATCATGATTTTAGTGTTGATGCTGTGTATAAATTTTATTGGTCAAGCGTTAAAGCGTGCGGCTGATGCGAGACAAAGAAAAGGATAAGGGGTGGAGAAGTTATGAACAAACCAAAACTGTACAAAGTATTAAGTACACTTGCTGCTTCAACATTATTACTATCTGCATGTGGGGGTGCTGATAGCGGTAGCAAAAAGGCAAACACGAAAAAAGTAGAAACAAATAAATTTAGTGCTGCTGTAAAAAATGATGGCAAAGAGATTAAAGACGGATCATTAACATATGGACTCGTTTCAAATTCACCTTTTGCTGGTGTTTTAAGTAGAGTACTATATGAAGTTGCTCCAGATTCAGAAATTATGGATTTCTTTGATGAACAATTATTAGCTACAGATAAAAACTGGGAAATTACAAATGACGGTGCTGCAACGTATACAATTTCTGAAGATAAAAAAACAATTACAATTAAGATTAAAGATAATGTAAAATGGCACGACGGTAATCCTGTAACAGCTGAGGATTTGGAATACTCTTACTTAATTATTGGTAATAGTAAATATACAGGTATCCGTTACGATACACAAATGCAAATGATTGAAGGGATGGAAGAATATCATACTGGAAAAGCTGACAAAATTTCTGGTATTAAAGTAGTCGATCCAAAAACAATTTCTATTACTTATAAAGAAGTAAACCCTTCACTGAAAACTGGTATTTGGACATATCCTACACCTAAAAAATATTTAGGCGACGTACCAATTGAAAAACTAGCTGAATCTGATAAGATTCGTCAAAATCCAATTGGATTCGGACCATTTAAAGTGAAGAAAATCGTTCCTGGTGAATCAGTTGAGTATGAGCGCTTCGATGACTATTGGGCTGGTAAACCAAAGTTAAAAAATGTAACATTAAAAGTTGTAAATCCATCTATTGTTAGTGCATCTCTGAAAAAAGGTGATATTGATATTGCAGCAATTACTGCTGATCAATATCCGAACGTAAATAAATTAAAAAACACACAACTAATTGGTAAAACTGACCTTGCTTACACTTATATCGGCTTTAAGTTCGGACATATGGACAAAGCAAAGAACGAAGCTGTAATGGATAAAGATAAATTCAAAGACGTTCGTTTACGTCAAGCGATGGCACATGCAATTGATAGAGAAAAATTAGCAGAGAAAGTATATCACGGACTTCGCGTTCCAGCTAACTCTCCAATTCCACCATCTATGCCAAAGTATCATAATAACGATGTTGGGGCATATAACTTAGATGTAGATAAAGCGAAAAAACTATTAGATGAAGCTGGCTATAAAGATAAAAATGGTGACGGATTCCGTGAAGATCCAAAAGGTAATGAATTTAAAATTAACTTCCTAGCTAGTAACGGTAGCGAAACAAGTGAACCACTGGCTAAATTCTATATTCAATCTTGGAAAGATATCGGCTTAAAAGTAGAACTTGTTGACGGACGATTACATGAATTTAATGCTATGCGTGACATGATTAAAAAA
Organism: Bacillus sp. AFS059628; assembly: GCF_002571225.1. Classification (GTDB taxonomy): domain Bacteria; phylum Bacillota; class Bacilli; order Bacillales; family Bacillaceae_G; genus Bacillus_A. The sequence continues at coordinate 2,877 of NZ_NVEC01000043.1, read as the reverse complement.
GATGAGCCAAAGGTTGATATTTTCTCTGGTGCTTGGAACACTGGTTCTGATCCGGACCTTTCTGGTCTATGGGGTAAAAATGCTGGATTCAACTATCAACGCTGGGTAAATGATGAAAATACTAAATTATTAGACGCTGGCTTATCAGAAAAAGCTACTGATGAAAAATATCGTAAAGAAGTATACGATAAATGGCAAAAATTAATTCATGACGAGGCACCGATGATTCCAATTCATTACACATTCGATTTAACAGGTGTTAATAAGCGCGTAAAAGGTTTCAATGTCAACACTGAAGTGAACCAAATTACTTCACATTGGAAAGACGTTACTGTAACAAGTGAGAAGCCAGAAGTAGAAAAATAATCATAAAAATAGCTCTTAGCATTTACTTACTACTGCTAAGAGCTATTTTTTATTTACAATCCTTCTCTTACTAATTATAACAACCAATTCCTTCCCGACTCTAATATTAAAAGATTTGATGAATCATCTTTATTACAACAGCTAACGTAACGGATGCAGCAAATCCCCCTAAACAAATAAGACCGACACCTTGGCTATATGATAAATTTTGAAATACTTTCATCCTTTTCATCCTCCCTCTCTCCCCTTCGATATGTTTATTTTACCAATGGAATAATTTTCATAACATCGATTTCACTAACAACAAACTTACAAATTTGTAAGTTAACAATTTCTCTTTAAACTTATATATCTAGTATGTCCATCCCCTCCTCCTTTATACGTCAAAAAAGACCTCGCATTATATCAAGGTCTTGCTTATACTACAGAATATCTCACTCAATTTATTTAATAATCATCACCGGGCATTTTACTCGTTTTGCTATTTTATGACTGACACTACCAAGCACCATCTCTTGCAGTGTATTTAAACCTCTACTTCCAGCTATAACAAGATCTATATCCCCTGTATTTACATATTGAACGATTGTATCTCCAGGATCACCATGTAATATCGTAATTGTATAAGGAATGTTCTCTTTCTTTAATAAACCTTCAATCTCTTTTAATTTATCTTTTCGGCTAGCCGATATTGTTTCTAAATCTGTTTGGCCTTGTATAATATCTGATTTTGCTGTTCTATTATCTACTACGTACACAACTTCAACATTTGTTTCTTCACTACATTTCGCAATATATGTTGCATGTTCCGCTGCTCGAAGTGCATGTTCAGAGCCGTCACATGCTAATATAATTTGTTTGTACATATGCTGAATCCCCTTTTCGTTATCCTACTCGTATTATATAATAAAGCCCCCTAAAAAGGAGGCTTCTAACTAGCAATTCTTTTATTATAAGTAGCTAAATTTGAAATAATCTTCGAGCTTCGTTCATTTAATCCCGTTATACTTACTTTCACGCCACTTTGTTCATACTTCATGATAACTTTATCAATTGCTGCTACCGCTGAATCATCCCATACGTGTGCGTGAGTAAAATTCAACTCAATTTCTTTTACATCTTCCTCAAATGAAAAGTGATTTATAAAGTCCGCTGTAGATGCAAAGAAAAGTTGACCATGAATTTCGTATATTTTCTTATTTTCAATATATAAATGTTTCACGTGAATCTTTGCCATATTGAATGCAAATAAAACCGCACTAATTACTGTTCCGATAATTACACCTAATGCTAAATTATGTGTAATTAAGACAATCACAACTGTTACGACCATAACAAATGCATTCCCTTTTGGTACTTTATGAATCGTTGTTACAGATTTCCAATCAAATGTTCCGATTGAAACCATAATCATAACTGCAACTAAAGCTGCCATCGGAATATGCACGACATAGTCACCTAAAACGAATAGTAATACGATTAAAAATCCGCCCGCTACAAATGTTGATAAACGACCGCGTCCACCTGATTTAATATTAATAACAGATTGTCCAATCATTGCACATCCTGCCATTCCTCCGAAGAAACCAGCAACAATGTTTGCAATACCTTGCCCACGTGCTTCTTTATGTTTATTACTTTCCGTATGCGTCATATCATCTAAAACTGAAGCTGTTAATAAAGACTCTAGTAAACCGATAATTGCAAGCATAACTGCGTACGGTAAAATAATCCCTAATGTCTCAAGTGTAAAAGGCACGTCAGGCATGCTAAAGAACGGTAATTCTTTCGGCAAGCTTCCCATATCCCCTACTGTTTTTAACTGTAATCCGCTCATAGTTGCAATGCCTGTCACAATAATAATGGAAATCAGTGTAGACGGTACAGCAGTCGTAATACGTGGAAATACATATATAATTACAAGTCCTAATGCGACAAGTGCATACATTTGCCAAGTTGCATTTTTAAAATGCGGCAGTTGCGCTGTAAAAACTAAAATTCCAAGTGAATTTAAAAAACCACTCATAACAGATTTAGGTATAAACTTCATAAATGAGCTCAGTTTGAACACGCCAAAAATGATTTGGACAATACCGGTTAATATTGTTGTAGCAAATAAATATTGCAAACCATGATCCTTCACGAGCGTCACCATTAACAATGCCATCGCACCTGTTGCAGCTGAAATCATCCCAGTTCTTCCGCCAACAAATGAAATGGTAACTGCAATACAAAAGGCTGCATATAGTCCAACAGTCGGATCCACACCTGCAATAACTGAGAAAGCGATCGCTTCAGGAATTAACGCTAAAGCAACGACAATTCCTGATAGCACATCTCCTTTCACGTTGAAGAACCAGTCATTTTTTATCGTTTGAAACAAAATACCACTCCTCTACTCTTTTATCCCGCTATTTGCCAGGCAGTAAGACCCCCACCTCAAAATTCAGCGAAAGCAAAGAAGTTAGGTGGGGATCAACTGCCCATAAAAGCCCGATTGGTTCAACTAAT
>NZ_NVEC01000042.1 GCF_002571225.1 Bacillus sp. AFS059628 | reverse complement strand
TATAAAGTAAAGAGCCGTGCACTAGCACGGCTCTTTACTTTATATGTCGAAGTGTCAATATTTCTTGGGAAATGCGGAAGGCCTTGTCGATATATAGGGAAGACATTAGAGCGCTTCTTGGCATTTCCGGATTTGAACTAATAATGTTTCATAATTGTAAACCTTCACACTAATGTGAAGGTCAACTCTGTTTTTTCGCAAAAGAGTCTACATGATTTAAAAATACTTGAATAGCTTTAGATGGGATAAAATATTTGCCGCGCACGATGGAGAATGGACGGATGAGTTGTTCGTCTGGAACTTCGACGTGGAATAGTTCTTTTGCCAGTAGCTCTTTCCGTACAGTCCAATCAGAAAGGATAGCGATGCCAAGCCCGGCAGCGACGGCTTCTTTCACGCTTTGGATACTACTGAATGTAAAGAATCGTTTCATTTTTAAATGGTGTTGATGAATAAAACGATCGCTATAAGCACGTGTACCAGAGCCACTTTCTCTTAATACCCATACTTGATCTTGGAGTGAGCTTTCATTTATTTCATTTGTGCGGAGCAGTGTATGATTTGGCGGAACGACGAGCTTCATTTCATCTTGCATAAATGTTTCAACGTCAACGTCGGCGTATATGACTTGCCCTTCCACTAAGCCGATATCGATTTGATTAGAGCGAAGACTTTGTAAGACGTCTTCTGTATTTGAGATAAAGGTATGAACTTCGACGTGTGGATTTTCATTTGCATAGTTAGCCAGTATTTTTGGGAGTAAGTATTCGCCAATTGTAAAACTAGCACCGATACGAAGAGTTCCTGTTACAACGTTATGTAGCTCGTTAATTTCTTGTTTCGCATCTTTGTAAAGAGAGAGCATTTGCTTTGCATGTATATATAATATGTTTCCAGCCTCTGTCACTTGAACGTGCTTCGGGGAGCGCTGAATAAGTGTAGTTCCAAATTCATTTTCTAAGTTGCGTATATGCATACTTACGCCAGGCTGTGAAAGGTTTAATAATTCTGCTGCACGGGAGAAGTGTTTCTGTTCCACGACAGTAACGAAAATTTTTAAAATGTCTACGTTCATGTAATGAAATCCTTTCGTTTTTCTTTCATCTTATCATAAGTATTTCTGATGATAGAGATTCAATATTGATATTAAACTTATTATAGAAACTCTCTTATAATGTAAGTAGATAGAACATGCATGTTCCAATACGATTATTGGAGTGGTACAAAGTGGAACAAACACTTGTTATACAAAAGAAGAAGCGTTTTGGATTTTCGCAAGGAATTGGGATTACACTATTAATTGCAATTGCGGCGAAATATTTAGCAGAGCTTCCTTTTTTAAATATTATGGGGCAATTAGTAATTGCTATTCTAATTGGGATGGTTTGGCGTGCGACAATTGGAGTTCCTCATGATGCAATTGCAGGGACAAACTTTGCGAGTAAGAAGTTGCTTCGCTTCGGGATCATCTTACTTGGAATGCGATTAAATCTTGTTGATATTGCGAAGGCAGGGCCGAAAGTATTGGTCATCGCAGCAGTTGTTATTACATTTACGATTTTCGTTGTATACGGACTAACGAAAGTATTTAAGGTAGAGAAGAAGCTTGGAATTTTAACAGCATGCGGGACGGCAATTTGCGGGGCGGCTGCTGTCGTGGCAATTGCACCGCAAGTGAAAGCGAAGGATGAGGAAACGGCAGTCGGCGCAGCGATTATTGCAATTTTAGGTACAATATTTACACTTATTTATACGCTATTATACCCAGTGCTTGGCTTCTCGCCGTACGGCTACGGTGTATTCTCAGGTGCGACGCTGCATGAAATCGCTCATGTCATCGCAGCTGCAGCGCCAGGAGGAAGCACGGCTGTAGACATCGCAGTTATCGTGAAGTTAACGCGCGTTGCAATGCTTGTGCCAGTAGCGATTTTAATTGGATTATGGTTTAGTAAGAGCGAAGGTAGCGAGGAAAAAAGATCGTGGCGTGACCTTCCGATTCCGTGGTTCATCTTCGGATTTTTAGCGATGAGTGCAGTGCATTCGCTCGGTATTATCCCAGAAGTTGTTGCCGGATACATTGTTGTCATTGCTTACATGCTTATCGCAATGGCAATGGCGGGGCTTGGTTTAAATGTAGAGTTTAAAACGTTCCGTAAGTTAGGGAGCAAAGCGTTCGTGGCGGGGCTGATCGGTTCGGTTTGCCTTTCTATTCTTGGATACGTTCTTGTATATGCGTTAAGGTTTATGTAGTAGGGCGGAGAAGCTGTTCCCATAGGTATTTGGGAACAGCTTTTTCTTATGATTATAGGGCTACGGATGTCGGTAAGTCGATATATTAAAAAATCGCTGATATAAATTAAATGACTCTTGTATTTTGGTAGAGAAGATGTTCAGTGAAATGCATTTCTAAAATTTGTAAAGATATCTTTACTTGAAAATGGAAAATATTTATAATTAGAGTAAAGATATCTTTACTTTTGAAGGTGGAGCCTATGGGTGTGAAAAATACAATAAAAGAGTTAAGAAAGCAAAATCATATAACGCAAGTTGAAATGGCAAAGGCGATGCAGGTGACGCGGCAGACGATTGTGGCGATTGAAAACCATCATTATAACCCGAGTCTAGAATTATCGTTAAAAATCGCTAAATATTTTGGAATGAAGGTGGAGGAAATATTTACGCTAGAGTAAGGGGAGAAAAAATAAATGATAAGTTTGAGAGATTTCAATTAGATTATACGTTTAAATATATAGGGATTGGTTTTGGTTTATTAATAAGTGTGGCATCGACGAGTGTGTTAGCAACAAGGAATAGATAGAAAAAGGGGAACTGGGATGGGATTACCGGTATTATGTGTCGCTACGGCTATTTTTGCTTTGTTTTGGGGAATGCAGAACTTCTCTCGTAATCCAGTACCAAGTATTTGTATTATGCTTGGCACTGTAGGTTTATCATATTATTTATTAGTTTCAGCTCATTATCATAAAACAGCAACGAGTGTTGTCGTTGGAGCACTTATTTTATTTTGTGGGCGCGCTGTACAAAAAGGATTATTTCCGTAAAAGCTGTTTATACGAAGAGTATAAACAGCTTTTTGTATTTTTTTAACAAAAGGATTGAAAGTGACGTTACGTCATCTTTTATAATGAAGGGGAAGAGGTGATGGTAGTGATTTCAATACAACAATTGACGAAGGAAACAGGGGTAACAGTACGTACGTTACGTTATTATGATCAAATAGATTTATTAAAGCCGAGCGGGAAAACAGAAGGTGGGCATCGTTTATATAGTGAAGCTGACGTAATACGTCTCCAACAAATTTTATTTTTAAAGGAAATGGGATTTTCATTAAAAGAGTCTGCGAATATGTTAGTAAAAGGTGAGCTTAATTTAAAGGATTCGCTTGAAAAACAACTTAGATTTGTACAGGAAGAACAAAAGAAATTCAATCGAATGGAGCGCGTTTTACAAGCAGTTGTTTATTCGGTAGATGTGGAGGGAGAGCTCGATTGGAAAGTTATGTTTGAACTGATCCAGCTTTCGAAACAGTCTTCTCGTATACGTGAAATATTTCAAAATGAAGTATTTTCAAAGGAAGAACAAAAGTTGCTTCATAATTTGCCAAATATGAGTGAAGAAGATCCGAATGTTTTAGAATGGGTGGATTTATTAAAGCAATTACGCACTTTTATGAAAGACGGTAAAGAAGCCGCAAGTGATGAGGTGCAAGGGGCAACGAAGAGATTAATGCAGAAGTGTTTAGAAATGGCCAATGGTGATGAAGCATTTTTAGATAAGTTATGGGAAGTTAGAAAATCGAAGGAAGATTCACAAAAAATGAGCATGTATCCAATCGAAGAAGAACTTTTATTATATATGGATGAAGCTTTTCGTATATATGATGAAAAGGAGAAGGATAAATGAGTATACTTGCAGAATATCGTTGGTATTTTTTAATTGGGGCAGAGATTGTATTTTGGTTATCAGCTATCGGTTTCTTTTTACTCCGTTACGGATTCCGTTTGAAGAAGGCAAGCTTTATTATGGGGATTGTACTACTCATAAATGAAGTGTTTATTTTAACTTTAGGGGTAGTGGACTATTATCAAACAGGAAAGTTCTCTAACTTTCAAATCATTACGGTAATTATTTTATTGTATGCAGTTTTCTACGGGAAAAAGGATTTGAAGAAGCTTGATATATTTGCGCAAAAGCTAGTTGCGAAATGGCGGAATGAACCAGCACCAATTATGGAAGAGTATGTAGAATTAACAGGTATGGCTTATGCGAAGCAGGAAATAAAAAATTGGATATTACATCTTGTTTTATTCGTTGTTGTGCATATTTTCTTTTTCTTTCTGTACGGTTTTGTCCCATTTGAACAATGGCATAATTGGTTAGAAACGGGGATTGTTTTAAATGAAAAAGCAAGTCGTGTTAGCCAAGTTTGGGCGATTATACTTTTAGTGGATACAGTTATTTCATTTTCATATGTTCTTTTCCCGAAGAAGGAAAAAGGAAAAGAGAAGCTACTTTCGTAGAGGAAAGTAGCTTTTTTAGTATACCAATAGTTTGTATAGGAGAGGATGACAGTAGGAAAAAGAGCTAGTTTTATATGTCTATTTGAAATGAATTAGGTTTTTAATTAGTGTGTTGTTTACTTACTGTTCATGTGGGAGAAGGTTTGATAAGGAAGGAAGTGTGCTCTCCTTCCTTTTTCTATGTATATATTGTCGAAAACTTTACCGAATATCTGTTCGTTTTTTTAGGTTTTTTATGGGCATTCGTGGTAAAATAATAATACAGATTTTTTATGAGGAGGTCGGATTTTCTTGGAACGTCAATTTGAAATTGTCTCAGCGTATTCCCCACAAGGTGATCAGCCGGTAGCTATAGAGAAGCTTGTAGAGGGAATTAATAGTGGAAAGAAAAAGCAAGTGTTGCTTGGAGCGACAGGAACGGGTAAGACATTTACGATTTCAAATGTCATTAAAGAAGTGCAGAAGCCAACACTTGTCATGGCTCATAATAAAACATTAGCAGGACAGTTATATAGTGAGTTGAAAGACTTTTTTCCGAATAATGCAGTTGAATATTTTGTTAGTTATTACGATTATTATCAGCCAGAAGCATATGTGCCGCAAACAGATACGTTTATTGAAAAAGATGCGCAAATTAATGATGAAATTGATAAATTGCGTCACTCAGCAACGTCCGCATTATTTGAACGGGACGATGTAATTATCGTTGCGAGTGTTTCGTGTATATATGGTTTAGGTTCTCCGGAAGAATACCGTGAGTTAGTTGTTTCACTTCGAGTTGGTATGGAAAAGGACCGCAATCAATTGCTTCGTGAACTTGTTGATGTACAGTATGGACGTAATGATATTGATTTCAAGCGTGGTACATTCCGTGTGCGCGGAGATGTAGTTGAAATCTTCCCGGCATCACTTGACGAGCATTGTATTCGAATTGAGTTTTTCGGTGATGAAATCGATCGTATTCGTGAAGTAAATGCGTTAACAGGTGAAGTATTAGCAGAACGTGATCATGTAGCAATCTTCCCAGCATCTCACTTCGTTACACGTGAAGAAAAGATGAAGGTCGCTATTGAAAATATAGAAAAAGAATTAGAAGAACGTTTAAAGGAATTAAATGATAATGGCAAGTTGTTAGAAGCGCAGCGTATAGAACAACGTACACGTTATGATTTAGAAATGATGCGCGAGATGGGCTTTTGTTCAGGGATTGAAAACTATTCCCGCCATTTAACACTTCGTCCAGCGGGTGCAACGCCGTATACGCTATTAGACTATTTCCCGAAAGATTTCTTAATCGTTATGGATGAGTCACACGTATCAGTACCGCAAGTAAGAGCGATGTATAACGGGGACCAAGCACGTAAACAAGTGCTTGTAGATCATGGATTCCGTCTGCCATCAGCTTTAGATAATAGACCGCTTACGTTTGATGAGTTTGAGGAGAAAACGAATCAAGTGATTTACGTTTCAGCAACGCCGGGACCGTATGAGTTAGAGCAGTCGCCAGAAGTAATAGAACAAATTATTCGTCCAACAGGACTTTTAGATCCACCTATTGATATACGACCAATTGAAGGGCAAATTGACGATTTATTAGGAGAGATTCAAGATCGCATTGCCAAAAATGAACGTGTATTAATTACGACTTTAACGAAGAAGATGTCAGAGGATTTAACGGATTACTTAAAAGATGTAGGAATTAAAGTGAACTATCTTCACTCTGAAGTTAAAACGTTAGAACGTATTGAAATTATCCGTGATCTTCGCCTCGGTAAGTTTGATGTTCTTGTCGGCATTAACTTATTGCGAGAAGGATTAGATATTCCGGAAGTCTCACTTGTCGCTATTTTAGATGCTGATAAGGAAGGATTCTTACGTTCAGAGCGTTCATTAATCCAAACAATCGGTCGTGCAGCACGTAACGAAAACGGCCGCGTTATTATGTACGCAGATCGTATAACGAGATCGATGGGAATTGCAATTGAAGAAACGAAGCGTCGTCGCACTATACAAGAAGCTTACAATAAAGAGCATGGTATTACGCCGAAAACAATTCAAAAGGGCGTGCGTGATGTAATACGTGCAACGACAGTTGCTGAAGAAACAGAAACATATGAAGCAACGCCAGCTAAGAAGATGACGAAAAAAGAGCGTGAAAAAACAATTGCGAAGATGGAAGCAGAGATGAAAGAAGCAGCAAAAGCGTTAGATTTCGAGCGTGCAGCTGAATTAAGAGATTTACTATTAGAATTAAAAGCGGAAGGGTGAAAAGAGTGAGTAAGAGCAAGGATTTTATTGTTGTAAAAGGTGCTAGAGCACATAACCTAAAAAATATTGATGTAACCATTCCGAGAAATCAGCTTGTTGTTGTGACGGGATTGTCTGGTTCTGGGAAATCATCATTAGCGTTTGATACGATTTATGCAGAAGGGCAGCGCAGATACGTAGAATCGTTATCTGCGTATGCGCGTCAGTTTTTAGGACAAATGGATAAACCGGATGTAGATACGATTGAAGGATTATCACCAGCGATTTCAATTGATCAAAAAACGACGAGTCGTAATCCGCGTTCAACTGTCGGAACGGTAACGGAGATTTATGATTACTTACGTTTATTATTTGCGCGAATTGGTACGCCAATTTGTCCGAATCATGGCATTGAAATTACATCACAAACAGTGGAACAGATGGTAGATCGTGTTCTTGAATATCCTGAGCGTACGAAATTACAAGTGTTAGCCCCTATCGTTTCTGGGCGTAAAGGTGCACATGTGAAAGTGCTTGAAGATATTAAGAAGCAAGGATATGTTCGTGTACGTGTTGATGGTGAAATGCTGGATGTATCTGAAGAGATTACGTTAGATAAAAATAAGAAGCATTCTATTGAAGTTGTCATTGACCGTATTGTTGTAAAAGAAGGAATCGCAAGCCGTCTTGCAGATTCACTTGAAAGTGCATTAAAGCTTGGCGGAGGCCGTGTGTTAATCGATGTAATGGGAGAAGAGGAACTTCTATTTAGTGAACATCATGCTTGCCCGCATTGTGGTTTTTCAATTGGAGAATTAGAGCCGCGTATGTTTTCATTCAACAGTCCATTCGGAGCGTGTCCTTCTTGTGATGGACTTGGTTCAAAGCTAGAGGTAGATTTAGAACTTGTTATTCCGAACTGGGATTTATCGTTAAAGGAACATGCGATTGCGCCTTGGGAACCGACAAGCTCACAATATTACCCGCAGCTTTTACAATCTGTATGTAATCATTACGGCGTTGATATGGATGTGCCTGTGAAAAATATACCGAAAGATTTATTTGATAAAGTGTTATACGGAAGCGGTGAAGAAAAGGTTTATTTCCGCTACGTAAATGAATTTGGTCAAGTAAAGGAAAATGAGATTTTATTTGAAGGTGTTATTCCAAATATTGAACGTCGTTATCGTGAAACGAGTTCTGATTATGTTCGTGAGCAAATGGAAAAATATATGGCAGAGCAAGCTTGTCCGAAGTGTAAAGGTGGACGCTTAAAGCCTGAGAGTTTAGCTGTTTTCGTTGGCGGAAAAACGATTGCTGACGTAACGAAGTATTCTGTTCAAGAAGTACAGGAGTTCTTCTCAAATGTGGAACTAACGGAGAAACAACAAAAAATTGCGCATTTAATTTTAAGAGAAATCCAGGAGCGCGTTGGGTTCTTAGTAAACGTCGGTTTAGATTATTTAACGTTAAGTCGTGCCGCAGGAACATTATCAGGTGGTGAGGCGCAGCGTATTCGTTTAGCGACGCAAATTGGTTCTCGTCTTACTGGCGTACTTTACATTCTTGATGAACCTTCTATCGGTTTGCATCAGCGTGATAACGATCGTCTTATTCGTACATTGCAAGAAATGCGCGATTTAGGTAATACGTTAATTGTCGTTGAACATGATGAAGATACAATGATGGCAGCTGACTATTTACTTGATATTGGACCTGGTGCAGGTATTCACGGTGGACAAGTCGTATCAGCAGGTACACCGGCTGAAGTGATGCAAGATGATAATTCATTAACGGGGAAGTATTTAAGCGGTAAAGAGTTTATTCCTGTTCCACTTGAAAGACGTAAAGGTGACGGAAGGAAAGTGGAAATTGTCGGCGCAAAAGAGAATAACTTAAAGAATGCGAAGATGTCATTCCCGCTTGGTACGTTTGTAGCGGTAACAGGTGTATCTGGATCAGGTAAAAGTACGATGATTAATGAAGTACTATATAAATCGTTAGCGCAAAAGTTATATAAAGCGAAAGCGAAGCCGGGTACGCATAAAGAAATTAAAGGTCTTGAGCACTTAGATAAAGTAATCGATATTGATCAATCGCCAATCGGTCGTACACCACGTTCTAATCCAGCGACGTATACAGGTGTATTCGATGATATTCGTGATGTGTTTGCACAAACGAATGAAGCGAAAGTGCGCGGATATCAAAAAGGACGCTTCAGCTTTAATGTAAAAGGTGGACGTTGTGAAGCGTGCCGTGGTGATGGAATTATTAAAATCGAAATGCACTTCTTACCAGACGTATACGTTCCGTGTGAAGTTTGTCACGGTAAACGTTATAACCGTGAAACGTTAGAAGTGAAATATAAAGATAAAAACATTTCTGAAGTGTTAGGGATGACGATTGAAGATGGAGTAGAGTTCTTCGCTAATATCCCAAAAATTAAACGTAAACTTCAAACGCTTGTAGACGTTGGGCTTGGTTATATGAAATTAGGGCAACCAGCTACGACGTTATCTGGTGGTGAAGCGCAGCGTGTGAAATTAGCTTCTGAATTACATCGTCGTTCTACAGGACGTACGTTATACATTTTAGACGAGCCAACGACTGGTTTACATGCACATGATATCGCACGTCTTCTAGAAGTGCTGCAACGTCTTGTTGAGAGCGGTGAGACGGTACTTGTAATTGAACATAATTTAGATGTAATTAAAACAGCTGATTATATCGTTGACCTTGGACCAGAGGGTGGAGACAAAGGTGGACAAATCGTTGCTTCCGGAACGCCAGAGCAAGTAGTGAAAGAAGAGCGTTCATATACAGGTAAATATTTAAAAGAGATTTTAAATCGTGATAAAGCAAGAATGAAAGAGAAGATAAAAGAAGTAGAGCTATCACAATAAGGTATTATTAAAAACCGAGTGGCAATGACACTCGGTTTTTCGTTCATAGGGGGAGAAAATGGAGTTTGTAGATGTTTTAAGAAAGAAAAATATGAAGGTAAGAGAGTTTCAAAGTTGGGGTGTATATTTTCGAAAGCGCTGGGAGGATAACTTTGCAAACCATGTAAGTGATGAAGAAAAAGAAGACATTTTTCTTTATGGAGATAAGTATGGATGTGGGTATCTTTGGCACATATTTAGTTATGAGAAAAAGAAGTGTTTAGAGGGTGAAGAAGCGGAGAACGCGTTTCATAATGAAGGGAAAAAGGATTGCTATATATTCTATCAACATTGTGATGATGTACTGCTAATAAAAGATGCGAGTTCATTACATCTGAATGATATATTGTGTGAGACGGATGATATGTATAAAGGCGATATCTATATTGTAGGTAAAGAGTTCACTTGGACTTTTGTAAAAACGCATGAACATAGATGGTGTGGCCCATATTTCACAAAGAGATGTTGGTAGGTATACAAGCAGGAAGAGTAGAATAAGTTGATATAAGTGTTTGTATGATACTTGCGTTTCTTATCTATTAGCGTATGATGAAATATATATGTCAAAAGGATGTGTAAGAAAATGAGATGGATTGTATCACTTCTTGTAAATAGCGTTGTGTTAATCGCTGTATCGGGACTTTTAAAAGGGATTGCACCAGACGCGTTTTACGTAGCAAATATACAAACTGCAATTATTGCGAGTATTATTTTGGCTGTTTTAAATGTGTTTGTAAAACCGTTTTTAATTTTAATTACGCTACCCATTACTGTTGTAACTTTTGGTTTCTTCTTAATTGTAATTAATGCGATTACGTTAAAAATAGCAGATTCATTATTAGGAGATGCATTTAATATATCGGGATTTGGTGTAGCGATTGTTGCGGCAATTTGTATTTCAATCTTTAATATGATTATTGAAAAAGCAATTGTGGAACCTCTATATGAAAAAAAGAGAAAATGACAAAAAGAAAAACATTTCATGCTGTGTATGAAATGTTTTTTTCTATTTATTAGAAACCGTATTTCTTGTTTCCAGAAAAAAATGGTACAATATCCGGTAGAATGGAATTTTACATCAAATGAGACTGAACCCGCAGCGGAGTGGAGGTTTATACATATGCCGAAAGTAAGGACAAAAGATTTAATTGAACAATTTCAATTGGAGTTAATAAGTGGTGAAGAAGGAATTCATCGTCCAATTGATACAAGTGATTTATCACGACCTGGAATTGAAATGGCAGGATTTTTTACATATTATCCAGCTGATCGCGTGCAGCTTCTTGGAAAGACGGAGCTTACATTCTTTGACACGTTAACGACAGAGCAAAAACAAGAGAGAATGAAAGCGCTTTGTACTGAGGAGACGCCATGTATTATTGTAACTCGTAATCAAGATGTACCAGATGAGTTATTGCAAGCATCACGTGAATCAGGCATGCCTTTATTACGTTCTGCTCAAACGACAACAAGATTATCAAGTCGTTTAACAAATTATTTAGAAGGTAAGTTAGCACCTACAACAGCTGTACATGGTGTGTTAGTAGATATTTACGGCGTTGGTGTTTTAATTACAGGTCAAAGTGGTGTCGGTAAAAGTGAGACAGCTCTTGAGCTTGTAAAACGTGGTCACCGTCTTGTTGCGGATGATAGTGTAGAAATTCGCCAAGAAGATGAAGACACATTAGTAGGAAGCTCACCAGATTTAATTGAGCATTTATTAGAAATTCGTGGTCTAGGTATCATTAACGTTATGACGTTATTCGGTGCAGGGGCAGTGCGAAATTATAAGCGTATTACACTTGTTATTAATCTTGAAATTTGGGATCAAAAGAAAAATTATGATCGCTTAGGTCTTGATGAAGAGAAGATGAAGATTATTGATACAGAACTTACGAAGATTACACTTCCAGTTCGCCCTGGTCGAAACTTGGCTGTTATTATTGAAGTGGCAGCGATGAACTTCCGTTTAAAACGTATGGGAGTCAATGCAGCTCAGCAGTTCTCTGAACGATTAATGAGTGCGATTGAGTTAGGAAATCAGGAGTAAACTTTGGAGAGGGAGGTCATACATATGCTGCTAGGTTCTGTACCACAGCTTGACCGTGTAGCTATCCAACTTGGGCCGTTTCCTGTTTATTGGTACGGGATTATTATCGGTACAGGTGTGCTATTAGGTCTTTGGCTAGCAACTCGCGAGGGAGAAAGGCTAGGTATTCCAAAAGATACATTTGTTGACCTTGTATTAATTGCAGTACCGATCGCTATTCTATTTGCGAGGATGTACTATGTTATTTTTGAATGGGAATATTACGCGCAAAACCCGAGTCAAATTATTAATATTCGTCAAGGTGGATTGGCGATTCATGGTGGTTTAATCGGGGCTGTTATTACAGGGATTCTTTTTGCGAAACGCCGCGGGGTTTCATTCTGGAAGTTGGCTGATATTGCTGCGCCAAGTATTTTATTAGGACAAGCAATTGGTCGATGGGGAAACTTTATGAACCAAGAGGCACATGGTGATGAAGTAACGAGACAGTTTTTAGAAGGTCTTCATTTACCGGATTTCATTATTAATCAAATGTACATTGATGGTGTGTATTACCACCCGACGTTTTTATATGAATCATTATGGAATTTTGCGGGAGTAATTCTATTACTTGCATTACGCAAAGTAAACTTACGCCGTGGTGAATTATTCTTCACATATTTAATTTGGTATTCAATAGGACGCTTCTTTGTAGAAGGCTTACGTACAGATAGTTTAATGCTAGGACCACTTCGTATTGCACAAGTAATGTCAATTGGACTTGTTGTTATTTCTATTATTTTCATTATTGTGAGACGAAAAATGGGGCAAGCTGATAAAAGATATTCGGAAAATTAGAGAAAAGTAGCATCTTATTATGAGATGCTGCTTCTTTCATATTCAGGAAAGCGAAAGGAGTAAGGCAATGAGAATAAATACAGTGTTATTTGATTTAGATGGAACGTTAATTAATACAAACGAACTTATTATTTCTTCTTTTTTACATGTGTTACATACATATTATCCAAATCAATATAAGCGTGAAGATGTATTGCCATTCATCGGCCCGTCTTTACATGACACTTTCAGCAAGATTGATGAACACAAGGTGGAAGAGATGATCACGTGCTATCGTCAATTTAACCATGATCATCATGATGAATTAGTAGAAGAATATGAAACTGTATATGAAACAGTTCAAGAGTTGAAGAAGCAAGGCTATAAAGTTGGGATTGTTACAACGAAAGCGAGACAAACTGTTGAAATGGGATTAAAGTTTTCGAAGCTGGATGAGTTTTTTGATGTTGTTGTGACAATCGATGATGTAGATCATGTGAAACCACATCCAGAGCCACTTCAAAAAGCGCTTCAGTTATTAGATGCGAAACCGGAAGAAGCATTGATGGTTGGGGATAACCATCATGATATTGTTGGTGGACAAAATGCGGGTACGAAAACAGCTGCGGTTTCATGGACACTGAAAGGTAGAGCGTATTTAGAGGCTTACAAGCCGGACTTTATGTTAGATAAAATGAGTGATTTACTACCGATTTTGTCTCATATGAACCATTCATAAAGGTCCAAGTAAGTTAGTAGGGGATATGTTTCTCTACTAACTTACAGTTTCACTTTTTAGTAGAGGAGCGAGCTAAGTGCGACGGACAACGCGCTATCCCGTTTCGGGAGAGAATTCATTATGGAATGTGTATAAAACAGTGTCTTTTTGGAAGGTAATGAAGAATTTTATTATTATCCAGATCGCTCGTTATACACCATTTTTATCCGTCAAGAATTGGCTGTACCGCACATTTTTACGGATGAAGGTAGGAAAGAAAACCTCGTTCGCGCTTATGGTAATGCCGGACATTATGTTCCCAGAAAAGATAACTGTGGGAGAAAATTCAATTGTTGGATATAATACAACGCTTTTAGCGCATGAATATTTAATTCGAGAATATCGACTTGGAGAGATCATCATAGGAAATGAAGTGATGATTGGAGCGAATACAACGATATTACCAGGTGTTAAGATTGGCGATGGTGCGATCGTTTCAGCTGGCACACTCGTTCATAGAGATGTACCAAGTGGCGCTTTCGTAGGTGGAAATCCAATGCGTGTTATTTATACAAAAGAAGAAATGGATGCTAGAGAAGGTTGATGCTAAAAATGTAACATTTCTCTTCTTTTTTAATGCATAAAAAGGAAATAATTGAGTATAATATACTGTTTTGTTTTTTACGGAATCGTTTATACTTATAGATAGAAGAATGTGTGAACGAAGAAAACAAAAAACTGGAGGATATATGGGGAAAAATCAAAGAATATATAAGGAGAACGGACAAGTTATCTCTTTTAATCAATTAGCGGACTTCTTTTATAAAAAAGGGATGAGGGCTTACAAAGGACAAAAATTGCAAGATGCAATTAAATATTTTCGAAGAGCGGCACAAAGTGAGAAGGAGCCGTTTATTTTATGCCAATTAGCAACAGTATTATCTGAGGCTGGTGAATATCAAGAATCGAATCAAACCTTCTTAAAGTTAGTTAGATCTAACCCTGAACTTGAACAATGCTATTATTTTATTGCAAATAACTATGCATATATGGGGCTATTTCAGCAGGCGAAAAAATATGCGGAGCGTTATTTAGAAGTGGCGGAAGAGAAGGAATTCGTTGAAGATACATTAGAATTACTTGAAATTATGGAAGAAGAAGCGATGGGTGCAGAAGAGATTGAGGATGAAGATGATTTAATTGTTATGCAGGAAGAAGCGAATCGTTATATTCGTAACGGACAATTGGAAGAAGCGATTACTACATTAGAAATTGTTACGAAAGATTATCCGGAATTTTGGTCGGGGCATAATAATTTAGCCATTGCGCATTTTCAATCTGGCAATGTAGATAAGGCACTAAAGTTAACGGAAATGATTTTAGAGAAAAATCCTGGTAATATACATGCGCTCTGTAATACGCTTATTTTTCTATATTCAATTGGAGAGCATAAACAAGTAGAAGCGTTAGCTGCTCAGTTAGTTGCAGTATATCCAATTTCATTTGAACATCGTTTAAAACTAGGAACGACACTTGCAACAATTGGTCATTTCGAGCATGCGTATAAATGGTTCAAAGTATTAAAACGTCAAGGATACGAGGGAGACGTTAGTTTCTATTATTGGTTTGCATATTCTGCTTATATGGTGAAAGATCAGCAAGTAGCGGAAAAAATGTGGCAACATGTTGTAGAATTGCACCCTGATAAAAAGGGGAAAGAGCCGTGGAATGCGATAAATTTAGCGGATGAAGGACAAAATGTGTTATTTGAAGAATTACGAAAATCATTTCAGCAAAGTGCGACGCTAGAGGAACAAATGCTAGCTTTATATTTAATGAATGAATTATCAACACCGGAGAAGGTGGGATTCTTCTTTGATGTAACGCAAGCGAAGAATGGTGTTCCAATCGTATCGCAACTTGCAAAGTATTTCTTTTTACTTAATAGCCATAAGAGCATTCCAGCTGATTTACAGCAATTTGAACAGTGCGCGCGAATTGCGGATGCTTTATACAATTATACGAAAAAAGATGATGAATTAATCGAAGAGTGTTTACAATTTTGGTTCTGTACGTTCATACGTTTATATACATCTGGAGCAGTTTTTACAAATGTATACGGTTGGTCAGCTGCGGTTGAATATATCGTACGCAGCGAACAAGGAAATAAGATGACACAGTCAGAGCTTGGAGATGTATATAATGTATCTGTAGCGACTGTTCGAAAGTATGTGCAGGCTGTTAAACGTACGCACACATAAGATAAGCAAATCATTGGGAAAAAAATGATGCTAACAGTATAATGAGGGTAACTTAATTGTGTAGGAATGAATAGGAGTGAGTGGTGTGTCAGAAGAAAAAATTTATGATGTCATTATTATTGGTGCAGGACCAGCTGGTATGACAGCTGCAGTATATACATCTCGTGCGAATTTAAGCACATTAATGCTTGAGCGCGGTATTCCAGGTGGCCAAATGGCAAACACAGAAGATGTAGAAAACTATCCAGGTTATGAGTCTATTTTAGGACCAGACTTATCAAATAAAATGTTTGAGCATGCGAAGAAATTTGGTGCTGAATATGCATACGGTGATGTGAAAGAAGTCATCGATGGTAAAGAATACAAAACAATTATTGCTGGTAAAAAAGAATATAAAGCACGTGCAATTATCGTTGCAAGCGGTGCAGAATATAAAAAAATTGGTGTGCCAGGTGAAGCTGAACTTGGCGGCCGCGGTGTATCATATTGTGCAGTATGTGACGGCGCATTCTTTAAAGGGAAAGAACTTGTAGTTATTGGCGGCGGAGATTCTGCTGTTGAAGAGGGTGTGTTCTTAACGCGCTTCGCATCAAAAGTAACGATCGTTCACCGTCGTGACACGCTTCGTGCACAGAAAATTTTACAAGATCGTGCTTTCCAAAATGAGAAAGTAGATTTCATTTGGAACCACACGATTAAAGAGATTAACGAAGCAAGTGGTAAAGTAGGAAGTGTAACACTTGTAGACGTAAACAGTGGAGAAGAGAAAGAAGTCAAAACTGACGGCGTATTCGTATACATCGGTATGTTACCATTATCAAAACCATTTGTTGAACTAGGTATTACAAATGAAAATGGTTACCTTGAAACAAATGAGCGTATGGAAACGAAAATTCCTGGTATTTTCGCAGCTGGAGATGTTCGTGAAAAAATGCTACGTCAAATTGTAACTGCAACAGGTGACGGTAGTATCGCAGCACAAAGTGCACAGCATTACGTTGAAGAATTATTAGAAGAACTAAAAACCGTATCAGAAAAATAAGGAATAACATACCTTTTGAGAAGAAAGCTACAGATAGGAGCTTTCTTCTTTTTTTGTGTGAAAATGTCAAAGTTTTGTCAAAAAATATCGGTATTATAAGCTTTCTTATTGATATACTGAACTTTACGGAAAAAATCACTATAAGAAATGAGGAATTTATTCAGTATGGAATGGCGTAATATATATCGTGGATTTTGTATGGGCGTTAGTGATTTAATTCCTGGTGTGAGCGGCGGTACAATCGCTGTTGTGTTAGGGATTTATGAACAATTGCTTGCAGCAATTAGTGGGTTCTTTAGTCGTGAATGGAAAAAACATTTAGGATTTTTAATTCCCCTTGCAGCTGGTGTGGCGACAGCGTTTTTAACGTTAAGTCACGTTATTAAATATTTACTTGCAAATCATTATGAACCGACTCAATTTTTCTTCCTCGGTTTAATTATTAGCATATTACCGATGTTAATGAGGGAAGCTGATGCAAAGTCGTCGTTTAAAGGTAAGCACATTGTTTTATTAATCGTTGCAGCAATTCTTGTTGCGATCACAGCTTTCTTTAAACCAGATAAGACAGTAGACCCAATTACAACGTTAACAATTTTAAATGCAATTGGTTTATTTTTTGCAGGGTGGATGGCTAGTATGGCTATGTTGCTTCCTGGGATTAGCGGATCATTTATTTTATTAATTATTGGTGTGTATCCGACAGCAATTAATGCTTTAACTACAATGAACTTACCTTTAATTCTAGTTATCGGTGCTGGTGTTATGGTAGGATTCGTTGTAAGTAGTAAAGGAATTAGTTTCTTATTAGATCGTTATAAAAGTATGACATTTGCGGCAATTATTGGACTTGTTATCGGTTCGATTGTGATTGTGTTCCCTGGTATGCCGACTGGTGGATTCTCAATTATAAGTTCAATTATTACCTTTATTTTAGGATTTGCGATTGTTACTTATTTCGGTAAGAAATAAGGGCTAGAGTCCCCTTGGCGATAAAAGTCGTTAAGGGGATTTTTCATGCTATTCACTGAAAGTCCAGGCATTTACATTGCTTGTTATAAAAAGCTTTTTTAAAATTGTTGAGTAGCAGTGCTTAGCGAAAGCGGGACTGGCTCCTTCGTTGTAGCAAACTGTTTTTGATAGTATAATGAAATGAGTATGCAGTGAGAAATTTGCTGCAAGTAGCTGAGGTGAAGAAACATGCAAAGAGTGACAAACTGTGTGTTAATTAGAGATAATGAAGTACTCTTACTCCAAAAACCTCGCCGGAATTGGTGGGTTGCACCAGGTGGGAAAATGGAGCGTGGGGAGACTGTAAGAGATTCCGTTGTTCGCGAGTATCGTGAAGAAACAGGTATTTATTTAAAGAACCCAGCGTTAAAGGGGGTCTTCACCTTTGTCATCCAAGAAGGTGATAAAGTTGTTTCTGAATGGATGATGTTCTCCTTTTTAGCGACAGATTTTGCAGGAGAAAACAAACTAGAGAGCGAAGAAGGCATCATTGGTTGGCATACATTTGATAAAATTGATGATTTAGCAATGGCACCAGGAGATTATCACATTATTGATTATTTAATTAAAGGAAATGGCATAATCTACGGTACATTTGTATATACCCCAGATTTTGAGTTGCTTTCATATCGATTAGATCCGAGTTAAACCGTCAAGGAGAGGATACGATGACAGAGAATAATGATATAAAAATGGTAATTATTACAGGAATGTCTGGAGCCGGAAAGACAGTAGCTTTACAAAGTTTTGAAGATTTAGGATATTTTTGTGTAGATAATTTACCACCGATGTTATTGCCAAAGTTTATTGAGCTTATGGCGGATTCAAAAGGGAAAATGAATAAAGTGGCACTTGGTATTGATTTACGTGGCCGCGAGTTTTTCGAACATTTATGGGGAGCACTTGATGATTTATCAGAACGTACATGGATTATTCCTCATATTTTATTTTTAGATGCGAAAGATAGTACGCTTGTAACTCGTTATAAAGAAACGAGACGTTCGCATCCACTTGCACCAACTGGTCTGCCGTTAAAGGGAATCGAAGCAGAGCGCAATTTATTAACAGATATGAAGGCACGAGCGAATATTGTGCTTGATACATCGGATTTAAAACCGAAAGAATTACGTGAAAAAATTGTTCACTTGTTCTCAACAGAAACTGAGCAAGCATTTCGTGTAAATGTTATGTCATTTGGATTTAAGTACGGTATTCCAATTGATGCAGATTTAGTATTTGATGTTCGTTTTTTACCAAATCCATATTACATTCCACATATGAAGCCATTAACAGGACTAGATGAAGAAGTTTCATCGTATGTGCTGAAATTTAATGAGACGCATAAGTTTTTAGAAAAATTGACGGATCTTATCACTTTCATGCTGCCTCATTATAAAAGAGAAGGTAAGAGTCAACTTGTAATTGCAATTGGATGTACAGGTGGGCAGCATCGTTCTGTTACGCTTACAGAATACCTTGGGAAACATTTGAAACCAGAGTATAGCGTTCATGTATCTCATCGTGATGTGGAGAAGAGAAAGGGCCATTAAGGGATGAAAAAAGAGAGAAAACCTAAAATTGTTATCATGGGAGGCGGTACTGGACTCTCTGTATTATTAAGAGGATTAAAACAATATCCAGTTGATATTACAGCAGTTGTTACAATCGCTGATGATGGTGGCAGTTCAGGTAGATTACGTGATGAGCTAGAAATTCCGCCTCCAGGTGACATTCGTAACGTACTTGTTGCGTTATCAGATGTAGAGCCACTGGTGGAAGCTTTATTTCAGCACCGTTTCACAACGGGAGACGGACTGAAAGGTCATGCGTTAGGAAATTTATTGTTGGCAGGTATGACCTCGATTACAGGAGACTTTTTCCATGCAATTACGGAAACGAGCAAAGTGTTAAATGTTAGAGGACGTGTATTACCGGCAGCGAATCAAAGTGCAGTACTGCATGCGGAACTAGAAGATGGAGAAATTGTAACAGGTGAATCAAAGATTCCTTATTACGGGAAGAAGATTAACCGTGTCTTTTTAACTCCAGAAGATGTAGAGCCGTTACATGAAACGTTGACTGAGATTAAACGAGCTGATTTACTTGTTTTCGGTCCAGGAAGTTTGTATACGAGTATATTACCGAATTTAGTTGTTAACAAAATCGGGGACGCTGTTCTTGCTGCAAAAGCGAAGAAGGTATATGTGTGTAATGTTATGACGCAAGCTGGTGAAACGATGGGATATACTGCGTTTGACCATGTGCAGGCGTTACATGACCATTTAGGTAAACCATTTATCGATACTGCAATTGTAAATAACCGTGATATTCCTTGTGAATTACGTCAGTTATATGAGGAAGAAATGTCAGCACCAGTTGTAGTGGACGAAGAACGTTTTACTGAAAACAATATTGATGTTATTCAAGATCAATTAGCGAAGTATGATGACCGTGTTGTAAGACACGATACATTAAAACTAGCTTCTATTTTATATTCACTGTTGTAGATGTGCGTTGCCTCATTTGAGGTAACGCTCCTCATTTCATATAGGACAAGATTTTTGTTCCACAATAATCGTATAAGGAGGTGTTGGCTGTGTCATTTGCATCAGAAACAAAGAAAGAGTTGACGAATTTAGAGGTGAAGGAATGCTGTGAGAAAGCAGAATTATCAGCGTTACTTCGCATGAACGGATCGCTTTCTTTTTCAAATCGTCGTCTATCTATCGATATTCAAACAGAGAATGCAGCAATTGCAAGAAGGATTTATACGCTTTTGAAAAAAGGATATGACGTGACGGTAGAATTACTTGTTCGTAAAAAAATGCGATTGAAGAAAAATAACGTATATATCGTAAGACTCGTTGAGAAATCTCGCGAAATATTAGCTGATCTTCATATCGTGCGAGATGACTTTTCATTCATTCGAAATATATCGCAAGAATTAATTGAGAAGAAATGTTGTAAACGATCGTATTTACGCGGTGCATTTTTAGCAGGTGGTTCAGTAAATAACCCAGAAACATCATCTTATCATTTAGAGATCTTTTCGTTATATAAGGAACATAATGATGCTATATGTGAATTGATGAACGGATTTGATTTAAATAGTAAGACGTTGGAAAGAAGAAAAGGGTACATTACGTATTTGAAAGAAGCAGAAAAAATTACAGAGTTTTTAAATATTATAGGTGCTCATAATGCGCTTTTAAGATTTGAAGACATTCGAATCGTACGTGATATGCGTAACTCTGTAAATCGTTTAGTGAATTGCGAAACAGCTAATTTAAATAAAACAATTGGTGCAGCGCTAAGGCAGATTGAAAATATCCGCTACATTGATGAGACGGTTGGTCTTGATGTATTGCCAGATAAACTACGAGAAATTGCGCAACTACGAAGAGATTATCAAGATGTAACATTGAAAGAGTTAGGTGAGATGGTATCCGGGGGGAAAATTAGTAAATCGGGTATTAATCATCGTTTGCGTAAAATTGATGATATTGCAGAGAAATTACGCGCGGGGGAAACGGTAGCAAAAAAATAAGAGGGTAAAGGGGAAATGGAGCTGTGGTTCAAAAAAGAGTTCAGGTTTCATTAAAAAACGGTTTACAAGCACGTCCGGCTGCGTTGTTTGTACAAGAGGCAAATCGTTTTCATGCGGATATCTTCATTGAGAAAGATGGAAAGACAGTAAATGCAAAGAGCATAATGGGGATTATGAGCTTAGCAATTGGCACTGGTAGCATGATAACAATTACAACAGAAGGTTCAGATGCAGAAGAAGCTTTAGAAGCATTAGCTGCATATGTACAATAAGAAGCTATCGCGCGCGTGCGATAGCTTCTTTGTTGTTTTGGGCTTGTTGTTTGTTTGTGGGGGTATGTAGGGGTGCGTGCTTGTCGAGAATTGTCGGTAAGTCGATAAGTTGTGTGGAATCGTTGATATATTTAGGCGAATACTAGTTGGGGTATACGAGTGCTGCGGCCCCACTATAAAAAAAGCGCCCTGTAATAGGGCGCTTTCGCTTTTAGTGTATCTAGCTCCAGCTGCTAGCTCTTCGTGTCTAAGAACCTTCCGCATAAGAAGGCAAAAAGCGCCTTTTATGCGAAAGAACCTTAGCTAGTCAGAGCTGAACGAGCCGCTTCCGCTTTTAGTTATATCTAGCTCCAGCGGCTAGAATGGTCGGTGGCTTCGCTTCTTCCGACGAGGTAAAAAGCACCTCTTTGTCAGAAGCTCCATCCTCCTCCCATTCTGAACGAGCCGCTTCTGCTTTTAGTTATATCTAGCTCCAGCGGCTAGAATCTCCGGTCGCTTCGCCCCTTCATTCGAGGCAAAAAGCGCCTCGGAATCAGGGGCTCCATCGCCCTGCAATTCTGAACGAGCCGCTTTCGCTTTTAGTTATTAACGATTTGTAAAGATCTTATCGATTAAACCGTATTCTAAAGCTTTTTCTGCTGTCATGAAGTTGTCGCGGTCTGTGTCGCGTTGTAATACTTCAAGTGGTTGACCTGTGCGGTCAGCAAGAATTTGGTTTAGTTTTTCACGTAAGAATAGGATACGTTTAGCAGCGATTTCGATTTCAGTCGCTTGACCTTGTGCTCCACCAAGTGGTTGGTGAATCATTACTTCACTGTTTGGAAGTGCATAACGTTTTCCTTTTTCACCTGCTGCAAGTAAGAATGCACCCATAGATGCAGCCATACCGATACAGATTGTTGATACTTGTGGTTTAATAAACTGCATTGTATCGTAAATTGCCATACCTGCTGTGATAGAGCCACCAGGGCTGTTGATGTAGATGTGAATATCTTTTTCTGGATCTTGAGATTCCAAGAATAAAAGCTGGGAAACGATTGAGTTAGCTACGTTGTCATCAATTGCGCTACCAAGCATAATGATGCGGTCTTTTAATAGTCGAGAGTAAATATCGTAAGCGCGTTCTCCACGATTTGTTTGTTCAATTACTGTAGGAATTAAATTCATCTGTTATTTCCTCCTTCTAAAGCTTTCTTAGTCTTATAATACAATTATGGTCAATAAAGGTCAAACGAAACCACTTTAAATCAAAAAAATATGTAGTTGTACCATGAAATATTCGCTATGTTTTTGAAATTCCCTGCTTATGTATCTTCAACATCATAACCGAATTACATAAATTTAAACGTTATAAAAACTGTAGAAAAAAAGGAAAGAACGCCTTTTTACTGAAGCGTTCTTCCGATATTTATCCCGCTTTAATGGGCAGTAAGATCCCCACCTCAAAATTCAGCGAAA
>NZ_NVEC01000041.1 GCF_002571225.1 Bacillus sp. AFS059628 | reverse complement strand
TCGGGCATTTACGGGCAGTTGATCTCCCACCTATCTCCTTTGCTTCAGACTAATTTTTTTGTGGGAGTCTTACTGCCCGTTAATGCGGGGTAAAAAGCGTATGAAATCCTCTATTTGGATTTCATACGCTTTTTATTTCGCATTCGTTTGTATCATAATGAGGCACATATCATCTGATTGCGCTTTCTTCTGTTCTTCCTTATAAAACCCTTCTATCTCTTCTTCTAAATCTCCCCATTTTCTTTCTGTAAAAGCACGTAATTTCTCTTCAGCCTCAAATTCATCATTTGCAATTGCT
The DNA here is from genome assembly GCF_002571225.1 of Bacillus sp. AFS059628. Classification (GTDB taxonomy): domain Bacteria; phylum Bacillota; class Bacilli; order Bacillales; family Bacillaceae_G; genus Bacillus_A. The sequence goes on along the minus strand of NZ_NVEC01000041.1, from coordinate 18,366 downwards.
TCAAGAACACCATCTGTAAACAATGTGATTTGAGCGTTCTTCTTAAAAGGTATAACTGTCTTTTCAACTTTTATTTCATCAAAAAATCCTACCGCACAACTCCCGCGATTCAGTTCAACCATATTTGTTTCATCAACTAAAACGTATCCAGAAGGATGTCCTGCATTTACATATTCAATCGTTCTCTTTTCTGTATCCACTACTAAGTATATCGTTGTAAAATAATATGGAATATTGTCATTCTCATTATGTAAAAGAGTCATATATTTATTTAAGTCTTTAATGACGAGTTCTGGATCAATTAAACATTTAATCGTTTCACGTAATACAGACGAAATAAACATACAAACTAATGAAGCAGATATACCATGTCCCATTACGTCCAATAATATAATACCGTAGCGGTTTTCATCGATTTTATACCAATAATACATATCTCCAGCTAGTTTGAATGAAGGTAAATAGCTTGCTTCAATTTTTATATGATCTTCTCTTAATGGGCTACTTAATAAGTTTCTTTGTACTTGTGTAGCTAAATCCAATTCATTACGAAGGTTTTCCTCTTGTTCTTTATGCCAATTTAATTCTGATTTCAAGCGTAATGCTACACGCATACGCGCTAACAATTCAACTTTATTTATCGGTTTCGTAATATAATCCATTGCGCCTATATCAAGCGCTTCAGCTAATTTATTCGCATCTTCTAAAGCTGTTACAAAAATAATAGGAATATCTTTAAACTTCTCCTCTTTTTGTAATCGCCTACAAACTTCAAGTCCATCAATTTCAGGCATCATAATATCTAATAGTATTAAATCAATTTCATTATGCCTGGAAGAATCTTTTCCAAAATGGATGTATTCGAAAAGCTCTTGTGCAGAATTCAGCGATACAAGATCCTGATATCCGGCTTGTTTTAAAATTTTTTCAATTACAAAGATGTTAACCGGATTATCATCGACAATTAAAATGGACACAAGTTATTTCCCCTTTTCTTATTTAAAATGTAAATCTAATATCATTTTCTATTTTTCTAGTATTGCATACTCAGTTATAAAATGAAAATTTCCTACTCAAACATATTTTTTATACAGCAAAAGAACAAACCCCCTAGAAATGAGAGTTTGTTCTTTCACTCTATAAATTAATTTAACACCATTGCTTTGTCACTTAAAAGACGATCTAACTCTTCCATATGATTTGTTTCATCTGCGATCATATCTTCTAACTTTACAACTAACTCTGTCATATTTAATTTCGCTGCCTGTTCTTTTCTCTTTTCATAACGCTTAATTGTTTCATATTCTGACTTCCTAGCTTCTTCTAACATTTCTCTAACATCTTCTACTTGTTTCACTGGTAAAGGGATCGTAGTAGGTGTACCACCTAACGTCTTAATTTTCTCCGCTAAATATAGGGCATGTCCTTGTTCATCACTAATTTCAGATTCAAAGAAAGGTTTTAACACTTGTCTATATATACCAGAAACTGTAGCAGCATTATGGTTATACATAATAATTGCCGAGTATTCTCCTGCTAAATCTTCATTCAATCCTTCGATTAGTTCTTTCACATCGTGTGACATTTTTATATCTCCTCCTATACTTAATAACTACCCCTTTTCTCATGTTTTAAACATAACTCTTTAAATTTTTTATGTATCTAAAAACGCCGCTTGCTTCAATTTACTTATCGCTTGTCTTTTAATACGAGAAACATGCATTTGTGAAATACCTAACCGTTCCCCTGTATCCTTTTGATTTAAATTTTCTCCAAATATATAATGAATAACACTCTTTTCCGTCTCATTTAATACGTTAAAAATATCCTTTAAAACGAGACGCCTTTCTGTCTCTTCATATCCTTGCTCTACTTCACCTACAGATTCAATTCTCGCTACCGAACTGCCATCAGATGAATTTTCAACTACATCATCTAAGGAAGATACGCGATAATTATTTTTCGCATCCATAATTTCTAGCACTTCCTCTTCGGATAGTCCTAAATGATCTGCAATCTCTATAATCTTCGGTGAACGTTGTAGATGATCTGTTAGCTCCTCTATCGCAAGTTTAATCTTCCCGCCTAAATCTTTAATCCGCCTTGGAACATGAATACCCCAAGTTTTATCACGTAAATACTTCTTTATTTCCCCTACTATCGTAGGTATGGCAAACGGCTCAAAAGCATTCCCTATTGAGTAATCATACCTTCTTATTGCGCCTAAGAGCCCTAACATTCCTACTTGTATAATATCCTCATGCATCGGTCCACCTTTTGAATAGCGATATGCAATGGAATGTACGAGGTTTTTATAGTGATTCACTAATCTTTCCTGTGCTTCATCACATTGGTTTTGTTGGAAGTCTGCAATTAGTTTAATAACGTCTTCTTTAGCAAGATTTGTAGGTTGAGATTGGATTTCCATCATTCTCCACCTGCTCTCTTTGTATATATTTTGTCATTAAAACTGTCATGCCCTCATCATGCATAATTTGTATATCATCCATTAACGTATTAATTAAATATAAACCTAAACCATTTTCCGGCAAATGTTCTACTGGTTTACTAATATCATACGGACCAACTTTCTCTTTTAAGGTACTAAAATCAAAGCTAACCCCATTATCAGCAACCATAATTTCTAATCGATCTTCATATAGACCAAAGACAATTGCAATTTCTCCAACGTCTTCTTTGTATGCATGTTGTACAATATTTGTACATGCTTCACTAATAGCAATTTTCATATCTTCTATATCGTCATAAGCAAAGCCCATTCGATTCGCAACACCAGCCATTGTTAAACGAATAATAGCCACATATTCTGCCTTTGCAGGAATTTTCATTTCTATCTTTTCAAATCTCTCCATCATCCCTAGTCACCTTCTTTCTACTTTTTCAAAATCGGAATTTAAATTTAATATTTCTGTTAGTCCTGTAATATCAAATAATCTTTTTAACCTTTTAGAGACACCAATAAATTCTAGTTTGCCATCATTTTTCTTAACCGCTTTTAATAGAGCTATAAATACGCCTAAACCTGTACTATCCATATACTCTACCTCAGTAAAATCTACTACAATATGAACCTCTTTTTCGCTTGCAATAGGCATCATCTTATTTTTTAAATCTGATGCCGTATACGCATCAATCTCACCATTAAGTTGTACCGTATAACCCACATCATTTTGTAAAATATTTACTACCAAATTCATCATTTCCGCCCCCTTATCTCAAACTACTACTATGTTAATTACCCATAAAGATTAATTTTAAACATATTTTTTCATTTTCATTATAAATAAATTTTCTACACCTTTCTTGGCTTAACGCTTAAATCGTACTAATAAATGTTTAAAACTTATAATTTTGTGTATGTATAATGTATAAACATTATTTTTAGGGGGATCTATCTATGGAAGAGCACAACTTTAAAAAGGGAGATTTCGTTCAATTTTCTTATCGACACGATCATGCTACAAAATTAGTTGGTTCCATTATTAACATACTAACGAATACAATTGTAGTGGATATAGGTAATAGCGAGGACTTATCTCATATAGAACCAAGGCAAGTCGTAAGAATAAATAATTGTAAAAAAGTAACGATGGCTTAATACATAATAGAAAGTGTAATGTTAATGAGTGGAGGTTCTTCATCCTCCACTCATTCCTATGCAGATTACATAAAAAAAGCATCCAAATTAGTTTAATTGGATGCTTTTTTTATGTATTTTTACGAGCTTATTAACCTTATAGTCACATATAACAAACTTAAGATTATTATTCATTATCATACTTACGCTTTCCGAAGCATTCTAGAAAAGAATGTAACGATTAAAATAAAGACGATTGCACCTAATAAAGCTGGAAGAATAAAGATGCCTCCCCATTCAGGACCCCAATGACCAAATAACGCACTACCTACCCAAGATCCGATTAATCCGGCAATCACATTACCAACTATACCTAAAGGAAAGTCTTTTCCCGTAATCATTCCAGCTAACGCACCAATAAGTCCACCTACAATACACGTAATAATAAGTCCCACAATTAAACCTCCTATATTCGTTTTATATTGGATTCATCAAGCTTTGGTATGTAACCAAAGCTTGATGAACATATATTATTCTTTATTATCCAATTCATCACTTATCTTTTGTTTCACTTTTCCGACTTTTTCTTTTATCGTTCCCTTCGCCTTTTCCCACTTCCCTTCATTTTTCAACTCTCTATCGTCTGTAACTTCACCAATTCCTTCTTTTACTTGTCCTTTTTTCTTTTCAACTTTACCTTTAACTTGTTCTTTTAGCCCATTCTCACTCATATTTCCCATCTCCTTTTCGTAATAGATTTATAGATTTACAGGATACAAATTTAAATAGAATACATGCATCTTCTTTCTTGTAACCATTCACCGACTCTTTCTAAATCCTTTACGAATAACAAGATTTTTCCTTCATCCAGTTTTTCTTCATAAAAGTTTGCTTCTTCTTCATTAAGTCCTAACTCTTGCATCTTATTTCTTAACTGATCTCCCGTGTTTTGAAAGACGTTAATAATGCTTGTCCCAAGTCCCTCCTCTTTTATTCCAATTGTATTCACGTCTGCATTGTCTGCAATTCTATCTGTCCTTTCTTTCTCATGTGTTAATACGTAAATATCTTTTTGGTCTATTCCTTTCTTCACTAGATCATTCGCCGCATTCATGACCTCTTTCTCCGTAATAAATTCATATACAAAAGGTTTACTATACTTCGTTTCCATCTTTAACTTCCTCCTTTAAAATGAATTATTTGTTATATTATATGTAGTACACCCATTTTCGAAATGTTAAACATAAAATATGAAAAAAGTTATGTGAATTTTTTCTATCCTAAAACTAGTAGAATAAATCTACTTACAATAACTACCTAAATTAACAGAAAATTGTTATAATTAAACATAAGGAGGGATACTATGAAAAAAATCATATCTATATGCGCTCTAACCGCTCTATCTTTCACTTTAATAGGCTGTGCAAGTACCTCAGCTACAGACAAATCCCCACAAGCTAAACAAGAACAGAAACAAAATGCCTTTCAATTAAACTCCGCAAATATTACAGATATCGAAATACTTAGCACAAAAAATAACAACGTTTCAAAATCTCAAACAGACAACGAAGAAATGATACAATCTATCGTTTCAGCAGTTCAAAAAGGCACTCCTAAGCAAATCACACTAGATCAAAAAAAGAGAGAATCTGCACATTCTACTATAACCGTTACATATAAAGATGACGTAAAAGAAGAGTTTCTTGTGTGGGTTGATAATAAGGAGCAAATTACGATTGCTAAAGATGAGAAGAAAGATAAAGTTGAAGGTGTGGTAGTGAACATTAAAGATGCAAAAATGATGAAGGATTTCTTTTAAAACTTTAATATAATTGATGTTAAAAAAGAGTAGGATTACATCCTACTCTTTTTTAATCTTGTCCCATAAATAAACTTTTATAAAATCTATTTAAGATCTAATTTTGCTAAATCATGTTGTAAAACATTATTTCCTTCTTGTGGGTTAAATACTATTGCACTAAGACCAAAAACATTCGTAACAACATCTCTATCTTTCGAACGAATGATTCTTACTTCATAAGCAAAAACTCCTGGAGGAAGAGCTGCTGAACGAAAAGTAACATATCGATTAGGTGCCAATGTTTGTGTTGAAGGGTCTACTAATGGTAACAATACCGGAGAACCCGATGACCAATCAAACATTTCAACAGTTACTGTATGAGTATCATCTGGATCAACATTCATAGCTTCCACAGTAAGAAACAACGTAGCGGAATGTCTACGTAATACACCCGTTGACAAAGTTTCATTGTGATGTTTATGACATCTTCCAGGAGGATGACTATAGCCATAACTCATATCAATTCCCCCCTTTCATTTACAATTAAGGACAAGTATTCCTTATAATATATAATGCTAGTATTATTTTAATGAAAGGTATAAAAGCGGATTTCCATCTGTATTTTTGGATATTTTATTTTCCACTTATCCCCTCTTAATGAATAATATAGATTCTCCTATTTTGCCCTTGAACTCTTTCTAAGAATAAATAAATCTATTTTGAAAAGGACCTGCTCCATTCATTCGTAAAAGCATAAAGTAAATGGAATCCGTTAAAACACATGAGTGAACCTTTGTTTTTCTCCTCCTATTAAAAGGAGGAACTGTTATGGGCTTTGGTGGTAGTTGTGGCGGCTGTGGCTTCGCCGGAGGATTTGCTTTATTAGTTGTATTGTTTATTTTATTAATCATCGTTGGAGCTGCTTGCTTCTGCTAAAAAACTATCGAAAAGACACTCATGTGAGTGTCTTTTCTTTATATGTAAAAAAAGCCCACCTATTTCCGTAGGCGGGCCTTATCTTTATTACACAATAAGAAAGTATACTCTCTTTTCCCTTGAATTTTTATGTAATTATACATATTCATGAAAATAGAAGAAGTAAAATTGTTATTACAACATATTTTCCACTTTCAACTTAGTTATCAATGGATAAACTTTATTTATATATTCATGGGAATCATCCATTGAAAATGTATCTTCTTTAAGTCAAAACTGTCATTTTAAAAAAGAAAAAGACACCCTAAGGTGCCTTCCTCCGACTTGAACCATCTTAATTTTAATAATATGTATTGGACTCCCATCCAACTATTATTTTACCATGTTAAGTTGTTTTTGTTTATTGAGAAATACAATAGTTTATGTATGCCGGTCTTCTGTATTAGATATTTTGGTAATCCATGCAGCGATTAATAAGAGAACAAGCTATTAATTAAAGGTAAAACCACATGCTAAGCCGGTGTAATACTATCTCCGAAGCAAATACCATATTGCAGAATAAAAGCATTGTATTTTCATTTGTATGCAATTCAGTTTTATTTCTATAACTCTCCATGTTTCCACTCTTTATTATGAACATCTAACCCCTCTTGACCAAAGAAATGGAGAATAAATTCTTTTTCATCACTATTCGTTTTTTTAGCTAGTTTAGCTCCCTCCATACTTTGCTTTTTTCCAGAGCGTAAATAATGAATTTCACTATAGTCTTCAACTACAGATTCGAAATCTCCACCGTACCATTTGTTCAAAATAGATTCATATCTTTTTCTTTCATCATTATTGATAACATTTAAGTTGTTTTTTAAGTACTGAATGTTTTCTTTCGTCATTTGAAATCGCCCTACATCACGAGTACCAGAAACATGAAGATTATTCCCATTAAATGTGAGTTTTTGGAGAGACATATGTATCATCATGTCATTTATAGTTTGCTCGCTTTTGATTTCTCCAATCATCTGTGCCGCTTTAGATAATTGCTCTTCACTTACTACGTAACTATCTTTTTGTTGTTTTTGGTTGGTTTGAACTTTTTCTTCTTGTTTAGGCTTTGCTTCAGTTGCAGTCTTCTCATTTGTGCTACAAGCAGCCATGCTCACAAGTAATGTACCGCATGCTAATGCTGTAAGTAATTTTCGTTTCATATTGTTTGCCTCCGGTATGTACTAGTTATTTCAGCAACATGTAAGATTTCTCACCTCATGGTAGCAAACAAGTCATTTATACATTGTCATATTTTGTCGGATAAAAATAAAAAAAGCATCTGAAACAGATGCTTTTTCTTGATCATTACATAAACGTAATCGTCACTAAAGAATATCCTTCTTTCGCATTATACGGCTCAGCTTTATAAGAAACACGGTTTGCCCCTTGCGGATAACCGATTTCCCCAATTGCCTTTTTCACATCTTGCAATGCGCCATCCATTGATTGTTTATACAGAATTTCAATCTTTGGTGACTTTTCGTTATAACGTTGCTGCATTTTATTTTTGAATTCATTATAGTTATTTGCGATGTAATCATTTCCCAAATAATTTAACTTTGTATCTTTTAAAATTTGTTGATACGCAGGGGTCTTCGTACCACCTGCCGCAATTTTATTTGTTAATGTACTATAATAATTTGTTGTAGCTTGCGGATAGTCTACGCGATTCCACTCATGATTTCTTGCGATTTGCTCATCTGATAAGTTGAAATAAGAATACGTTACACGGCCCTGCTCATCTGGCACCGGATCATCGAATGTTGTATCAAGGTGATACCATTTGTTTTCGATTTTCACCAAGTTCCAAGCATGAGGCTGTCCGTCTCCAGTTCCTACTACAAAATGATTCTCAATTCCAGCTTCTTTTAATAATTGATAGGTTAATAGTGCATAACCTTGGCAAACCGCAGAACGATTTACAAGTGCTTCATATGCTGTGTAAGCTTTATAAGACGTATCATAAGAAACCTGTTTTACAACATAATCATGAATCGCCTTCACTTTTTCGTGATCATCCATTCCAGCTTGCGTAATAGAAGAAACGATTGCCTTTGCTTGCTTCATTACATATTCTGTTTGTTCTTTCGTTTCACGATATGTAATCTTTAACGTAAACGTATAATTTCCAGGGGATCCAGAAAGTCCATATGAAACATTCGATCTATTAAAATTCGTATACTCATTTTTACTTGCCACTTCTTTATAGGCATTAAAAAGTGTATCCATTACTTCTTTTGTATTACTATTTGTCGTTTTGTACGGAAGTGTAATATTTGTTTCATACGTATTAATACGCTTTTGCACTTCATCTTTAAATGCTGCTAATAATGCCGCATCCCCTGTATCTCGCACCGCAACTTCTGGTTTTTTATACTTCAAAGTATTATATAAAAACTGTGCATATTGTTCACGTTTTACCGTACTGTATGGCTCAAATTTCCCTTCACCTGTACCAGAAGCAATCCCGTTTGACTGCACTGCACTAATTGCATTTTCACCCCAAAAACCACTTGGAACATCGTTAAATGTATGCTTTTGTTTCGCAGAAAGATGGAAAGCGTTTGTAAGAATTTGCGCCATTTCTGCCCGGCTAACAGAATCTTTCGGTCTAAATCCCCCATTTGCATCACCTTTAAAAACCCCTAATTTCGTTAGCGTTAAAACCTCTTCTGGAAACATTGTTGAACCTGAACGAATATCTCGATACGGATTATTTAAAGTGGATCCATCTTGTAATACATAACGAGCACCGTCATTACTAAACGTACCACCTTGCTTATTCGGTACTAACACGCGATAAATTAAAGCTGCAACTTGTTCTCTCGTCGCAACATCACCGAAACCAAACTTCCCATTTCCATAACCAGAAATAATGTTTTTACCCGCTAAATCTTTAATCGCCGGATACGACCAATGCGATGTAGGCACATCAGAAAAAATACTCGCCTCAGCAGCTCTCACATCACTGCCATTTGTAAACAGTAAAGCACCACCAATAAGTGATAATGATGTAATTGATTTTAATAGTTTTGTGTACATAATTCCTTCTCCCAATTTGTTCTCTATTCATGTTGTTTTTTGTCGAAAAATCTAAAAATATGACAAAATACATTATACAATTAAAAGGTTTTGAGGGATATATTGAATTTTAAAATATGCAAAAATTCATATTAATATATTTTTCCGTATTAATATCATGGTTTTTATTTATGAATATATAATAGGTAGTAACTCATTATAACTCCCTTCATGGTAATCTCTAATTTTATATTGGAATTCTTTAGAATAATTCTTCTTTATTTCTCAATATAAGGAGTCTTGGATTTTCATTAACACTCCTGTAATATTATTAACAAAGAGTAAGGTAAGAGTTACTCTTTGCCATTTTAGAAGAGGTTCTGTTGGAGACAGCAGGATCTTTTTTCATATAGAGATAGTTTTGCTAAATTTTTCACTACTAACCACAAAAATATCCTATAATGTTTATATTACAAATTAACATATTAGGAGCGGATCAAATGCCAGTTACACTAGAACTTATTCTTTTCATTCTTATAGCAATTAGTGCTGTTGGCTATTTAATAAAAGAATTTCAAAAAACTAGAAAAAGAACACTTGGAATTTCACTAGAATTCTTGGTTCTTTTCTGGTCAATATGGAGAATATCGACTATCGTAATCTAATTTATAAAACATGAATTCCTTTGAATAAAACTCAATATTATGTCCATAATGTTGATAGGCTGTATGCCAACATTCATTTAGTTTTCTCTGTATCTCCTTGTATTGAGCAGTTAGCTATTGCTAGCTGCTCTTTTATATGTAACCTTGTTAGACAAGTTTTCATATAATATAGTCATTCCTTTCTTATAAAATGAAACTTTAATTAGTGGGGGTTTTGTTCATCCCCCACTTAACTTCTTTGCTCCAACTGAATTTTGAGGTGGGAGTTTTACTTTCCGTTAACGCGGGATAAAAATTGAATTATATCCTATAACATTTTCAGGAATCATCCATATTTTATTTCTAAAAAATTGCATTGTTTCACTGAAAAGTGATTGTGGAAACAACCGCCTTTTTATTTATGGCAAAATAAGATTTCTATTAAACCTCATTACAAAGTATGTTATTACTGGTATAAGCTGGTATAATAAATACAGATCAAACATTGAAAGGAAATATGACAATGAAAAGATATTTTAACTTCATTTCACTTTTCTTAACTGTACTTGTAATAATTAATCTTACAAATATACATACAAAGTACCAATTCTTTATAGGTGCATCTATAGCATTATGTTTAACTATTATTTCTACAAATGAACTTATAAAATTCCTTGCTACTAGTAGCTTGTTAGTTTACGGATTTGCCGCTTTTACTTTTTTAAGTATTGCTTGTTAACTTTCAATTTCGCTTTGTATTAAAATAGCGTTTTTATTTAATTTCATTACAATAATATAGAGGCACATACGATTTTTTCTTTGTTTATGGGTTCTTACGTAATAGTAAAAACCCTTTTTTCATGCCAATCACGATTTATTCATTTTTTTGATACATTTATGGAACATTCATACGTTACGTTAGATAAATCCTTTTTGACAGAATGAATAATGAGTTATATCTTTCTCTCAATGAATTTAGGTATTTAACATGGTAAAATAATATTCGTATGAGCTTCCAATACATATTATTAAAATTAAGATGGTTCAAGTCGCAGGAAGGCGCCTTTGGGTGTCTTCTTTGTACATACTAAAATCCTAACCACATTATGAAAACGGTAAGCCCTTTACACCAAACAATAATTGCAACTATATTATTTTTACATTACATTAAGGTAAAGGAATATCCCTTTACAAATAAAGTGCTAGATAGTAGGTGGAAAAATGGAATTTAAAGATTTGGGTATTATCATTAAAGAACTTAGAATGAAAAAAAATATATCACAATCCGAATTATGTCATGGAATATGTTCACAAAGTCAAATTAGCAAGATTGAAAAAGGTATGATTTATCCATCTAGTATATTGTTATATCAATTATCAGAAAGACTTGGTATTGATCCAAATAATATATTTGCACTAACTCAAAACAAAAGATTAAAATATGTAGAAAACGTAAAATACGTAATAAAAGACTGCTTAAAGCAAAAACAATATAAAGAACTTTATGAAATAGTAAAAAAAGAGAAAAACTTAAATAATTTTCAAACAAAAGAAGAGAAACAGTTTCTAATATGGCACGAAGCAATTGCTATATTTATGGTGGATAGATCAATAAAAACTGCTTTAGATCTTTTAAATAATGCATTAAAACTGACTTTAACTAATTCTGATTTTTTATCAGAAAGAGAAATAGATATTATGCAAACAATGGCTATATTTTATGCAGAAAATAAAAATTATGAAAAAGGTATTAATATATTAAAAAGATGTTTAACTAATTTTAATAAGTTAGATTTTCCTAGAGATAAAGAAATTAAATTAAAAATCATGTTAAATTTAGCAAAATGTTTAGACTCCATATATCAACATGAAGAGGCAATAAAATACCTTGATAAGGGTATAAAATTAGCAATTAATTTAAATACTTTATACCTATTAGGTGAACTATTCTATTTAAAAGGTCAATATTTATTAAAGATTAAACAACATAATGTAGAAGAGGTTGTTTATAACTGGAAAAAAGCATTATTTATATTTGAACTAACAGAAAAAGAATATTATACAAAAACGCTACCAGATGAACTGATTGAAATACAAAATAAAAAACAATCATAATTTCGTAAAAGTTACTTACAAAAGTCGAAGGAAGGCACCTAATGGCGTCTTTTCTTTATTTTCAAAAGGACCTGCTCCATTTATTCTTTAAAACATAAAGTAAAGTGAACCCGTTAAAATCCATGAAATGAACCCTAGTTTTACCCTCTTATCTAAAGGAGGCACTATTGTTATGGGATATGGTGGTAGTTGCGGCGAAGGCGGCGGTTTCGCTGGAGGATTTGCTTTATTAGTTGTATTATTTATTCTATTAATCATTATCGGATGCAGTTGTTTCTGCTAAAAAACTATTAGAAAAGGTACCTATATGGGTACCTTTTCTTTATGTGTCTTATTCATTATTGGATTCCAAACTTTTATAACAATTGAATATTTTTCGCATTTGCCATCCCTCAAATATGAATCAATACTTTGTAATATAGATTATTAACCTAAGTAAGTTAAAACAAGTAGTGACACATCATAAATGACATGTGCCCAAATACCGCCCCATAAGCTACCTGTTTTTCTCCAAGCATAAGTAAATGGCAAACGTCCGATACCAATTACAAATACACATTGAAAAATATTACCGTCATAAGTAGTATAATGCATCAATCCAAAAATAATCGCTGAAATAATTGCTGATATTACCCACGAAGTTGCTGAGTCAAATTTTTTGCTTGCAAAGTAAAATACAATAACTGCTATAGCCGCTGTAATAACTTCTTCTCCAATTAAACTAAAAAACTTCATACTATAATCAAGAAACTCGATCCATAATGGAAGAGTTGTATCCGGCTCTTCAAAACCAGCATTTTCTGCTAAAGGGGTATTCATAAGAGTACCTATACCAACAAATAATAAGCTAACCAGATATCCTAATATAATTGATATAAAGATCCATTTCCAACTGCCTTTATTCATTTGTCTAAAAAATGATTTTGCTTTATCGTATCCAACGAGCAAAATAAGGGACAATCCCCCACCAATAGTTAAATAAGACCAAGCAGTAAAAGCACCAAAGTCTCCTAATAATTCAGCGTACATAAGTGCAAAAGTCGTAATGAATACAATTATCACAGCGAAAAATATATTTGTCTTCTTCCAACTGTTATTTTCAAATAAATCTAACATTTTAATACTCCTTAAATAAAAATTAATGAATTGTGATCTTGCTATAATTTTATATAAAAAACTAACCATTAGGCTTATTTATAGCCTGGAATCTCTTTTAACTCTGTATTGTAGCCTTTTCCTACTTAATCCGTTGCATTTTTAACACTACCTATAGAATCTCTAAAACTTCCACTCGCATCTTGCACAATTACAAAATCTATTTTTTTATGCAATGGCTATTGAAACTTTAAGTGTCCTTCATGCTCTCTGTAACACATATCCTTTGCTTCATTTGTTTTTAAGTGTATGGTCTATTCCCTCTACTGATTTAGCAAACACATTGAATCTAGGAAACACCAACAGAATACACAAAGTGTCATAAATATTGATAGATTTTTTTCATACTCTACTCCTTTCACTATTGCATATTCTAATGTTCGAATTAGGTATTGGTAATCCTATTAGAATATCAAACTAAAAATATCTTCCTCTATTAACAGATGCCACTCCTTTCTAATCTTTCACGAACGGACCGGTCGGTTCGGTTCTATTAAGAATCTAATGATACTATAAGTTTCTAGTTTTTTAAACCCTTTTTACAAGTTATTAACAAAATAAAATCAGTGGCTTATTTACAATCAAATTCCAGTAATCACTCATTATCAATGATTAACCTTTTATAGAATGAAATGAAAGTAGGAGTAGCTCAACCCCTTTAGCTAAAAATATTAATAAAAATTAGACATAATAGTTATATGTCTATACATTAAAATTAACTATATTTTTACTTCTTCTATGATTTTAGGTGAAATTAGTTGTATAATATCACTGAATTAACCAATTTGTCCTTTTGTTATTGACAGAAAATTCTTTTAAATAATATAGATAATATAATTTAATTAACTTCAAACTTATTTATACTTACAATAAAAATTCATGAAAATAAATGGTAAACATTACCTAGATATTAAGCTCGTTTTTATTAGGAGGATTACAAAGCATGACTAAAGTTGATAAGGTAAAAGAAAAAATTATCGAAACATCTTTATATTTATTTAATACTAATGGGATCACTCGCACATCCATCCAGGATATTATGACAGCTACTGAACTACCTAAAGGTTCTATTTATCGTAGATTCAAAAATAAAGAAGAAATTGTCCTTGCTGCCTACAACAAAAGTGGTGAGATTATGTGGGGGCATTTCCATAAAGCAATGGAAAATCAAAAGACAGCAATTGATAAAATCCTTGCAATTTTCCTTATATATCAAGATGCAGCTAATAATCCTCCTATTGCTGGAGGTTGTCCATTGCTTAATAGCGCAATTGAAAGTACTGGAGTATTTCCAGAATTACAAAAAGCAGCAGCAAAAGGCTATGATGATACAGTAATGTTAATGGCCTCTCTCATAAAGGAAGGAATAGAGAAACAAGAATTTAAAGAAGATATAAACATTATATCTCTCGCTTCTTTTCTTGCATCTTCAATGGAGGGAGCTATTATGGCAAGTCGAGTATCTAACGATAATATACACCATCATTATTTTATTGAACAAATAAAGCATCACCTTTTCTCTTATTCTAAATAAGTGAGAACTTGCATCGCCTTCATTCAATTTTTATAAACTTAAATTGAATACATACCTCCCCCCATAAAAAATATTTTCTGTTTATGAGGGGGTTGAACATTTTTTAGCAGAGGTAGCTTACAGAAGGAATATAGAAGCAATTATTGGAATATATATAGGGGTAAGAAGATCCCCTTTAGCTTAAGCTAGAGGGGATCTTCTTACTCCTATTTCAAACTACTCAAAATATCCGCAAAGATTACTTTAACAAAAGTTTTCACTAGAACCGTATCTATTATTTAACTGACTCTACTTGTTTCTCTAATTCTCTTCCAAGGAATGTAGCAAGCTCTAGCATACCAAATTGATTCGCTACAGACTCTGCGTCAGAATTATAGTTTGTGTTTGTATTAATATCATACGTATAAATTGTTCCATCCGCACTGCGAATAAATTAAATACCAGCAACGGTAATTTCATTTTCTTTCAAGAACTCTTTGTATTGTTCAATAATTGGCTCGTGGAAGTCCGATATAATTTCAAATTTTGTTGATGACTCTTTCTTACTCTCTTCTCCTACTGGGCAGAAAGCATCTTGAATCGAGCAAGCATCTGCTGGACAAAGCTCAAATCCCTCTGATGTATCTACTTTAACTGCATATACAAACTGACCGCCTACAAATTCACAACGTGTAATATATGGTTCTGGCGCTTCAATATATTGCTGGATTAAAGTAATTCCATCAATAGGCTCTTCAAACGCCGGACTGTCCAAATATTGTTCTAAAGCATCAATGGAATGAAATAGTTGAACACCAAGACCTTTACCTGCACGGTTATGCTTCGTAATGAACGGTACTTCTCCTAACTCCTTTGCTGCTTTTACTATATGATCACGGCCAACAGCACCAATTGTTTTCGGCACTTGTATCCCAAATTTTCTTAATGCTGCATATTGATTCAATTTACTTACTTCAAGACGTAACGCACGAGACCCGTTAAATACTGTTCTTCCATATCCCTCTAAACTCCTTCAGTCAACTCAGGTGCATATCGATGCCCTCTCGTATGTGAAGAAGCACTCATGCGGCTATAAAAAACACCTTTGGGAGGTTCTTGTTCTAACGGAAGTGTTCCTTCATTTAAAAGCCATTCCTCATATGTCAACTCCAGTTCTTCCAGCCTTTTCACTAAATGATTCGTCCATTCCTTATTCTCATGTAATATGTAAATTTTACTCATTTGTAATCAATTCCTTTCTTTTTGCTTCAACTAATGGCATCACTTTTTCAGAAAATCGTTTCATCTCTTCAAGCTGTGGTGAAAATTGTAAAAGTAATAACGTCACACCGACTTCTTCAAAAGCAAGTATTCTCTCTGCAATTTGTTCTGGTGTTCCGATTAAATTAGGACGTAACCCGCGATTCGATACGGAATAATCATTGAGCTTTACTTGCTGTTCCAACTGCGATTTACTCACAAAATCTTGGTAACCCGCGTAACCTAACGCATCATCTTTCACATCCGTTATACGTCTCCATTCTTCTAACGCCTCTTCTTCTGTATCACGACAAATGACGTAAGCCGCCAGCCCGAATGACTGCAATGGCTCCTCTGTCACTTTCTTTCTACGATTCTTCATATCTTCTATTTTCACAGCTACTTCTTCCACTGTTCCCCCGTGCATTACATATGCATCCGCGTGATTTACAATGACCTCTTTTCCTCGCTCACTCTCACCACCTGCATAAAGCTTAATGCCTTGTTTCTGCACAGGTTTTGGACTTAAATGTGTATGCTGAAGCTCATAAAAGTTCCCCTTATAAGAAAACTCGTCTTCTTTCCAAAGCTCTTTCAAAATTGTTACAAATTCCTCTGTGCGATCATACCTTTCATCATGTGCGGTAAATACTCCGCCGTACTGTCTCGCTTCTTCTTCCCACCATGCTGAAACTACATTCAATGTAAAACGACCATTACTTAATTGATCGATATTCGCCGCCATTTTCGCTGTAACAGCTGGATTGTGGAATCCAGGTCTGACAGCTGTCATAATCTCTAATTTATCCGTTACTGCTGCAAGTGCTGCCGCAGTTGTCCACGCTTCTAAACTTGGTGCTGACACACCTTTTATATCATTTAAATTTAATTTTGCAATAAGTGTTGTTGAAAAACCTAATTGTTCTGCCGCTTGCGCTGTTTGTTTTGCATACTCAAACGTAGGCGGCATAGATTCATCATCTACATTCCGAAGCCATCCCCCAAAAATCGGCAACCAAAAACCATACTCCACTACTGAAGTGAACCCTGAAAACGGGACACCAATCAAAACACCTAAACCACTTGTTCCCTAAATTCTTTAGGGGATAGGTGGTTTAATTTTTCTTGAATTCGCACACAATTGTAGTAATGAATGTATTCTAGCACAATCTTTCGCACAGTTGTGTTGGATACTTTTGTTATCTTTTGTGAATAGAAAGCTTCACTTTTTAAATGACCAAAGAAGCTTTCCATGACGGCATTATCATGGCAATTTCCTCTCCGGGACATGCTGGTGATAATGCCGTTTTCTTTGGCATACGCTTGAAATTCTTTTGCTGTATAAATACTTCCTTGATCTGAGTGAAGAAGGACATCTTTTACTTTTCGCCCTCTCATTGCTTGTTTTAATGTCTTCATCGCTAATGTCAGTGTTTGTGATTCGCTGATGACACAACTAATAATTTCACGATTAAAGGCATCCATAATCGTTGATAAATACAAGGTACGCTCTCCAAATAAGAGATACGTCACATCGGTAAACCACTTTTCATTTGGTCTGGATGCATTGAATTGGCGCTCCAATCGATGACGGGCTACCATTGGTTCCGCACCATTGATATATTTCTTTTTCTTTCGACGTACTTTTGAAAGAATGTGATTTTGTTTCATGATTCGTAATACTTTTTTATGATTGACACACAGTCCCATTTTTCGAAGAGTAGCGATCACTCTTCGATATCCATACCGGAATTTATGCCTAAGACAAACGTCCTTTACTTTCTCTTCTATACCATCTTTCAAATCTTCCGTTCGTTGTAACCAACGATAAAATGTGGAACGGGGTAATTCTAATACGTTACACAATTCTTTTACCGTTATTTTTGTTTTTACATTTTCCCATAAAGTAACTACAGTTTCTGGTTTCAGCCCCTTTCGATTTCCAGATACTTTCCCCATACAAGTAATTTTGTTTTTAGATGTTTATTTTCTAAACGTAGCTGTTCTAATTCACTGAGCTCTTTTGGTCCTTTTCCATAAGAATATTGTTTTCCTACAGGTTGTTGAAAACGATACGTTTGATCTGTACGATACCATTTCATCCATGTCTTAATTTGGGAAACATTTTTAATTCCGAGTTTCTCCATAATTGTACGATTTGAATAGCCGTCTTTCTTCATTTCAATCACTTTCCACTTTGTTTCTTCTGGGTAATGAACTCTTGTCTTCAAACGAAAAACACCTCCATTGAATTTACATACTTTGAAGTGACCCAATGAAA
>NZ_NVEC01000040.1 GCF_002571225.1 Bacillus sp. AFS059628 | reverse complement strand
AATGAAAATTGCTTTTATTACTAACTAACTTTCTTTTAAACTTTCTTTAGACCTTCCGCCTACTCCCCAACACGAACTTGGGATTTCATTCACTAAAACACGAACCTGTCCAACATCTACATCTAAGTTTTTCGCAACTACCTCTGTAACATCAAATATTAGATTTTGAATTTGCTCCTGCTTTCTACCTTCTATTATTTGAATTTGTATAATGGGCATTTTTATCTCTCGCTTTACTATTTATTCACAAAACATTGCTACACTTCCCAAATCATCAAATTGTGCAATGATAGAATCTCCGGCTTTAAATGCAATCGCTTCAGATAATGCTCCACTTAATACAATATCACCTTTTTTAAATCCTTCATTTTGTAAACCAAGTTTATTTACCGCCCAAGCAATTGCCTCTGCTGGATGTCCCAGCACAGCTGCTCCTGTCCCAGTCGTAGCAATCTTACCATTCTTTGACATAACCATCCCTACATTGGCTAAATCTACATTCTTAACATCAATCCATTTACTTCCTAACAAAAATTTTGAAGAGGAACAATTATCTGCTATTACATCAGGTAATGTAAATTTAAAATTTAAATATCTACTATCAATCACCTCTAAAGCTGGCGCAACATATTTGGTTGCCTTTAATACATCGTCAGCTGTCACATTCGTTCCCTGTAAATCCTCACCTATTAAAAAAGCAATCTCTGGCTCTACTTTTGGATGAATCAACGTTTCATATTGCAATGGCTCCCATTCGAATGCAAGCATATCGTGCAATAAATATCCGTAAATCGCTTCATCAATCCCCATCATTTGTTGTTTTGCCTTACTCGTTAATCCAAGTTTCACACCAACTCTTTTAGAACCTTCGCTCATTTTTTGTTCAATTAAACGTTTTTGCAATTTATAAGCATCCTCTACTGTTAAATCAGGATGCTTATCCGTTACTTTTACTACTTCTTTTCTTTCCTTTTCAGCTTGAAGTAAATAGTCAATAATTTCTAAATCTGCCCCTTTCACTAAAGCCATCTGTTACACCTCCATTTTTATCTTTGCTAATTCTGCAGCTACATCTAAAATCATATCCTCTTGTCCTCCAACTACTTTTCTTTTCCCCAGTTCTATTAAAATATCACGTGCGTCTACATTAAAGCGTTGTGCCGCCCTTTCAGCATGTAATAAAAAGCTAGAGTATACCCCTGCATATCCCATTACTAGACTACCTTTTTGAATTTCTTGTGGTACTGGTAATAAAGGGGCAACAACCTCCTCTGCCACGTCCATCATCTTATATAAATCTATATCTAGCTTATATCCCATACGATCCAAAACAGCGAGCAATACTTCTGTTTGGGCATTTCCAGCTCCTGCCCCAAGACATCTTACACTTCCATCAATACGTGTCGCGCCCTCCTCAATTGCAGTAATTGTATTTGCTACTGCCACCGAAAGATTATTATGACCATGGAAACCAATTTCAATATTTAAAGATTGACGCAAAGCACGGATACGTTCACGTACTTCATGAGGCAATAAAGCTCCTGCAGAATCTGTTACATAAACTGCTTCTGCACCATAACTTTCCATAAGCTTTGCTTGCTCTACTAACTTTTCAACCGATGCAGAATGTGCCATCATTAAAAAACCGCACACTTCCATACCTAACTCACGTGCAAATTGAATATGCTGAGCGGAAACATCCGCTTCTGTTACATGTGTTGCTACACGAACAAGTTTCGCACCGATATTTGCAGCTTGCTTTAATTCATGAATCGTTCCAATACCAGGAATTAACAAGACAGCTACTTTAGCTTGCTTACACTCATCTACCGCGGCTTCAATGAGCTTTATTTCGTTAACTAATGACTTCCCATATTGTAAAGTAGAGCCACCTAAACCATCTCCATGACTCACTTCGATATAATGCATACCTGCCTCATCTAATGTCCTTGTTACAGATCGAACTTGCTCTTCTGTGAATTGATGTTTCATTACATGACTTCCATCACGTAAACAAACTTCTGTTATTCTCACTGGTCTTTCACTATTTCGCCTCATTCATTACACCTCTTTTCTTCTCTGAAATGATTTGCGTTGCAAATTCTTCACCTACTTTTAATGCTGCAGCTGTCATAATATCTAAATTACCGGCATAAGGAGGAAAATAATCTCCAGCTCCTTCAACTTCTAAAAATACAGTTACACGATTCCCATTAAACATTGGCTCTTGTTTCAAAGAGTAACCAGGAACATACGTCCTAACCCGTTCAACCATCTTATGAATTGCTTCATAGATAGAAACCTCATCCATATCCTTAACTTCACAATAAATCGTATCCCTCATTAATATAGGTGGCTCTGCAGGGTTTAATATAATTATCGCCTTCCCCTTATCAGCCCCACCAATTTCTTCAATTCCACGCTTTGTCGTAATTGTAAATTCATCAATATTTGCCCTTGTACCTGGACCTGCACTTAAACTGGAAATTGTAGCAACTATCTCTGCATATGTAACATTTGCTACCTCATTAATAGCATGAACAATCGAGATTGTTGCTTGTCCCCCGCACGTAATCATATTAACGTTTTGCTTATCTAAAAAATCATTATTTCGAATAGCAGGACAAACAAATGGCCCATATGCAGCCGGAGTTAAGTCAATTACTATTTTCCCAAGCTCTTCTAATATTTTCGCATGATAACTATGTGCTTTAGCTGAAGTTGCGTCAAATACAATATTAGCTAAACTCGGATTATCAATAATTGCTTGTATTCCATTATCAAAAACCTCATATCCGGCTTCTTTCGCTCTCTTTAAACCATCCGATTCGGAATCTATTCCAATCATGGCATTTAGCTCTATAACTTTACTATTTTTTAATTTATACATTAAATCCGTACCAATATTACCTGATCCAATTATAGCCGCCTTTACTTTCTTCACATCTATCCCCCCTTTTCTCAACACTTTAACCTATATGAATGTAACAGAAACTGATCCGAGTGATCCGAAGTCAGCTTGAATACTGTCTTTACTATTCACTGAGACTGCACCAGATAACGCACCTGGTAAAATTAACTCACCTGCTTTTAATCCAATATTAAATTCATGTAGTTTATTAGCTAACCAGGCAATAGCTTGTGCAGGATGCCCTAATGCGGCCGCCCCAGCACCTGTTGCAATTAAACTATTATTTTTATACAGTGTCATTCCAGTTGTACGTAAATCTACTTTGTCGATGCTAGAGAATGTATTACCAATTACAACCTTTGCTGACGAGCCATTATCCGCTACTGTATCAACCAATTTAATTTTCCAATCAGCAATACGACTATCAATTATTTCAAGTGTAGGTACAACATACTTTGTTGCCATCAGTACATCAATGTATGTAATATTAGGCCCTTTTAAATCTTTTTCTAAAACAAATCCTATTTCTGCTTCTACTTTCGGAGATACAAAAGAACTTATTGCAATTGTACTTCCATTTTCTATTTTCATGTCATCTAACAAATGTCCATAATCTGGTTCATTTACCCCAAGCATCTGCTGCATTGCAACACTCGTAAGTCCAACTTTTTTTCCGATTACACAACGTCCATTCTCCAACTTTCTTTCTACTACTTCAAGCTGAATATTATAAGCATCCTCAACTGATAAATTAGCATATCTCTCAGTAAAAGGAGGTATTCCTATACGTGAATCTTCAGCCTGCAATAGTTCATCTGCTAACTCTTTCATTAACAATTGCTCTCACCTCATTTTTTAATTTATATATCCTCAATCCTTTACATTGTAGACTAGCCCCCATCCATCTACTTATTTTTATAAACATCAGATGGGAGCTCTTTGTATGTTAAGTTAAAATATTATCCTTATAATTTCATCGTTACCGTCTTAGCTTCTGTATAAAATTCAAAACTATGACGCCCACCTTCTCTACCAATTCCACTTGCCTTTGAACCTCCAAATGGAGTGCGTAAATCTCGGACATACCAACAATTAATCCATAGTAAGCCTGAATCAATTTGCGAAACGACTCGTTGTGCTCGTCTAAGATCATTTGTCCAAACCACTCCAGCTAGTCCATAAATAGAATCATTTGCAATGCGAATGGCATCCTCCTCTGTTTTAAATGGAATAACAACTAGAACTGGACCAAATATCTCTTCCTGCGCTACACGCATACTGTTATCAACATCGTATAAAATAGTAGGTTCATAAAAATTCCCTTCTACTAGACTTTCCACTCTTTTTCCACCATAGGCTAATTTTGCCCCTTCTGAAATTCCTAATTCTACATAGCGATCAACTGTTTCTAAATGAGATTTTGAGACAAGCGCTCCCATATCTGTATCTTCAGAAAGAGGATCTCCAACCTTTATTCTTTTCACAGCCGCTACAAATTTCTCTAAAAACTGTTCATATACACTTTCTTGCACAAGTAATCTGGAACCAGCTAAACAAATTTCTCCTTGATTTCGATAAATAGCTTCAATTGATCCTTGTACTGCTTCATCTAAATCTGCATCTTCAAATACAATATTTGCTGATTTACCTCCTAATTCTAATGAAACAGGAATTAAGTTTTCTGAAGCATTACGCATAATTGTCTTACCTGTATTACTTTCTCCAACAAATGAAATTCTTCTAACAGCTGGATGTGTTGTCATTTTTGTCCCGACAGTACTTCCAGGACCTGTAATAATATTAAGTACACCTGGTGGTAATCCTGCATCATTTGCAATTTCACCAAGCATAACTGCGCTTAATGGAGTATAGGAGGCCGGTTTAACAACAACAGTATTACCAGAAGCAAGTGCAGCTGATGCTTTCCACGTCATTTGCATAAATGGCAAATTCCAAGGAATGATTAAACTAGTTACCCCTGCTGGAGCATACTTTGCATATGACATAAAATTATGTTTGTCATAATGCTCATGTACCATATATTTAGCCATTTCAGCAAAGAAGCGAAAATTATGAGCCGAACGTGGTATATCGAATCCTTTACTCTCTTTAATTGGTTTTCCAACATCTAGAGTTTCTATATACGCTAGTTCATCCACTCTTTCCATTATCAAATCCGACATTTTGCATAAAATATTCGACCGATCTTCCACAGGCATTTTACTCCAAATGCCACTTTTAAATGTACGTTCTGCCACATCAATTGCTCTTTTAGTGTCCTCTTCATTTGCCTTTGCAATAGATGCAAGCTTTCTATTCGTCGCCGGATTGAACGTATCAAACGTTTCGCCACATACAGAATCCACATATTTTCCATCAATAAACAATTTCGCATCTTTTACTTTCCGTTTGTCAGCTAATAATTCTTTGTTCACCTTCCTGACCTCCTACTCTTCAATTTCTAAAACCATCTCAATTTCAATTGTTGTGTTATTAGGTAACTGAGCCATACCGACTGCAGAACGAGCATGTTTTCCTTTTTCCCCAAAAATATCTACTAATACATCCGATGCCCCGTTCATTACTTTTGGCTGATTAATGAAATCTTCCGTACTATTTACAAAACCAAGCAACTTTACAATTCGTTTCACCTTATTTAAATCACCTAGTTCGTTCCTCACAACACTTAATAAATTCAACATTGATTGCCTTGCCGCTTTATATCCTTCATCAATTGAAATATCTTTTCCTAATTTTCCGTGATACTCATCTACGCCTTGTCCAGAAGTAAATAGTAAATTACCTACTTTTACACAACTAACATAATTTCCAACTGCCGGACGAATAGCTGGCAGTGTGATTCCTAACTCACTTAGTTTGTCCTCAGGTGTTTGTACTCTCTGCATATGCTACACCTCTTTTTCTTATATCAATATTTAAAAATTCCGCTGCATTTCCCCCAAGCATCGCTGCCCTTTGTTCCTCTGATAAACTTGCTGTTTCATCAATCACCTTTCCCGGCTCCACTTCTCGCAATAAAAACGGATAATCTGAACCCATGAAAATTTTTTCATGTCCAAATCTTTCAATCATATATTTCAAATTAATAGGATCATAATTTAAAGAATCAAAATAAAATTTCTTTGCATAATAACTAGGAGGATGCGTAGTCAATCGTAAATGCGGCCACACTTTCCAGCCTTGATCTAACCTCGGCAAAATATATGGGAAAGATCCCCCGCCATGCGCAAAACAAACCTTTAGCCGTGGAAACTTCTCCATTATCCCACTCCATATTAATGTAGCTGCCGCAAGTGCCGTTTCACTCGGCATCCCTACTGTGTACATAAAATTATGATGTGGCATTCTATCTCTTCCTAATGTTTCCCATGGATGAATAAAGATTGGAACTTGCCACTTTTCAGCCATCCGAAAGAATTCAATAAACGATGGGTCATCTAAATTTTTACCATTTACGTTTGTGCCAATTTCAATACCGTGTAAATGTAATTCTGTTATACAACGCTCCATTTCACGAATCGCAGTTTCTCCATCTTGCATCGGAACCGTTCCTAATCCTACAAAACGATCTGGATATGCTAAAACTGTTTCTGCGATAAAATCATTTTGAATACGTGCCATACTTTCGGCTTCCTCTGGTTTTGCCCAATACGAAAATGTAACAGGGATTGGTGATAAAACTTGAATATCAACACCCTCACGATTCATATCTTCAATTCTTTTCTCAGGACACCATACTTGATCTGTCACATCACGAAAATTTTTACCTCCAACCATTATGCTTGCACCACATGTACAAGTCCGATTTAATATCGGCCAACGTCCTCCGCCAAACTTCTCTTCAAAATCCGGAAAAGTTTCAGGAATAATATGTGTATGAAAATCTATTCGCACTTCCATTCCTCCACTTCTTCTGGCATAATATGACCGCAGTTTTTACATGCTCGAATTTCTTTATTTGAATTAAAACTATGAATTGCTTCTTTTACTTGTTTTTCAATATCACTTAATTGAACACGTACACGATGCATTTCATGATTACACTCGTCACAGAACCAAACAAAATCTTCAAGCTCTCCTTGGTTACGTTTTCTTTCAATTACGAGCCCATATGTGTTAGCAACGCGATGTGGTGAATGTGGTACCATAGCGGGTAGCATGAATACATCCCCTTCTTTTACTGTGACAACTTCTCTCTTGCCTTCCTCTGTAATACATTCCACATAACATTCACCTTTAATTTGATAGAAAAATTCATCTGAAGGATCCACATGGAAATCACGTCTTCTATTTGGACCACCTAATATCATGGCGATAAACTCTGAATCTTGCCAAATCACTTTGTTATTTACTGGTGGCTTCAATAACTCCTTATTCTCATCAATCCATTTTAGTAAATTAAAAGATTGCAATGTTTTAGACATATTATTTCCTCCTCATAATTCCTTTTTAGTTATATTGTTTTAAAAGACCAACCGAGCAAAGAGTTAGATTTTTGTAAATCTCCTTGATAAACATAATCTCTAATTCTCGTTGAAGATATTCGCTCACCTTCATCACAGCAAATATCTTTCACTATAGAAATATTGAAGTGCTCTCTTAGCAAATCTATATTTCCCTCCCGACTTTTTCCAAACTTAAAATCTTGGCCAACAAAAATTTCTACAGGGCTTAGTCTTTTTATATCTTGAATAAAATAACTCGCACTTTTTGTTATATAAGACTCATCAAACCGAATTACAATCACATGTTCAACACCAAGACTTTGAATACGTTTCACCTTCTCATCAATAGGTGTTAATACTTTCGCTCCTTGAAAGTATGAGCGTGGTGGTGGATCAAATGTATACACAACATTTGTTATCCTTAATACCTTTGCCTTCTCAACTGCATTTTTAATTACAGCTTGATGACCTTTATGCACACCATCAAATGCTCCAATTGAAACAATAGATTTCGTTAATTCAGGTATACACTGCTCATGTATATAAATGATACTCATCTCTTTTCTTCTAAAATTAAATTTCCAAATAGCCAAATTCCTTGGAAATCAAATTTGCTGTATTCATCACACTTTGAATTATGATTTCACGATTACTTCCCTGCATATACGATATAGGTCCAACAATATTAAGCGCCGCAATAGTTCTCCCAGTATAAGATCGAATAGGAGCTGCAATTCCATATAGTCCATGCTCATTTTCGTTATCACTAATTGAATAACCTTGCTTACGAATTTTCTGTAACTCTGTTTGGAATTGTTTGACACATGTAATGGTATTGGGTGCTCGTCGTAAAAGCCCTTTTTCTGAAGTATATTCTAAGGGTGATGAATGAAATGAAAGCAGCACTTTCCCTGTGCTTGTACAATATGCAGGTTCTCTTGATCCAACATGTGTTGAAATTTGAACGGACTCCTTCGATGAAACTTTCAATATAAATACAACATCACCACGATCAAACATACCGATATGCACAGTACCGCTAAAATTTCTTACTAGCTCTTCAACAAGCGGAATTGCTCCACTATAAATCTCTTGCTGAAACATGACTTGATTTCCCCACTCTAACAATTTCCAACCTAATCTATATTTTCTTTGCTCATCTTGTATGAGCATTCCTTCTGCACACAATGTACGAACAAGGTGGTGAACTGTACTAGCATTCATCTTTAACTTTTCAGCTATTTCAGAATTTCCTAGTACCGGCTCATCACTAGTGAAACAATTTAGAATTTTACAAATTTTACCGATAGAAGCGATCAAATCATTTACCTCCCCTATTCCAGTTACAATCCCAAAGTTCTAGATATTATTAAAAATATAAGAAGAATTACATCCTAACAGTAAAATTCTTTTTATCATCTATTGCTCCTTCCTTTTTCAAATAAAAATGTAAGCGCAAACATTTTTATTTAACTTAAGGCTTCTTCAGATGAACTCGATTGCAACGCATTGTTCACAAGTGAAAAAGTTTGTTGTTTTTTATACGCATTATAAAACATTCCCATTTTACGCACCGGATCGCCAGAATAATAACGCTCATATTGTAATAATCGTTGCCCAAAAGCTTCACCGCATAAATCCCACGCTAATTTAAACAAACGAACTCGTTCCTCAGAGGATACGCCTTCACGCCCGATATAATACTTTTGCATATCATCTTGAATCTCGGGGGTCATAAAATCTGCACCTGTTGGTGACATTAATAATCCACCAGCACCAATGGTTTGAATAATCTCAATAGCACGTGGATACATCTTTGGTAATAAACTACGAATCGTATCAAGCGGTAGCCTCGCAGGAATAACTTCTCCATATGAATTTGTTTCATACTCATATTCAGCTACTTGCAGGAGTGCACGTATCGTTTCGACATCTTGCATCAGCTCTGCTAACTGATTTTGTACATTTAAAAACCCATCTACTCCTATCGAATCTGCTACTTTCATAGCTACTTCAGCAGCGAATGATAGTTTTACTAATCCTCTTACTCCAGATTGATGCGCTGGTTGATGACCAATTCCTGTTTTTGGGTACAATTGATTACCAGCTTCTACACTTTGATAAATAAATACTTTATCCCACGGGATAAACACATTATGAAATACTAGTAATGCATCCATTTCCTCAAACCTTGATGCAAGAGGATGATCAAATAAAGAACGTTTTCCATCTTGCATCGGCTCACGACATAGAACCCTGAGTCCTGGCGCATCAATCGGAACTGCAAAAGAGATCGCATGACGTTCATCACCTGGTTTAAAACTCGGATATGAATATATAATTACCTCATCCGTAATCGGCGCCAGTGTCGCTAACATTTTAGCACCACTCACGTACATCCCTTCTGCTGTTTCACTTACTACCCCTAAATGCATTGTTTCATCTTCTTGTTGATGAGAAGCCTTACTCCGATCATTTTGTGGATTAATAATTGCATGTGTTAAAAACAGATCATTATCCCTTATATGTTTATAGTAATTTTTTATATTCGCTCCCCATTCTGGATTAAACTTCTCAAAAAACCACGAATTACTTGCCATCGAGGTAACCGTTACATTTAAAAAATCAGGTGTTCTGCCCATTAAACCAAAAGTAGCTTTTGCCCATACTTCAAATAATTCACGGCGTGCCTTTAAGTCCTCATAATTTTTAGGAACTAAAAATGCATTTGATACTCTTTCCCCTGTCTCTTCGCATATATGAGTAATTTTATCTTGATATTCTGGATGGTGCTGCATATCATATAAGTTCGCAATTTGTAAAATCGGTTCACGAAAAACATCTTCATTTACTACATCCGTTACTTTTCTCCCGCCAATCCAAATTTCAGGATTTCTTTTTCGCAATCCTTCAATATACTGTTCCCCTGTTCTAATGCCCATTCTTTCCCCTCCAATTTCCCATAATAATATAATAAAAAGTTTAGAAACTTCATTAGATGACTGAATTTTCAATTATTATATCAATTTTATTTCTTACAAATTCTCTTCGATTTCATATTATGAAATTTTTAAATTTTTTTAGTAAATATGCAAAAGAACGCTTTTCCGTCCCACACACATGTAATCTATAAAACCATGCTAAAAAATAAAAAGAGAAACGGCTTCCCATTTCTCTTTCCACTCTTATTGTTCGTTTGGTGTATCTGAAGAAGGTAATCTCTTCGCCTGTTTTTCTTTAAAAATTTCTCCAATTGCCCCGAGAGTACCCAGTGTTTCAATTGCATTAGACGGAATAAAGACTTTATTTGCTGGTCCTTTTGCAACTTCAGCTAATGATTCAAATGATTTGTAAGCAAGTATACGCTCATCTAAATTCGCTTCACGAAGTAATTCAATTCGATTTTGTTCTGCTTTTGCAATTTCCTCAATCGCTCTTGCTTCCCCTTGCGCTTCTAATTCTTTTGCTTCTTTAATACCTTCCGCTTCTCGAATACGTGCTTCTTTATCCCCTTCAGCCATTAGGATTTTACTTTGCTTTTCACCTTCAGCACGAAGAACTTTATCTTGCTTTGCAGCTTCAGCTTCTAATATAATCGCACGTTTATTACGTTCTGCTTTCATTTGCTTTTCCATTGACGCTTGCACATCTTTCGGCGGATTAATATCGACAACTTCAACACGTTCAATGCGAACGCCCCATTTTTCTGTAGCTTCATCAAGTGCTAAGCGGATTTCTGTTGAAATTTTTTCACGACCAGATAACGTTTCATCCAGTTCCATTTTACCAATGATTTGGCGCATCGTTGCTGAAGTAATGTTACGAACACCGTATTCATAGTTTGAAATACCATATGTCGCAAGTTCCGGTTCAACGACTTGATAGAAAATAATCGTATCAATTTCTACTTGTACATTATCTTTCGTAATTACCTTTTGCGGTGGTACATTCGTTTGTTGAATACGTAAGTCATGATATACACGAACGCGATCTACAATCGGGATTAATAAATTTAGTCCTGGCTGCATAACACGTTGAAACTTACCAAATCTTTCAACGACTCCAACCTTTTGCTGTGGAATAATTTTAATTGTTAATGCAATAAATGTAACAACAATTAGTGCGAAAATAATGGTTAATGTTAATGCTGCAACCATATTTATTCACTCTCCTTTTTTACTTGTAATATAGTACTATGCCTCTTTATAACAATAACTTTTTCTCCAGCATCAATTGGATCATCTGCAATAGCTGTCCAAGTATCTCCATCCACCTTCACAATACCATTCGCTTCATTTGTAATCGCTTGCATAATAATCCCTTTTTTACCGACTAACATATCTACTGTATCTGTAAAACCTTTTGCTTCTCGAAAGTTTTTTGAAATTCTTTTCGTAAAGAAAGTCAATGTTAAACTTACAATCGCACCGACAATAACTTGTAACAGTAGTGCTTCAGGAGCAAACAAAGCTATTAGACCTCCGACAACAGCTCCAATTCCAAGCCAAAGCATATAAAAGGTAATCGACAACATTTCTGCAATAAATAAAATACCAGCTATTATAAACCATATTACCCAAGCAGCCATATGCAACCCTCACTTTCTTTCTCATTTTCTATATGTATATGATGAAAAGAATGGTTTATCCGCCCTTTCTAATACGTAGGGGCTTACTACGAGCTATTGTACATATTCACTGTTATAATGAGTATTATTAAAATACTATATTAATATATTCCTTATTATACATAAAAATCCCTTTCAAAAAGTGACAAAAAATGAAATTCTTCCGAAAATTTAATTTTCAAATTATAATTATTTTAAATACTGAAATATTATTTTTTAGGAAGGCGGTGTGCTCATTGCAAAATCGTTCATTAACTTACTATTTAGGATCGAAAATATGTATTACTCTCGCTGATATCGTATACATCATGATTATTACAACCCATATGTATATCACAACGAAATCAGCTACATTAACTGCCTTGTTTCCATTACTCCAAGTTATAACTAATCTTATAGCAAATACATCTGCACCACTTATAATGAATCGTTTTTCATCTTATTCCTTACTTTTCACACTACAATGGACAAAAACTGCTCTCTTATTTTTATTAATGATATTCTTCCCATCCCTGTCTACAAACATTGTAGCACTATTCATTTTCATTTTTTTCATTTCATTATGTAGTGGCTGGAGCGCTCCATTACTTTACGGTATTCTACCGCGCTTTACACCACAAGAAAATTTAGTAAAAGTAAATAGTATCTTTTCCTTTTCCACACAAATTGCGCAAGCTGCTGCTTATTCATTTACAAGTGTTATTGTTCTTCTTATCGGCGCCACCTCTACACTCATGATGAATAACATTTTGATGATTTTTGGATGTGTTGCACTACACATTTCATTACGTTCTATACATAATGAACGAGTAATAGAGCCTTCTTCTTCAAAAGGCGCTGCTTTATTGGAAGGTTGGAAACTCTTATTTCAAAATCCATCTCTCCGTACCGTCACATGTATGGACTTAATGGAAACTTTCGCAGGGACGATATGGATCGGTGCTATTACGATGGCTTATGTAACGACTGTCCTTCATAAAGGCGAAGAATGGTGGGGATATATTAATACAAGTTATTATGTTGGGACGTTAATTGGCGGGATATTAGCGTGGAAAATGAGTACATACATTCAAAACAATTTAATACGCTCCATGGCGATAGGCTCTCTTCTGTTTAGTATTCTTACATTTTTATATGGTATGACAAGTAGCGGGTTTATTGCGCTTTTTCTATGCGTTCTAATGGGTCCTTGTTATCAAATTAGAGATATTTCTCAAACGACAGTGCTACAATCAAGTGTCGCCCCTACTTTACTATCAAAAATGTATACAGCTCATGGTGCACTCCTCTCGACAGCTTCTGGTCTTTCTATGCTTAGCGTTGGAATTATTACCGATTTATTTGGTGTTCGTACGATTTATATCATCGCTGCTTTTCTTATTTTATGTTCCGCTTGTTTATCATTTAACTTATTAAAATATGATAAGACAAAGCAAAAAAACATTTCACTTTAATGAACAAAATAAATAGGACAGGAATTCCTGCCCTATTTATTTTATTTATGATAAGTTAGGAGATTTCCGATACTTTGTCGCTTGTTCAAAAGCGTATGCGAGTTTAATCAAAGTCCCCTCAGAAAAAGCAGTGCTTGCAAGCGTAATTCCAAATGGTCTCCCGTTATCCATATATCCCGCTGGTATCGCTATAGATGGATAACCTGCTTTCGCACATATAGTGGATCCGATATATGAAGGGAATAGAATTGCATCAAGATTATATTTTCCCAATGCAAAATCAATACCTTGTTCTCGTGAAAAATATATATCTTCTAATCTTGCATTTAAATATTCTGGATTTCTTAACGTATTAGGAAAATCTTTTCTTCTTTCTAACTTAGTTTGTCCATATTTCAAAGCTCTTTCAGCTATGTTTTCATTAAACGCCATTAACTCTGAAATAGAATGTACTGGCATAGTAGAAGGTAATTTAGAAAGATAGTTATCCAAACTATGCTTTAGTTCATAAAGCGATACTCCCCAGCTCCATTCTCTATGAAAAGACGGAATATCAATATTTTCTATTACTGTTGCTCCCTCACTCCACAATACTTCAATCGTTTCCTTAAACAATTTTTCATCATACTCACCAGTTTCATAATAATCTTTTGGTGCATTACTATATACTCCAATCTTTGCTCCATGTAAACCGTTAACATCAAGATATTTTGTAAAATCACGTTCTGCTATCCATTCACTTTTATGAGTAGCTACATCTTTCTCATCTACCCCAGTTAAACTCCCTAGCAAAATAGCTGCATCTGTTACTGTTCTAGCAAATGGCCCCGCTGTATCTTGCGAATACGTAAACGGAATAATACCTCTACGACTAATTAAACCGACAGTCGGTTTAATACCTACCACAGAGTTTTGAACAGCTGGACTTAAAATAGAACCATCTGTTTCAGTTCCAACAGATACTACTGTAAAGTTAGCAGCAACTGCTATAGCAGATCCTGTACTTGAGCCACCAACAAACATGTCATCCTCACCTGTACCGTAAGCGTTTATTGTTTGTCCACCTCTTGCACTATATCCAGCCCACATTTCAAAAGACATTGCATTTGCTAATTCTGTCATATTTGTTTTTCCGATTATGACTGCTCCCGCTTCTCTCAGTTTTGTAACGAGAAATGCATCCTCACTACTAATATTTTGTTCTAGAGCAATCGTGCCTGCGCTTGTATGCATGGAATCATTCGTCTCAATATTGTCTTTAAGTAACACAGGTATACCATGTAATGGACCTCTTATACCTTTTATCTTTCTTTCATAATCTAACGCTTCTGCAATAAAAATAGCGTCTGGATTGATTTCTAAAATAGAATTAATTTTTGGTCCATCTTGATCATACTTTGCGATTCTATGAAGATAATACATAACTAATTCTTTTGAAGATAATTGCCCAGCTTCCATCGCTGTTTGTATATCATGAATTGTTAACTCTTTTTTTAATAGTGTATTGAACTGAATCTCCATTGTCATTCTCCTTCTATAAAGTGAAACTTTAATCAGTGGGGGTTTTCTTCATCCCCCACTGATTNNTTTGCTTTCGCTGAATTTTGAGGTGGAGGTCTTACTGCCCATTAAAGTGGGATAAAGCATTTTATTAATTACATGTACCTATTGTTTTTCATTTTCTCCGCTCCTCGCATATACAACTACAAACCCTTTAAAAGAATTCAACTTACCAATGTAAAAATCTCTTATTTCCTGAAAAATAAAAAAAGTCTGAAACGAGTTCACCCTCGCTTCAGACCCTATTATTACTACACGTGTACTTCTTCTAACAGATGTAAAAACTCCCCTTGTTTCCCGGCTAATTCAGGGCATTTTGCAATATCGATCCATTCGTAGCAAAATACTAAACCTTCATCTTCCTCACCGGCACTTACAATATGTTCCCACGTATCCTTTACATCTGTTAGTAACGTTACGTGGAAAAAGTGACGTTTTTCATATTCCCGTTTGTCCTTCACATGTATAATATAATCTGCTAGAAAACGCTCTATACATAAATGACGTAATCCAGACTCTTCTTGTATTTCACGTAAAATCGCTACTTCTAACGTTTCCCCTTCGTCAACTGTCCCCCCTGGTATTTGTATACCAGCTTCAGGTATATCACGATGTTTAAAAACAAGTAATTGCATAACTCCCTCTTTTTCCCTTGTCACATATGCGTGTACTTTTTTCTTATATAACATCGTCATAATCCTTCTCTCCCCTCAATTGTTCACTCTGTTACCTCTTCAAGCGTCAGTTGATTTTCATATAAATATGTAGCTTGTGGATTTCCCACATACCTCACGTGCCATGGTTCAAATCGATAGCCCGTAAGAGATTCTTTCTCTTTTGTATATCGAATAACAAAACCAAATTTATGGGCATTTTCAGAAAGCCACTGCCCTTCTTTCGTTTCACCAAAAACGGTCTCTAACTGAAACTTAGCAGATTGAGATGTAATATCCATAGCAAGCCCTGTTTGATGTTCACTCGTTCCAGGAACCGCACTAGACATCGCTGTTTTTGCTTCTCCATCTTGTTTTTTATACATCGTATTTAATGCTTTTTGTCGATCAAAAGATCTAAATCCAGAGACTGCAAATAAGAAAATGCGCTCCTTATCAGCTTGCTGAAACATTTCCTCTAGCGCCCCTGCTGCTTCCTTCCTCATTTTTTTCTTTTCTTGATCACCTTCACTTGAGTAGCGCACTTTCGGAATAACTAAATCTGGCGGTCTGTACCCATCTGGCAAACGCCTACTTTTATTTACAAGCACAAGCATCGAATTCGGATTACTAATTACTGCAATATCACCATCCATATTGGCAATCGTTTCTTTCGCTTTCGGAAATATGTTATTTACATTTACCTCGCGCGCCTGCTTATCCTTATACATTTTATAATTGATTCCTGCTACTCCAACAATAAGTACCATCGCTACGATACCAAGTAGTATCCATCTTTTTTTCATATAACGACCTCTTATTTTAATAATTTGGCCATTTCATACTCATCGATGTTCTCTCCATCGATAATAAGAGAAGCTCTTTTGACACCTTCTTTCTCAAATCCAGCTTTTTTATATAGTGCCTGAGCTCTTGTATTGTGGGCCATCACCGTTAATTCTAAACGCCATATATCATGTAATCTTGCCCACTTCTCAGCCTCTTTAAACAATCTCGTCCCAATACCTCGTCCGCTATACTCTTGCAAAATACCAATTACAATACTTGCTACATGTCTCTTTCTTTGAATATGATTTCCATTCACTAAGATAAACCCTACTATCCTCTCTTCTTCAACTGCTACCAATATCGTTGCAAACTTATTTTCTATAAAGCGATGAATCATTTTTTCTTGTTGCTCGACTGTAAATTTTCTTTCTCCTGGTTCGTATAACATAAATTTCGTTTCTTCGTCTAATCGCTTACTTAATTGCAAAAATGGTGCTGCATCTTCTATTTTGATCTCTCTAATCACTTCAATCACCCTACCAGTTTCATAATAAAAAGTTTTCCTTGTAAAAAGATTTTCTCTATTTCTCCAAAAATCCCTTTGTAAATTCCCCAGTATAATTTGACAAATTTCGATATTACTATAACATCGACAAATTGTGTCTATTCTGTGACGCATCATTAATTACAAAAAACGCAAGCATTACACTCACGTTTTTTCAGACTCTCTCATTCATTTCTGTTTCACTTTATCCATTCACTTTTTCTGCCTGCCAGAAATATTCACCAAACGCTTTAGCTAGCGCATCAATCGATCGATTTAATTCTTCCTCTGTATTATCTACGCCACCAACTTCAATTAATATCGCTTGCCCAGATAAATCTTGATTGTAGACTCCATTTCCTGTTTGGAATCCTTTTTGAATGACACCTCGACTAACGCCTGGATACTTCTTACTAATCGTCTCATGTAAAGCCGTTGCTAATTGCAAGTTTTTTTCATAGTTTTTGTTGCCTTTACCTACTACAAATGCAAGCTTCGCATATGATTTATCGCCAATTGTTTTTGTCGTAACATTCTTCCGAGCACTATCACGATGTAAGTCAAAGAAGTATTGCAGTTCTTTATTACCAGTCATTGCTTCTTGTACAATTTCCCGTGACATTTTGTAAGAACTATTACTATTTAACCCTTTACTAATCAACTTTTGACCGATATCCGTCTTATCGTTAGTAGCTCCGATTCCTTCACTTGCTAATTGTTCACGAAATCGATCGCCGACTATTGAAATATTCGTGACGGAACTTGTCGCTTTATTCGGATTTGGATCATTTGCTAAATTCAGTAACGGCAAATAAGATTCCCAGCTATGTGAATGATAAATAAACGCAACTTGTCGTTTCCCTGTCGTTTGAGCTGGTTGCTTTTTCTCTTTGTTCCCATCCGACTTTGGAGCCTGTCCACCTTCTCCAGTCCGTTCTTTTACTACTTCTTCAAGTGGCACACTCGACTCTATCGGTAAGTTAGAATAATTTGTCCCTTCACCCGCAATAACAATTTCTGTATCGTACTTACCAAAACCAGGTAGCTCTTTGCCGACAAAACTGCGTACATCGTTAAAACGAATATTTGTAGCCATAGAAAAGAGAAACGAAGAAATCGAAAAATCTTGATTTAAATTTCGATATTCCTGTGTAAAATAATGATTCTCTTTTCCAAGAACATACATGTAACCATTCATCGATAACTCATTTAACCAATTATATAAATACGTTGACTTTGTCTCTTTCATAGAGGTTACCATCATACTAATAAGAAAAAAAGTCGCTAGTACTGTAGCAATAATAAATAAAATCAACTTACGTACACTTGTAAATTTCACATAAAAAAAGCCTCGATTCATACTATCACCCTCTCTATTTCAAGTTATGTACAAGCTCTAGAGAATAGACCGTCTAAATTCCGGCTATATTGTTAATGAGGTGAACTGAATTGAAGCTACTAATAGGAACATTACCCATTGTACTATCATTTCTTTTTTATTGGCTCGCTAAGTATCCTACAATCCGTGTTGCGTTACATATTTCAGCATACTTATCACTTTATGTACTCGGTACAATTATTTCTATTCATATATATGATGTTTTAATGCAAGATTTAGTTTTTATGACAAGCATTCATAGCATTTTACTAAATCCGTTTTTTCTTATATCAGGAGCGTATGTAGGGATATACACTTTATACCTACTTTTGTCTTACATGATTACAAATATGAAAAATGGAGCGTAATGAGATGCAACCACCGTTCATCTGTCATACATGCAAAAAAAGAATTAGGCGAAAGAAAGATCTTATTACTGCCACATTGTACTTCCGTTTGTATTTATTTCACATTGGTTGCTTTAAACGACAGCAAGTTTTCATTTCAAGATTTATCCCTGTGAATACACTATTAAATTTCTTTCTTATTATATATGGACTTATTTTTGGGAGTATTCTTATGGTTACAGAACCATCTATTTTTTGGCTCATTTTCTTATTTCCAATTTTATATCGGTTTCTTTCCTATTATTATGTTGAACGCTTTTTCTCTACATAACGTGCAGACTGCCCTCTCGGAATACTTAAACATTCCCAATCATTTTCTTTTAACATTTTACCGATATAAATCATTTGGCCAATGTGCAAAGCATAATGAGAAATTTGTCTTTCAATTGCTTGCATGACAGTATGTGCTTCACCACGAATATATACCGTCTGTAATACGTTTTCTGGTGTTAGCACATTCATCGTATTAAAAACATATTCCCATCCTTCATTCCATGCTGCGAGTACCTCTTCTTTAGAAGAATAAACACCTTCAAATTCAGCATCTCGGTTACGATCTATTTTTTCACCATCAGATGTTAAAAAATCCGTCCATCTAGAACGCATATTACCGTGCAAGTGCTTAATTATGATTGCTATGCTATTTGTTTCTTCATGAGAAGACCATTCAATCTGTTCGTATGATAATTGTGAAAGCACCCTCTCTCCTTGCTTCTTTGTTGCTTTAAAATTCGAAATGGCACATTGTAAATATTCGCGTCCGATATCCATGTTCCCCCGCCTTTACACTAACTAATTTTTGTTCCATTTGGTAATTCCATATTCGGCTGAAGTAATACAACATCACCAGCTTCAGGTACTCCTCCTAAAACAAGTACTTCTGATTTAAATCCAGCTACACGCTTTGGCGGAAAATTTACAACAGCCACGATTTGCTGACCGATTAAATCTTCTGGGGTATATCTCTTCGTAATTTGAGCACTTGACTGCTTAATTCCAAGCTCTCCAAAATCAATCTCTAGTTTAATCGCTGGAACTCTCGCTTCTTTAAATTCCTCTGCATGTGTTACAGTCCCAATCCGTAAATCCAAAGTTAAGAAATCTTCAAAATTAGCCATTTTATCACTCCTTCCATTTATTACTTAGACAAAACAAAAAAATCCCCTTTAAAAAAAGAAAGGCGCCTAAGCACCTTTCTTTTGTAGTTCACTTGATTCATTTGATTTATAGAAGAAGAAACCGAGGATCCCGCCAATACATGACGGTATTAACCATCCTATTCCTTCATTATATAATGGTAACATTTGTAGTACATTAGAAATGGCGTCAATTTTAATCTTCACACTTTCTAAACCGTTAAAGAAACTAATTAATAATGCACCTAAAATAGCTCCAATATAAATGGTATTACGCTTCCCAATCCATTTATGGAAGTAAGAAAGTACGATTAATACGATTGCTACTGGATAAATGATCATTAACACTGGTAAAGTAACTGCGATTAATTGTGTTAAACCTAGGTTAGATACAATTAAACTAAACACACATACCATTGTTACAATTGTTTTATGCGAAATCTTAG
Source organism: Bacillus sp. AFS059628 (assembly GCF_002571225.1). GTDB lineage: Bacteria > Bacillota > Bacilli > Bacillales > Bacillaceae_G > Bacillus_A. The sequence continues at coordinate 49,160 of NZ_NVEC01000040.1, read as the reverse complement.
GGAATAAGTTTGTAAAGAAGCCAGCACAAGCTGATGTTAAACCAACAGAAGTTGTTAAACAAGCGAGTACAATAACAAGCCCTAATAAAATTTTACCACTTGTTCCATATAACTCATTTACAACATTCGTTAAAATAAGTCCACCATTCTCTGATACTCCAAGTGATGTACTTGTAGAACCAAGATAAGCAAGTGATAAATAAATTAACGTTAAACCAAGTACTGCAATAATACCTGATACTACTGTTATTTTTGCAACTTCACTACTTTCTTTTATTCCTTTAGAGCGGATAACTTGTACAACGACAATTCCAAATACAAGCGCACTAATTGCGTCCATCGTTAAATATCCTTGAATAAACCCACCAAAGAAAGCATTTTCTTTGTATGCTGCTAGTGGCGCAGCTGGTTCTCCAATTGGATCAATAATTGCCTTTCCGACAATAACAGCAACAATCAATACTAACAATGGTGTAAGAAATTTTCCAAACCAGTCCACTAATTTAGATGGATTTAATGATAAATACCAAGTTATTCCGAAGAAAACTATTGTGAAAAGAAATAGCATGTACCATTCGGAAACCAATGCCTCTGATAAAAATGGCTTCATACCCATTTCAAATGAAACGGCTCCAGTACGCGGAATGGCGAAAAATGGTCCAATTGCTAAATAGCTAATCAATGGGAAAATAAACGCAAATATCGGGTGAACTCTAGAAGATAGCGCTTTCAAGTCCCCCTCTACAAACGCGACAGCTGTTACAGCTAATAGGGGTAATCCGACTCCCGTCACAAGGAATCCAATTGTAGCAACCCAAACATTTTCTCCAGCTTGTTGCCCTAAAACTGGTGGAAAAATTAAATTTCCTGCTCCTAAAAATAGTGCAAATAACATTAAACCAATTGCTACTGTATCACCTGGCCTTAAACGTCCCTTCATACTTTTCATTTGCATAGCACTTTCGCATTGTTTATCTCTATTTTCACAATATGCTATGCATCCTCCTCTCTGCTCAAGCTGATAAAATACGCCCCTTACAAAGCAGTGTCTTTCTCCATAATTTCTCCATTCCCCTTATTTTTACTCTAATTATTAATTTTTGATTTTTTTGAATATTTAACTCATTAGAGTGGTATTTCGTGGAGTATAGTTGTCAGACCTCTTTGTTTTTATCACACATATAGTAACATATTTAGTTGAAAAATAAAAACATATTTTCAAATTGATTTTTTTGAAAATCCAAATTATCTACATTTTTTATTCTTTTGCACAAATATTGTTATAATTTCAACTTTCATCCTATCGTTATTTTCAAATAACTTTACTTGCATAACATGCAAAAGCCATCCAACATAAAATTAGATGGCTTTTGCATATTACTCTATCGTTTCAACTTCACGTGGATTTTTCATCTCTTCCACATACACAACTCTAAATCCATGATCTTCTAAATCTTTCAATAATGTATCTAATTCACCGTCGTTAAACTCTTCTCCTAATGTAAACATAATTCTACGAACTAATAAAGCATCATTATCAAAAGTCATTAAACTTTGGATACCTGCATATTTTTTTAATACTGTCGATAATTTTTGAATGGCCCCATTATAATCCTGTGTCCCAATCATGACAGAATATTTACTAGAATGAACGCCCCATGCATCTTCTAATAACTCGAAAACTTTTTTATGCGTTAAAATTCCAAGAAAGATGCCTTTTTCATCAACTACTGATAAATATGGTAATTTTTTTATTGTAAAAAATACTTTAAAGAACGAAGAATCTTCTCTGACATAACCTTCTTTATCGTTTAATAATTGTACTACACTCTCTTCCAGTGAACCTTTATATTCTAGAATATCTACTTTGTATACATTCCCTAAATATTTCTCTTTTTTTTCATCTAAAACTGGTACACAACGATAGCCAGTTTTATTTAAATGCTCCAGTGCTTCCCCTATCGTAATTGAACTTGAACAAAATAAAACTTCCCTTTTCGGCACATAATTCCCTTTAATCCTCATAAACAGCCTCCTTATGTTAAAATACTTTCTGTGCCATAACTATATTATATTTTCAGAAAAAAATAAATAATTTATTTTACTTTTCTGAAAATTATTCATTTTCTTGTCATAATTTATTCACGTTCCATTCAATTCTATCCACTACAATACTAAACTTCTTTACGAAAAATATATTGTAACTTACTCTGAAAAAAGCTAAAATAAGAATAAGAATTTTCTGAATATTCTAAGAGTAGGTGATTACATGTCTTTATTGGGCTCACATATATGTAAATTTATCATTGGTGTTCTCATTATATTTATCATCAGTCCTATTCCGGCTTTATTCATTACAAATAAATACTCTTACATAACTGGCTTTATAAGCATTTTTCATAACTTCGCACAACTTTCTTCTATGACAATTCCAAAGATTGATTGGATGCATGAATCTATCTTTTTCTCAGTAAATCAGATGGTACATACTTCAAATCATTCAACACCGTTATTCCCTTACATATGGGAAGTATATTTTTTATCGATTGTTCGTTTTACCTTTACTCTTGCGATTGGATTCTTCATCAGTTTAGGGATCGGCCATTTATTTTTTAAAGCACCTCATTCGGTTAAAAAGTTCACTTCCTTATTAAGATGGATACCTTACTCTTTTTGTACTGTATTATTACAATGCTCAGTCTTATTACTACTCCTATACATCGCAAAATTTATAAAACTTCCTTACTACTCATCTTTTATCATCGTTTGTAGTACTTCTATGATTATCGTTATGCAAGCCATAAAAAAATGGATTCCGTTCTTAAGTAACACAAATGAATATGAGATAAAACAATCTTCTTTCCTTGTTGATACATTATTTTTGGCGCTAACTTCGAATCATAAATCCATTTTAGGTTCCATTATTCTTTCATTCGTTTTTATGGAATGCGTTTTTCATGCAAGCGGACTATTGCAATTTATCGTTCAATTTGGCGGAAATGCACCTATTATTGTTACAATTAGCTTATTACTTTTGTATATTCCGTATTGCATACTCTCGTTCCTTCAAACACTATGGACGACAAACCACGTTACACAACAATCATACGCTTTAACGAGAAGTATTCCAAAACCTTAATTTGAAATAACCCTCTATAATCTGAAAGTAGGGGGTTATTCCTTTTGTATAGCGGACAAAATAACAGCACATTCAAAAACTATTGCAGAAACATACCAATATTTACCCTTTTTCTTTGACTATTCTTTTCGTTTGGATTTATTATAAAAGTATAACATAATTGCAGGAGGTGACATCTTTATTCCCAGATACGGAATAGAGAACACACTTGGACATATTAAATATTTTTCTCATCTTTATACTTATCCTTATTTCCGGCTTTTTCGTTGCATCAGAGTTCGCTGTTGTAAAAGTACGAAAAAGTCGAATTGACCAGCTTGCAAATGAAGGCAATAAACAAGCTTTAGCTGCAAGAAGTGTCATATCTAATTTAGACGTTTATTTATCAGCTTGTCAGCTCGGAATTACAATTACTTCTTTAGGGCTTGGTTGGCTTGGTGAACCGACTGTGGAACATTTATTACGACCACTATTTGAAAAAATTAATATTACTGGAACAATGGCGAATACTTTATCGTTTATTATTGCTTTTAGTGTTATTACATTTTTCCATGTTGTATTAGGTGAATTAGTTCCAAAGTCTTTCGCAATTCAAAAAGCAGAAGCAATCACACTAAAGTTTGCACGGCCACTTATCTTATTTGATAAAATTATGTATCCATTCATTTGGCTACTAAATAGTACAGCTATCTTTTTCACAAAACTACTCGGTTTAGAGCCTGCGAAAGAAAATGAACTTGCCCATTCTGAAGAGGAACTACGACTTATTTTAGGGGAAAGTTTCAAAAGCGGTGAAATAAATCAAACCGAATATAAATATGTAAATAATATTTTTGAATTTGACGACCGAGTTGCAAAAGAAATTATGGTCCCTCGTACAGAAATGATTTGCTTATCTACTGAAAATACGTTAGAAGAAAATATGGATATCGTTGCAACTGAAAAGTATACACGCTATCCTATCATTGAAAAAGATAAAGATGATATTATCGGTATGATCAATACGAAAGAAGTATTTCACGATCAAACGAAAGGCATTCATAAGCCACTTGAATCTTACATACATCCAGTACTAACTGTATTTGAAACTGTTCCCATTCGCAAAACGTTAGTTCATTTACAAAAGAATCGCGTTCAAATGGCAATTGTTATGGATGAATATGGTGGTACTGCGGGACTTTTAACAATGGAGGATATTCTTGAAGAAATCATTGGAGAAATTCAAGATGAGTTTGATACAGATGAATCACCTATGATTGAAAAGCGTACGCCGAAGCTTACTGTGTTAGATGGGAAAGTGCTCATTTCTGAAGTGAATGATATGTTTGGCCTACATATTGATGATAGCGATTTAGATACAATTGGAGGCTGGCTCCTCTCTCAAGCAGTGGACTTAAATATTGAGGCTGGTTATTCCATTGAATTTGCCGGTTTTCAGTTTAAAGCACTAGAACTCGATGGACATCAAGTGAAAAAAATTGCAGTACATAAATTAGACACGAAGAAGGAGTTATAAAGTGACAGTATTATTAACAATCTGTATCATCGCCTGTTTCATTGTTTCATTTCTCGCCTTTATTTACCCTATCATTCCAGGCATCCTCGCTGTTTGGGCTGGATATTTCATTTACCATTTCGGTATAAATGGCGGAGAACTCACAACTTCCTTTTGGATTATTCAAGTCATTTTCACACTATTCATTTTCGTTGCTGATTTTATTGCAAATGGATATTTCTTAAAAAAATATGGAAGTTCTAAATGGGGAGAACGTGTCGGTATGATTTCTATCATTGTCGGATCTTTCTTCTTCCCACCATTCGGTTTAATTATCATACCGTTCTTATCGGTATTTATGACAGAACTCATGCATAAAAAAGCGCCAAAAGACGCCTTTCTAGTAGGAGTTGCTACTGTAGTTGGTTTTTTAAGCAGTACAGTAGCAAAAGCCATTCTCCAAATCATTATGATTATCATATTTATATGTTATATCGTCTTTTAACCATCCCAATTTCGGGATGGTTTTTTAATAGGAAATACCTACTCGGCTATTCTCATATTGGTTTTCCCTACACAGATTCCACGTAAATTGTGCTGTATCACCAACTGTTATTTTCGCTCCTCCTTCTGGCAATACATCTTTTTCTGTTCGATATACCCCTGTCACATCACCGTCTATTAAATGCGTCGGACAAACGACCGTCCAACATAAATTACTACTACTCAGTAACTTATATGCAGCTAAATGATCTTCTGCTGCTGTTGTTGTCTTCCTTCTTGATTCCGTTGATTGAAAACGATATAAATTTAGATTTGTTCTCGCTTGTAAAATACCGGCTGTTCCTATTGTAATGATTTTATGAACTCCTTCTTCTTCCATTTTCTTTATAATTTGTGGCATACTCCTCGCTAACGTCCCATTTTGATCCGTCCCAAGTGCGCTTATTACTATATCGCTTCCTTCTATCGCTTTCTGTATATCATTTTCATTTAGTACATTCCCTTCTATTACTCGTAACCTTTCATGTTGTATTTCTATTCTATTTATATCACGTGCTAATGCAGTCACTTCAACTGAATCCTTTAATGCCAATTCAATTATATTTGAACCTACTCGACCTGTTGCTCCTAATATACATACTTTCACTTGTTTTCCCCCTCTTTCATTCTTCCTCTATTTTTCAATAATCTCAATCAATTTACAACAAAAAAGCTTCCTCTTATATAAGAGGAAGCTCTAATTATTATTTCTTTTCTTTAGAATCCGTAGACTTCTCAGTTCCACTTGTTTCTTTATCCTTTTTGTCCTCTTGTTGTGTTGTTGTATCGTCTTCTTTCTTCTTGTCCTCACCTTTACTACAACCTACCATTAATAAAGAACTTGCAAGTGCCATAGCAGTTAATGATTTAACCCATTTGTTCATTTGCGTTTCCTCCTTTAGATAGAATATGTACAATCCCATATTACTCTCTATTTTTAAAGGAAAGATTGAAAAACAGTAAATAAACGGTAAATATTTGTAAATTTTCTGATAATAAAGATATACATCTAGTTTTTTCTCTATGAAAAGAAAAAACTAAGGCGCGCATCTTTCCGCCTTAGTTTCTTATGCAAACTTCTCATTTTCATATACATGTTTAATTTTATACTCTTTCTTCACAACATATTGCCATACACTATAGGCATAACGATTCATTTTCAGGAAACAATTTTCTAAAAACGAGCGGAATTCTGGATTCGCAACTTCAACTGCCACTTGAGCAAACTTTAATGCTAACCGTTTTAAATACGAAATATAACAAGTTGCAATATGGACATCTCCTGTATATTTACTATCAATTTCCTTTTCCATTTCATGAAAATGAAATGAAATTGGTTCACAAGTTATATGCTGTACATTCTCTCCTTCTTGAAAATTCACTTGTTCATTATATGCTTGCAACATATATGGTAAATGTTGCTGTAATAGCCCCTTTAATTCTTCGTCTCTTACCTTGCCTGTATACTCTCCAACCTTATATATAAGCATATAATTATACCTCATTAGTTCTTTCATACAATCCACGAAAGTATCTCCCTTCTCTTTTGTCTATATGCTATAAATATGATGCTATAACATTCGCTATTCTTGCTAAAAACCAATCCCATTTACTAATTTTCTCAAAATCTTCTTCCGAAAATCTTTTTGATTTACGAAAATCTTCCTTTAATCGGTTCCATACGTCAGCGACAACTGTTTTATCATATATGACACAGTTAGATTCACAATTTAAATAAAAACTTCTATTATCAAAATTCGCTGTACCTATATCCACAATTTCTCCATCAATGATTGTTACTTTCCCATGAAAAAAACCATTCCGATATTGATAGATCTCCGCTCCAGCATGGTTCATCTCTCTCAAATACGGGTAGGCAGCTTGCTTTAACAATACTGCATCACTTTTAAATGGTACGAGAATTTTTACATTGACACCCCGGTTTAATGCATCTTTTAACTCTCTCATCATTTCTTTACTCGGTACAAAATATGGCGTAGCAATAATTAAAGACTTTTTAGCCTGCTTTAAAAGCGCTCCATATTTTTCCCATAACCCTTTTCCATCTGAAAATAAATATTGATATTTTACATTTCCAATTGCAGGTAACCTCTCATGTACAGGCATTTTTTCTCCTGTATCTTCTTTCCAGTCAGCAGCAAATTTTCTTTCCATATCCGTGGCACCATTCCCAATGACTCGCACATGATAATCACGCCACGGGCCAAATTTCGGATCTTGTCCAAGATACTCCTTTCCAATATTAAAGCCACCGATATATGATACTTTTCCATCAATCGTAACTATGCGTCTATGGTTTCGTTGATGCAATGAATAGAATAAATGTTTCAATTTAGGTTTTTTACTAAACGTAAACTGGATACCATTGCTTTTTAGGTGACGAATTATCTTTTTCTTCAGCTTATATCCACCTATTCGATCAACTGATAATTTTACTTCTACTCCACTCGATGCCTTTTTCTCGAGCAACTGCAAAAACTCTTTGCTTATTTCATCTTTACCTACAATATAAAAATGGATATATATGTACTTTTCTGCGTTACGTATATCCTCAAATAGTTTTGTATATAACTCTTCACCGTTCGTATACAGTTGAAATTCACCTAATCGAACTTGTCCTACTTCATATTCACTAGCCATTTTTTTCCCCATTTCCACATCGATGTTCATCCAAATGAATACACCTATTAAACAAAGGATTACAACGAAAAAGTGTTTCATGGATATTTTCCTTTCTCCACTTACTGTTATTTCTATATCTTCCCTTTTTTAATACAATATCATTCAAGAAAATATGTCATTACATGATATATGTCCATATCAAACGATAGCTCATTTGCATATTGTATGTTGTATCTTAAAATAAAAGGAGGAAATAACAATGGGCTTCGCACATGGTAATGGATTCGCGCTATTAGTCGTATTATTTATCCTCTTAATCATCGTCGGTGCTGCTTGCTTCTGCTAAGTAGTTGTCGTCATATGATATGTGGATGAAAAAACTATAAAAGCGGACACCTATTTTTAGGTGTCCGCTTTTCATATGAAAAACATTTCAGTCCGTTATAATACCTTTAACGACTACATATTCAACTCAAAAAGTTAGTAATGTAGCTACTTTCTTACTCTCCGCCTTACGTATATGACGTTGTTCTGCACGCAATACAGCAATGCGATGTAATTCTTTCTCTTCTTCTGTTTCAGGGATTACTCGAGGAACTGGAACTGGATTATTATCCTTACTAAGTGCAACGAAAGTAACAAATGATGTTGCCGCTATACGTTTCTCACCTGAAATTAAATCTTCTGCTACTACCTTCACAAATACTTCCATAGAAGTTCTACCCGTCCAAATTACAAAGGATTCATAACTAACACAATCTGAAGAGCGAACTGGATGTAAGAAATCTACCCAATCCATAGATGCTGTAACACATTCTTTTCTTGCATGCCTCGTTGCTGAAATAGAAGCAACCATATCCATCTCGGCTAATATCTTTCCACCAAATAGCGTATTGTGATCATTTAGATCTGTTGGAAATACTCGGCTCGTTTTAAACACTCTAGACTCATTAGCTGTTTTTCCCTTTACTTCAGTCATTGTTATCACCTCTTTGATTATTTCATCCGCTATTTGCAGACAGTAAGACTCCCACCACAAAATTCGGCTGGAGCAAAGAAGTTCGGTGAGAGTTCCAATTCCCATTAACACTTGAGCAGTATGAGCTTACTATCACTACACGTTTAATATTAACAACATTCAGAACTCTTAGTCCATAAAAAAGAACCGATGTGATCAATCGGCTCCTCTAAATACATATTGTTCTTTCGGCTGTTCAACTTTATTCCATTTCGTTACTTCTAAAACAGGAATGTTCGCATGGAATGGCTGATAAAATTCCGTTGATATTTCTCCTTCAACTTGAATCCAATCATCATTGTTCCACTCTACCCCTTCTGGTTTTTTCACTAACATACCATATACACCAGAATCCGCTACACAATGTATAATGCCGAAACGGAATAAGAAATATTGTTCTTTTTTAGAAGAATCATCTCTAAAAACAAATCCTTTAAAAGATAACTTTTTCCCAGTAAACTCGCCAGGATAATTATAAATTGTTTCCATCCCTTTTAGAAAATCTTCATCTTTTAAATTAATACTATCTTTCGTAACAAACTCTTTTTTCCCTTTTTCCATTACACCACGGTATCCTTCTTTCCCGTAATAAATGCTCGTATCAGGTCTTAAGAATTGCCTTGTCATAAATGGATCTGTACTTTCTGCTTGTGCTACTGGAAAATGAAATCCCTTCGCCTTAACAATATCTGAATCTAACGTTGCAATCGGGAAAAACAATCCTGTGACTATCGGAAAACAAAACAATGTGTACGAAAATGCTTTTTTCCACCACGTATTTTCATCTTTTGAATGATCATGCCCGCAATGGCTATGATCGCAACCACAATTGTGCTGTTCCTTTTCTTTTTGATGTTCTTTTTGGAAAACGATAATAATTTGAACAATCGTTAAGAATCCTAAAATAATAGCTGCTGTTGTTGATAAATAGGCATACTTCATATTGATATACTTCGTAATATTACCTGAAATATGAAGCTGCGCGATTAAAATTGTAAAACCTAATAATATATATGCTCGAAACATAACCTACCACCCCATCGCATAAATGAGTAGTGAGCTTGCATAAACAACAAGTGTAACTGTAACTGTAACGACAATTACAAATTTCGTTTTAAATGTCGCAAGCATCATAAACATATTTTTAATATCCACCATCGGTCCATATACGAGGAACGCGACAAGTGACGCTGTTGAAAATGTACTTTGGAATGACGAAGCAATAAATGCATCTGCTTCTGAACAAAGTGATAAAATGTAAGCAAGTCCCATCATAACAGCTGGTGAAGAGAACGGCCCTTGTCCTATAGCAAGAAGTGTTGAAGTTTGTACGAACGTTTGAACTGCAGCTGCGATTAACGCACCTAATACTAAATATTTCCCCATTGAGAAAAATTCCTCAACAGCATGCGTACATACATCCCACATTTTTTTACGTAATGGACGCTTATGATTCACTTCTGGGAAGTGATCATCTCGTAATTGATGTTCTTTAAACATAAATGATAATATAATTCCAACGATAATTGCTACGATAATCGCTACAATAGAACGATACCATACCATGTGCATACTACTTCCAAAGGCAACGTATGTTGCAAATAATACAACCGGATTAATGATTGGCCCAGTTAACATAAATGCAATTCCGGCATATGGCGGAACCCCTTTTCCGATTAATCGCCTTACAATCGGAACGATCCCACATTCACAGCCCGGAAACATCATCCCTAAAAAAGTAGCCATTAAAACAGACAGAAATCGGTTTTTCGGCATCCATTTTGCTACCATATCTTCTGTCACAAACATTTGAATGAATCCTGAAATAAATACACCAATGAGCACAAAAGGAAGTGCTTCGATCAATATGGAGATAAAGATTGTATTCATTTGCAGGAATGCTTTCGGTAATTGAAACAATTCCATGATGTATTTCCTCCAACTTTTCATTAACAATATGTAATTTTAACCCCATTTTATGAATTGAACAAGACTTATACGGAATTCAGCCCTCTCATATACATTACATTTTATAAGTTTTATTCTATTCGAAACTTTCGATTTCATAGCAAAAAAGCTGCTCTAGCGCAGTTATACAACTATGCTAGAGCAGCTTTCTTATCGTTAAAAGTAACGTTTCTTCCAAAAAACAAATGCTAGTGTGAAAGATAGTGTTACACATATTATGAGCACAATTACAAAACCATGTGCTTCTCCTTCAAACGGAACCTTTACGTTCATTCCAAAGAAACTAGAAACCATCGTTGGTAACGATAAAATGATTGTTATAGACGTTAACAGTTTCATAACACTATTTAAATTATTTGATATAACGGAACTAAATGTATTCATCATTCCACTTAAAATGTGACTATATATTTCCGCCATTTCAATCGCCTGTTTATTTTCAATTAATACATCTTCTAATAAATCTTGATCGTCTTCATACATTTTTAAAAATGTACTGTTACGCATTAATTTTTGAATTACGATTTTATTTGCCTTTAATGATGTTGTAAAGTAAACTAAACTTTTTTCAAGACCTAGCAATGTGAAAATCTCTTTATTTTTCATCGACTGATTTAATTGATGCTCTAAATCAATTGTTTTTCTGTTAATTTGCTTTAAGTATCTTAAATAATAAGTAGAAATCGTATATAAGAGCTGAAGTGCAAATCGTGTCTTTTTAAACGTATAAAATTCTTTAATACGTTGATTAATAAAACGTTCAAATATTGGGTTTTCCTCTAAACAAATTGTCACAAAACAATCTGGCATAACAATCATACCTATTGGAATCGTGTCATAAATCGAATTTCCTTCTTCATCATGTCTAACTGTTGGAATATCCACGATTATTAAAGTATTACTGTCTTCCTTTTCAATACGAGAACGTTCTTCATCATCTAAAGGGTCTTTAATGAAATCTAAGTCTACATTTAAAGTTTGTACTAGATATTGAATTTCTTCTTCCGTTGGATGAAGTACATTAATCCAGCAACCCTTTTGTATTTCCTCAATCTCTTGTAGTTTTCCGTTTCGGTCTGTTAAATAAATATTTAACATACTATCACCCCGATTCTTTTTACATGTAGGAATCTACCTCTCTTAAATAACAGTTTTTGAACCGCCATTCTCAGCATATGAAACATACGTTTAAATTTCAATAGAAAAATTATTTTGAAAACGTTTTTATAAGAAAAATATTTTAAACAAAGAAAAAGACAGAGCGCTCTCTGCCTTAAAAAGCTTATGTTGCCTTTATAACATATTTAGAAAGCATCCACAAGTTAAAGCCAACTGAAATCGTGTAACCCGCGTATGTTGAAATAATAAAACTTACATAATCGAAATACGGAAGCAATACAATATTTAAAACTATCTTCACAATAATTCCAATCATTAATCCTAGCACCGTTTTCTGTTGCTGATTGATTCCTTGTAACATCGCAGCTGTTACTGTAAAAAGCGAAAATAGTATACAAGCAGGAGCATAATACTGTAATATAACTCGCCCCATCTCCGGATCATTTCCGGCACCGAATAAAAGAGTATATACTGGTTTTGCTAACACCATCATTCCAATTGCCGCTGGTACCGTAATACCTACTACTAATAGATTCGTCCTCGTAAAATGTTTGTACAGTAATTTCACATTTCCTGCTGTATAGGCTTTTGTCATCTCAGGTACGAGAGACATACTAAAAGCAGTCGCAACGGAAACTGGGATAAGTACAACCATCTGAACAAGACCAATTATTGCATTGATTTTCTCCGCTTCCCCTTGCATATATCCTATTTGTATAAGTAGTTTATTAATTGTAAATGTATCAATCGTCTGATACAACGGAATCGCTAAACCAACCACAACAAATGGTATTGAATATGTAAAGAGCTCCTTATATAGCGAAAAAAAAGATTTCGTTGTTTGCGGTATACTTGCCATTTCTTTTTTCTTTAAGTGCTTTCTCCTCCTTATGTAATACGCACTTAAAACAGTCAGTCCACCTATCGCTCCCATAAAAGCACCGAACGTTGAAATACCAACAGCTAGAGAGACAGAAGCTTTTAAAATATATAAAACGACAAAACTTCCTATCAAAATGGTTAAGACTCGAAAAAATTGCTCTACAACTACACTTAAAGCAGAAGGCCCCATCGATTGGAACCCTTGAAAGAATCCCCTTAATAAACTCATTACCGGTACAAGTATTAACGCAAAACTGACAATTTGAATATTAGTTGTGACCGCCGCTACACTATTCCCTGTTTGATCATTTCCATCGATTACAAGTTTAGCTAAATGTGGAGCTAATATATATAGGGTTAAACATGAGATTACTCCCATGATTAGCATAAAAAAGATACCGCTCTTTAGCACTCTCTTAACCGTATGATAATCATTCAGTTGATCATATTTTGATACCATCTTCGAAACTGCCAGTGGTAGCCCCATCGTCGCAATACTGAGCATAATCGTATAGGGACGATATGCATACGTGTATAAAACGTACCCACTCGTACCGACCATTGCTGTAAATGGTATAACATATATAAACCCTAACATTTTAGATATCATCGTTGCCATCGTTAAAAATATCGTTCCACGTAAAAACGGTGATCCTTTCATCACATTCCTCCGCTACGCTTTATTATTACACATTATGGACAACTCCTTTTCTTTAGAACCGAAACAAATAAAAAAAGCCAATGAAAAATCATTGACTTTAACGCGCTGCCTTTTTCTTTTTGAAATACTTTAAACCGAAGTATAAAGCAACAAAGAGAACAGCTCCTATAATTATGTAATGTGTGTAATCAGATGCATACTCTTTAATGTGTCGCCAATTCCCACCTAGCTTTTCACCTAAGTATATAAATAGTATTGACCATGGAATAATCGCAACTACTGTATACAGTGTAAATAGTTTTAATGGCATCTTGGCTAATCCTGCTGGAATAGAGATTGCATGGCGTACTACTGGGATAAAGCGTGCAGAAAAGATTACTCCTGCTCCGTAACGCTTAAACCAATTTTCTGCTATGTCTAAATGATGTTTATTAATAAGTAGATATTTCCCATACTTCTCTACAACTGGACGCCCACCATAGTATCCAAGCCAATATAAAAAGATTTGAGCTAAAGTACCACCGATTGTTCCAGCAATAACTGCACCGACAAAGCTAATTTTACCATCTGCAACTAAAAAGCCCGCATATGAAAGTACAATTTCACTCGGAATAATTTCAATCATTAAAGCTAGCGCTACTCCAAAGTAACCTAAGCTTGCAAAAAATTGCAATAACTGATCTATTATGCTTGCTAACATTTTATTTTCTATCTCCTTTTTTCTTCACATACCTTCCCATTATTACATAAAGGTTGCATTCTGCCAATATCTTCATTCCAACATTATTATCGGCATAAGTATTATTAATCTATTAATGTTTCTTTCTGAGGTTCTTTCATATAGGCAAACATTTCTCTAATTTGCTCTTCTGTATTTCTAGCAACTGATAAATTAGGCAATTCATTCTCACCAAAAAACTCCACATCTTCCGTTTCAATACTCGTCTTCTTTTCACCACCGATAATCTTACAGCCTATAAAAATTTTATATACATGTGTTGCGGAAGGCGACGGGTGATGCTTTTCTTTATCAAATATAGCGAATAACTTAAAATTATCTACTTCATAACCCGTCTCCTCTAAAACTTCTTTTGCAGCTACTTCTGTCGGCGTATAACCGATATCAGCCCATCCACCTGGCAATGCCCATTTCCCATCACTTTTTTCTTTCACAAATAATAACTTTTCATTTTGAAAAACAACTGCTCTTATATCAACTTTTGGTGTTTGATAGCCTGTCTCACTTGCAAATAACTTCTCTACAACTTCCCAATCTGTCTTAGTGTAATGTGACATCATCGAAATGGAAATATCCCGTAATTGTTGGAAACGTTCTATATCATACACATCCTTAGAATACGTTAAACCCGCTTGAGCTATAGATTGTATTTGTTTTGCCCACTCAATCCATTTTATCGTCATGTTTCCACATCCCCATTTTTTATTAAGTACGTATTACGTCAATTCTATTGATACATCTTTATTATACAAAAAAAGAGATTGATAATGTTCCAATCTCTTTCAAAATTAATCCAATTCATGTAAATGATCTTGTATATACTTTCTTCTTTTATTTATATATTCCTCAATCATATCAGCTTCTTGATCAAATATTTCTAATTTTTCTTTCATATATGGATCTTGTAGTAAATATGGACGAATCGATTCACACAAACTTTCTACTTTCGGCATCATAAACGAAACAGTAAATTGTTCTTCTAATATTTCTTCCAAAATACTTCGGTATTGTTTTCTAAATACAGGTATATCTAACAATCTTGCACTTAATGTGTTATAACCCTGAATACGAATATACTCATGATTAAGTGGTCTCCCTTGTACATCTCGCCCCCAAGTCGCATCATAATCCCACGGTATCACTTCAAATAAATTTGTTTCATCATTATGATATAGTGCATAGTTATGAACAAAACCATCAAAGTTTTGCGTAAAAATGACGCCAGCTAACCACCTTAAATATTTGTCTACATGCAAAAAATTCCCAATTTCTTTTTCATATGCTTCCCTTGACAAAGTATTTGCTTGAAATACAAATTCACTCAGTTGTTCTTCACTATTTTCATTCGAATATTTAAATTCATAACCCGCAAAAAGCTCGATCTTAACATCTTTATCTCTCTCACTCATTAAAGAGAAATTCGCATCATCATCTATCGCATAATAAATAGAACCACTCGGTAATCCTCTATTTTTCAAAAAGTTTTCATCTACTGATTCTAATTGTAAATATACACCTTGAATTTGACCATTAATTTTTATAAATACATGTTGTGATTTTGGCGAAAGTACACCAATATCATGAAAAAAATCTAAAGATAATTTATTTCGTATGAGAGACGGATCCATAAACTCAGAATTTAAATGAAACTCTTTCGCACCTTGAAACTTTTTCGGTTTATAAAACATAACATGATAAGACTTTTTCTCAAATTCACGTATATGTGCACCCCGGTATACGATATCAATATCATACTTCTTTTTTCCATAAGTTAATTTTGCTGGCACTGGACTATCTGACCAAATGTCTTTTTTCAATTCCACTAAGTACATTGGATGAATAAAAAAATCATATGAAGGTAGCATATTTTCTCATCCCCTCTCAGTTCTCTTCATTCAATGTATGCGCCTTGTCTTGTCCATACATCCGCTATCATCTATTTATATAAAATTACACTCTTGTCCTGTTCATAAAGACGTCATATCTCATATCATGTTAAGGAAAAAGAATACCTTTTCAACTTAATACATGATAAGGAGGATTTCTATGAAACGTGATATTAGAAAAGCGGTTGAAGAAATCAAAAGTGCAGGGATGGAGGATTTTTTACACCAAGATCCAAGTACTTTTGAATGCGATGATGATAAATTCACTCATCATCATTGTACAACTGGATGTAAATGTACAACTGGGGGTAAATGTCCAAGAACAAGATGTACTCGCGTGAAACATTGTACTTTCGTTACAAAATGTACGCATGTAAAAAAATGGACATTTGTTACAAAATGTACTCGTGTACGTGTTCAAAAATGGACGTTTGTTACGAAAGTAACGCGTAGAAAAGAATGCGTTTTAGTTACAAAACGTACTCGCAGAAAACATTGTACTTTCGTTACAAAATGCATACGCTTTGAAAAGAAATTTTTCTGGACAAAACGAAGTTTCTGTAAAAAATGCGAATTCTTCCCTAACAGACACGGTCACTCTTGCGATGATTCATGTGATCATGGTAAAGACTGTCACGATGGCGGACACAAGTGGGACGATTGCAAAGGCGGACATAAATTCCCATCTTGCAAAAACAAGAAATTCGATCACTTCTGGTACAAAAAACGCAATTGCTAGTTTTTCACACAAAAAAAGGCCGTTTTCACGGCCTTTTTTGTATGCTTACTGAAAATGACTAATATCTGCAAATTGCTTCACTTCACCTTTATCTTCTTCAAATTCTATAATACTTAGACTAGCACTATGCATAAATGGATCATCCCAAACATTTTCTATTTCAATACCTGCAAAATGTCCTACAAGTAGCTTTGCCGCTGCCGCATGAGAAACAATTAATATACTTTCTCCTTTATGCTTTTCTAAAAGAATCTGTATCCCCTCAATTACCCTTTTATAAACAGACTCAAAATTTTCTCCTGATGTTGACTGAAAAAGATGTGGCTCATACCAAAATAATTGTATTTCGTCTGGGTATTGCCTTTCTATATCATCGACTGTCTGTCCTTCCCATATACCCATGTTAATTTCATAGAAATGCTCATCCGCGATTATCGGTATATCACGTTCGCCCTTTATTAACTCTGCAGTATGAAGGGTTCTTTCACTCGGACTACTATAAATTGCATCGATAGATAAATCTTTCATTCTATCTCCCAATTGCTTAGCTTGTAACATACCATTTTCAGTTAAAGCAGAATTTTTCCTGCCTTGCATTCGTTTCTCTACATTCCATTCCGTCTCACCGTGCCTCGTTACATATACAGTTGTTTTCATTTGCCGTTCCTCCTTACCGTGTTGGCCGCAATTCCCACGGCTCTACTCGCCCTACAATCCATTGATCACATTTACTCTCAATTCCTTTTATTACCCCATCTGATATTTCTTCATGAGTAAGCCATCTGCCGTATGTACCGTCTAATATAAAACCTAATATTATTCTATGGTAGCTACACCGCGTACCTCCTATTTTGTGGACGGTCATGCGCGATGCTTTACTACCTAAAATATGAAAAACACTGCATGTTTCAGACGATAAGTCTAATTCTCTACAAATGAGTGATAACGTCTCCTTCGCACTTGCATGTATCCATGCGACAACTAATGTTATTGGGCCATTCTGCTCAATTGTGCTTTTTATAGCTAACTTTACATCGTCTTCATTATGGTAATCTAACGATAGACATGTGATACTTTCTGGTATAGCACTCTCTCGCTTAACATTTTCCAATTTCACTTCATCTCTTCCAATAATAGAAACATGAAACTCTTGCTCACAAAGCCACATAGACACCCTCTTTAGCATTCCTGTTCCACTAATTACTAGCGCATGCAACTTCTTCCCCCCCTTAGTAAAATGTCATATGAGGTTTATCTTCCCTATAATAATTAAGCCTGTCTTGCAATGTCCCTGAATGAAACTCAAACTTATGTCCATCAGGATCAACAAAATATATAGATTCACAATCCCTTACATCCCGTTCTCTTCCTTGTAAAATATGAACATCATTTTCTTCTAATCGCTGCAGTAGACGTTCAAAGTCTTTCTGTTCAACAGAAAATGCAATATGTGTATAAGATTGGTGAATCTCATTTCTCGGAATATGTATTTCTTCATTAAGCGCTATCCATACTCCACATATATTAAAATATGCAAGTTTTCTTCCTCTAACTAATAATTCTCCTTCCAATACTTTTTCGTAAAATGTAATAGAATCTTCTAAATTAGATACTGAAAAACATAGATGATTGATTCCCTTCAACAACTCTAATTCCTCCTATACAAATAAAAGATGAGCAAAAATTCACTCATCTTTTATTATACTATTTTTTTGTAATATATGCCCATTTATAACTGAAATCTCCACCAAACGTATGATTTGCAATGCCTTTTACGTATGGTTTTTCTAAATATGCAGTACTTTGTTGATACGTAGGAGAAATGGCAGCATCTTGACCAATTAAGATTTTTTCAGCTTCTGCAAGTGCATTCCAGCGTGCTTTATCATCCTTTAATAGCTCTCCTTTTGATTTCGCAACTAAATCATCATACTTCGGATTAGAATAATCCATTTCATTAAATGAGCTTCCAGTAACAAACATATCAATATAAGTCATTGGATCTGGATAATCTGGGCTCCATGCAGATAAAGAGAATTCATATTCAAATTTCTTTTCTAAATCTAACTTCTGCTTATATGGCTGTTGTTTCAAATTCACTTTAATACCAGGTAAGTTTTTCTCTAACTCTTCTTTAATAAAGTCTCCTACTTTTTTACGACTACCGTTATCATCATTTAGTAATTCTACTGTAATTGTATCTTGGCCAAGTTCTTTCTTCGCTTCTTCCCATAATTTTTTTGCTTTTGCTGCATTATCTTTACTGTCACGGAAATTTTTATTTACAGTACGGAAATCTTTCCCATCTGGTCCTGTCGTAAATTTTTCAGGTACTAAGAAATATGCTGGCAATGATCCGTCATTTAAAATAACATTTGCAATTCCTTTTTTATCATATGCTAGATCAATTGCTTCACGAACCTTTTGGTTTTTAAACGTTGCATTTTTTTGGTTAAAACGTAAGAAATACATACGTGGATCTAACTTCGTTTTAAATTCATCTGGCTTATTCTTTTTATATTTATCAACAAATTCAGAAGTTAAAATAACCCGATCTGCTTGATCACTATCATATAAATTTACTCCTGTGCTTGTTTCCTTCACAATATTCACATTAATTTCTTCTAACTTCACAGTATCTTTATCCCAATAATTAGGGTTTTTCTTTAACTGATAACTTCTTTCATGTTTCCATTCACTCATCGTAAATGGTCCATTATATAATAATTTATCTGCTTCTAATCCGTATTTATCTCCTTGTTCTTTCACATATTTTTCATTTAAAGGGAAGAATGTTGGGAATGAAGTAAGTTCAAGGAAATATGGTGCTGGTTGTTCTAATTCTACTACTAATGTTTTATCATCCTTCGCTTTCACTCCTAATTGATCTAGCGGTAGTTCTCCCTTATTGACCTTCTGTGCATTTTTTACATCAAATAAAATGAATGCATACTCAGCTGCCGTTGCTTTATCTAATGTGCGTTGCCATGCATATACAAAATCTTGTGCTCGAACCGGATCGCCATTAGACCACTTTGCGTCTCGTAATTCAAATGTATATGTTGTTTTATCTTCACTAATCTTCACATCTTTTGCCATACCCGGAGTTGGTTTATTATCCTTATCTAAACGATATAATCCTTCCATTGCATTTACAAAGGCACGGAATGATACAGAGTCTGTTGACTTTGATGTATCCATTGAAGGAATTTCTGCTGTTTCTAGTAAGTTTAATACTTGCTTATCTGCTGCTCCCTTACCTGCTTCTTTCTTCGTTGTAGATACCTTCTCCCCATTTCCGCAACCTGCAACTAATACACTAGTCGATAATGCTACTGCAGCAAGCGTTGTTATCTTTCTCTTCATTCTTCCTCCCCCAATCTATATGTATAAATGAAAGCTAGTATAATACATATTATTATACAAAAGATTCAGATTATTTCAAATATTATTTTTATACAATAAAAAAAGAAGCGGATATCGCAGTCTTCCATCCGCTTCTTTTTCTATTCTTTTTACTTGTAATCCATCCTCTATGTCAAATGGATTTTGAACTTTGAATATTTCGTCCATTATCTTTAAAAATTCATCCTCATTTTTAGGTTCTTCATTAATCGTAAGTGAGTACGGCTCAATCTCACCCAATTTATAATCAACAATAAATTGAATTTTCACCCTTTTTCTCGGCATATCAGGACTCTCTCCTTGGAATTCTACCAATTCTAACCCTTCCGTTCCGCGATAATATACCCAACCTGGATTTTTAAAATAATTTTCAAACGATTCACCAATGGAAAAGAACGGATATTCATAAAGCGAGCCTGTACGAACTTTTTGAATAATATCTCGATCAGTCGGGAAAAAGAAATGGCTGAAAAAAATACTAGCAACCGCTAAAATCGTAACGATTGTTGCTCCCATTTTACTCGTTCCACCACTATCACGAATGAGGTACTTCTCAACCGACTCATCTTGAATTTCTCGTGCTTTTATTCGATATATACGCCTTTCTGCAAATTGATAATATAATCCATTCGCAAAAATCGCCATTCCAAATAAAATAAAAACGAGTAATAAAAACGTAAGAGGCACCATATTAATGATTGGCAGTGCTACATTGAAACCCATATAATAAGAAAACGCATCACACGCTACTAATAACAATACAAATAATGCTGCCGGTAAATAGTACTTACGATATCCAAGCCAACCTACATTGAAAATAGTTGCCCAACCATTCCAGCTCCACCTAGCAATCCGCTTTTCCTCAAGCTCCCATTTCCTTTTGTAATACGGATATTGTCTCCCTACATATACTTCTAATTCTTTGTCTATTAGCGAGCTTCCTTCACCTTGTTCAGTATGCAAAGTCCGCTGGCAACTTTCACAATTCAACTGATTTCCCTCACAAAGTTGCCCACAATTTATACATTTCAAAACAATCCCTCTTCCCATCCATACGTCATTTCAAAATACCTTCGTGTTTTAATAACCACTCTTTCCTCCATAGACCGCCTGCATATCCAACAAGCTTCCCACTCTTTCCTATTACACGATGACACGGAACGATAATTGAAATCGGATTACGACTATTCGCTCCTCCTATTGCCCGTACAGCTTTCGTATTTCCGACTTTCTCTGCAATATCTAAATATGAAGCACTTGCGCCATAAGGAATAGTATAGAGCGCATCCCATACATTTTTTTGAAATGCTGTTCCCTCGGCAGACAGCGGGACTGTGAACTCTTTTCTATTCCCCTTAAAATATTCATCTAACTCATTTATACATTGATCTATCATTTCATTTGTAATTTCTTCTTGTCTCTCATCAACAAATATAACAGACGTAATTCCTTTATCGTTCGCTGTAATTTCTAGCAAACCTAATTCGCTTTCATAATAAGCCTGGTACATATGTCATCCTCCAATTCAATTCATATTCATTATTGTAACACGAATAGACAAAATTTTTCGTATAAGCGTTTTATTAGGGAAACAAAAACAAGAATGATACAATGTAAGAAAATTCAATCTAGGAGGCTATTGGATGAATTCCGAACTTTTTTCACCTTATACAATTAAAAACGTTACATTAAAAAACCGTATCGTTATGTCACCTATGTGCATGTATTCATCAGAAAACGAGGATGGCCAAGTAACGAATTTCCATCTCGTTCATTACGGAACAAGAGCTGCTGGTCAAGTTAGTTTAGTTATGATCGAAGCAACAGCCGTGTTACCTGAAGGGAGAATTTCTAATAAAGACCTAGGTATATGGGATGATAGCTTAATTGAAGGCTTACATAAAACGACAACTTTTATACATGATAACGGCGCAAAAGCAGCGATTCAACTTGCTCACGCCGGAAGAAAAGCTGAATTAGAGACGGATGCTCTCGCTCCATCTGCAATTCCGTTTAATGAAACTATGAAAACACCAGTAGAAATGAGTATACAGCAAATAAAAAAGACCGTATTAGCTTTTCAAGAAGCTGCAATACGATCCAAACAAGCCGGATTTGACGTTATTGAAATACACGGTGCTCACGGTTATCTTATTAATGAATTCCTTTCTCCACTTTCTAATAAACGGACTGATGAATATGGAGGTTCACCTGAAAATCGCTATCGTTTCTTACGTGAAATTATTGACTCAATAAATGAAGTTTGGAACGGACCTTTATTTGTTCGTATTTCAGCAAACGATTATCACCCTGACGGTTTAACGATTCAAGATTACGTTCCATATACAAAATGGATGAAAGAACAAGGAGTAGATTTAATTGATTGTAGTTCTGGAGCTGTTGTTCCGGCACACATTGATGTATATCCCGGGTATCAAGTACAATATGCTAAACATATTAAAGAACATGCTAACATTGCAACTGGGGCTGTTGGTTTGATTACGACCGGAGTACAAGCAGAGCGAATTTTAAATCATAACGAAGCAGATTTAATTTTTATCGGCCGTGAGTTACTTCGCAATCCTTACTTCCCAAGAATAGCCGCCAATGAACTTGGCTTTGAGTTAGAAGAACCGTATCAATACAAGCGAGCACCGGGGAAAATCCATACGAATAAATAAAACCGAGAAGGCATTCTTCTCGGTTTTATTTATTCTATCGTTGTAATTTCATTTGAGTTATAAATATAAATACCCGTTTCTTCTCGCAATGCAGTGATATACATCCCTTTCGCCACATCTTTCGCTGAAATTGGTTTATACTTTTTGAAAGCCCCCTTAAATATAAAAGGAATGATACGAGATAACTTTTCAGCCATTCGTTCACCGAAACGAAATTCTTGTCGATTTCCTACTAATAAAGATGGCCTAAAAATGTGAATACCACCAATGACTAACTTTTGTAATTCCTCTTCCATTCTCCCTTTAACTTGTGAATAAAAGAAAAATGATTTAGAATTTGCTCCCATTGAAGACACAACAAGGAAATTTTGCACACCTTGTTTCTCCGCTAGACACGCAGCTCGTACCGTATATTCATAATCTACCTTTTTGAAATTTGCCTTTGTTTTTGCTTTTTTGATTGTTGTTCCTAGACAACTAAATACGTCATCTACAGCAAAAAATTCTTTATATTCCTCTAATACCGAATAATCCACTTGCTTTTGCTGTAACTTCTCATGTTGCCATTGCATTGGTTCTCTTACAAAAATAGTAACCGAATCGTAGTAATCTGATTCAAGTAATAGACGCGTTATCTCTTGTCCAACTAAACCACTTGCACCAAGTACTAACGCTGTTCGCTTATTCATATATGCATATACCTCTTATTTTACTTTACTCTCCTTCAGTAAAATACAACTTTTAGGAGTTTCCTCCTCTCATTTTACCACAAGTAAAGCACTATGCGTACGCATAGTGCTTTACTCACTCTTTTTTCTCATCTTTCTCTCGTAATTTTGATACTGTTGATGCATCTCCTAAATTACTTATTAATCTGCTTAAAAAAGTTAAGACTAAGGCTAATGGTAATACTACCGCTAATATCAATAAAATAGCTTCCATTAAGTAACTCAAACACTCATCCCCCTCTACGCCCTCCTTTCATATATATGAACACAGCGTTGTCACATATGCATGTATTCGCAAAAATAACACATCTATATTTGACAACTTTATAACAAAATCAAATCGGAATGATTATTATTTATTGCAACTTTATAAAAGATGTATTATACTAAGTTCGCAAACTAAAACGTAATTATTCCGTTTTGTATTAAAATGATATTTTTCTTCTATAATTGGGGAAAATATATCCGTAAAAAAAGAAAAGAGGAGAACTTCATGCCTAAAAGATTGACTATATTTTCATTCTTACTTATTTTCACTTTAATTTTTACTGGCTGCTCAAATACGAAAGAAGGTAATGCCAAGAAAGACGGAAAGCTAACTGTTTATACAACTATTTTTCCTCTTGCAGATTTCGCAAAAAAAATTGGTGGCGACTATGTAACGGTTGAAGCAATTTATCCACCTGGTGCTGATTCTCATACATTTGAACCAAGTCAAAAACAAACAGTAAAAGTTGCAAAAGCCGATTTATTCGTTTATAACGGGGCTGAATTAGAGCCATTTGCTGAAAAAATGGAAAAATCATTACAAAAAGAAAATGTTAAAATTGTAAATGCATCAAAAGGTATTGAACTACGTACTTCTACTGAAGAAGAGCATCATGATCACGGAGACGGCCATAAAGAAGATGAACATCATCACGATAAAGACCCACACATTTGGTTAGACCCTACTCTAGCAATGAAACAGGCTGAAAAAATTAAAAACGCACTTGTAGAATTACAACCTGACCATAAACAAGAGTTCGAAAAAAACTTTGCAGCACTTCAAACAAAATTTACTGATTTAGATGATCAATTTAAAGCAGCTATTGCGAATGCAAAAACGAAAGATATTTTAGTTTCTCATGCGGCTTATGGATACTGGGAACAACGCTATGGCCTAAAACAAATTGCTATCGCTGGTATTTCAGCTTCTGATGAACCTTCTCAAAAACAGCTTGCTGACATTACAAAAACAGTAAAAGAACATAATCTAAAATATATTTTATTTGAAACATTCTCTACTCCAAAAGTAGCATCCGTCATTCAAAAAGAAACGGGGACAAAAATTTTACGCTTAAATCATCTTGCTACTATTTCTGAAGATGACGCAAAGAGCAATAAAGATTACTTCACTTTGATGGAAGAAAACGTAAACACATTGAAAGAAGCTACTAACTAATCAATTTTTGATAAGAAGAGGCTGTCTCAAAAGATCTTTAAATAAGACCTTTTGTAGACAGTTTTTTATTTTAACTTTAATAGGGACATATTTAGCGAAGTTCTTACCCATTCACCTTCGTAATGATATAAATTAAAAGAATGGTGATTAATTTTTTTATGCTCTAATATAGTGAGCACAAAAAACTGCCTCCCAACTGTTAGACATGTCTAACGATTGGGAGGCAGTTTTTTCTATAAAGAAATATAAATACTCTTTATACAAAAAATCAATGACTAAGAAAATCTTTATGAATCAAGAGTAGTTCATTTTAGAGATATATTTTCAATTTCTTTATATTGAAATCCACCATGTAGCGTCATTCTTGAAATGGAAACGAAAAACGTTTAAAGGATTTTTACCTTATCAAGCAAGTATGAATCAAGAAGGAAATGAACAACATAGTGTATTTAGCAAATTATCCCCTTCGTTCAAACTAATTTTAAAATAAAACAAATCTACTAAAGCAACTTTATTTCAGCTCACTTCATCTCCCCTCCCTTATAAAAGTAAAAGAAAAATGAAAAGTTGTAGTTTCAATTGAAACTGCAACTTTTCATGCTCATAAAAACTCTATATCCACTTCACATTTACATTGGATTCATCCATAATTATTTCATATAATTTAGCTGTCTTTTCTTAATATTAAGTATTTACATTTCCCCTTCCTTACCTCATAATTTTAATCGGGAAAGGGAGGAAAAAAATGGTTCAAATAAAAGTAACGCCCGAAGAATTGGAACGAGTTGCAAAACGGGCAAACGATACAAAGCATGCATTAGAGTCTATACATAATAACTTATGCAATCAAATTGATTACATGTGTTTTCAATGGACAGGCGCATCAAATCAAAATTTCGTTCAAATGTTTAACAATGCAAGACCATCCGCATTCACAGCTATTAATGCGCTTGTGCATATTGAAGAAGAATTAAAGAGAATTGCTGAGAAATTCCGCGTTGCAGATAGTGAAGATGTAACATCCCAAAAAACGACTAAGTCTAGTAAAGCACCTGAAAAATCTTTCTTAGGAAAAGTATGGGATGGTATAGTAGACGGTGCGGGAGATGCTGTTGGAGATACAATCGACGGTATAAAAGCATTAGGTGACTGGGAAACTTGGAAAGGCATGGGCTACACTGTCACCCATTTAGATGAAGCTTTACCTGCTATGTGGAATGCGTTATCAGATTCCTTTAACAAAGATGTGATAAATGGAGATGCAGAGACCCGTGCAAGATGGGGATCTTACGCTTTAACACAAATTGGATTAGGTCTTCTTGGAGATAAAGGGGTCAGTAAGGCTGCAAAGCTAGCACAAGGGGCTAAATTCTCTCAAGGTATCTCAAAAGCTGGACAATTATTTAATAAAGGCGATAATTTGGCTTTCGCAGGCGGTAATGGTGGTAGATCTGTATTTGATAGTGCTGATTTTAGACAAGCCGAAGAAAAACTTTCAACCTACCAGTTTGCCAAGGGTGAAGGTAATATAGGTACTACTCCAAAAGCTGTAGAGGTTACTCCAAGTTTTAACCGTGAAAATTTGTCAGAACATATAGGCGAGGGATTTGCTTCGCAAATAGATAATGTTTTAAAAGAGGCAAATATATCAAACGAACAATTCCATAACCTTAAAGTGAAACACTACACTGAATTGAACGCTGAAGAAATTCAAATTATGAAAAAAATACGAGATTCTGTTCCAGCACCAAATCAAGATACATTATTACAAAAAGTTATTAGTTTAGATAGCGTCGATAATTATCTGAAAGAGACTGAGTACTTCAATTCCATTGGAGGTTGTGTAGCTAAAATGGAAGATGTGAAACCAATTCACTCTCCTAAGGATGTATATGAATCGCTACGCCTAGATTACGAAGGAACCCCTTACACTACAACTAGTGATTATGCAGTTATTAGATTTAAAACTGATGATGTAGAAAAAATGAAAATACCTTATGCCCAATCATTTGAGGATTCAACAAATATGAAACCAAATGAATATATCCATTTTCCGCAAACTGGTAATGGTTTTACAGCTGCAGAGAATGGTCGAATTGTTCCTGAATATGAAACGTCTTGGGGAGATTTTATGAAACCTCAGCCAGGGGCGGAAATATATTCAGTAATTAATCAAGAAGAAAAATTGGTAGCCGTATACCACGACAGAAAACAACGTTTTATACCGGCAACCGAAAAACAGTAGAGTAGGTGACTCAATGATTAGAGATGGAAAATATGGATTATATAATGGACAAGAATACATGTTAGCTGGAAAGAAAGATGATTTAGAAATCATCTCGAATGATCCAGCTGAACTATTAAATGGTTTTATTCAAGATGATTGGGATGAAAATATTTTCTTTAAAAAAATAAAAAAAGAAGACTTGGATACCGCTTATGAAATTACAACATACGCAAAATATAAAGGACATAATTTCGGAGTACTAACTGCAAGCGAATTAAAAGTAGTTATTGCTACAAATAATCCACAGGTAGGACACGAACTAAATATGTCTGTACCAGGTCGTGGGGAATTTCATATGGAAGTAAATAGGACAGATGTTGAGTTAATTGAAGAAAAAAAACCTATATGGGGATTTACACTAGATATAGACAATTAATTACACCAAATAAAAGCAGAACCTTATAAGGGTTCTGCTTTTATAATCCATACCTATTTTTGTATCAATAGCAAACCCAAAACCAGCATCTTTATCTTAACTAGCTATCCAAATTGATAAATAGGATGATCAATTTGTTACTAAAACACAATCCAGAAAATAAAATTTATCAATTCCTAGCAGTAAACTTTCATCAAGATTCTTTCTATGAAGAGGTACAGAAAATGAATATTGGAAAGGCATAGGCTACACTGTCATCCATTTAGATGAAGCTTTACCTGCTATGTGGAATGCATTATCCGACTCTTTTAATAAAGATGTGATAAATGGTGATGCAGAGACCCGTGCAAGATGGGGATCGTATGCTTTAACACAAATTGAATTAGGTCTTCTTGGAGATAAAGGGGGGCAGTAAGGCTGCAAAGCTAGCACAAGGGGCTAAATTCTCTCAAGGTATCTCAAAGGCTGGACAATTATTTAATAAAGGCGGTAATTTAGCTTTCGCAGGTGGTAATGGTATTACATCTGCATTTGACAGTGCTCCTTTTAGGGTAGTATCTTCATCTAAATTACATAACAAGAACTACATTAGGGAGCAAAGCAGTCTAGCGAAAGCTAACTGCTTTTTTATTAAATAACTATTTTATTAAATTTCATATATACAATCGCTTGTCCATTTCATTTGCCTCTACCCACGCATTTACTATTAGTAATACGAATTTTTCAGAGGTGAATTTTATTGAACGAGTTTTTATCCTCCGCTGCATTAAATCCAGGTTCAGTCGGACCGACACTTCCACCTATGCAACCTTTTCAATTCCCTACAGGTCCCACTGGTTCAACGGGTGCTACAGGGGCAACCGGTAACACTGAGCCTTATTGGCAATACCGGACCACCTGGCATTGTTTTGCTCACATATGACTTTAAATCGCTCATCATACGTTTTGCATTTCGGATACTACCCATATCATGAATACAAATTACATGTCTTCTTGTTGCAAACTGTAGCTTTCTAATCGTAGCAAGTATCACCACATAATGGTCGATGTTCATGTTTATCCATCTCATATTCTTTTAGATGTTTCCACTTGACCTTGTCGTCAATATATAGAACTTGCAGTATGGTGGAGTTTTCCTTCATATATATCTTCCTAGAATGAATTGCAGTTTCTCTAATCTAGATTGATCTACACTACTACTTCTGATGCAGTAAGAGTCGGTAAACGAAAATCGAGCTTGCATTCTCCATCTTTTTTACACCCCTTGGCAAGATTTCTCCTGTAGGATATTACATACAGCAGACAATACAAAACCAAGTGCCCCTTCAACGAGTGCAATGTGCAGTGAATAAAAATATTGAGCTCACCAATGGAGATGCTCTTATTAGCATAATGAAGCATAAACATTAAAGAGGTTGCCCAAAAGTAGCTATTCAGCTATTTTTGGGCAACCTCTTCTTTTTTATGTGCTTCTACTTGACTTGACCAAAATAACAAGTAAAATTATCCATATTAGCTTTTAAGCTATATTAATTTAGAAGGTGAGTTGGAATTATGACTCTTCACTTTTGTGAAGTAACAGAAAAAAACTGGCGTTCAGTAGCTGCTTTAACCGTCACAAAAGACCAGCAGCAATTTATTGAAAGCAATGCGTTTTCTCTAGTAGAATCATTATATGAGAAAAACGGAACGTCAGTAGGTTTATATGATGGAGAAACACTTGTAGGATATGCAATGTATGGATGGTATTGGGAAAAACGTAAAAGCGTATGGTTAGACCGCTTTATGATTGACGAACGCTATCAAGGAAAAGGATACGCAAAACGTTTCCTTCGCTTACTTATTCAATTCTTACAAAATAAATTTGAATGTAAAACAATTTATTTAAGTTTACATCCAGACAACAAACTCGCAATGGGATTATATGAGTCATTTGGCTTCCGTTTAAATGGCGATATTGATGATGAAGGCCCTGTTGTAGGTGTTGTAATGGAGTTACTTTTAGATGAACATACAAGCCTGTGAAAACAGGCTTTTTTAATCCTTCATTTTTGGCAATCTATCATTTTTCTACAAAACACTTAGTTAAGTCCAAAAAATAAGCCTGCAGTAAACGCAGACTTATTTCACACACTCCTCAAAATGTTCTTGGAACCATTCTTTATTAATATCTTTTCCGATGAAAACAACTTCACTTACTCGATCTTCGCCCTCTTGCCACTCTCTATCATACGAAGCAGCAAATAACGTATGTACACCTTGGAAAACGATACGTTTATCCACTCCATCAATCGATAAAATTCCTTTGTAGCGATATAAGTATTCTCCTAGTTCTTGCACGACAGCTGACATCCACTCATTTAGTTTTTGTAAATCTAACGGACGCTCTTCACGTAGTACAAACGATTTTACACCTTCTAGATGATTATGCTCTTTATGAGGATAGATTTGTAACGTATCTTTCGTTTTAAACGTTTGAATTTTTAGTAACGATGGAATATCCACATCACAGTGAGTCGACTGAATTAACTTTGCAGTCGGATTTATTCCTTGCAATTCATGTAAGAGATGTTCTTTTTCGCTCTCTTCAATTAAATCTAACTTATTCACTAATACAACATCGGCAAATGCAATTTGTTCTTTTGCTTCTAGTCCTTTTTCAAAATGTTTATGTATATGATAACTATCTACTACTGTTACAACACCGTTAATTTGGTATGCAGATTGAATTACAGGATCTAAAAAGAATGTTTGAATAATCGGACCTGGATTTGCAAGACCCGTCGTTTCAATTACTAATCCATCAAAGTCCATTTTCCCTTCTGCTTTTACATCCAGTAATTGTTTTAAAGCAACGAGTAAATCTTCACGTACAGTACAACATAAACATCCATTCGTCATCTCCATAATCTCTTCTTCGACATTCATAATCAGCTGATTATCAATACCAATTTGCCCTATTTCATTTACAATCACTGCTAATTTCTGACCGTGATTCTCTGATAAAATGCGATTTAATAATGTCGTTTTCCCTGATCCAAGAAAACCAGTTAATATTGTTACTGGAATCATTTTGTACCTCTCCTTATAGCTATATGTTTCTACATTATAGCATATAGAAAAAATCGTTTTTGTAGCAAAACATATTTATTGTATGAACGACACTGTAACTATATAATAATATGTAGCAAGAAAGCCTTTTCAAAATATTATTCATTCATCAAGGGGGCACTTATAATGGAACGAGTTCAAATGGCCGAAACACTCGAATTTTCTCGTATTATTCAAGGTTTTTGGCGTTTAGCAGAATGGAATATGTCAAAACAAGAGTTACTTTCTTTTATTGAATCTTGTATGGATATGGGAATTACTACTTTCGATCATGCTGATATTTATGGCGGTTATACGTGTGAAGGACTGTTCGGAGAAGCATTACAACTCAAGCCTTCCTTACGCGAAAATATGCAAATTGTCACAAAATGTGGAATCGCTCCCCCATCACCGAAATTTCCAGAGCGATATGTTGCGCACTACAATACGAGTGCTAAACATATTATAAAAAGCGCGGAGGATTCCTTACAAAACTTACATACAGATTATATTGATGTATTGCTCATTCATCGTCCCGATCCGTTTGTGGATCCAAATGAAGTAGCAGAAGCGTTCTCACGCTTAAAGCAAGAAGGAAAAGTTCGTCACTTCGGTGTATCTAACTTTTTACCTTCACAGTTTAATATGTTAAGTTCTTATTTAGATTCCCCGCTCATTACAAATCAAATTGAAGTATCGGCGATGCAACTTGAGCATTTTGAAAAAGGAACAATTGATTTATGCCAAGAAAAACGAATGAATCCTATGATTTGGTCACCTCTCGCTGGGGGAGAAATCTTTACGGGCCAATCAGAACGTGCTGTACGTGTACGTGAAACGTTACAAAAAATTGCTACGGAACTAGGTGTTACTAGCATCGATACAGTTATGTATGCATGGTTGCTTGCTCATCCAGCTAATATGATGCCAATCGTTGGATCTGGTAAATTAGATCGTGTTAAAACAGCCGCTCTTTCTACAAAAGTTAACTTAGACCCTCAACAATGGTTTACAATTTTCGAAAGTTCTAATGGACATCCTGTACCATAATATACAAAAAGAAGAGCCGTTTCTACAGCTCTTCTTTTTCATATGTATCTCTAGTCATGGCAAATACACACATATCCCTTAATCCATTTCCATCTACTGCCACACTCGCACTTTCTAACGTACCTTCTAACTTAAAGCCTAATTTCTCAGGTATCGCTCTACTTTTCTTATTTAAAGAATCACATCGGATTTCTACGCGGTTTGCTTTCAGTTCAGAAAAAGCATAGTCTGTTATCCCCTTTGCAGCCTCGACCATATAACCCTTTCCACTAAACCTCGAATCAATCCAATACCCGATTTCAAATTGGGGTATATCCCAATTAATGCGATGTAATCCAGCTGATGCAATAAATTCACCTGTTTCTTTCGAAAAAACTAGTAATCTTAAATCCTCACGCTGCAAAAATTGAATATGCGATTTTCTAATGCTCACTTCTACTTCTTCCTCTGTTTGCTCTTTTTGTGCAAAAACCATCCATGGTTTTAATTCTTTCATAGAAGCTTGCATTGCATCGTATACAGCTTTACCGTCACCTGGCTTCGGCATTCGAATAAATAGCCTTTCAGTATAAAATTCAGAAGGAAAATCGAATAATAACGGATTCACTTTCAACACTCCCTATAATTCTTTTATATATAATAATATCCATCTCAAACTATACAGTAAAGAAATTTCTGAATTTTATACATTTAATTCATTTACATTTAATGCTACACGAACACCAGATTCAATTGCCCCTTGTATCCATCCGTGATATAACGTTGTATGGTCTCCGGCAAAGTATAATCTGCCTTCTGGTTTTATAATCGCTGGTTGTAATTCAGATTCTTGCCCTGCCTGAAATAACGCAAAACCTCCAAGTGCATATGGATCCAATGTCCAACTTTTGGATATGCCAGACATGAACTCATCATATACTTGACCGCCTAATATTGTCGCTAAGTTCTGTAGTGTGTAATAGATACGATCTCCTTTTGATAACCCATCCCATAACAACGCATCATAAGACCATGTATAGCTGCCTAACATTATAGCAGGTCCTTTTTCTCCAATTCCATGACTTGGATAATATGCGTAACGAATTGGTAAATCTGTTATAATTCTGCCACCTAACTGTCCTTGTTCTTCCCAAAATCGACTTTTAAATTGAATTCCTATTTTTGTCGCCGGCATATAATGCAATTCACGAATTGCTTTCCATTTTTCATGAGATATAGAATCAAATGGATCTACTTCCACAAAGCGCATTGTCGAAAATGGTATTGTAATAATGACTAAATCCCCTGTAATACTACTATATTCAAAAGTTTCCTCGTTTCGATAAAAAGCTGTTACACCGTTATCGTGTTGTTGTAGCTTCATTAGTTTTTGATTATATATAATATTTTCTTCTAATTGTGGTAAAAATGACTTTGGTAATCTATCATTCCCGCCTACTATTTCGCAAAATCCACTCTCCTCCTGCATAATATATATAAAGCGTAACGTCTCAACAAATGACCTTTCCAAGAAACCTTCTAAATCTAATAAAACACCGATCATCTCAATTGTAACTGGCGAAAAGTAAGTATTATATTGATAAGGATGATACTTTAAAAATTGTCCTGTAGAATATCTCCCAAAATCCTTTACTACAACATCCCAATTTTTCTCTGGGTTCTTTTTAATAAAATTTATAATAGGCTGCACCGCTAACATTAATAACTCCTCAGACGTTTTCCCAACTTCATTCATTTCTACAGGATACTTTAATATACTTGGATTTTTTTCATATTGCTTTAATGTCGTTTTCCGGCCATTTACGTAAATAATATCAGTCTCATTCCTATTAATAAAAGGGCGCACCTGTAGCCCAAATTTTCTTATATACGCCATCGTTAATGTGTGAGAATACGGAATTCTCATTGCCCCTACATCCAAATATAATCCGGTATCTTCCATTCTAACTGTCTCTATACGGCCACCTACCCGGTTGTTTGCTTCAAAAATCTTTACTTCATGTCCTGCAGCTTTTAATAAAGATGACGAAACTAACCCAGCCATGCCAGCCCCTACTACTATAATTCGCTTCGGACGAGTCGTCTTCTTTAACCCTTTATTTATAACTTTTAACGTTTCATCCATCTCAGTGTTATACATTATATCTTTCTGCACAATTCCACCCCTTACTTCATCAAATGGGCATTAGTCGTTTAGTGCATTTTATTCATAAATTCCCATAAACATAACAACAGAGCAAGTTGAATATTCACTAAAAATACATAAGAGATAGCTCTCACATCTCTTCACGCTTCATAGAATATAGCAACAGCAAACAAGGAGTGGTTGAAAATGAAACAAACTTACGACTACCACGCTACAAAGAAGTATTTAGAAGAAAAGAAACAACAACTATGCAACAAACTAAGTAATATGCATCTATCTAAAAAAGAGCGTGAACAACTAAAACTTGAAATTGATAACTACGAATATATTTTAAATGTAGTCGAAATGAATCATTATGAACGAGGATTTTCACGTTAAAAGTGGATATGTAATTTATCCACTTTTTATTTTGAGCATTTCATTACGCATTTTTCGTAAGTAAATATATAATAGGATGTACATTAAGATTGAGAGGTATATTCTATGATCAAATTAAGTGTATTAGACCAATCCCCTATTTCAGATGGTAGTACAGCAGCCCAAGCTTTTTCACATACAGTTACACTTGCACAAGAAGTTGAAAAACTAGGGTTCACACGTTTTTGGGTATCAGAACATCACAATTCTGTAAGTCTTGCTGGTTCAAGTCCAGAAATACTTATTTCTCATATTGCAGCGAAAACAGAGCGGATGAGAGTCGGTTCGGGTGGTGTTATGTTACCGCACTATAGCCCATATAAAGTTGCTGAGAATTTCCGCGTTCTAGAAGCGCTTTATCCAAATCGTATTGACCTTGGTGTTGGCAGAGCACCTGGTGGTATGCCAATTGCAACTCGCGCACTTCAAGAAGGAAAAATGGTTTCACTTGATCAATATCCAGAACAAATTGCAGATGTTGCAATGTACTTACATGATCAAGTACCAGAAAACCATCATTACGCAAATTTAAAGGCTACCCCTGTGGTTCCAACATCTCCTGAGATGTGGTTGCTCGGTTCTAGTGGAGAAAGTGCAATGATTGCCGCAAAACAAGGTGCTTCTTTTGCATTCGCACAGTTCATTAACGGATACGGTGGCCCTGAAGTAATGAAGGCTTATCAGGAACAATTTCAACCTTCCTATTTAGGAGATAAACCAAAATCAATCGTCTCTATTTTTGTTATTTGTGGGGAAACAAATGAAGAGGCGGAAAAAATTGCTTCTAGTTTAGATTTATCAATTTTATTACTAGAGCAAGGAAAGCGTACAACTGGTACTCCTTCTATCGAAACTGCACAAAATTATTCATACAGCGCTTATGATTTATTCCGTATAAAAGAAAATCGTCAACGTATGATTGTCGGTGATCCATCTTCTGTGAAAGAACAAATCATGAACTTAAGCAAAGCATACAATACTGATGAATTTATGATTGTAACAATTACTCATCGATTTGAAGATAAATTGAATTCTTATCGCTTACTAGCGAATGCTTTTCATTTATAAGGATAACAGGGAGATACATCCATTATGATGCATCTCCCTTTCTTACTACTTATTACTTTTGTCTTCTATATATTTAATAGCTTCTTTTAATAGTTCATCAAAATCCTCAGGATAATCATGTTTTAAATTAGGTACAACTTTAAACTCATGTTCTATATTCTTATCTTTTAATACTTGTACAAATTGCTGTGTACATTCGAAACAATCTTCATCTTGATCCCCACACACTACATATCCCTTTATATTTTTATCTTGTAGCACTTCCAATAACTCATTCCATTCTTCAAGTTCTGGAAGCCACGGCGCCATAAAAATAAAACCATCTACATCTATATTTTTTTGTAAAATCGTATACAAAGCTACTCTTGCACCAGCAGAAAAACCACCAATTATTACACTTTCTACTGTATGATTTTCTTTAAAATTAACGTAATGCTCTTTTAATTCCTCTTTCCCTCTATGTATATCATCCCAAACAAACCCATCTGAAAACTGAATTTGCGAAGACTGTGGTAAAGCTAACGTATAATCTTGATCCAAAACAGATTTCCAATATGGTTCTACTATTGCTATATTTTCTTGATCTCCGTGCATTGCAATCAATAGTTTTTCTTTTTTCTTACCTTCTATAAATTTCACATCTGCTCGTTCTTTCTTCTTTGCTAATTCTTCTCTTTCTTTACATAATTGAACCATTTTATGAAACTCTTCAAATTTATGTAGTGGTTTTAAATCGTCGTCGGTCATTAAATATTCATTTCCATACCAAAAACCCTTTTCTATAATAGCTTTCTTCATTACATGCATCGCTTCTTCTTCAAGCCCTGCCGCACTCGCCAGTGCATATTTAAAATTATATATTTGCGCCTCATTCCCCACTATGCCTTTCGCATGCTCCATTATATAATCGTATGCTTCCAAACTTCCTTTATTTGCGTAACAATGTAACGTTTCATTTAATAATTGAATGTAAGTCATATTATTTTTCATACACCCATTCCCCCACAATCTTTTATAATATGTATTTCTCAAACCTTTTTACTATTTTGTAATCACTATATATAACTCACGCTAATAGTACTTAATCATTACTCCTCTTCGTCCAATAAGTTTATTATAGAATTGAATAGATTGAAATTTCAATATTTTTATAAACAAAAAAAGACAACAATATATTTATTGTTGTTTTCAATACATCTAACCACTCTTTTGTTTTTTTCTGTCTGGTTTACTCGAAACTAAATAATGTTTTTCTGAAATATATAAATCTCTTTTTAATATACGATTTAAATACGGTCCTAATTTCATCCCACATATAAGACGCTCTTCACTACCTTCAACAATTGGAAACATTTCTTTTTCTGTTACGTACTGATCTACTGCTTTTTGTACGATATCAATTTCTTTAACTAGGTTTAGATTTTCTTCTGTATGTTCAAATACCTCAAGCGTTTCCTTCGTAATAAGAAAACTATTTGTTGGAAATGCAGGTAAATACGGCTTTAACAAATCATAATTTACTGTATAATCATCATTTACTAATACTGTATAAACAATATTAGCATTCGTTTCTAGAAACTTGGCCATCGCTTGTTCTAATTCATCTTTCGTAATTTCACGCTCTTCTTTTCCAGTTCTGAAAAAGCGAAACATCGCATCGCCTCCTTTTTACTATATTATAGCATAAAAGAAAACTGAAAAATCACAAAAAAGTCATTGAAAGAATTTTTCAATGACTTTTTTCTTTATCAACTTATATTTATTTTAAGAACGCACTTAACATCCATACGTGTTGTTCTAATGTTGTATGAATTGCTAACAACATGTCCGCTGATGTTTCATCGCCAGCTTCACCAGCAACTTCCATGCCTTCTTTTAACTCTTGAATCAATGCAGAGTAATCATTCACTAATGTTTGTACCATTTCTTCTGCAGATTCCTTGCTTGTCCCTTCATTTACACTAGATGTTGCAAGGTATTCTTTCATTGTCGCTAATGGCTTACCTTCCAATGCTAGAATACGTTCTGCTAATTCATCAATATACGTTCCAGCTTCATTGTAAAACTCTTCAAATTTCTCATGTAATGTAAAGAAGTGTGGTCCTGTCACATACCAGTGATAATTATGTAATTTCACATATAACACATTCCAGTTTGCTACCTGCTTGTTTAATACTTCAACAACGTTTGTTTTCGTACTCATACAATCCACTCCTCTTATCATTTCATAATGTTTATCTTTTAATAACCTAATTACATGTTACCATACATTTCCTATCCTTTCGAACGATTGGCTCATATGTAACAAAGTTTTAACACCTTTAATACTTCCCTAATATCTTTCAATTCATGTATGTTTTCAACTACTTCTTACGTCTAATTGTCCAAGCTCATACATATGCATAATAGTAAATCAAGCTCATCGTAGTAGAAAGAGGGATAACATGGACAATCAACAATGGCAAGTAGCAAAGAAAGTCGCTGCTACTTATATTGGAACAGTCGTTGGAGCTGGATTTGCTACTGGACGAGAAATTGTTGAATTTTTTACAGTGAACGGATTTTACGGAACAATTGGTATATGTGTCAGTGGATTTTTTTTTATTTGGCTTGGCACGAAGATGATGTTGCTTTCATCACAAATCGGCGCATTTTCAGCGCAAGAATTTAACAAATATTTATTTGGAGATGTATTTGGTAATGTTGTAAATACACTATTATTACTCGTATTATTTGGTGTAACAAGCGTTATGTTATCAGGAGCTGGAGCGGTATTTGAAGAGCAACTTCGTTTACCAAGACAACTCGGCATTCTCATTACAGTAATTGCATGCCTCATTATAGGTAGTCGTGGATTACAAGGTGTCTTTGAAGTAAATACTCTTGTCGTACCTATTATGATGATTTTTATTATAGGACTTGCTATTACTACTTTTTTTCATGGTACAACTCCTATTAGTAACACTATTCCAGTAGAAAGCTGGAATATGAAGTGGATTACTAGCCCAATTACATATGTCGCCTTAAATCTTTCTCTTGCCCAAAGCGTTCTCGTCCCGTTAGCCAGTGAAGTTAAAGATCGAAAAGCCATTTTATGGGGCGGTATTTTAGGTGGAGCAGGACTTTCTTTAATTTTACTATGCAGCCATTTAGCAATCTTATCAGTCGATCAATTTTATCAATATAACATCCCAATGGCTGAAGTCATAAGAAGATTTAATGCAACTTTCCACTTCTTCTTTGTTCTTGTTATTTTCGGCGAAGTGTTTACAACTTTAGTTGGCAATGTATTCGGAATGACAAAACAAATGCAATCGATTACCGGATGGCAAAACAACAATATTATTTTCTTCATTTTACTAATTAGTTATTGCTTTAGTTACGTTGGTTACAGTGAATTGCTCCACATTTTATATCCTATAATCGGATGGGTCAGTATTATTTTACTCCCGATTATTGCTTTTAAACGACTTCAAAAAACATAGAAGGAGCATCCATGTCATTGGATGCTCCTTCTATGTTTATTCACAATCATCACAAACTTCCCAGTACGGTCCCATTTCGAGTGCTAAATATGGCTTTAATTGCAAGCGAATCATCCGACTAGGCATACGTTCTAAAACGAATTGAATTCCTTCTTCCTCTTCGTCTAATTCAACTTTTGAAATCGCAATTCTTTGCATAGTAGAAATAGGCATTCCATCTTTATATAAAGTGATTTTCACCTCATCATATTCATTAAAATACAATTCAATACTCATTTCATTTTTCAACATTTCATCAACAATTTCATATTTATCATTTCGTTCCTGGATTATATATTTCCAGCCGCCTCTACCTTCTTCTTTCGGAGCTGTTTGAAATAATGTCATCAAATCCTCGTATAGCATAAGATAACCCCTCTCTTACTAAAAAACGATGAGTATTTTATATACCCTTTATCTCTATCACTATCCAAATGTATTGTACCATATATCACCGTTTTTACCGTATTCATTTGCTTCATACTGCATATAAAACAGCTGATTTTCTTCATTGCTATATGAATTGTCTCTCATTGTATTTCTTAATATGCTTCTAAAGCTTTCCAATCCTATCAAACATAAGTAAATGCACTCTTTGGCCATCCTCCGCTTAGTATTTCCTTACAATAACAAAAAGGAGAGTGACTTATATCACTCTCCTTAAAAGAACTTTCCAGTAGCTACTAATGCTAATACTAGTATTAAAATTGTAAATAATAATGATACAATGAAACTAAAAATAGGTAATGCTTTCTTTTCATTCTTCTTAAAGAGTAACTTTAAACTAAGAAAGATGTTTACTGGTACAAATATAAAATAAAAGTATTTAACAATTTGCACCGAACTATTTGAAAGTGTTTTTA
Source organism: Bacillus sp. AFS059628 (assembly GCF_002571225.1). Classification (GTDB taxonomy): domain Bacteria; phylum Bacillota; class Bacilli; order Bacillales; family Bacillaceae_G; genus Bacillus_A. The sequence goes on along the minus strand of NZ_NVEC01000040.1, from coordinate 9,249 downwards.
AAATAAACACTTCAATGAGAAAAACAATGAAAAACGAAATACTTAACCAAAATGAGACATAACTAAGCCAAGAATGTCTTTTGGTCCCCCAGTACACTCCCATATTAATAATCTCCTTCATTTGCATTCTATATGATTATAATTATACATAAAGTTAACAAATACCTCTATTTTTCGACAAATATTATACATGATATACCTTTAAACATCCTAAACATACTCTCTATCACATTTCATGTTACATAGTAAAAACAGACTACTCCAAAATCTCATACTGCTATTTTGGAGTAGTCTGTCCTTTATTACACTTTAAATCTTTCAATTAACCCTTGTAATTCTTCAGCCATTTGAGATAATGTGCCCGCCGCAGAACTAATCTCCTCAATGGACGCTAGTTGTTCTTCTGCTGATGCTGCAACGTTTTGAGTACTCGTCGCATTATTCTGTGCTGTCATTGCAATTTGCCCTACTGAAATAGACACTTCATTTGCACCTTTCGACATCCCATTAGCGGTTTCAACCATCGTTTTAATTTGATCTGCAATTTCATTTGTAGATTGTAAAATCTCAGTAAAGTTTTGCTTCGTTTCATTCGCAATAACAAGTCCAGATTGAACTTCTTCATTTACATGACCCATAGATTTTACTGTCTTACTCATGTCATCTTGTATTTCACATATTAATTTACTAATTTCACTAGAAGATACGCTAGACTTCTCCGCCAATTTACGTACTTCATCTGCAACAATTGCAAACCCTCTTCCGTGCTCTCCCGCTCTTGCAGCTTCAATTGCTGCATTCAAAGCTAAAAGATTTGTTTGATCTGCAATATTTTGAATTACTTCTAGTATGTCACCAATTTGTTTAGATTTATTATTTAGTAACTGTATAACTTCATCTGATTGTGAAACAGATTCTGCAATAGATTGCATTTGATTTACAGTTTTTCCGACTAGTTTTCCGCCATCTTCTGCTTTTTCACGAGTATGAGCAGAAGCGGTACTAATTGATGAGGAACTATTTGCTACATGCTGAATTCCTTCTGTTACATCAAATAGTAACATTGCACCATTTTCTACGCTTGTCGTTTGCGTTGTTGCCCCGCTCGATATTTCATCCATTGCCATTGTAATTTGCTCAGTTGCTTCACTCGCTTGTCTTACACTTGCCGTCAGCTCTTCTGATGCTGCTGCAACATGTCCAGCCGAAGTATTTATTCTTCCTATTAACGTTCGTAATGCATCTGTCATCTCATTAAACCCTTTTGCAAGTTGACCAATTTCATCATTAGAATGAATCTCGATTGTTTGCGTTAAATCTCCCTCACTTATTTCTTTGGAAGTGGTAACTAATCTCTTTAATGGCTTCGTTATAGAAAGTGTCACAAAATAAATAAGCGCCCCGCCTATAACTAATGAAATGAACATTACAATTAACATATTATAAAATACAGGCTGTGCAGCTTCAATTATTTCATTCGAGTACATCGTCCCACTGATTTTCCAACCTGTTTTTACATTTGTAGCAAATACCATTTGTTTTTCGCTGCCATCATACATATATGAAAAAGCACCGTGATTATCTTCATAAATTTTCTTGGCCCAAGAACCAGCTGCTTTTTCCCCTGATTTTTCTTGAGGATGCGCAATTATTTTTTGTTTCCCATCTAAAATGAAAGCATACCCTTTTTTACCGATATTGATTAACTTTGTTGTTTTTAATAAATTATCTAAACTTAAATCTATTGCTACAACACCGTTTTTATCTTCTGTTTGTTTCGCAATCGTTACGACAATATGTCCATTTCCTTTCGCCTTATACGGCTCAGTAATGACAATACCACCTTGTTTTGCCACTGCATCTTTATACCAAGAACGTTCTGTTGGATCATAGTCTGCTGCCATTTGTATATTTGGCTCTTGCACAAATTTCTTATCATTCCCAGCAACATAAACTTGTTCAACATCTTTATTCAAATTGATATATTGAGATAACATTTTTCTTAATTCTTCTTGATTATCCCCTTGGTACATATTACCTTGAATCACACGTGCAAAATTATTTACATCATTAAATTTCGCCTCAATCATTTGATTGATTAAATTATCTAATATTTTTATATTGTCGTGAGCACTGCTCGTAATCTGTGATTCAAAATTCTTTTTAGCTGTTTGATAAGACATGCCTCCGATAATAGAGACAGCCGCAATTAAAATAACAAAAAATGAAATTAGTAGTTTTTTTGCTACTTTCATATCACGAAACAAATTTAATAGTCTACCCATTACAAACCTCCTGCTTTTCAATTTAAAAAGTTAAACGTAACGAATTATAAATATTTCCCAATCCCTAATTATTATTTTTATAACCTACTATGATGAATACTTTGTAAAGTTTAAACAATTAAATTCTATTTGTCTATATATTTGAATAATATTATTATAAAATTTACAAATGTAAAAATCCAAAGGGAATCACCCTTTGGATTTTTACATTTTTTTATGCTGTTTAGAAATCTTTTTCCACTTATCACGCTCTGCCCTTGCAAGAATAGCATCTTGTTTTCTCATAAAATACGCTAGTTCTCTTTGTAATTTTTTATAGTTTTGCAAACGATTTATCGTAATAATTCCGTTAGCAATTGCACTATGCACTGCGCACCCTGGCTCATTTTCATGCTTACAGTCCCTAAAACGGCACGTTTTTGCTAGTTCCTCAATATCAGAAAATGTTGTTTGAATTGCATCGCTTCCTTCCCAAAGCTGTAGCTCCCTCATACCAGGAGTATCAATTACTAAACTACCACTCGGTAATCGGAACAATTCACGATGAGTTGTCGTATGTCTTCCTTTACTATCTTCCTCACGAATATCACCGGTTTTTGCTACTTCAATTCCTATAAGTGCATTTAACAAAGTGGATTTTCCAACCCCAGATGATCCGACTAGAGCAATTGTTTTTCCTGAAGAAACAAATTGCTGCAACGATTCAATACCAGTATGTTCTAAACTATCAACAACGAAGATCGGAACACCAATTGCCACAGCTTCTGTTTCAACGATTTTCTGTTCCACGTCCTCACATAAGCTACTCTTTGTTAAAACAATAACAGGCATTGCACCACTTTCATACGCTAGTAGTAAATAGCGCTCTATTCTTCTTACGTTAAAATCATGGTTAAGTGCATTCACTAAAAATAGATAATCTACATTTGCTGCTATTACTTGTTCTTCCGTTCGAGTACCAGCCTCTTGTCTAGAAAAAGAGCTTCTTCTTGGAAAAATACGATGAATAATTGCTTTCTTTTCATTCTCTATTTTCTTTATATATACCCAATCACCAACCGCTGGATAATCACCCTTCGTTACTGCTTCATGCCGAAACTTACCAGACAGCTCTGCCATATATTCACCATCATTGCAAATAATTCGATATATATGCTTATGCTCAAGTAAAATACGCCCTACTTCAAAGTTCTCTACAGCTTGTTCCTCAAAAAAAGAATCCCAGCCGAACGATTCTAAAATATTTTGATTCAAATTGATATCCTCCCTAGTTTAAGCTAAGCGGAAGGATCGTGCGCTCCCTTATATAGTCTCGCCCTTTCCATCCACCTTTGTATTTGGTTTATTATTCATATAAACTATTTTCACCATAATACATCACCCCGTTCTCATTTTAATTACTCTCATTATATGGAATATCTATACAAAAAGCTACCTTATTTAACGTAATTTTCAAACATTTTATTTTTCATCATTCTAATTTGCCCACGGTGATTAATCTCATCTTCTAGTACATGAAACCACAGATAGTGCTGGTTATATGCTACACCGTTAGGCCACTTTCTTTCTGACTTAAGCCACTCATCATCTTGTTTACTCAAATACTTCAGAGATTCTTCTCGAACACTTTGTAGAAGTTGTACATAATACTTTATTTCATGACCACGGATTGTTCTCCCCACTTCTCCTAAATACAGTGCGTCTTCCCATATTTCTAATTCTTCTTTAATAAAGTCACGCTCTTGAAATGAAATAAGTTGATGAGCTTTTTCTATAGCTGCTATATGCTTTAGTAACGCTCCAATGGAATTCCCTCTACTCGGTTTCATTAAATCTAATTGCTCAACTGATAGAACTTTTATTTCCTATAATGTTACGGCCCTCGTATGCTCCAGCATGCTTACTAATTCCCCTATATTTTTTGTATAACCATCCACACTTCTTATTCGGTAATCTATATTCATATCACGCACCCCTTTCTACATTCATATTACGGAATAACCGCTTCATATAATAGACTCATATATATCAGATTTTTCTGTTATAATTAAATTGAATATAGAAAAAAAACCAAACAAACTTTCTCAATATGCTTCTATGAAATATTAAAAGGAATCAATATAAAATAATCGAATCTTATTCACTAAAAGGAGTGGATTCGATGGAAATGTATCAATGGATAACTGCTGTTCTCGTTGGTGGCATTACCGGTTTCGTTTCCCATCTAATCAATAACCAAGGTAAGTTATTGCTTCCACGCCGTTTGAAAACTTTTTTTCACTTTGGGTTTTTGACTGATATTTTCACTGGTAGTCTAGCTGCACTTCTTGGACTCGTTTTATTCGATGTCACCTTAATAAAAGAAATTATTAAAGTATCCATTGTGACTGCTATTTCCGGTCAGACTTTCTTACTGCACCAAGCGCTTGGTGGTGAGCAGGCTAAAAATACACAAATTGGGAAAGCTGATGAGAAGATTCAAGAAATTGACAAATTATTACGACGTTAGTCTATACTTTCTTTAAAAATTATTGCTATAATAAACAATAAATATTTTCTATTGCGTCGTTTGTCAGAAGAAAGGGTGTTTCGTATGACAAAAAAGAAAATAGAAGATTTCTTAACAGACACTGAAAAAGAGGAACTGCTAGAAAACTATAAATGTTTACGAGAAGCCCGCACCAAAAGCGAAGCTAACTATTTTGGAGAAGCAGTAAATCATCTATTAAATAAAGCAAAACAACGAATTATTAAAGATGCAGGCATACATGATGAAAATGCAGCAACTGTTCAATCAAAAAGAAAAGCACTGTTTTAGTTCATTGGCTAAAACAGTGCTTTTTATTGAGGTATTTTTCACATTACTTTCACATCTATTTCACAAATATAAGTAGTCCGATATGCTAAACTAAATATATCCTTTCCTAAGGAACTATATGCCGATATACAAATCCCTATCTTTATAGGGATTTTTTATTTTTGGATTCCTCATAACTTTGTTACAATGCATTACTTCTACTATTTCTATACTTTTAGTAACCACTGTAATGAAAAGTATATTCATACATTTACGCTCTTATTTATTATGATATATTCACTATCTATACAAGCTTTATGATGCAATTCCCGTTTCACTATGTTCAGTAAGTTTTTCACTTTTTCTAAACAAAAATAAAGCTACAACATATAGTAACGCAGTAAAACTACCTATAAGTATAAAATTGTGAGATGCTGCAAATAACATTCCTGCTATTGCTGCTCCAATCATTTGACCAATATACATAGAAGCATTCGCAAGCGCTGCTCCTGTTCCTCTTGCTACACTAGACATGTTTTGTAAGTGCCTCATCATTAATACAAACAAAATTCCTGTCACAAAAAATATAACAAAGAATAATAACTCCACAAATATAATGTTCTTTACATGAGGAAGTAATACATATAGCACTGCTGTAAATATAATTCCACCATAGAAAGAAAGGTTATAACTAATTTTATTTACGATTCTAGGGCCAAAAATATTACCGGTTAAATTTCCTAATCCTAATACGAACATAGCTGTACCTACTTCATGAACTTGCAAGCCAAATTGAATGGAAAGCCATACACCAAAAAATGAAAATGCAGCAAAATTACCAGTTTGAAAAACAAAATATGCAAAATAAGAAAGTGAAACCTTTGAATCTGCAAGTAATTGTTTATAGCGCTTTAAGATGTTTGTTTTACTTTCACCTATATGAACAGGTTGTATTTCTGGTAATACTACATAAATAAGAATGACAAGTAATGCTGATAATATACCAATGACGAAGAATGGTGTTGTATAGTGTATCATTGCCAAATACGATCCAACTGGCAATCCTAAAATTTGAGAGATTGCTAACCCTGCTGTTGCAATTCCAAATGCCTTTGCAATTTGTTTCTTCTCTATAAGGACCGGAATAGATGCCCACACTTGTGGAGATACAAAGGCTGCACTCACACCTGCTAAAAATCTAAATGCTAGCATCCATAGAAAACTCGGTGCCATTCCACATAAAGTGAAACTTTAATCAGTGGGGGTTTTGTTCATCCCCCACTGATTATTAGNNACCTAACTTCTTTGCTTTCGCTGGATTTTGAGGTGGGGGTCTTACTGCCCATTAAAGCGGGATAAAAACGTACTTAACGCAAAAAAACTCATTCCTATTACCATCACTTTTTTTCTATTTAAGCCATCTGATATAGGACCAGCAATAAGTGCAAATCCAGCGTACCCTAAAGCATATGAACTCACCATCCACCCTGACAGCTCAGTTGAAACATGATACACCTGTTGTAATGTCGGTAAAAGTGGTGAAATTAAGAAAGTATCTGTACCTATCATAAACATGATCGTAAAGAATATAGCTAGTACTCTTTTCATTTAAACCTTCTCCTTTTATATAAGAAAAGGGGACTCCCCCCTCTTCTCAACTAAGCTTCTAAAATAGTTTCAATTTCTTTCATAACCTTTTCATTCAATGAAACTTCCACCGCTCTTACACTTTCTCTTATTTGCCCCGCTCGTTTCCCACCAGGAATAACAGTATCAATTCCTTTTTTGTTTAATAGCCACGCTAAAGCCAAATGTAATACTTCAAGATTCATTTCTTTAGCTAAGCCTTTTAACTTCTCAACTTTTTTAAAGTTACTCTTATATGTATTTTCTTCAAATAGATTTACACTTTGACGCCAATCACCTTCACTTAATTTAAAATCTTCCGTATATTTCCCGCCTAGTATCCCAAAGGCAAGAGGTCCGTACGGAATAAATGAAATACCTGATTCTATACAATACGGCAAAAGTTCTTCCCCAGCAGCACGATCCAACATATTATACGGTGATTGTACAACATCAATATGTCCGTGCTGATTCGCTTCTTTTAATTGCTCTAGGTTTATGTTTGATATTCCTATTGAACGAATTTTCCCCTCTTCTTTTAGGCGAGTAAGCTCACCAATTGAATCTATGTAACTTGTTTCTGGATTTGTAAAATGTAAATAATATAAATCAATATAATCAGTTTGTAATCTTCTTAAGCTATTTTCCACAGCATTTCTTAAATAGCTTCGTTCATTATTAATATAAACCTCTCCATTTAATAACGGCTGTATTCCACCTTTTGTAGCAAGTACCACTTCTTGGCGTTTTCCTTTCAATACTTCGCCTACCAATTCCTCTGATCTACCGAAACCGTATGAATCTGCTGAATCAAAAAATATAATCCCTTGCTGGATAGCTTCTTCTATTAATCGTTTTCCTTCTTCCTCATTCACATTAGCATATAAATTATGCCCCCCTACAGCGTTTGTTCCTAACCCCAACTTTGAAATATGTAGTCCTGCCTTTTGTAATTTAGTATACTTCATTTTTTCTCCCCCCTATATTTCTATTGTTCTAATATATTCGAACAATAGAAATATACCACTTTATATGTTATAGTGCAAACTATATTAACTTATACAAGTAGGTGAAAAAATGCGTACTCTCTATCATCCAAACCGAGAAGAAATTCAATTCTCTTCTGTTTTATACGCACTTAGCGATCAAATTCGTTTACAAATTGTAACTATGCTACTAGAGAAACGTGAACAATCTTGTGGTGCGTTAAACATTCCAATTGCGAAATCAACTTTATCTCACCATTTCAAGGTTTTACGTGAATCTGGTGTTATGTATACACGTCTTGAAGGAACACAGCGTTTCATTTCAATTCGTGAAGATGACTTACATGCTAGATTCCCCGGTTTATTAGACGTCGTATTACATGCGACAGAACCATACTAAAAAACATCTCATAAAATTATGAGATGTTTTTTGTATTTTCTATTCTTTTAATAAATCTAATAATCCATTCCCTTCAGATGTACGTTCATAACCTAAAGGTACAGTTCTTTTAATAAGTTGTGCATATATTTCTGGCTCTGATAATTTTCTACCATATTCTCTCTCACACTGCTTAATAAGCAATGCGAGCGCTCCAGCCACATGCGGTGTCGCCATAGAAGTACCACTTAATACCGCATATTTCCCTTCAGGATACGTAGATAATATTTCATCGCCTGGCGCCACTAAATCAATTTCTTGATTCGAATTACTAAAACATGCGATTTTCCGTTCTAAATTGACAGCGCCGACTTCAATTACTTCTGAGTATGCACCTGGGAAATCTAGTTCCTCCGTGTTATCATCACAATCTCCATTATTCCCAGCAGCACATATGACGAGAACATCTTGCTTTACCGCGTTTTGAATTGCTTCATGTAATTCCGGAACGTCCTGCGGACCACCAAGTGACATTGATATAACTCTAACTCTTTCTTTATTAGGCCCTCTCCAATTTACAGCATAATGAATCGCCTCAATAATTTGCCCATAACTTCCAGACCCATCTCCCGCTAAAACCTTTAACACTAACATTTTAGCAAGAGGTGCGACTCCTAAAACACCGACACCATTTTCAGTCGCTGCAATTGTCCCCGCTACATGAGTACCGTGTCCGTTATTATCAAGATAAATATTTGGATCTCCTTCATAATCTTTCGTGAAATTTCTTCCGCCAATAATGCGATCCTTTAAATCTATATGATTCATATCACACCCTGTATCTAATACGGCAACGATAATATCTTTTCCTTTCGCACTCTTCTCCCATACTTGCGGAGCATGAATGAGTTGTACACCTGGTGGAATTTCATTTACTTGTTCAACCACCTTTTCGACTGTAAAAGGAATCAATTGTATACCTTTTTGTTTATTCGCTGTACTACTATTCATCGTAATCCCTCCTGAAAATAAATTATTTTCATTTCAGACCACTTTTAAAAATGCTTACATGTAACATTCGTTTTATTCGTTTCATATTCCTCCCTTACAAATATTTCTCAATATAGCTTACTAATTTTATCCCGCATTAACGGGCAGCCCGATTGGTGAGGGCTG
>NZ_NVEC01000003.1:235323-415264 GCF_002571225.1 Bacillus sp. AFS059628 | reverse complement strand
CCCGTTAATGCGGGATAAAACAAAAAAGGAGCATGGAAGCTCCTTTTTCTTTTATCGTCTACGACGATTACGTAAAAATGCTGGAATATCGATATCATCTGAATCGGAATGACGCTCATGTACAACCGGCTCTTCACGCTTCATTTCACGTTTTACTTCACGTTGTTTTGGAGGTTGAGCTACTGGCTGTTGCTGTTGTTGCGTGTAATTCGCATTCGGACGAATAATTGGTTTTGGTGGTTGAGTTGCAATTGTATCATCAAAACCAGTTGCAATTACAGTTACAACGATATCATCTTTTAGTCCCTCATTAATAACCGAACCGAAGATCATATTTACTTCTGGATCTGAAGCTGAAGCTACAATGTCTGCCGCTTCTTGTACTTCATATAAGCTTAAGTTAGCTCCACCCGTAATGTTCATGATAACACCTTGAGCTCCATCAATAGATGTTTCTAATAATGGACTAGAAATCGCTTTTTTCGCAGCTTCAGCAGCACGATTTTCTCCATTACCAGAACCAATACCCATTAAAGCAGAACCTCTATTAGACATAATTGTCTTTACGTCTGCGAAGTCTAAGTTAATTAAACCTGGTGTTGCAATTAAATCAGAAATACCTTGTACACCTTGACGTAATACGTTATCTGCTTCACGGAATGCTTCTAACATCGGCGTGTTTTTATCAACAATTTCTAATAAGCGATCGTTTGGAATTACAATAAGTGTATCTACATTTTCTTTAAATGCAGCAATACCAGATGCCGCTTGTGTTGCACGCTTACGTCCTTCAAATGTAAATGGACGTGTTACAACACCAACTGTTAATGCACCTAATTCTTTTGCAACTTGAGCAACAACTGGAGCTGCACCAGTTCCAGTTCCGCCGCCCATACCAGCAGTTACGAATACCATATCAGCACCACGAAGTGCTTCTTGGATCTGTTCTTTACTTTCTTCTGCAGCTTTTTTCCCTACTTCAGGGTTTGCACCTGCACCAAGTCCACGTGTTAATTTTCCACCAATTTGCATTTTTGTTTCAGCTTTTGATAGATTTAATGCTTGTGCATCAGTATTCACAGCGATAAAGTCTACACCTTGTACACCGTGTTCAATCATACGGTTTACAGCATTGTTTCCGCCACCGCCGACACCGATAACTTTTATATTCGCTAATTGATCTTGAGTAGTATCAAACTCTAACATGTCGAAATCCCCCTAGAACCTCATTTTTCGTGTCCAATTTTAATCCCATAAATAACGGAATACACGTTTTACTTTTGACATCATACGGTCATCATTTTGATTATTATTGTTTTGATTACGAGTTTTTTGTTTTGCAGGTTGCTGTTGTACCGGCGTTGGTGCTGGTGCTGGTACTGGTTCAAAATGCTCTTGCTTCTCCTGCACATTTTTCCCACGTAATTTAGCTTTTTGATAAGAATGTTTAATTAATCCCACTCCACTTGTATATTGGGGCTCACGCACACCAATATAATCAGGAGTTGCTATACGAACATTTTCATGTAAAATATCATATGCAAGATCAAGAACACCTGGCATAGAAGCAATTCCACCTGTTAGTACATAACCAGAAGCTACTTGTTTTACTCCTAACTTACGCACTTCATCTTGAACAAACATTAAAATTTCTTCTACACGAGCCTCTATTATATCCGATAATTCCAATTGAGAATATTGTTCTGTTTGATCGCTTCCCATAATAGGAACCGTAAACATCTCTTCTTCAGATGCTGTATCATAAAAAGCATGTCCATATTTTAACTTAATTTGATCTGCATTTTCTGTTGAAGTCTTCAACCCAATTGCAATATCCTTCGTTATATGGTCTCCACCTAATGGCAATACGCTCGTCGCCTGTAACTCTCCATCTTTAAAAATAGATAAAGTTGTAGATCCTCCCCCCATATCAACAAGGGCTACTCCTCTATTTTTTTCATCTGAAGATATAGCAACTGTTGCAGCCGCTAAAGGTTGAAGACAAATATCAACAATTTCAAGACCTGCTTTTTCTACACAACGAAGTAGGTTATGTAGTAAAGTTCTCGACCCTGTTATAAGTGTACCTTCCATTTCTAATCTTACACCGATCATCCCGCGTGGATCGTTAATCTCGTCAAGACCGTCTACAATGAACTGTCGAGGTACCACATCAATAAACTCACGTTCTGGAGCAATTGACACAACTTGTGCTGCATCTAGAACGCGTAAGACATCTTCATTCCCGATTTCACGATCTTCATTTGAAACAGCGACTACTCCGTGACAAGGAAGTAGCTGTACCTGGTTTGCATTGACACCTACTACAACTTGCTCAATGTGGATTCCCACCATACGCTCAGCTTGTTCAATTGCTTTTTTAATTGATCGAACAGTCTCGTCTATATCAACTATCGATCCCTTCTTTAAACCATTTGATTTTACATTTCCAACACCAATAATGTTTAAGCTGTCATTAACCATTTCACCAATGATGACTTTAACATTGGATGTACCGATGTCAAGACTAACATATATTTCATTGCTGTTCATTCTTTGGCACCTCCTTCTTTATTTATACCATACAACTCAATATATGGAACAACAATCGCAACTTTACTATTTATAAGAAAAATATTCAACGTCTTTATACGTTTCCCTTTTTTAACCCTATATTTTTCTTATTTTTATTTAACATTCATTTAAGAATATCGCAGTAAACTGTGAATAACTGCTTATCTTGAAATAATTCTATTTCAAGTGTAAAGATTACCGCCAAGTATAAGTCTACACTAAGATGTACTCATAGAAAAGTGAAACTTGTACCAATCCTAGTATGAATCTAAGAATTTTTACATATTTTTCATCAAATAAACCATTCTTGTAAATTCCTATGCATCAAGCAGAACATTCGTTTCGTTTTTTCTACGATAACGTAGTGAAAACTATCATTCTATTCTTTTTTTTCTTCCGCTCCTAATTCTTTCGTATACGCTCCTACTTCTAAGTCAATTAATACCTTTTTACCCGGCTCAATTGTTTTTAAGATAAGTGGATAAGCTTCCATACGTTTTGCGAAATTTTGAATCGTAGTGCTCACTTCATACCCTTCATTCATATATAAAGTAAGGTGGTCTTCATTGGCATTCGTCGGTGAATAACGAATTTCAGAAATAGACCTTAAAATAGTTGGTGTTAATTTTTCAAGCTCAGCAATTAACTCCTTCATTTTCTCCTCTTTAAAAGGTTCAAAAATCGGCGCTGCAACAGGCAGTTTTCCGTTCGGGAGTACATCAAGTGTTTTCCCGTTCTCTAATAACGGTTGTAATTTCCCATCTTTGTTTATATAACCAATCGTTAAATATTCTTCAATATGAACATCGATTTTATTTGGAAAACGTTTTTTTACATTTACTGCTTTAATTTCTTTTCGCTTCGTTAAGTTTTCTTCTGCTTTATGTGCTGTCACTCGGAAATAACTTGTATCATATGTCACACCTGATTCCTTCATCACTTGTTCATCTGTCATATAATGATTTCCAAACACACTTATCTTTTTTATATTGCTAAGCGGAGACCGAAAATAAATTAAAAAGAGCACTAATAAAAATAAAATTGATATGTATAAAATCAACCGATGATTAACATTTTTCTTGTTTTTTTTCTGTTGATTTTTTAACTTTGGTACACGATCCTGTAGTTTAATCACTTTACTATTTTTCATGTACGATCCCCCTACGTAACATAAAGAACGGCATGTTCCTCATGCCGTTCTTATCTTCTTATTATAACATAAATGATAATGAGCGGAACGAATAACCGTTATCTTCCAATGATTTCTACTTCTGTATGCATTTCTACGCTAAATTTATCCTTGATTGTTTGCTTTACTAATGCAATTAAAGATAATACATCTTGCGCACTGGCTTCACCAGTATTAATAATAAAATTCCCATGCATTTCAGAAATTTGAGCTCCACCTATTTGATAACCACGAAGCCCCGCTTTTTCTATTAAATCTCCTGCAAAGTATGGAATTGGATTCCGAAACACACTTCCTGCACAAGGATGATTCCATGGCTGCGTTTCACGGCGATAATCTTTATTCTTTTGCATGACACTTACAATTCCCTCACGCTCTCCTATCTGTAATTGAAACTCAGCTTCCAAAACAATACCAGGACGTTTCGTTTGCAATACAGATGTACGATAGGAAAATTCCATTTCTTCATGCGTTAACCAGTCAATTGTTCCATCTTCAAACAAAATAAGAGCTTTTGATAATATGTTTGATATATCCGATTTATGTGCTCCTGCATTCATGTATACTGCACCACCAACACTTCCTGGAATACCGCTTGCAAACTCCAGACCGGCTAACCCTTGACGACTAAGTAAAGTTGATAATTTAATAAGGGGATACCCACCACCAACTCTTACCCTATGTTTTTCGACTTCTAAGTGGTCTAATCCTTCTCCTAAACGAATAACGACACCTTCTATACCTAAATCAGATACAAGAAGGTTCGAACCACGACCAATTACAGTCCATTTTGTTTTATATTTTTTTACTAACTGCAACGTTTTTTCAATACCGGCAATATGCTTTGGCACAATTAAAATATCAGCTGGCCCACCTATTTTCATAGTCGTATAACGTGCTAACGGTTCATCCACTAACACGCGGCCAACATTTGCTTCTATAAGCTCATTTACTAATTGTTCCATAAACAATCTCCCCCATACTAAGTATCCTTATTACAGTAGTATGCAGGGCGTTCACCTAACGTTATTTGTTTACAAGCTTATTCATTACTTCATATAGCTTATTTGCTGCATCTGGAATACCTAATTGCCCAGCAGCTAACTTCATATTTTGTAATGTTTGTGCATCTAATAAAATCTCATCTATATCACGAATTAGCGTTTCAGCTGTTAAATCTTTTTCAAGCAACATTTTTGCTGCTCCTTTATCGACAACAGAACGTGCATTTTTTTCCTGATGGTTATTTGTTACGTAAGGACTCGGAATTAACACACTTGGCTTACCTAACGCTGTTAATTCTGCAAGTGTTGTTGCCCCAGCTCTTGAAACAACAAGATCTACACCTGTAAGTACCTCTGGCATATTGTGAATGAAAGGTTTGATAATAACATTACTCGGATTTCCTTTTTGCTTCACAGCTTCCATCACCTTATCGTAATGAACTTCACCTGTTACATACAATATTTCGTAACTTTTATTCCCAAACTGTTCAATTGCCTCTACGAAAGCATCGTTAATCGGTCTAGCTCCACGACTTCCACCAAAAATAAGCACGGATTTTTTAGGAAGGGATAAACCTACTGAACGTTTTCCTTTCATTCCATTTTGATCCATTACTTCTGACGCTCGTGGATTTCCTGTCATGACTACTTTTGACTGTGGAAAATGTTCTGCAGCCGCTTCAAAACAAACCGCAACTTTATCAACATAGCGGCTTAAAAATTTATTCGTTACACCAGGTACACTATTTTGTTCATGTACAATAGTTGGAATACCTAATTTTGCTGCAGCATATACAACAGGTCCACATACATATCCACCCGTTCCAATTACAATATCCGGATTAAAACGACGAATATATCGTTTACTATCTTGTACACCTTTTAGGAAACGCATCACCGTTTTCACGTTATCTAGCGATATTTTACGCTTAAATCCACTTATAACAATAGATTGAAACGGTATACCTGCTTTTGGCACGATTGTACTCTCTAATCCATTCTCCGTACCAATATATAAAAACCTTGCTTCCGGATTTAATTTTTTTATTTCTCTTATTAAAGCAAGAGCCGGATAAATGTGACCTCCAGTGCCCCCACCACTTACTAATACACGCACTACTAACTCCTCCGCTTCTCTTTTTCTTATTTCAGTCGTATTTATTTCTATATACATATTGTTTCTTCGCACACATACGAAAAACCCTGTCTTATAAAACAGGGTTTAGTAGCGAGAATGGCGACTTATATTTAATAATACACCCACTGCCATTAACATTAATGTCAAACTTGATCCACCATAACTTAAAAACGGTAAAGTAATACCCGTAACAGGCATCAACCCTGTTACAACACCAACATTAATCATTACTTGAATCGCAATCATCGCCACAATACCTACTGCTAAAAACGTACCATATAAATCTGGCGCTCCTAAAGCTATACGAATCCCACGCCATAATAATAGACTAAATAATAATAACACAAATGAACCACCAATAAAACCTAATTCCTCGGATAAGATTGCAAATATAAAGTCTGTTTGCGGTTCAGGTAAATAAAGAAACTTTTGTCTACTTTGTCCAAGTCCAAGCCCGAATAGTCCACCCGGTCCAATTGCGAGTAACGATTGAATAATTTGAAATCCACTTCCAAGCGGATCTGACCACGGGTCTAAATATGATGTTATACGTTTCATTCGATACGGTGCTGATGCAATTAGCCCTACAAATCCTGCTACACCAAGTAAACCAAACATTGCAAAGTGAAAGACCCTTGCTCCCGAGATAAATATCATAATGATACATGTCCCAACCATTACCGTTCCTGTACCAAGATCTGGCTGTAACATAATCATTCCGAAAGCAAGAAATACAAAACTTAGAGCTGGTAGTAAACCACGTTTAAAAGAGGTAATTAATTTTTGTCGTTCCGCTAAAAATTTTGCTAAGAAAATAATCATCGCAAACTTCATAAATTCGGACGGTTGAATGGAAAATGCTCCGATTCCAATCCAGCTTCGCGCTCCTCCACGAACAAGTCCTACACCAGGAATAAGAACGAGAATAAGAAGAATGAAGCAAACTAGCAAAATAACTTTGGAGTACGTACGCCACACCCAATAATCAATTTTCATAATTAAAAACATAGCCACTACACCAAGACCTGCAAATAGCAATTGCCTTTTTGCAAAAAAGAATGAGTCCCCCATTTTATAAGAGGCCCAAACCGCACTCGCACTATACACCATAACCATTCCAATTGTTAACAACGCAAGCGTAACGATGATGAGAATAAAATCAGGCGTTTTCTTCATTACCCATAAACACCACCTCTTTAGGCAGAAACTTTTGCCCTATGTAACAAAACATCAGTAGGTGTTAGCCTACTGATGTTTTGATTTACTCTATATAAGTTTATGCACAGCTTGTATAAAAATGTCTCCTCTTTCTTCAAATGTTTTAAATTGATCCCAGCTTGCACATGCTGGAGAAAGAAGAATTACATCGCCATCTGTAGAATGAGCATAAGCTTTCACTACCGCTTCATCTAAAGTATCGACACTTTCAATTGTATCTAATCCCGCTTTTTCTGCAGCTCTTACTAATTTTGGAGCTGTTTGTCCAAATGTTACAATCGCTTTAACATTTTTGAAATATGGAATTAAATCATCGAATTCATTTCCACGATCGAGCCCACCCGCTAATAACACAATCGGTTGTGTAAACGCAGATAAAGCTTTCTCTGTCGCTAACATATTCGTTGCTTTTGAGTCATTATAAAACTTACGGTTATTAATAGTTGTTACATATTCTAAACGATGTTTTACACCTGTAAAACGTTTTAGCACCACCGTAATCGCTTCATTAGAAACACCCAATAATTTTGCGATACTCATCGCTGCTAAAATATTCTCTAAATTATGTTGACCAGGTAAAACGATATCACCTACTTCAACAACTTTTTCACCTTTAAAATAAAGAGCATTATCTTTTATATACGCGCCATCTTCAATTTCTTTCGTTGTTGAAAATAGTATTTTTTGTCCTTTACTATAAGCAGATAAAGCCATAACATCTGCATCATCTGCATTTATTACACTATAATCATTTTCTGTTTGGTTCTTAAAAATATTTGCTTTTGCTAAACCATATTCTTTCTTCGTCCCATGATAATCTAAGTGGGCCTCAAATAAATTTAAAAACGCAGCAATTTTAGGTTGGAACAATTCTACTCCCATCAGTTGGAATGATGAAAGCTCTGTAACTACAACTTCATTTTCTTTTGCATTCTGTGCTACTTCACACGCTACAGTTCCAATGTTCCCTGCAATTATAGGATGCTTTTGTCCTTCTTTTAGCATTTCAAATGTAAGCATTGTCGTCGTCGTTTTACCGTTAGATCCCGTAATCCCAACAAATGGCGCTTCTGAAATACGATATGCTAATTCAACTTCCGTAACAATCGGAATTTGCTTTCCTTTCGCAGCAACTAATATTGGATTAGAATATGGGATTCCTGGATTTTTTACTACAAGAGAAATATTTCTCTCTAACAATTCTAAAGGATGACCACCACATACAACGTCCATTCCTTTTGCTTGTAATTCTGCAGCAAGTACATTATCTGCTAAAGGCTTTCCGTCATTTACAATAACATTCGCCCCTAATTTTTGTAATAATGTAGCTGCTGCATAACCACTTTTTGCAATGCCTAATACAAGAATATTTTTATTTTGAAATTCAGTTACAGTTTTCAATTACATCCACACCCCGATATAAATTCCTAACACAGCTAATAAAAATCCTACAGACCAAAACGTCACAACAACACGCCACTCTGACCAACCACATAATTCATAATGATGGTGTAGTGGACTCATTTTAAAGACACGTTTTCCTGTTGTTTTAAATGAAATAACCTGGATAATAACAGATAAAGTTTCCATTACGAATACTCCACCAATTATTACAAGTAGCAATTCTTGTTTTAATAAAATTGCTACAGCTGCAATGGCTCCACCTAAAGCTAAAGAACCTGTATCTCCCATAAACACTTTCGCTGGATTCGCATTGAATACTAAAAATCCAAGTACAGCTCCTACAACCGCCATACAGAATATTGCTACTCCAAATTGCTCTTGCGCTACAGCAATAATACTAAACGCTCCAAATGCAATAGCAGCCGTTCCTGATAATAAACCATCTAAACCGTCAGTTAAGTTAACTGCATTTGATCCACCAATAAGCATAAATAGTACAAGTACAAAATACGCCCAACCTAATTCAAACTTAACATCCGTTCCCGGAATCATGATGTATGTGTGGAACGCTTGCCCTTTTCCAATTAAAAAGAACGCAATAGCAATAACAAGCTGACCTACTAATTTTTGTTTTGATGTTAAACCAAGATTTCTCTTCTTAACTACCTTTATGTAGTCATCTAAAAATCCAATCAATCCGTAACCAAACGTCACTAATAGTAATAATGAAACCTCTGCACCTAAATGATTAAACTTAATCGCCATAATAAGTGAAGTGACCATCATAGATACGTATATGACGATACCACCCATTGTCGGTGTCCCTGATTTTTTTTGATGCGACTTTGGTCCCTCATCACGAATACTCTGTCCGAATTTTAATTTTCTTAAAAATGGAATAAACAATGGCGAAAGGGCAACAGAAATTAAGAATGCTACCCCAGCCGTTACTAATAAACCTTGCTCAAGCACATGTAGTCCTCCTCTCACGTTGTTACTCTTCGTTGTTTAAACGCTCTGTAATTGCTTCTTTAGCGACTTCACGATCGTCAAAATGATGAACATCTTTACCAATAATTTGATATGTTTCATGACCCTTACCAGCAATAATGATGATATCTTCAGCTTTCGCGTTAGCAATTGCATGGTATATCGCTTCTTTTCTATCAATAATTACTTCATAATTATTTCCATTTGCACCCTGTACCATATCATCTAAAATTGCCCCTGGCTCTTCACTTCTTGGATTATCTGAAGTGTAAATTGCATAAGTTGCATATTTTGTTGCAACACTTGCCATGATTGGTCTCTTCGTTCGATCTCTATCGCCGCCACAACCGACGATACAATATACGTCGCCTTTTGCAAATTGCTTTGCTGTTTTCAATACATTCTCTAAACTATCTGGTGTATGAGCATAATCAACAATAACTGTATAATTCTGTCCACCATCAACCACTTCAAAACGTCCTGGAACTCCAGCTAGTTTCTTTATTACATCAAGAATTGTTTCTAAACTTACACCAGAAACAAGTCCTGCCGCTGTTGCCGCTAGTACGTTATATACATTAAATTTCCCAATCAATTTCATCGTAACATTTACACTTTCATACGGTGTTACAAGCGTAAATGTAGTTCCACCACTCGTCATAACGATATCTTTGGCCATAATATCACTTGTTGTATCAATTCCATACGTTACAACAGTTGCTGCAGTACTTCTCATATATTCCTCTGTTACAGCATCGTCGTTATTCAGTACCGCATATTTTTCACGATTATGATTATAACTATTGCCCAGTTGTGCAAATAGCAACCCTTTTGCATGTTTATATTCTTCCATCGTTTTATGATAGTCTAAATGATCTTGTGTTAAATTTGTAAACACTGCTACATCGTAATCACATCCGTGTACACGACCAAGATCTAAAGCATGTGACGAAACTTCCATTACTGTGCTATCCACACCGTGTTCAACCATTTTTGAAAACGTCTGTTGAAGTGTTAGTGCATCTGGCGTTGTATTTTTCACCTCAAATGTTTCATCACCGATTTTCATATTAATCGTTCCAATTAGCCCTGTTTTATGACCATGTGCGCGCATAATTTCATCCATAATATGCGATGTTGTTGTCTTTCCATTTGTACCTGTAATCCCGATTAAATGTAACTTGTGTGTTGGTTGACCATAAAAATAATCAGCTAAAACCGCTAACGAACGAAAAGTGTTTTTCACAAGTACAACTGGAACGTCAACATCAATTGGTCTTTCCGCAACAATAGCAGCCGCTCCTTGTGCCGCTGCTTGCTTAGCAAAATCATGGCTATCAACCGTATATCCTTTCATACATACAAATAAGCTTCCCTCTTTCACTTTACGTGAATCAGCTTCTATAGATGTGATTTCTGGATTTTCTTTTGGAACAACTGGAAAATCATGCAAACATGATACAAGTGTATGCAACTTCATTTCACTAAACCCTCTCTACATTGTGTATTTATCTCTTTTTTAATAAGCAACACGCTACCTCCTAATTAAGTAAAATAGGAGGTACGCGCTACTATCGTCTAATAAATAGACCTATTTATAAATGAGACTCTTACGGCCTCAAATTAAGTAACTCTTCTTTAGAGAACTCACTTCCACCAATTGTACCATAAAACGTACTAGGTTACCTTTAATTCCCGAAGTAAATTCTAATTTTTGAGCCTTCTTTCACTTTAGCTCCTGCTTCTGGGGACTGTTTAATAACTTTCTCTCCGTCTCCGCTTATATCAAGCTTCAAATCGACGAGTTGCGTCTGTAAGTCTTTCTTTTTCATACCAATTAAATTTGGAACTTCCACAGTTGGTATATCGCCCCATTTATATTCTCTTTCAACTTGTTTTGTTCTCGGTTTCACTCCCATAACAGGAAGTGCATCCCGAAGAATATTTCCAACAATTGGAGCTGCCACTACTCCACCAAATTGCGTTACACCTTTCGGATTATCAACAGCAACATAAACAACAATTTCCGGATCATCTGCTGGAGCAAAACCGATAAAAGATACAATATAATTATTCTCTAAATATTTACCATCTTTCACTTTTTGAGCCGTACCTGTTTTTCCACCTACACGATACCCATCAATGAAAGCACCTTTACCAGATCCTTTTGCTACAACATTCTCTAATGCATACCGAACTTTTTCTGAAGTTTCCTTGGAAATAACTTTCCTTTTTGCTACAGGTGTTTTTTTACTTACAACTTGATTTTTTTTCGGATCAATAAATTCTTTAGCTATATACGGTTGATACAAAGTTCCACCATTTACAGCCGCTGCTACTGCCGCTACTTGTTGGATTGGCGTAACAGAAACACCTTGACCGAATGAAGTTGTTGCTTGCTCGACTGGACCGACTTTATCTAAATTAAATAAAATCCCACTACCTTCACCTTGCAGATCGATTCCTGTCTTCTGTCCAAAGCCGAAATTACGAATGTATTTAAACAATCGGTCTTTACCAAGACGATCACCCAGCTCGATAAATCCTGGGTTACAAGAGTTTTGAACTACTTCTAAAAACGTTTGGCTACCATGGCCTCCTGCTTTCCAACATTTCAATCTTGCTCCACCAACTTCAGCTGCTCCATCATCATAAAACGTATCTTTCTCTAAGTCTACTAAATTTTCATTCAAAGCTGCAGCTAACGTAATGATTTTAAATGTTGAACCAGGTTCATACGTACTCCATACTGGTAAATTTCTATTGTATACTTCTGGAGAAACACTTTGAAAATCTGCCGGATCAAAACTCGGCCGACTCGACATACCTAAAATTTCACCATTTTTCGGATTCATCGCAATCGCAATCATACCATCTGGATTATATGTCGACTCTGCGATATTCATTTCTCTTTCCATAATTCTATTAATACGTGCATCAATTGTTAACCCTAAATTCAAACCAGCTTCTGGTTTTTTGAAATCATCGCCAACATTAGGCATCCTTTGTCCTTTTGCATCTGCAAAAAAACGCACATGACCTTCATCACCATTTAGCTCTTTATCATAATATTTTTCTAGTCCCATAAGACCTTGGTTATCACTACCAGCAAACCCTAATACGTGTGATAAAAAGTTGCCAAATGGATAGTACCGGATAGAGTCCTCTGCGATATAAACACCTTTCAAACTTAATCCTCGTACCTCTTTCGCTTTATCATGTGATATTTTCCTTCCGCCTTTATCTAACCTTACAATCGATTCTTTTTTTGTAATTCTCTTATAAATCTCATCTTTTTCCACACCTAATACTGCAGCTAACTTCTCTGCAGTCTCTGCTGGTTTTTCAATTTGCCTCGGTACAACAAAGACAGTTGGAGCACTTTTATTCGTAGCAAGTTCCACACCATTTCGGTCTAAAATCTTCCCACGCTCAGGTTCAAAAGTAATATTACGACTCCATGAATCTTTCGCACGATCCGTTAACATATTCCCAAGAAAAAATTGCACATATCCAAGACGAATATCGATGATAGTGAAAATAAGTATACCTGATATAAGTATAAAAATAAGTCGTTTTCTAACTGTTACATTTGATACACGCATTTTGGAACAAGCCTCCCTTACGCCTAGCTTGTTCCAATATATGCTTGTACTTATTTAATTAGAACTTCTTCTCTTTTACCATTACGGCTTTTCTGCTTCTTGTTGTGGTTCAAGTGGCGGTACAAGTGTTACACCTAACTCTGTACCAGGTTGCAACAATGTTCCTTCTGGTACACTTTGTTCGGTTACGTATCCTGTACCAGTAGGTTTTAGATTAAGCTTTAATGTTTTTGCTAAATTCATAACATCACGAAGTGCCCAGCCTTGTATATTCGGCATTGTAGGTTGATCTCCCACTAAGAACACTCGATCACCCTTCAATGTTTGTTCAGTCGCTTTCGGTACTTGTTGCTGCACTTTCCCTTCACCTAATACGATTGGACGAAGTTTTGCTTTATCAATAGCTTTTTTCGCTTCTTCCATCGTTTTTCCGGTTACATCTGGAACAGCAGTTTGCTGCTCTTTCACATATTTCTTCGGATCTTTCACTTCATTAGGTTTAATCTTTAAATACTCTAAACTATTCTTCGTTACATATTTAAAAATATCAGCTAAAGGTTGTGCGCCACTCTCATCATCTTTCAACTTCGGTTTTTTAACTGCTACATATACAACAAGTTGTGGGTCATCCATAGGTGCCATACCTAAGAACGAGAATATGTAATTCTCTCTTCCTGTCATATAGCCACCTTTTCCATCCGGAATTTGCGCTGTTCCTGTTTTACCACCAACTGAATATCCATCGACTTTATAAGCAGTTCCTGTTCCTTTCGGCGATGTAACAACGCGTTCTAATAACTGTCTTACTTGCGCTGCTGTCTCTTTTGTAACAGGTTTGCCCACTTCTTCTGGCTTATGTTCTAATTTTACTTCCCCTGTTATCGGATCTACAATTTTATCAATTGTATAAGGTTTCATCATTTTCCCATCGTTCGCAATAGCCGTTGCAGCTTGCACAAGCTGAATTGGCGTTACAGTAGAACCTTGTCCAAAAGCTGTTGTTACTTGCTGTATTTGCTGATCGAATACAATGGTATTTGAACCTTCATCAGGTAAATCAATATTCGTTTTTTCATCTAATCCGAAAGCATGGATATATTTTCGGAAACGGTCTGGACCAAGTTTTTGATCACCTAAAATAGCAAACGCTACGTTGGAAGAGCGCTCTACCCCTTCATCAAATGTGATAGATCCCCATCCAGCACCGCCATTATGATCTTTTATTTTGCGGTTCCCGACTTGATATGTACCAGACTGATAATAATCTTGTCCCTTATACACACCTTCATTAATAGCTGCTGCTAGCGTGAAAATTTTCATTGTTGATCCAGGTTCAAATGCATTTGCAATTGCGTCATTGAAGAAATATTGAATTTGACGATCATTCGGATCATAACTAGGTTTACTAGACATCGCTAATATTTTCCCTGTTTTTGGATCTGCAACAATCCCTATTAAACTTTCTGGGTCGTAATGTTTACTTGCAGATTTCATCGCATCTTCTAAATAACTTTGAATACGTTGATCTATCGTTAAATACGTGTTATCTCCGTTTTTAGGTGCCTCTACGTTCACTTTTCCACCGTCAAGAGACACACCTTTACGATCGCCTGTATAAGCTACTTTTCCGTTAGAAGCACTCAAGTACTTATCTAAACTTTTTTCTAAACCAAATTGTCCTACCGAAGTTCCTGCTTCATTCGGTTTAGCATGCCCTATAACATAAGACGCAAAATCGCCGTTCGGATACACTCTTGCATTTTCAGTAATAAAAGATATGCCTGGCAATTTCAATGCTTCGATTTGTTCCTTCTGTTCCTTCGTCAAATCTTTACCTAGCGTTCCAAATTCGACTTGACTTTTATCTTTTTTATTTAATGTAGCTAAAATCTTCTCTTCATCTTTTCCGAGCACTCCCGCAATTTTCTTTGCAGTATCCTCTTTATTCTCAACCTGATTCGCACCTTTTAATTCCGCTACAAGCTTATAAGAGTTTGCATCTTGCGCTAATACATGGCCGTTTTGATCATAAATCGTCCCGCGGTTTGCTTCAAGAACTCCGGTTTTACTATGCTTTTGCTGAGCGAGTTTATCCAAATCTTGATTATGCACTGTTCCTGTTGCTTGTATGTAAAAAAATCGGGCTAATAACAGCAAAAAGAGCAGGAGGAAGAAAATCATAAAATACCCTGCTCCCTTATTGGTATGAAATTTAGTCATAGTTCTTTTCATTTTCCCTTCACACCTATTGCCTTATTTGAGGCCTTTCACATTATTCGCATTAATTTCTAGCCCGTGTTTTTTTGCAACTTCAGAGATGCGTTCATAACGACTTAACTTCTCTACTTCAGCCTGTAATTCTTGATTTTCTTTTTGCTGCTGTACAATTTTTTGTTCTATCGTCGCAGCTTCTACATTAACTTGATAAAGGCCTGCTTTATTTCCAATAAACGCTACACAGGCATACAATAAAAAGCCAATAAACGCTACATACAACAGTTTTTCGATTCTTGTAATCTTCGCTTTAGCTTTTGGCTGAACCATCTGCTGTGGGGGCGTTTGAATCTGAACCTCTTCTTGCGCTTGTTGTTTGTACTTTACAGCTAAGTTACTCATACCTCTCTCCCCTTTTTATCGTTTTTCAGCGATTCTCAATTTCGCAGAACGCGCTCGATTATTTTCTTCTAACTCTATATCAGAAGGTAAAATCGGTTTTCTCGTAATAAGCTTTAATTTCGGCTTAAATTCATCAGGAATAATTGGTAACCCTGGCGGCAATTGTGGCGTTGTACTATTTCGCTTAAACGTCGTTTTACAAATACGGTCTTCTAAAGAATGGAACGTTATAACACTAACTCTTCCGCCTGGCTTGACCATCTCAATTGCAGATTCCAACGCTTCTTCAAATACTTTCAATTCATCATTTACCGCAATACGGATTGCTTGGAACACTCGCTTCGCAGGATGTCCACCCGTTCTACGAGCAGGAGCTGGAATACCCTCTTTAATTAGTTCTACTAACTCTCCTGTCGTTTCAATTGCTTTATTCTCACGATATGCTTCAATTTTCCTTGCTATTTGTTTTGAAAACTTCTCTTCACCATACTGGAAGAAAATTCTTACAAGTTGTTCATATGACCAGCTATTTACAACATCATATGCTGTTAATGAGGCATCTTGATCCATTCGCATATCTAACGGTGCATCATGATGATAACTAAAGCCACGCTCTGGTGTATCTAATTGCGGAGATGAAACACCTAAATCAAATAGAATACCGTCTACTTCTGTTATACCTAATTCCTGTAGTTTTTCAGATAAATATCGGAAATTACTCTTTACTGTTATGAATTGCTCACCGTATGAAGAGAATTTTTCTTTCGCATTTTGAATTGCTATCTCATCTTGATCAAACGCGATTAATCTTCCGCCTTCAGTTAATTGGGATAATAAATAAGAACTATGTCCTCCTCCCCCCAGTGTACAATCTACATATGTACCATCTGGCTTTATATCTAAGCCGTCTACTGTTTCCTTCAAAAGCACTGTTACGTGTTTAAACATTGTTGCACCTACTCTTTTTCCAATTAATTATGTTGAATGTATCTCTCCTTCTAAACGCATGTTTCACGATTAGAAAACGAAATACTGTGAAAGAACGACTCATTTAACTTGCCTACAACGGCAGCATACTATACAAATCGCTATTTTCTTTTATTATATACTAAATTTTATCATCTTTTGCGGGAATTTAAATAAAAAACTGTCGAAAAAGATAATAATACGTTTACATTTTGTGCTATTTTGTCATATATTTAAGTATCCTGCATAATTGCAATATCCACTGTTTTTAAATTAATAATTCAGAAAAATTTCACTTCACAGTAAATTCAACGAGATAAAAATAAAATCCTGCTCCTAAGAGCAAGATTCTATAGTTTTATAACGTGATGTTTTCCATTCCAAGAAAACGGCTTTTCCATTACACGATCAATGAAATCTAAACCGTACTGATTTAAATAGTAACATATATTCCACACACGCTCTTGCGGCGCTCCTGATGGACGGAGTGCAAATTGTATACGACGGAATTTGTTTAGTTGCACTTCATGTTTTTTCTCAACATTTCTTTTCAACATTCTTTCCAACAGTTCGATTTGTTCATTAATTTTGAATTCATTTTTCCCTGCAAACGCACTTAACCCTGGATCTATTTTCTTCACAAACTGTTGTAATGACGTATGAATATTAATTATTTCTTTTTTCGCCTCTACAAATCGGTCATCTATCGGTTCCTCTATTTGATTAGATAACCAGTCATCACGCAACTTATCTACGTTATTTAAAAACGGATCACTCTCTTGCAATTGTAAATCATGCAAATCTGTCGCTATATCCCTCTCGATATAAGTAATTGTAATACGCGGAACGACAGGCGGCATTCGGAAACCGATAGTATGGAAAACTTGTTGTAATTCACTCCAGTAAGCTAATTCTCCCGGGCCTCCAATAAACGCCAACGTAGGAAATACATACTCTTGCATAAGAGGACGCGTTACAACATTATTACTAAAGCGCTCCGGGCTTCTTTCCATCTCTTCAATCAATTCTTCATATGAAAAGGAATACGCTCCATCCTTCCCAACAAACCTTCCTTGATCGTCTTCAAGCAACACTCGCTCATTATCAATTTCCATGAATATATGTATTGCATTAGACTTTGTTTCAATAATTGGTTTATATCCTAATTTTTTAATTACTTCCTGTTGGTTATGAAGTCCCTCTTGTACGTCTTTATACTTACCTACAATTTGTTTAAAAAACGACACTTCTAATTTTCTTAATTCAGGATGATGCGAATCGACAAGAATTAAACCAGAATTCACGAACATTTTCATAATAAGATGACCAAAGAAATCTACATACGTATTCGATTTCCTCAAAGAATCATCAATAAATCGAATTACATCCTTTGTGAAATTCGTTTCAGGGTATGTTTTGAAAATTTCTTCAATCCACTTTCTACAGTCTTCCAAAGAAAGCTCAGACTCTGAAGCACTCGCCTTTTTCGGATTACGATCATGAAAAATAGTCTTTTTTATTTTTTTATTCTTCGTTACGAAAGTATGATTAATTTCATCCATATCATGATCTTCACCAGCAATCCAGAAAACAGGAACAACTTTAACACCTAAACTTTCTTCCTTTTCCTTCGCAAGCTGTAAAACTGAAATAATTTTATGAATCGTATAAAGTGGCCCTGTTAATAACCCAGCTTGTTGTCCAGCTATTACAACATATGTATTTTCATCTCCAAGCGCTTTTACATTTTGAATTGTAGCTTCTCCCGCTTGTAATTTTGTATTATATTCTAATAAATGCGCTACTAAATCTTGGCGGAAAAACTCCCTCTCACGCAAATCTTGTACACGCTGTTTAAAAGCATCTTCTGTTAACATATAATCAAAACACGACTGTATCTCTTTTTTACCGTTCATATAGTCCGCTACAACACCTTGTTGCGGAACAGAGATTTCTTTTATCTCCATATAATTCTTCCTTTCGTATCCTGTTCTCTCACCAATCCACATTGTAGTCAATGTTTCACGTAAAAGCAAAGAATTACACTTATGCTTTTACTTCCAACCCTTTTATTGCATCAAACAAAAATTGGAGTGTCGGAACAGATTTTCGCTGTTTCCTAGCTTCTTCTAATACATATCCAACAATCGCACCAATTTCCGTTTGTCTATTCGCTCTTACATCTGCCAGCATAGATGATGTATTATGAGACGTTCTTTCACATACTTGACGTACCATTTCCCATACTATTTCTTTTTCTTCTTTAACAAGAAAAACGACTTCGTGAAATACTTGCTCCATCATCTGATAAAAAAACGGGTTCGTAATCAAATCTCCGTTCTTGACTTGTAATAACGCCGTTAATGGATTGATACATACATTTACTACTAATTTTTTGTGCATAACATCCTTCCAATCATCTTCTATTTGAATCGGAAAATGAGGAAAAGGAAAGCAATTAAACATTTTTTCAAAATGTTTAGACCGGCCTTGCACAATTCCAAACTTTGTTACACCTATCCCAGTATGATAAACGGTATGACTTTCTTCTTTTTTCGCACCATGCTCTACAATTCCAACTGCAATATTTTCATTCTCTATTTTCTGCATAGCATGAAGATGTGACATTCCATTTTGCAAAAAGATTAATGAGGATTCCCCTCGTACAAAAGGTAGTATGTCAGTTATATGATATTGCTTAACAGCAATAAATATATAGTCTAGCTGTCGATCTAGCATACTTTCTATGGGTAAAACAGGTGGGAATACCGTTTCGCGTCTCCCCTCCCTAATACAAGTTACACCCGTTATATTCAATTCGCCAGCCTGGCTAGCTGTCCTTGTAAACAACGTAACATCTTGATTACTTTTTTGTAAATAAAATGCATATAATAGACCGATAGCTCCTGGTCCCACAACTCCAATTTTCATTTTCACACAAGGAACTCATATGAACACGATACATAAGTCCCTTTTTCCCCTCCCTTTTTATCCCACAATCACCCGATTGGTAAGGACTCATAATTAACTAAAGAGGAACAAACGCCACCTCTTCTTCCAATATGTATATACTACTTATTAATATGCTCCTACTCTTAGTTTAGCAAATCCCCAAAAAAAATAATAAAAGAAATATACTATCATCTTCATAAAAATAAAAAAATGAGTTATAATATTATTATAAATATTTTTACTTTTCTGCATTCAACGAGACAAAAAAAGGATGTGATGTTATGGGATTCCCAAAAGTTGAGCGCTTGCTCATCAATTATAAAACATTAGACGAGTTTAAAAAATTTAAAGGTTGCGGAGCTCAAGAACTCTCCATGTTAGAAGAATTACAAGCAAATATTATTGAAAACGATAGCGAATCTCCATTCTACGGTATTTATTATGGCGGATCACTCATTGCACGTATGAGTCTATACATGAAAAGGGACGGCGGAGAACCATTCGAAATTACAGGTACTTACCTAGAACTCTATAAACTTGAAGTATTACCAACTTTCCAAAAACAAGGATTCGGAGAAATGCTTGTAAATTATGCGAAGGGGCTTCAATTCCCAATTAAAACGATTGCACGTATCCATTCAGCTGGTTTTTGGGATAAATTAAATTTCCAACCTATATCAGTACCTGATGGTGATTTTTATGTTTGGAACCCAGAGACAAATTTGAATGCGGTTACAAACGAAGAGTCTGCATAAGAAATAAAAAAACAGCTACATAGCAGCTGTTTTTTTATTTCTTTAACTTTTCTAATTTCCCATTCGAACGAGCACTATTTCTTTCTGCTACCATTACACTTCTTTTTTGATCGATATAATCAAGCAGTGTTCTATATTCTTCCTCATATACTGATAATCGCTCCAACAGGCTCTCTTTCTCTGTTTGTAACGATTCAATTTGCTGTTGCAACATCATTAAAGAGTTCTCATCTTTATAATTTTGCAAGAAATTAATAACATCATTCAATGTAATTGACGCAGGCTCTAGCACCTTCGTCTCTTTCACTTCATAATTTTCCACTTTACGCAGTTGCTTTGCTTCTTCAATACGTTCTTTGTATTGCTTTCTAACGTAAGAATTCCATCTAAATCCACATGCTGCTGGTGTACGAGATAAATGCCTTCCCACTTCTTTAAAGGCAGATAATTGCGTTCCACCTTCTCGAATATGCCGGAGTACTACTTCTGCCAGAAGCAAATCTTCATCATCAGTCCAAGCATCTTGTCTTGTTGTCGCCATCTCTCTAGTCCTCCCTATGCATTTTTTATTAAACATATGCAGTTACTAGAAAAGATAGAATACATCAAATGAAGAATAAGACAAAAAAATAAACGTAGAAGATATCTTCTACGTTTATTTCCCGCAATTACTTGCTGATTACTTCTTTACCTTTGTAAGTACCGCATGCTTTACATACACGGTGAGCTAATTTCGCTTCACCACAGCTTGGGCACTCTACCATACCAGGTACTGATAATTTGAAATGCGTACGACGCTTTCTTTTTACTGTTTTAGAAGTTCTTCTAAAAGGTACAGCCATTCTTCCCACCTCCTTAAAAGAAATAGTTATTTTCATATGAAGGCCTGAACCAGTCTTCCGATTATTTGTCAAAAAACTTTGCAAGTCCTGCCAATCTTGGATCAACAGGCTTTTCTTTGTCTTCTTCCGAAATCACTTGCCAGTCTTGACCTTGCGTCGGTGCTCCACCAGAAACATCATCACTGAAAATTTGCATTGGAATCTCCAAAAGTATATTTTCCTTGATTACGGGCAGTAAGTCAAGTACTTCTCCTTCTAAACAATGAATTTCAGCGTCAGTTTCAAATTCTTCTTGTGAAGTTTGGAACACCTCAGTTGTTTTAATGTCAAATGGTAATGTCACATCTACTAAAGAGCGAGAACATGGTAAAACCATGCTTCCAGTTATATGTAGATGGAACGTAAACTTACCGGAGCCAAAATCAACTCTTCCTGTTACGTGAACAGGATTAATTTCACGAATATCTTTCTCGACCTCTTTTAGCTCACTTACATCTACCATCTCATCCAATGTCAATCCTTTATTTCTCAATTTATTCAATTGATGGATGGACCATTTCATATCATATCACCTCAAGGCAACAAACAAAATTATAGCTAGCCATTTTATATTTGTCAATGTTTTTTCTTTACACTATAATGAAGTCATCATAGTAAATAATATATAGAGTATCACGTTTTTCAAAAAGATGCTACATCGAAAGGAGAGATTACCATAAAAGCCAGTGGTATTGTCGTTGAATATAACCCTTTTCATAACGGTCATGATTATCATGTGCAACAAACAAAAAAGTTAACACACACTGATATAACAATCGCTGTTATGAGTGGCCCTTTTTTACAACGTGGTGAGCCGGCACTCGTATCCAAATGGTATCGCACCAAAATGGCCTTAGCATGCGGTGTAGACCTCGTTGTAGAGCTTCCTTATGCCTTCTCAACACAAAAGGCTGAAACCTTTGCAAATGGCGCTATTTCTATTTTAAACGCCCTACACGTTTCTGAAATTTGTTTCGGTAGTGAAGATGGACAAATCAAAAATTTTTATAACACGATCTCTGTGCAAAAAAATGAAGAAGAGACTTATAATCGTCTTGTAAAGCAATTCATGAACGCAGGTAATAGTTACGCAAAAGCTACATCTGAAGCTTTCCGCCACATTTTACCTTCCGAAAAAAACATAGACATGTCACAACCAAATAACATTTTAGGCTTCCAGTACATGAAAGCAATTCTGTCGCAAAATAGTTCTATGCAAGCACAAACGATAAAAAGATTCGCATCTCATTATCATGATGAAACTTTTAACGACCAACATATTGCAAGCGCAACAAGTATTCGTAAACAACTTTTTAGCGAAAATAGTTCCTTTACAGAAATTGAGCCTTTTATCCCCGAAGCGACTGCTTCTCTTTTAGCAAATTATAAACAAAACTACGGGATATTACATAATTGGGAACAATATTTTTCATTTTTCAAATACAAACTTATGACGATGTCTCCAGACGACTTACGACATATATATGAAATTGAAGAAGGTTTAGAGCATCGTATTTTATCAAAAATACAAAGCAGTTCCTCCTTCCATTCATTCATGGAAGCATTAAAAACGAAGCGTTATACGTGGACTAGACTGCAAAGAGCTTGTACACACATTTTAACAAATACAACAAAAGAAGAAATACATAGCGCAAATATAGAACAGCATGCACCGTACATTCGTCTACTAGGCATGTCACAAAAAGGACAAACTTACCTTTCAAAAAACAAGAAAAAAATAGAGCTTCCAATCCTTACCCATACAAAAACATTTGATCACCCTACTTTACACATTGAGCGAAAAGCCAATTCTGTATATTTCTCCATTATGCAAGAACCGTTACGAACACAACTACTAAAACAAGATGCAACATATCATCCAATTCGGTATGATGAAACAACTGCAAAATTCCTATAAGAAAACCTCTCTTTTTCAGAGAGGTTTTTATTTTTTACCCATTTTTTCCAAATACATTAATGCATCATCCAGCGTATCAACTGGTACAACTTTCATTTTCGTTTTAATATCTTTCGCAGCCTCAAGTGCATCTTTATAATTCGATTTCTCCGCACCTTTTTCATTTGGTGCAAAGAACACTTCAGCACCCGCATCACTCGCAGCGACCACTTTTTGCTGAATACCACCAATCGGACCAATTTCTCCCTTTTCATTAATCGTACCTGTTCCAGCTATTTCATGCCCTCTTGTTAGATCCTCTTCCACCAGTTGATTATATATTTCTAATGTAAACATTAAACCTGCCGATGGCCCGCCTATTTCATGAGAGTCAATTTTCACTTTCGGATCAACCACTAATTCTCTTTCCGTAACGATAGAAACACCTATACCAACACGACCATTTCCATTCGGAATAGTCTTTACATTTAAATTTTCTTGTAGCTGTTTTCCATTCCTCTTATATTCAATATTTACTGTATCTCCTTCTTTTTTCCCTGTCATATATTCAATAAATTGCTCCGTCTTTTCAAATGTTTTTCCATCGACTGCTATAATAATATCGCCAAGTTTAAGCTTCCCTTCTGACGGCATCCCTTTCGCTACACCGGCAACCAATACACCTTTATTTTCAAAAGAAACAGTACGATTTGCACGTTTATACGCATTATAAATCGCTGCATTTTGCGAGTCTTTCATCGCATAATTTTGACGAAATTGATATTCTTCATCACTTTCACCTTTTTGCAATATTTCTTCCGCTTTCGAAATATGTGTATATTTATTAAACTGTGCCGCTATTAAATTGACCACATTTGCCGGTCCCATCGAAACCGTAACAAGCATAAAATCACCAGATTCTTTCGTTCCCCCCTCAACTTGAACGTAAGGCTCTAATTTTGCAGCCATTCCTGGTTTTGTTACATAATACGGTAAACGTACGTAAACAAGTAACATCGCCAATATAACCCCTATTAAAATTGCATACATAAACCGAAAACGTTTAAACATTATGTTTCTCCTTCCACTGCTCAATTAATAAATGAATATTTGCAACATGTTTTCCCGCTTCTACCTCTCCTACTCGAATAATATCTTCAATGTTCGTAAAGGCACGAGAACTAAATTGTTCCACAGCTGGGCGCATCATTAAATCAGATGCAATTTGCCGATTCATCACAAGCTCATGTTGCATAATTTCAATACTTTGCATAATTACATCATAAATAGACGTAACTTCTCCATTTACTTTAATCGGGGATACATCAACAGCTATGACAATATCGGCACCTAACTCTTTCACAACCGATACCGGGATGCGATCAATTACTCCGCCATCTACCAATAACCTTCCATCTATTTTCTCTGGTACAAACACTCCAGGTACAGATATGCTAGCTCTCACCGCCTCCGCAACAGGACCACTTGTAAAAACTACTTTTTCCCCCTTCAAGATGTCAGTAGCCACAACAGCCGTCGGGATATCTAACTCTTCTAATTTTTTATTATATGTAAACATTTTAATCATATCTTTGACACGTTTTCCAGCAATAAACCCCATTTTCGGAACCGTAAAATCTAAATAATATTTCCTCTTAAAAACATTTGCCAGTTTATACAGTCTTTCAATGTTTGAACTAGCTGCATAAAATGTACCTACTAAAGCCCCCATACTACTTCCTGCAATCATATGAATCGGTATATCATTTTCCTTTAAAACTTTTATAACACCAATATGAGCAAAACCTTTTGCGCCCCCAGATCCAAGAGCTAAGCCAATTTTCGGTTCTTTCATTTTTCTCACCCTTTAATTTTTTTCATTCCTTTTTCATACTTATGGTCTAAATTCACTACGTATCCACGTATACTGAAATGAACGTTTTTTGGGACAAAGGGGGATTTACTTACATGTATGAAAAATGGAAAACGGCTTTCCTTACCATATCAACACTGTTTTTAACCTTTTCTCTTGTACTCCACCCCCAAGCTGCTCTGCAAGCTTCCATTCGAGGGTTAAATATATGGTGGGAAGTTGTATTCCCTTCACTTTTACCTTTTTTCATCATTGCCGAACTTCTCATTAGTATTGGTGTTGTAAAATTTATAGGTGTTATATTAGAACCACTCATGCGACCACTTTTCCGCGTACCAGGGATAGGCGGATTTGTTTGGGCAATGGGAATGGCTTCAGGATTCCCCGCTGGCGCCAAATTAAGCGCTAGACTGCGTAAAAGCAATCAACTAACACAAATTGAAGCAGAGCGCCTCGTATCTTTTACAAACTCATCCAATCCACTTTTTATTTTTGGAGCTGTTTCTATCGGTTTTTTCAATAATCCGAAATTAGGAATTGTATTAGCTGCTGCACATTATGTAAGTAACTTTGCCGTCGGGTTACTGATGCGTTTTTACGGTCATAACAACATTTCCATGCACGATAAACATACTACTAAAAAACGCCCTTTTCAAAACCCATTTTCAATCCTACACGAGACACGTATGCAAGAAAAAAGACCAATAGGAAAATTACTTGGGGACGCTATCGTTTCTTCTATTCAAACGTTACTTATGATTGGTGGATTTATTATTTTATTCTCTGTTTTAAATAAAATGATTACTGTATTTCATATTACAGCAGCTCTCTCTTTTATTATGCAACATATTTTATCATTCTTCCAACTAACTACTGAATTTAGTATTCCGATATTATCTGGCATTTTTGAAATGACACTCGGCAGCCAAATGATTAGTCAAATAAATGAAACACCCCTCCTGCAGCAAGCGATGGTAACAAGCTTTATTTTAGCATTTAGCGGCCTTTCTATTCAGGCGCAAGTTGCTAGCATATTAGCTGAAACAGACATACGATTTAAACCCTATTTTTTCGCACGAATTATCCAAAGTATCCTTGCTCCTATTTTCACCTTTATATTTTGGAAACCATTCTATGAAAAAGTAAGCTCTTTTTCACCTATGCAAAAAGATACCCCCGTCTTTTTATCGAATCATTCTTCTATACTGCATGAAATTTGGACATCTTTTGTACAATACGGACCAATATTTACATTATTTTGTTTATATTTATATGTCATCTTATTATTTTTTCGGAGCAATAAAGAAAAACCCCGTTCACTTTAACGGGGTTTGAAACTTTTCTTTTAAAGCACGTTCTACAACAGGAGGCACGAGGTCTACTACACTTCCTCCATATCTCGCGACTTCTTTCACAATGCTCGAGCTTAAAAATGAATATTGGTTATTTGTCATAATAAAAAAGGTTTCAATGTTTTCATCTAATTTTCGATTCATAGAAGTAATTTGCATCTCATATTCAAAATCAGAAACCGCTCGTAACCCACGTAAAATCGCGTTCGCATTACGCATTTTCGCATACTCGACTAGTAGTCCACTATGTGAATCTACTTTTACATTCGGGATATCCTTTGTTGCTTCTCGGATTAAATCTAAGCGCTCTTCAACTGAAAAGAAAGGTTTTTTTGACGAGTTGTTTAAAACTACTACGTATACCTCGTCAAATACTTTTGCTCCCCTTTTAATAATATCCAGATGCCCAAGGGTAATTGGATCAAAACTTCCCGAAGAAATAGCTATACTTGTCATTCCGTCCCCTCACCTTCATACTTATAGATCGATATCGCTGTAATGCCGTAATTTTCAGCTCGTACTTTTACAAGTCTCCCTATTGACTCGGGTAAAACTACATCATTACCATGCTCTGCCATAATTAAACCATCGTTATGTAGCAATCCATGTTGATCCATTACACTGATTAAAGATATAATTTTTTGATCTTTATATGGAGGATCAATTAGTATAAGATCGAATGACATTTCACGTTTTATAAGCGCTTTTATCGCACGTTCTGCATCATTTCGATATACTTCAGCTTGTTCCTGTATTCTACAACTTTCTAAATTTTGATGGATTACCTTTATCGCTTTATTGTCGCGATCCACAAAAATCGCTTTATCAATCCCTCTACTTATAGCTTCGATTCCAAGACCACCGCTACCACCAAATAAATCAAGCGCGATACCACCATCAAAATAAGGGCCTATCATATTAAAAATTGATTCCTTTACTTTATCTGTCGTTGGACGTGTTGTATTACCTGGCACCGCTTTAAGCGGGTGTCCTTTACATTTTCCTGAAACTACTCTCATCTGTTGTCACTACCTTTATTTCAATCTATGGAGCAATTATTGAAAATCTTTCTCCACTCGGTAACCGCTACCAAACTATACGATTCCATTCATCTTTCAACGAACACTAGAAGAACTTAACTTAAAATAATCGCTCTGTATTTTTATGTATTCATCTCACCATTCGCTAACACGAACCATTCGTTTCACTTTACCTTTTTTATCCTATCATAAAATAAAAAAAAGAAAAATAAAAAGCCCAACATAAAATTTAATTTCATAATGTATATCTTCATTTAGATTGGACATAAATAATTATAACAACATCACCTTCGATGTTGTTGCCAACCGCGGAGAAGACTTACGTTTCCCCATAAGTTCTTCCTCCGGTTTCTCCTCTCCCTTTTCCTTCTTACTAGTACATGCTAGTATAAGAAGGGCCCTGCTTTGCAGGGTTTTTTTTCGTTGTCTACTTTTCATTTAAAAATTGAGATGGTACAGTAAAAGAAAGAGGAGGAAAAAATATGATTCAACGCTTTATAGAACTCGGAGAAGGCTACTCTGATTTATATGAATTACTTGAAATTGCCAAAGCAAATCAAGAACGTATAACACATATGTTACAATTTGAAACGATTAAAAACGAAAAAAAAGTGTGCTCACTTGTTGTAATATTAAAACCAACTACTACTGGTGATTTCCAACCATTATACATATGTCGCGAAGGCATTCCTGTACTTGAAAATAAAAAAAGTAAACGCGTCATCTTATTTGAAGAAACAGCAGAACAACTTGGAAAAAAAGTAACTACCTTTACGGTAAAACCATCCACAACTTTCCCAGAAAAAGAACTATTTTTCAATCATTTAATTGGTATTTTACGAATGAATAATTTCATTCCTCCAATGAAATAAAGTGTTATTGGAGGAATAAAAAATCCCCTGCTAAAATTAGCAGGGGATTTTTCTATTAGCTATAATCGTATTCTTTTGCCCGATCAGGACGTGAATTTTCAAATTCCGTTTTTAAATACGGGCGGTACGACTGTTCTATCTTTTTCACAAAAGGAAGTTTGTTCAACTTTTGCATCATATGCTCAATTTGTTCCATATCACAATATACTACTGCATATTTTAAACGTTTTGATATGTAATGTATGTTACCATATTTCCTTAAAATCTTGGCATGTTTCAATGAATGTAAATAAACAATCATACTTTGTCGTTGCCCGAACATAGTCTTCTCCATCTTCTCCTTTTAAAAACATATATTTTATATTTTATGAAAACCAATCAGAAATTTATGACATTACAGGACAAACTCTGTATACGTTTTCTTCTATCTTCTAAAAAACGGGGTGATTTACCCCGTTTTACAGCCGCAACCTCCACCGGTACCACAACCTCCACCACAGCCACCAGCATCGAAAAATGGATTTCCTGTTGGAACTTTGATGGAAGAGGACACCTCAGAACCGATTGCTACACTAACTTCATCTAACAGCTTTTGCAAAGCCGTTTCTACTCGTTTAAAAGCTGCAATCTTATCATGTAGGTCTACAGAACGCTTTAACTCCCTCATTTTCGTCGAAACGGAAGTATAGTCAGGATGGTATTTACCGAAACGTTGTACTTCCTCATATCGTTCTTTCATCGCTGTAAATTGTTGAATCAACGTCTGAACTTCCATATCTTCATGCAATTCTTTATAACACTTACGATAATCTTCTGCTATATCTGAACAGATAATCGCTTTTGCAAGCTGCTCTGCCTTATCTAATATTAATACGCTTTCCAGCGTCGCTACAATCATGAGTGACACCTCCGAGTATTCATCATACCACATTTAGAATAGAACTACTAATTGAAGTGTCTCACTAAACAGAAAGATATCATTCTAACTATTTTTTATATAATGTCCACAAAAATTTATACATTAATATGTTCTGCAATATTATATTTAAGAACATCCCATTTCCCACTATTTTCGTTCACATAACTAATACATGCATTTTTTAACGGTGTCTTAAATGAAATATCTTCCGGAGCAATTGCATGTAAAATTGCTTTTATCGCATGTGAATGGGCTACAATGATAATACGTTTACCAGAATGAGTTTCTGCAACATCTTTTACAGCAGCAAAACAACGAGCTACAATCTCTTCATCTTGCTCCATACCTTCTACTTCCCCCGCTGCAATTAATTCCCTAACAGTCGCAACCGGTTTCCCAGAAGCTTCACCAAAATTACGTTCAACAAATCGCTCATCTAATAAAATTGATTGTAATCCAGTTGCCCCTGCAATTTCTTTAGCTGTTTCTTGCGCTCTAATTAGTGGGCTACTTATAATTACATCCCATGCCTCCGCTTGCAAAGCAGCTGCACTTTGACTCGCTTGCTTCTTCCCCACTTCATTCAGCGGAATATCTTCACGTCCCTGAATAATCTCTTGAAAATTCCAATCAGTTTGTCCATGTCGTACTAAACAAATTTCCGTCATGCTCATGCTGCAACTCCTTTTTAAATAATCCGCTTCTATTGTATCAAAAGTTCTGCATGACGGACATAGTTTTCCCTTCCAATTATGTTGTATTTTGCTGCTTCATATACTGAAACATATCAATCATAATGGAGGCAACTGCCAATTGATTTTGGAATTTCTCAACTTTATCTGGTATCGTTTTTTTGAAATGTTGCATAGCCGCTAACTCAAACGCCTCTTTTTCTTCAGGGTTTCGCGTTAGCTTTCTATACCAGTACGGTTGCTCTCTAATATAGCGAGATAAATCCTCATCTGCCTTTATAAACTCCATAATTTCTGCTCTCATCCGCTTTCCCCCTAATCTTTCTGAAAGAAAAATGGATTATTTTCGGAAGTACTCTCTTCTTGCTGCGTGCGTTTTCCTTGAAATTGTTGAAAAACTTGTTGCACACTACCAATAGCACTCGTCACATTGGCTAAATGATGTTGCATTTGTTCCACATCCAGCTTCTTAAAGAAAGAAAGCATTTGTCCCATTACATCAGCAGTTTTTTCTTCTTCAGTTCGAGTGTCTTTTCCTTTTTCTGTTTTCTTTTCTTTTACCGAAGAAAAAGCAGGTGCTCCATCCGGTCTAAAAGTTGCCCATATCGGATCTTCTTCACCAAGTAAGTACCATTCTTCATAAAACTGCTGCCAAGTTTTATGACCACTTCTAACTTCATGAACCATTTTAGGGTGATGGTTTACAAACTCTTTAAACTGTTGAACCGATGGATGTAACGGTCCTTTTGTTGTCGGCATAATCCTCACCTCTTCATGTATATCTACTATATAATAAGAAAAAAAAGGCGCATGGTTCGCCTATTTTTAGACGATTCATGCACCTTTTTCCCCTACTATTTGCATAGGTTCAGATTCCTATCTATAATTCATTGAAAATGAAGTAAACATCTAGGAAGTGTTCCATCCACAACTTACAGGTTCACTTTATTTCCGAATAAAATTTTGTGTATAAAACTTATCGTATACGCCAACACCTAATCCTGTAAATTGTTCATTCAATAAATTCTTTCGATGTCCTTCACTATTTAACCAACCTTGCAACGCCGCAATTCCGTCACTATGTTGCGCCGCTATATTCTCACCAGCAAGTTGAAATCCTACTTTCCCACGCTGCAAACGATCTCCTAACGTACCTAATGTAGGTGAATCATGTGAAAAGTAATTATTATCCTTCATATCTTTACTATGACCGATAGCCACATCTGCCGTTTGTTGATCCCATGTTAACAACGGCAACTCATGACGACTTCGAATAATATTTGTTAAATCAAAAATTTGTTGCATATTCCCATTCTCTATTTGTTTCATTTTATCTGGAGTCAATGGTTGTTCAGCTAGTAATTCACCTGAATAAACAAGCTGATAAGGCCTTTGGCGTAACAACGTTTCGTCATTCATATAACGAACGCCAACAAGCTCATGTGTAAAATGATCAAAATATAATTGCGCCCAGCCATCTTCTACAGGTATTAATGGTTGTTCCATCACTTCGGTATCAGATAACTCAAATTGATAACTATTCTTTCCTCTTTTTAACGAAATCTCATGAGAGAGTGGATTCTTTTTATACACATCTTCATACTTTTCATTTATATAATAAGGTGGCACCTTAACCTCTTCACCAGCAACATACGCCGTTACAACTTTACGTTCAGCAACCCCAAATTGAACATACTGAGCTAAATCTTGATTGTATACCCACCATTCATACCCGTAAGCAGATGGCTCTATTCGAGAAGGTTCTCCCCATTTTGCTAATAAATTTTCAGAGTCCCCGCCAATCATATTTAAAACTGTATCGGAAGAGTTTTCATTTACTTGCTTTTTCTTTTTCACAATTTTATTTTCTTGCTTTGATTGAGATGGGGTTAATATATATTGTGAAACGAGTAATTTCCCGTATAAATCAACAGCTAAAATTAAAAATGTAATCATTACGATACGCAATAATTTCTTCAATCGATATACCTCCTGCATAAAACATAAAATTGAGATATACACAAATCCTTTTCTTTCCTTTTTTGTGTGTACCGTACTCTTTTCACTATATCATATTTTCGCAAAAAAAGTCTGGATTATCCCTTTTCTCCCAATATGAATTGCACTTTCTTATTATTCATACTATTATAAAAATAATGATGTAACATTAAAAAAGGAG
The DNA here is from genome assembly GCF_002571225.1 of Bacillus sp. AFS059628. Lineage (GTDB taxonomy): Bacteria > Bacillota > Bacilli > Bacillales > Bacillaceae_G > Bacillus_A. The sequence continues at coordinate 383,148 of NZ_NVEC01000003.1, read as the reverse complement.
GTATTATATGCAATTTACAAATACGAAATTTAATGGGGCAGTCGTTGATTTAACACTATTAACAGAGATTATGGAGAAAAACCATTTTGTACTTGCTGGACAGTGGGACTACGAAAGAGTTACATACGATTATAAATTCGAAATATTAAACGATGTTTATTATTTACGCGTACAAGGTTTAGCTGTTGAAGGTGACATTGGTAGTAGACATGCTGAAATAAAACTACTTCCTCCCTTATTAGGTAAACATTATTATCCTCACGGCGTTGAATATGGTGAGGGTGAAACTTTCCCAACGAATGTACTTCAAAAAAGCGAACAACTCCTACAAAATGTCGAAAAAGAGTTAAAAGAATTCCAAATCATTGATTAAATAGAACAAGCGCATCATATTGATGCGCTTGTTCTATTTATCTTACTTAAGAATGAATCGTCTTTTTGACTGGATACCCATAAATAGTTCCATCCTTTACTTTAATCTCATCTTCCCAAGGAACCTTATATTTACCTTCAGCTAAATCTTTTACAAACGTATACGGGTTTTCTTTCACCCCACCAGGAGTCGCTACATATCCCCTTGAACCTAAATTATATATATTATTTTCGAGGCCCCATCCTAATCTAGCTTGATCTGCTAACTCTGGATATACTTCAGCAGTAACAATCTCCCAAGGATTTCGGTGTCCCTGCACTAAAGTAGTCCCATCAAAATTACATACTTGTCCTTCACCAAAATAATAAAATACACCATCATAACCCGCTAAGTTCACCGACAATGTATACATTAAATTTTGCCATGCATTCGAACGATTAGTTAACATCCATTGTTCACTAACTTGTGTGCTATATCCAGAAATACGAATCAAGACATTTGCACCTTTATAAGCTGCTTCACGAGCTACTTCAGGAAACATACCATCATGACAAATACAAACAGCTAATTTACTTCCTCCAGGTCCATCACAAACAGGTAAACCTAAATCTCCAGCTTTCCAAGGTTCAACTGGCACCCAAGGATTTAGCTTACGATACTTCAAAATCATTTCACCTTGTGGATCAATAATTATTGCTGTATTATACGGTTCTCCACCATCAGGATTTCTTTCCATTATAGAAAAAACACCATATACCTCAGACTCTTTACATGCCTCAGCAAACAAGTCTGTTTCTGGCCCAGGGACTGTACATAAAAACTCTTCTGTAGTCCATTTTTTTGTATTAAGCCCTTGCGTACTATATTCTGGAAATACTATCAATTCCAATCCAGGATACCCTGCTTTAGTTGAATGAATTGTTTTTATGATCTGTTTAATTTGTTTATCAATGTCTGCACGTGACTCTACTACCGGTACTGGATATTGTATTAATGCTGTTAAAAAACCACTAATTGGCTTTACCATACTTCCACTACTACCCATTTAAATTCCCCCTTAAAATAGTCCTTGTTTATTAAAGATAACAATATAAATTTATAACTCTCTAAAAAACTTGTACTACACATGGAATTATTATGTATTAAAGCTAGTAGTAAATCTTATATCCACTTTTAGTACATGCCTAAACTAACTTAACATAAATAATTAGAAAATTCAATCTATTAAAGTTTAGTAAAACTAAAAAAGTGTATGGAAACCCATACACTTTTTACTTCGTCTGTAAATATGGCGGTAATTGTTGCAACTGTTCTTTATCTTTTTCACGCTCTTTACGTGCCCATCTAAAGAATACATAGCCAATAATCGTACCGTACACTATTTCCTGGACAATTTTCATAATGATGCCACCTGTTTGTTGATCTTGCACGACGGGCATCCAGTGTAAAAATTCTGGTCCAGTTATATTTAAATCAGATAAAGTTCCCGCTGGTACACATAATTCCATCGCCTTCATCCAAGCAGCCGGATCCGTATACGTTGCAAATAATGGTGCCGTCGCAAAAATGATTAACGCACAAGCTGGCGTTAATAATATACCGTTAGCAAACATATAACCAAGTTTCTTTATATCACTTAACGTTTGATATTCTGGTAATGGATTTAGCATCGGCCACCACATCATGATTGCCGTAAAGAACAATATAGCGAGACAAATAGGATGAGCAATTTGACTTTGTTTTACTGTATCAAAAACAACTGGTAAATGATAAAAAGAAAACAGGCCATTAAATACAAACAATGCAATAAGTGGCTTAGCAAATATCTTTAATATAATTTGAACGAACTTAAAAGAAGTAATATAACGATATAACCAAACTGGTATACCAAGCAACAATAACGGTGGAACGGCAATATACATAACTGCCATTTCAAACATATGTGCACTAAATATAATATGACCAATTAAATCAATAGGCCCTCCCTTTACAAAATACAAAAGAACAATCCCGGTCGTAAAATAAAAAACTTGCTTCTTACTTACCTTTGTCGCATGTTCAAATCGCATTCTATATGGTCCAATAATTAAAAAGTACCCAATAAGGATTGAAATCATAAATAGTAAAAAGATTGGACTCCATAGTGCTTGAAAACCAAATATCCACAAGTTACTCATTGTCACACCTACCTTCTTAAGGTTATCCTTTCACATAACATGAAGAGGGAGCTGTGACGACACGAGCTCCCTTATTCTTCACTTTTCAAATCCACACAATTGTCATAAAAGCTAAAATTGTAATTAATCCGATCAACAGACCAGAATAAAGAAAGAAACTTGCCGCTTCATGTCCTTTATGACTCATATGCATAAAATAATACAATTGAAAAATTACTTGTACCACCGCTAATAGTAAAATAAATGGTACTGAAAAAGTCGGACTAAAAGTTTTCGGATATGCTACCGCTGCAAATGCAACTAATGTTAAAAAAATCATTAATGCAAATGTAATAACTTGATGCTTCATTTCCTCCGCACTTTTTCTTTTCCGATAAACAAGATCAACTTTAGGATTATTCGTTTGCTTTATCGCCATTGTTTATCCCACCATTCCCATCAAATATACTACAGTGAAAATAAACACCCAAACTACGTCAATAAAGTGCCAATAAATCGATGCAACATAAAACTTCGGTGCATTGTATAAATTTAGGCCTCTCTTCGCATTCCTAAAGATTAATGTTAAAATCCAACATAATCCAAACAATACGTGGAGTCCATGTGTACCAACAAGAGCATAAAACGCGGAACCAAATGCACTACTTCTCATAGTATGCTTAAATTCATGTGTATAATGATAAAACTCATATATCTCAAACCCTAAAAACCCTAAACCTAACAGCACTGTTACTAGTAGCCAAAGTTGCATTTTTTTAAAGTTAAAGTTTTTCATATGATACATTGCATATACGCTCGTTAAACTACTCGTTAATAAAAGCATCGTCATTATGAAAACGAGTGGCATTTGGAACATTTCTTGAGATGTTGGTCCACCATTTGTAGAATTCTTTAACGCTAAATATGTGCCAAATAAGGAAGCGAACAATACTGTTTCGCCTCCAAGAAATAACCAAAAACCGACAAACTTATTTTTCCCCTCAAGGGTTGCTTTTTCAGGCTCTGCTGGAAATGTTTCATTTGTTAACTTTTCATCTACATGCATTATGCCTTGCCCCCCTTATCTTCTAAATCTTCCTTATGAATATGATATCCATGATCATCAATTACGGAACGTAGGAACATTGTGCCAAATGTAATGATTAAGCCGATAATTGCTACTAATAACCACAACTTATCTTTTCCACCCTGCATATACATTGCACCGAATGCCGCTATAAACAGTCCTAAAGAAATGATAAATGGTGAAAATGATGGATTCGGCATATGAATATCACCCACTGGTTCCGCCGCTGTCATCTCTTTATTCCCTTCACGTTTTTCAATCCAAAACGGATCTAACCCGCGAACAAATGGTAATTGTTTAAAGTTATATTCTGGTGTAGGTGCTGGCATTGTCCATTCTAATGTACGAGCATCCCATGGATCACGACCAGCCTTTTCTTTTGAAACTGTCGTTTTAATTACATTGAATAGAAGAACAATCGTTCCAAGAGCCATAAATACCGCTCCAATAGAACTAATCATATTCCCCATTTCCAACCCTTGACCTTCAAGATATGTGTAGTAACGACGTGGCATACCAATTAACCCAAGGAAATGCTGTATGAAGAACGTTAAATGGAAACCGATAAAGAATAGCCAAAATGTTATCTTTCCTAACGTTTCATTCAATACTTTATTAAACATCAGTGGCCAATAATAATGAGCTCCTGCAAGTAAACCGAATACAACACCACCGACAATTACATAATGAAAGTGAGCTACTACGAAATAGTTATCATGAAATTGATAATCCGCTGGTGCAGATGCTAGCATAACACCTGTAACTCCCCCCATTACGAATGATGGAATGAAAGCTACCGCCCACATCATCGGTGTCGTAAAACGAATACTTCCTCCCCACATTGTAAAGAGCCAGTTGAATATTTTAATACCAGTCGGTACTGCAATCGCCATTGTTGCAACTGAGAAAATAGCATTTGCAACTGGACCAAGCCCAACAGTAAACATATGATGCGCCCATACCATAAATCCTAAGAATCCAATTAATACTGTCGCGAACACCATCGACGAATAACCAAATAATCGTTTTTTCGAAAATGTCGCGAAGATTTCTGAGAATATTCCGAAAGCTGGGAGTATAAGAATGTATACTTCTGGATGACCGAAAATCCAGAATAAATGCTCCCATATAATCGTATTCCCACCCAATGCCGGATTAAAGAAACTTGTTCCAAATAAACGATCTAACATTAAAAGTCCTAATCCTACAGTTAACGGCGGAAAAGCGAACAATATTAGCGAAGATGTTACAAATGTCGTCCATGTAAACATCGGCATACGCATATATGTCATCCCTGGCGCACGCATATTAATAATGGTTACAAGGAAGTTAATACCTCCAATTAATGTACCAATACCGGAGATCTGCAAGCCTAATACATAAAAATCAACACCATGACCTTTAGAAGCTAACGCTAAAGATGCATAAGATGTCCATCCTGCATCAGGTGCTCCACCTAAAAACCAACTTAAATTTAAAAATACTCCACCAAAGAAAAATAACCAAAATCCAAGTGAATTCAAAAACGGGAACGCTACATCACGTGCACCAATTTGAAGTGGTACAGCGGCGTTCATAAATGCAAACACGAGTGGCATAGCTGCGAGGAAAATCATTGTTGTACCGTGCATCGTTAATACTTGATTATAAGCATCCCCAACAAGAAAAGCATTGTTAGGAATCGCTAATTGAAGGCGAATAAATAGAGCTTCTATTCCGCCTATTACAAAAAACAATCCACCTGCAATTAAATAGAGAATGGCAATCTTTTTATGGTCTACTGTCGTTAAATAATCCCATATGACAGCACCCATCCCCTGTTTTTTTGCTACAGAACTCACGTTTTCAACCTCCCCTTCGCGAATAATCCCTCTTTACTTTTCAACTTTTAACGTTTGTAAGTATGCATTTAATGCATCAATTTGATCATCCGTTAAGTTGCCATATTTACCAGTCATTTTATTTCCTGGTTTCATATTTTCAGGATCTTTCAGCCATTTTTTTAAGTTTTCTTCATTGTTTTCGGCAATGCCGGCAACTGTATCGCGATCCGCAAAGTTTGCTAAGTTTGGTGCGATACGAGCGGAAGGTGGTCTACTATCATTAGATCCAACTGCGTGACAACCAATACAGCTTTTATTAAATATTTCTTGGCCTTCTTGCGCTTTCGTTGAAGCTACTTTTTTCTTCCCATCAATCTTCTTCATATCAGCAAGCCACTGTTTGTACTCGCTTTCATCTAAAGCTTTCACTTTGAATTGCATTAAAGAATGTGATGGGCCACAAAATTCTGTACAAAAACCATTATAAGTGCCCGATTTATCTGCCTTTAACCACATTTTGTTCACATTATCTGTATTTGTATCCATTTTCCCAGCTAAAGATGGAACCCAAAACGAATGTTTAATATCGGCACCCTTCAAATTCAAATACACTTTCTTACCTGTGGGGATGACTAAATCCTGGGAAGTTACTATCTTTTCTGATTTATAAGAAAATTCCCACCAATAAAGATTCGCTGTTACATCAACAACGATAGTATCTTTATCAATATTCTTTTTCTCCATCGCACTTACATCAGCAAGTTTGAATGTATATGTAACCGTCGGAACAGCTAAGATTAACAAAAGAATAATCGGAATAACTGTCCATATAATTTCTAGTTTGTGATTTCCTTCAACTTGCTCCGGAATATAATCTTCCTGACCTTTCTTTTGTCGGAAACGCACAATTACATATAAGAAAATAATAGTAACTACTAATACTACTCCTACCATGATTGCACTTGCTAGTAAGAGCAGATCATATTGCATTTTTGCTACTTCTCCTTGCGGAATTAAAGTAGATTGAAAGGCTTTACCGCATCCCCCTAACAGTAAAGCCAGCAGTGAAACGAACGAAAGCAGTCGCCACTGTTTCTTCATACAAACAACCCCCACTTTCCTTGTGAATTAGATTGTACTTTATAGTTAAGTAAAGTAAATCTCAACGTAAAGAAATCCAATTATGTCGTTGTCTTAGAAGAATGTAACTACAATCATTGATACAAATAAGATTGTTAAATAATTTAGGGAATAAACAAACATTTGCACAGACCATTTGATGTCATCTTTCTTACGGAAGCCATAAAATCCTAAAACGATCCATCCGATGTTAAGCAGTGTTGCAATTACCATAAATGTTATCCCTAGTCCACTCATATAAAATGGTAGTGGTAATAAACATACTGTCCAAATCATAATTTGGCGTTTCGTAATTTCAAATCCATGAACTACAGGAAGCATTGGAATTCCTGCATTTCGATATTCATCAACACGTTTCATTGCTAATGCAAGGAAATGTGGGATTTGCCAAATAAACATAATCAAAAATAGCATCCAAGCAATTGGATGGCCTAAAGATGGATCGATTGCTGCCCATCCAATTAAAGGTGGAACTGCACCAGAGATACTACCTACAACAGTATTTAGTGTATACTTTCTCTTTGTCCATAAACTATATAGAACAACATATGTGAAAGCACCAATAAACCCCATTAACACTGCCATTGGTGTTGTTAATAATAAAAATACAAACCCAAGAAGTAATATAACTAATCCAAATGTAAGTGCAAATCCTGGTTTATACTTTCCAGTAACCGTTGGACGGGTCTTTGTTCTTTCCATTAATGGATCGATGTCTCGATCAATGTAGTTGTTTAAACAACATACCCCTGCCATAACTAATCCAGAACCAACGATTGTAAAGAATAACTTATCCAGATTATCCATCACACTTAATCCATTAAAGTGTAATGCCAACCAAAATCCTGTAAATACAGTAAGTGTATTTGAGTTTACAATCCCCATTTTAACGAGTGCTTTTAAATCTTGTAACCGAGTTGTTTCCGGTATACTTGTAACAGCAGACTCATCATGCAGCTCACTTGTTGCATGGTTCATCACTTTAACCCCCTCTTAAAACTTTCATCTTTCTTTTTGCGCCTATTTCGAATGAAATATTTCGCCTCTATATAGCAATATTATTACAGTAGAAACATTGTTAACCCATTCTACTACTAATCTACGCCCATACTCCAATATATTAAATCATATTTCCCGAACATTTTGTGAAGAAAACATGAACTTTTTGTGTCGAATATAAAAAACGTAATTGTTACTTATCCATATCATAACATGATGTTACCTTCTATAATAAACTTTTTTGTCATATTTAACACGTATTCTCCCCATTTCTTTTCAAAATAGCCTATTTTTCACCTAAAAATTTCCTTATATATTCTATTTCTACACCCATTTTCTCTCCCCTGTCTTCCCCCTCCATTTCTTTGCTATTTTATTATTTTTTATATATCATAGGAATTAGCGCGTTTTATTCTATACATAATGGAATGAAAATATTTCGCAATAACTTCATAGCAGAAAGATGGTGAACGAGATTGCAACGCTTTATTAAATGGTTAGCAGTCATTACAAGCCTTGATTTATTAATAGTTTTATTAGGAGGCGCTTTAGTTACAAAAACAGGTTCTGGTCAAGGGTGCGGTAAATCATGGCCACTTTGTAACGGTGAATTTGTTCCATCTAATTTATCAATGGAAACTATTATTGAACTGAGTCATCGCCTTACATCAGGATCCGCAGGAATTCTTGTCACTCTCCTTTGTATTTTGTCCTGGAAATATTATAAACATGTGCGCGAAACAAAAACGTTAGCAATTTTATCCTTCGTATTTTTAGTTGCACAAGCATTAATGGGGGCTGCAGCAGTTGTTTGGGGACAAATGCCAGCTGTACTTGCTATCCATTTCGGTATTTCCTTAATTTCATTTGCTTCTGTCATTTTATTAACGTGTCTTATCTTTGAAATCGATCAAAAATTTGATGCACGTTCACTTATTATGGACCAAAAAATGAAATTTCATATTTATGGTGTAACAATTTACAGTTATATTGTCGTCTACACAGGGGCTTTAGTACGTCACGAACGAGCTAGCTTAGCCTGTCCAGACTTCCCTTTATGTAGCAAAAACAGACCTATGCCAACTCAACTACATGAATGGGTTCAAATGGGACATAGAGTTGCAGCGATGTTAATTTTCGCTTGGATACTATACGCAATGATTCTTGCTATTCGCCATTACAAACAGCAGCCTGTCGTCTACTGGGGATGGATCATTTCATTTATCCTTGTTACACTTCAAGCTATAGTAGGAATTTTAGTCGTATTTACAAATGCTAGTTTATCAATGGCATTATTACATTCATTATTCATTTCTTGCTTGTTTGCTGTACTATGCTATTTAGTTATGTTAGGTACAAGAAGTAAAGTGAATGCAAAAGAAGCTGCATCAACTTCTAAACAAACAAAATAAAGTTAAATGAAAATACCTTGCCGAATCAGCAAGGTATTTTTTGTAATATAGAAAAACTGCACCTCCAATTGTTAGACTGTGTCTAACAATTGGGGTGCAGTTCATAATGACACAGCTCTTTTTTTATTTTAGTGATCTAATTCAATAAGTAAGTCACCCGTCTGAATTGCATCTCCATCGTTAACATATACTTTCTTCACTTTACCATTGAACGGCGCTTGAACTGTCGTTTCCATTTTCATCGCTTCTGTAATTGCCATAGAATCGCCTTTTTTCACTTCATCGCCTTCTTTTACAACTACTTTAATAACCGTTCCTGGCATTGTTGCGCTAATGTGGTTTGGATTTTCACGGTTTCCTTTCACGCGTTGTGCAACTGTTGCTTTCACACTTTCGTCTTTCACAACAATCTCACGTGGTTGACCGTTAAACTCCAAGTAAAGAACACGATTTCCATCTGGCTGAGGTTCTCCAATTGATACTAGTTTCACCATCAACGTTTTACCTTGTTCAATTTCCACATCGATTTCTTCACCAAGTCTCATACCATAGAAGAATGTCGGTGTATCAAGCACGGATACATTTCCATAAATCTCAGCAACTTTTTCGTAATCCATAAACACTTTTGGATATAGTGCATATGCAACTACATCAAAAATCGTCACTTCACGTCCAAGTTTATGGAATAGCTCTTCTTTTAACGCGTCGAAATCTACTGGCTCTAATAATTCACCTGGTCTTACTGTTAACGGCTCTTTCCCTTTTAAAATAATTTCTTGTAACTTTTTCGGGAAACCACCATATGGTTGTCCTAAATCTCCTGAGAACATTTCAACAACAGATCCCGGGAAGTCCATAGAATGCCCACGCTCTAAAACATCTTGTTCTGTTAAGTGATTTTGAACCATAAATAATGCCATATCTCCAACAACTTTAGATGATGGCGTTACTTTAACGATATCACCAAACATGTCATTCACGCGGCGATACATTACTTTTACTTCATCGAAGCGATCCCCTAAACCAACCGCTTTCGCTTGTTGTTGTAAATTACTATACTGTCCGCCTGGCATTTCGTGCATATATACCTCTGTATGAGGAGCATTCATACCACTTTCAAACGGTGCGTAGTATTTACGTACATCCTCCCAGTAATAAGATAGTTTTTCTAATGAATCTATATTAACGTCTGGCTGTCTTTCGTTTCCACCTAACGCATAGTATAGCGTGTTCGCACTTGGTTGTGACGTTTGACCAGCCATAGAGCTTACTGCTACATCGACAATATCAACTCCTGCTTCAATCGCTTTCGTATACGTTAATATACCATTCCCACTCGTATCATGTGTGTGCAGGTGAATCGGAATCGATACCGTCTCTTTTAATGCTGAAACTAAATCATATGCTGCGTTTGGTTTTAGTAAGCCCGCCATATCTTTAATACCTAAAATATGAGCTCCTGATGCTTCTAACTCTTTTGCTAAGTTTTTATAGTAATTTAAATCATATTTACTACGTAATGGATCATGAATATCTCCTGTGTAGCACATAGTTGCTTCTGCAATTTTACCAGTATCTCGTACAGCATCAATTGCAACTCTCATACCTTCTACCCAGTTTAAGCTATCAAAAATACGGAACACATCAATTCCAGCTTGAGCAGAACATTCCACAAACTTTTGAATTAAATTATCCGGATAGTTTTTGTAACCAACTGCGTTTGAAGAACGAAGTAACATTTGGAATAAAACGTTAGGCATTTTTTCACGAAGATCTAGCAATCGTTCCCATGGATCTTCTTTTAAGAAACGATATGCAACATCGAACGTTGCACCGCCCCACATTTCCGCTGAGAATAAGTTCGGTAACATTCTCGCTGTCGGCTCTGCAATTTGATGCAAATCTTTTGTACGAATACGCGTCGCAAGTAATGACTGATGCGCATCACGGAATGTTGTATCCGTTAAAAGTACACGTTTTTGATCTTGTACCCATTTTACTAATCCATCTGCTCCACGCTCATCCAAAATTTGTTTCGTACCATTTTGGATTGGCTCTGAATGTAGTACATTCGGTATACGAGCATCAGGGAAAATTGGTTTCTCTTTTTTCCCTACTCCTGGGAAGCCATTTACTGTTACTGTCCCAATGTAATTTAACATTTTCGTTCCGCGGTCTTTACGTTTCGGGAACAAGAATAGTTCAGGTGACGCATCAATAAATGAAGTATCATATTCCCCTGATAAGAAGTTTTTATGTTTTACTACATTCTCTAGGAATGGAATATTTGTTTTAATACCACGAATACGGAATTCTTTTAAGTTACGTTCCATTTTTGCAGCAGCTTGTTCAAAAGTAAGCGCCCATGTTGTAACTTTTACAAGTAAAGAATCATAGTACGGTGTAATAACAGCACCTTGGAAACTATTACCCGTATCAAGACGAACTCCAAAGCCCCCACCTGATCGGTATGCCATAATTTTTCCTGTATCCGGCATGAAATTATTTAGTGGATCCTCAGTCGTTACACGAGATTGTATTGCAAATCCATGCACAACAACTTCCTCTTGCTTCGGAACACCTACTATTTTGCTATGTAATGCATGTCCATCAGCTATTAAAATTTGTGATTGAACGATGTCTACTCCTGTAATCATTTCTGTAATCGTATGTTCTACTTGAACACGTGGATTTACTTCAATGAAATAGAAATTATCGTCTTTAACAAGGAATTCAACTGTTCCTGCGTTTAAATAGTTTACATTTTTCGTTAACTTCACAGCAGCATCACAAATACGTTGACGCAAATCATCTGAAAGCGACACACTAGGTGCAATTTCTACTACTTTTTGGTGACGACGTTGTACAGAACAGTCTCGTTCGTATAAATGAACAACATTGCCCTCTTCATCTGCTAAAATTTGAACTTCTATATGTTTAGGTTTTTCAACGAATTTTTCTACGTATACTTCATCATTACCAAAGGCTGCTTTTGCTTCTGACTTCGCACGATTATACGATTCTCTTAATTCTTCACTATTTCGTACAATACGCATACCACGACCGCCACCGCCAAGGGAAGCTTTAATAATAATCGGGTAATCATACTTTTCAGCAAATTCTTTGACTTCTTCTAACGAATCTACTGGCCCATCACTACCAGGAATAACTGGAATTTTTGCTAGCTGCGCTTGTGTTCTTGCTTTTACTTTATCTCCAAACATATCTAAATGCTTACTTTTTGGACCGATAAAGATAATCCCTTCTTCTTCACAACGTTTTGCGAATTGAATATTTTCTGACAAGAAACCATATCCAGGGTGGATTGCATCTACATGATTACTTTTCGCAATCTCAATAATGCCCTCAATATCTAGATAAGCATCAATTGGCTTTTTCCCTTCCCCAACTAAATAGGATTCATCGGCTTTATAACGATGATAAGAACCACTATCCTCTTTAGAATAGATTGCAACTGTTTTTAATCCAAGTTCCGAACAAGCTCGAAACACACGAATTGCAATCTCTCCACGGTTAGCTACCAATACTTTTTGAATACGTTGCAGCTTTGTCATGATCTTCCCCCTCTACTTTCCTACCACTCTAGAGATAAAATATATACACACCATAAAGAGCGTGAAGTTCTTCACTTTCTACATTATATTATACTTAGAAAGCTTCACTTTATTTTTATCCATCATACCTTATTTTTTAACAAATGATAAGTTTTCTGATTAATTTGTTTCACAAAAATAGTATAGCATACCTCTTCCTTTTCTAACAACCTAATTGTATATCACATTAGATTTAATGTGATATATTTTTAGTTGGAAATATCAATTAATATATCACATTTAATATTTCTAAAAAAAAACACATCGTGCTCTAAAGCACAATGTGTTTTTTATTTCACAACAACAAGACGTGGTCCATCTTGTTTTCTTTCTTTCATTTCCTCATTTTGCTGTTTCTCTTGTCGTTTTACATGACTAGCAACATTTAATAATATACCCATCGCAATTAGATTTGCTAATAGAGAACTACCACCATAACTAATAAACGGTAAAGGTACACCTGTAAGCGGTATTAATCCAGACATACCACCAACATTAACAAATGTTTGTATCCCAATTAAACTTGCAATCCCGATTGCAAGTAAACTTCCAAATGGGTCTTTACATTTTTGCGCCACTCTAAACGAGCGAATGATAATAAGTAGTAAACAGATTAAAATGATAGCTACACCTATAAAACCTAGTTCTTCAGATATAATCGCCATAATAAAATCCGTTTGCGGCTCTGGTAAGTAGCCATACTTTTGTATACTATTTCCTAGTCCTCTACCATTTAACCCACCTGAGGCAATTCCAATAAACGAATTAACTAATTGGAATCCATCATTTTGAGGGTCACTAAATGGATCAAGAAAAACTGAAAATCGCGCTTTTTGGTATTTACTTAATTTATAGTCCCCAATAAAGTACAACGCCGGAATCCACACGACAGATGTTAATAAAAATCTTTTTATCCACAAGTTAACATTAACTCCTGAACAGAAGAACATAATTAACACTGTTCCACCTATTAATATGTCAGTCCCTAAGTCATTTTGTAATAAAATTAATACCATCGATCCACCGACAACAAATAGGGGAGGTATTATCCCTTGAAAAAAAGGGGTTTGCCTCTCTTGTTTCTTAGCAAAAAAACTTGCTAGCGTAATAATAATTGCTATTTTTACAAATTCAGCTGGTTGTATACCTAGTATCCATCCTCTTGCACCATTGATTACCTTACCGAAAAGGAGAGCTGCTGTTAGTAATCCAATACTCCCTAACCCCATCGCTGTAAGAACTATTTTTTTCCTCCACAATTTGTAAGGTATTATAACGACAATCACAAGTATTATCGTTCCAATAGCAAGAGCAACTAATTGTTTTTTAAAAAAGTAATCTGCTGGCCAGTTATATTTCGACGAAATCGCGACAATGGAACTAGAACTATATACCATTATAACTCCCAACACACATAAGATAACAAGAGGAAGTAATAATGAATAATCCATTGATTTCCATACTCTTTTCATTTCATTTCCTCTCTCTGTTTCAATTTAATTATTGTTGTATTCCATATGTACATTGATTCTTCCTGCTTTATTATACAAATAAAAAGCCCAAACTTTTTCAGTTTGAGCCCCCTTATTTGAACCCGTTATTGTTGTTTGTTTGTAAATGCTTCATGAAGTGCAGATAACTCACGTTCGAGCTCTCCTAACATTGCTTTCCCTTGTTCTTCTGCAATAAGACCAAGGCGAACTGCAAAATCGACCTCGCGGGATAGTCCAAACATTTGTGTGTCTAACACTTCTTCATATAATGGACATTGCGGCATTGTAAGATGGTCCATTTGCACCTTAATAAGTCTTAAAATCTTCTCCGCATCCGCTTGTAGAAGGGCTAGTGCCTTTTCCTGATGATTTGATACTGTCTCAGACGCCAAATTGATTCCCTCCGTTTCCGTCCTACTCTCTCCTATCTATTAATATTAGCGATAGTTTTAATAAATTGCAATAGAAACATTTTTTGTGACAATAGTGTCTAATACTATTATACTGAAAAGTGGGAGTATAACACAAATGGGGGAACAACAATGAGCGAAATTTTATTTATTAATGGAAAAGTTCGGTTTCCAATCACTATTGATCCAACGGTTTGGATCTTTGATGATCGAAAAGTAGATTTGACAACTTACTTTGATGAAACGAGAGAAAACATATCAGAATTAGAAGCTTATTTGAAAAACACTTCAGAGCATTGGGATCGCGAAATCCGTGATGGTGCTGCTTTCCCGCCGATACAACAAAGTGTAAAAAAATATAAAAAAGAACAGCTAATTACTGGAACGTTCGGTATGCCATTTCATCCTTTTCTTGCTAACGCTGAAATTTCAGATGACGCTACGCAAGTCGAGGTCGAAACAGTAGAACATACATTTACACTTCCATTAGAAACCGTCAAAAATGCTATTCTTGGTTTTTCGAAAGAAGGAAAACCATTAAAAGAGGATGGACCTGTTCATCTATATTACAATGATGGATCTAATAGACAAAATCCAATCCGTAACATTCGTAAATTTACCATTATTTAATGTGTATATTTGAAAGAAAAAAGGAGTGAGCCAAGGCTCACTCCTTTTTATAATAAATCTGCTGCTAGTTGAGCTAAATTAGATCGCTCCCCTTTAACAAATTTCACATGGCCACTAATACGTTGCTCTTTAAATTTCTCTACAACATATGTTAAACCGTTATTATACTCATCCAAATACGGATGATCAATTTGCTGAGGATCTCCCATTAATACGATTTTACTTTTTTCTCCTACCCTTGTTAGTATCGTTTTCACTTCATGCTTCGTTAAATTTTGTGCTTCGTCAATTATAATGAATTGATCTGGAATACTTCTTCCGCGTATATACGTAAGAGCCTCTACTTCAATCGAACCCATTCCAGCTAAAATCGCATCTAACTCTCCTGGCTTTTTCGTATTAAATAAATACTCTAAGTTATCAAAAATCGGTTGCATCCAAGGCCTTAACTTTTCTTCTTTTTCTCCTGGTAAATAACCGATATCTTTTCCGACTGGAACAATTGGCCTTGCAACGAGTAATTTTTTATATAGTCCTAAATCTTCGGTTTGCATGAGTCCCGAAGCTAAAGCTAGTAATGTTTTTCCTGTACCAGCTTTCCCCGTTAATGTTACTAGCGGAATATCTTCACGAAGCAACAATTCTAACCCCATAATCTGCTGCACATTTCGCGGTCGTATCCCCCATACTTGTTCATTGTGAAAAATAAGTTTCTTTACCTTCTTACCTAAGTGATCCACAATGCCAAGTGCTGAACTAGATCCCCCTAATGCATCTTTCATTACTACAAACTGATTTGGATAAAAAGGATGATTTGCAATTTCGGATAATGGCAATTCACCTTTTTCATAAAAATAATCCAATTGCTCTTTTGATATATACCCTTCTAAAAATCCTGAATATATATTTTCTACTTCAATTACGCGATCGCTTAAGTAATCTTCCGCCTTCAAACCAATCGCATCTGCCTTTACCCTTACGAGCACGTCTTTACTTACTAAAATAACAGATTTCCCATCCTCTTTTTCTTGTTCTTCTAAAGATAGATTTTTTGCTACAGCTAAAATTCGATTATCATTTGTCTTTTCTACAAAGATATCTTGTAGTTGGACAAATGAACGATGGTTTAATTCAATACGAAATGTACCGCCGTTTTCTAGCGGAATACTCTCATGCAGCTTTCCTATTTCACGAAATTTGTCTATTAACTTAGATACATAACGAGCATTTCTTCCTACTTCATCCATGTAACGTTTTTTCGAATCAACCTCTTCTAATACAACTGCTGGAATCACTACTTCATTGGTTTCAAATGAAAAAATAGATAAAGGATCCTGCAAAAGTACATTCGTATCTAACACATAAATTTTATCCAACCTGTTACCCCCTGACTCCACTTTTAAATTTGTAGAACAAGGGTTTCATCCATAAAATATGGACGAACCATTGTTATAATTATATGTACCGTATAAACGAGGTAGAATCGAAATGTATCGCCATTAAACCTTTTATTTATTTTTTATTCATTTCTATTCAATATATTACTTTTAATTATAATTATTAACATAAAATCACAATAACTGATTACAAAAGTTAATACCTTACTTTCTTATTTATCGCATTTATAATTCTTTCATTCCTACCAATACTTGATTATCGAGCTTTTTTGCTGCCCGAAGATCATATGTTTTTTCATATGTTGGCTCAGTTGCAAGTTTTGCACCATAAAACATCACATCACGTACTTCTTGTACATTTACTTCTATTACAGTTAATTTTAGAGGAATGCCTTCCATTCTATCAGTCAAAATTTCGCCTGCACCACTTATGGAAAATACGGATTCATTCGCCATTATAGTCAATACCACCCCAGTACTATGCCGTATATTTTCCACAATACGAGAACGTTGATCTACTGCAAATCGAATACTAGTTTTACTCATCGCATACACCCAAGAAATAGCACTTACGTTGGGAACTTGTTTTTCAAAATCTGTTGTTGCTACCATGACAATACACTCTTTACGTAACGTTTGTACTAAATCATCTGTTAATGTAGGCTCTACTACATTCGCCATATTTCCACCTCCAAATATACTTAATATATCCTTATCATAACTTATTTTTTGAATTGCGAAAATATTATTTTTTCCCGCTATTATTCAAAAACATTATACTTCCATGATATACTTATATTGATAGAATTCGTATTGAGGTGACGAAATGAGAGTCAAATGTATGATTTGTGATAAAAAAGATATGTTAGATGATGAAAATCCTACGGCAAAAAAACTGCGTAATCGCCCTATTCATACATATATGTGCATGGAATGTTCGGAACGAATTGCAGAACGTACGCTGGAACGTCATGCAAGTGGTAACTTCCGACTATATCGTGATAAAAAAGTCGAAGACGATTGGTAAAATGTAAATAAGTCCTTAATCATATAGATAAGGACTTATTTATATTTTTCAGGTTCACGATTCATTTGATCCAAGAAACAATCAATAGCTTCTAATGGAAACCGTGCAGATTTTCGTTCCCCATTCATTTCATATGAAATCAAATACATTTCTTCGTTCTTTTCAACTTCCACATTCTTTAATTTGTGCTCTTCATATATCATATTTTGAAATAGTAAATACGTTTCTTTTGCTGCATTATCATCTGGACGTGCTTCGGCAACTGTTTTAATTGTTAACCAATTATATAATGCATCTTGCACTGAACGCATAAAATTTCGCCCCCTCACCCTGCTTTTTGTTGTCTTGCTTGATGTAATCGCAATCTATAAATCCCAAGCACAATTGCCGCTACAACAAGTCCCTCTCCAACAGGTAAAAAAACTGCAAAGAAAGTTAAAACTGTACATCCAATCGCTAACGATATATATATGACTATATTTTTTATTATTGATAGCTTTCTTGCAAAACCTAAATTATACACAAGTGCACTTAATATTATAATGATGCCATACAGTAACCACATCCCTAGCTCTGGATTTTCATCAACTTTACATAATTTCGCAAAAAACGACATTCTTTCTAACACCATTTATCCCCCTTCCTCATAAATCAAACCATTTTTCTTTATGTACTTAATACAAGAGTAACCTGTGAAAAAAATACTGTCCACAAAAAAGAGTAAATATTCTAAAAAATAAACATAAAAAAACAGCTACCTTAATTAAAGGTAGCTGTTTTACTATTTTACGCTTCTACAGATTTCTTTTTCTTAGCAGCTCTTTCGCGCTCGCTCTTATCAAGAATCTTTTTACGTAAACGAATTGATTCTGGAGTTACTTCACAGAACTCGTCATCGTTTAAGTACTCTAATGACTCTTCTAAAGTCATTAAGCGTGGTTTTTTCATTGTTGAAGTTTGATCTTTCGTTGCAGAACGAATGTTAGTTTGTTGTTTCATTTTTACAACGTTAACTGTTAAGTCATTCTCACGAGTATGTTCTCCAACAATCATACCAGCATATACTTCTGTACCTGGTTCAACGAAGATTACACCACGGTCTTCAACTTGCATAATACCGTATTGTGATGCTTTTCCTGTTTCAAGTGAAACTAGAACACCTTGGCGACGTCCACCAACTTGTCCAGCGTGTACTGGTTGGTAGCAATCGAATGTATGGTTTAAAATACCGTAACCACGAGTTAATGTTAAGAATTCTGTTGTGTAACCAATTAAACCACGTGCTGGAACCATGAAAGTAAGGCGAACTTGACCGTTTCCGTTATTCACCATATCTAACATTTCACCTTTACGTGCACCCATAGATTCCATGATTGAACCAGTATATTCTTCAGGTACATCGATTTGTACACGCTCTACAGGCTCACATCTTACGCCATCAACTTCTTTAATAATTACTTCTGGCTTAGATACTTGTAGTTCATAACCTTCACGACGCATGTTTTCAATTAAGATAGATAAATGTAGTTCCCCACGTCCAGATACGATCCATGCATCAGGAGACTCTGTATTATCTACACGTAAACTTACATCTGTTTCTAATTGTGAACGAAGGCGCTCTTCAATTTTACGAGATGTAATGTATTTACCTTCACGACCTGCAAATGGACTGTTATTTACAAGGAACGTCATCTGTAGTGTCGGCTCATCAATACGTAATAATGGTAACGCATCTTCATGCTCAACTGGACATACTGTTTCACCAACGTTGATGTCTTCCATACCAGAAACAGCTACTAAGTCACCAGCTTTTGCTTCTTCAATTTCTTGACGTTTTAATCCAATGTAACCAAATAATTTTGTTACACGGAATTGTTTTACACTTCCATCAACTTTCATTAAAGCAACTTGTTGTCCTACTTTCATTGTACCGCGGAATACACGGCCAACCCCAATACGGCCAACATAGTCATTGTAATCAAGAAGTGCTACTTGGAATTGAAGTGGCTCTTCGCTATTATCGATTGGCGCTGGAATATGTTCGATAATTGTATCAAATAATGATTTCATATTCTCTTCTTGATTTGCTGGGTTTGAATCTAAGCTTGCTGTTCCGTTCATTGCTGATGCAAATACAACTGGGAACTCTAATTGATCTTCGTTTGCACCAAGTTCGATGAATAAATCGATTACTTCATCAACTACTTCATCCGGACGAGCGAAGTCACGGTCAATTTTGTTTACAACTACGATTGGAGTTAAGTTTTGCTCAAGAGCTTTCTTTAAAACAAATCGTGTTTGTGGCATACAACCTTCATATGCATCAACAACAAGTAAAACACCATCAACCATTTTCATGATACGTTCTACTTCTCCACCAAAGTCAGCGTGACCAGGTGTATCTAAAATGTTAATTCTTTTATCTTCATAGTGAATCGCTGTATTTTTCGCTAAAATTGTAATACCGCGTTCTCTTTCTAGATCATTTGAATCCATTGCGCGTTCTTCAACGTGTTCGTTCGCACGGAAAGTCCCCGCTTGACGTAATAACTGGTCAACAAGTGTTGTTTTACCATGGTCAACGTGGGCAATAATTGCTATATTACGTAAATCTTGTCGTTTTTTCAACATGTCCAACTCCTAATGTCTTTTTAATCCTTCTCTATTATAAGAGCGAAGGGGATACAATAGCAATTAAAATAAAATCAAGAATGAAAATATAGTTGTATTCTTACTTTTGTGAAAGTAAAATGAGATTGGAGGGTGAAGAAATGGAACACATTCAATATCGCTTTTTATTAACCGCAATTATCGGTGTTATTTTCTTAATTGGTATCGGCATTATGATTGCTGAAAATAGTCCCATCGGTATTATTATTTGCATTATCGGCACATTTGTTACAGTTGGATACGGTTTTGTAACAAAAAGAAAAATGCGCAAATCACAATAACGCTAAAAAGTAAGAAGCTTATATACAGCCTCTTACTTTTTTTGTTACTCCGATATAAACGATAACACTTCTTCATACACCCCTGGTTTCGCAACTAACACGCTACTCTTCTCTACAATAGAAAGCGTGGCTCCAGAGAAGGTTGTCACCTTGCCTCCAACTTCCTCTACAATTATCTGTCCCCCGCCAAAATCCCATGGTGATAATCTCGGCGTTACATATGCATCTATTCTCCCTGTTGCAACATATACCATCTCTAACGCTGCACAGCCATATGATCTTGTGCCCCTTGCTTTCTTAACAAGCGCCATCATACTTTCCATATCAAGCAATGGATTGTCGGTAAGCCATATCGCATTTAAAGCTACAATACCTTGCTCTACAGTCCCTTTTTGTAATGAAGGTATTGGCACTTCATTACAAAAAGCTCCAGCACCTTTTAACGCATGATATAATTCATCATGAACTGGATCATAAATAAGTCCAATCTTTCCGATACCGTTCTCATAAATTCCAATTGAAATAGCAAAATTTCTTTTTTGATGGACAAAGTTCATCGTGCCGTCAATTGGATCAATTAACCAAACAATCCCGTCAGAAGAAGTTACCTCATCTCCATAACCCTCTTCCCCTAAAATGGTATGATTCGGAAATGTTTCTTTAATTTTCCCAATTAAAAACTGTTCTATTTCTCGGTCCATATTTGTTACTAAGTCAGCTGCATTTGATTTTGTTTCTATAATAAGTGCCTTTTTCATTGATGCCATTAAACGCTCTCCCGCATCTCGAATCCACTGTTTGGCTTGTGCATCGATGTCTTTCCATACTTCTTGCATGTTTAAACACTCCGATCTATACTGTTCACAGAAAAAACGAACCCTTTATAAGGTTCGCACCAACTAATTTTTTATACATATACTATTATTACGCTTCTAAACGAATCATTTCAAGTCTTAACACTTCTAACTTTTGTACACACTCTTCTTTTTTCTGTTTATCATTTTCCATCATCGCATCATATAAAGTCGCTAATTCATAATCTAGCTCCAAACGTAGCACCGGAATTCTCTTTTCAGCATCTGTTCTCTTTAACGCATTAATCACCTGTCTCATATTATTTGCCTCCTCCCAATATTCGTCTGCCCTCGGACTGTAATTGATTTAATTTTCTGATTTTTTGTTTTATACTATACTATGTTGGATAAATCATCTATGCAACAAAATTATATTTTTTTATTTAAATTTTTTTGTGCTGTTTTTTTTATGAATAGTACAAGCTATGCTAAAATAAAAGCAAAATAGGAGTTGGAGGAACAATCATGACACTACAAACATTCAAATCAACTGATTTTGAGGTCTTTACAGTTGATGGTCTCGAAGAACGAATGAGTGCAATTAAAACGAACATTCATCCTAAGCTAGAAGCTTTAGGGGAACAGTTTGCTGCGTATTTATCCAAACAAACTGATGAGAACTTTTTTTATCATGTAGCAAAACATGCACGTCGCAAAGTCAATCCACCAAACGATACTTGGGTTGCTTTTTCAACAAATAAACGCGGATATAAAATGCTACCACATTTCCAAATTGGATTATGGGGTACTCATGCCTTCGTATACTTTGGTTTAATCTATGAGTGTCCACAAAAAGTGGAGACGGCTCACGCCTTCTTAGAACATTTAAATGATTTAAAAACTAATATTCCAAATGACTTCGTTTGGTCCATTGACCATACTAAACCAAGTGTAAAATTACATAAAACACTTGAAACAGAAGATTTACAAAAGATGATTGAACGTCTAGCTACTGTGAAAAAAGCAGAATTATTAGTTGGTATTCATATATCACCAGAGGAGTTTTCAGCAATGACCAACGAACAATTCCTTGCTAAGATTGAATCTACGATGCAATCACTCCTTCCTTTATATGCACTTTGTAATCGATAGTAGAAAACGGACAATTTATATTGTCCGTTTTTAGTTGTTATCACATTATATCACTTCAGTTTTTATTTTTCAAAATATTTTTTACATTTTCACAAGCTTTTGTTCCTCTGCTTCTTTAGCCCTTTGAATCGCACGGTATATAGAATATCCACTTACTTCTTGAAACTCTTTATCAATCTTCTTTTCTTCTGCTTTCGATGGAACAATCTCTTTAAAACGACGATATAATCCCATTAATTCTTCTCTTATAATGCCTTTTTCATATGCTTTCTCAATCGCTTCATAAAACTTCACAATTGCAACCATTTCTTCATTTGACCAATCATAATCTAACGGATATTGATATTCCATTTTGCACCTCATTTATCATTTCTTCTTATTTCAATATGCTATCTTAAGTTTTTTTTTCCTCTTCACTATAGCCACTTTGCATTATACACTATTTATTCCTTATGATGGAATTGTCTTCCTCTATAAGTTAATTGGAAATAACTATTTAACATACGCACTGTAAAAATATTTTTTTCTATACATCTATAATTATTGGTGATATAATGCTTTTGTTTTATAGAAAATAAAGTGAACCTACCATCTCAAAACACTTTTGTGAATGGCAGAAAAACAAGCCTTATACTAAAAAAGGACTTAGCTTTTTTAGAACCGGATTATATAAAACAAATAATACTAAATATTACGAAGAAGAAGGGGTGTATAGATTGTCCCAATACGAAACACCATTGTTTACCGCTTTAGTTGAGCACAGTAAGCGAAATCCAATTCAATTCCATATTCCTGGTCATAAAAAAGGACAAGGCATGGATCCTACATTTCGCGAATTTATTGGGCATAATGCATTAGCAATTGATTTAATTAATATTGCGCCGCTCGATGATTTACATCATCCAAAAGGTATGATTAAAGAAGCACAAGATTTAGCAGCCGCTGCATTCGGTGCAGACCATACTTTTTTTTCCATTCAAGGTACAAGTGGCGCAATTATGACAATGGTAATGAGCGTTTGCGGTCCTGGTGACAAAATCCTAGTACCACGAAACGTGCATAAATCCGTAATGTCAGCAATTATCTTCTCAGGTGCAAAACCGATTTTTATGCATCCTGAAATCGATCCAAAACTTGGTATTTCACATGGAATTACAATTCAATCTGTCAAAAAGGCTCTTGAAGAGCACTCAGATGCGAAAGGCTTACTTGTTATTAACCCAACATACTTTGGTTTTGCTGCGGACTTAGAACAGATTGTACAATTAGCACATTCTTACGATATCCCTGTACTCGTTGATGAAGCTCATGGTGTTCATATTCATTTTCACGATGAATTGCCGATGTCAGCGATGCAAGCTGGAGCAGATATGGCGGCAACAAGTGTTCACAAACTAGGAGGATCTTTAACGCAAAGTTCTATTCTTAATGTGAAAGAAGGCCTTGTGAACGTAAAACATGTTCAATCTATTATTAGCATGCTTACGACTACATCAACTTCTTATATCTTATTAGCATCTCTTGATGTTGCTAGAAAACGTCTTGCTACAGAAGGAACTGCACTCATAGAACAAACAATTCAATTAGCAGAACAAGTTCGTGATGCTATAAATGACATTGAGCATCTTTACTGTCCTGGGAAAGAAATGCTAGGTACGGATGCTACTTTTAACTATGATCCTACAAAGATAATTGTATCTGTAAAAGATTTAGGTATTACAGGCCATCAGGCTGAAGTATGGCTTAGAGAGCAATATAACATTGAAGTAGAACTCTCAGATTTATACAACATACTATGTCTTGTCACTTTCGGAGATACAGAAAGTGAGACGAATACACTTATTACAGCATTACAAGATTTAGCAGCAACATTTAGAAATACAGCTGATAAAGGTGTTCAAGTACAAGTAGAAATTCCAGAAATACCAGTGCTAGCACTTTCTCCTCGAGATGCTTTTTATTCGGAAACAGAAGTCATCCCATTTGAAAATGCAGCCGGTCGTATTATAGCTGATTTCGTTATGGTTTATCCACCAGGGATTCCAATCTTTACTCCGGGGGAAATTATTACACAAGATAACTTAGAGTATATTCGTAAAAACTTAGAAGCAGGTTTACCTGTACAAGGTCCTGAAGATATGACATTGCAAACATTACGTGTGATTAAAGAGTACAAGCCTATCAGTTGATAGGCTTTTCTTTCACCCTTTTTCCCTTTTCTCATACGATATTATGTAATGTAACGTATAGGTGGGGATACTATTATGATTGTAATAGGCCGTTCTATTGTGCATCCTTATATCACAAATGAATATGAGCCATTTGCAGCTGAGAAACAGCAAATTTTATCTATAATGGCAGGAAATCAAGAAATCTATTCCTTCCGAACATCAGATGAACTCAGCTTCGATCTAAACTTGCGTGTGAATATTATTACTTCCGCATTAGAACTTTTTCAAAGTGGATTTCAGTTTCGAACATTTCAACAATCCTTTTGTAACCCTCAGTATTGGAAAAGAACGTCCCTTGGAGGATTTGAGCTCCTTCCAAACATACCCCCTTCCATTGCCATACAAGATATTTTCAAAAACGGAAAACTATATGGAACTGAATGTGCCACCGCGATGATTATTATTTTTTACAAAGCTTTACTATCGTTGTATGAAGAAGAAACTTTCAACCGTCTCTTTGCAAACCTTTTACTTTATACGTGGGACTACGATCAAGATTTAAAACTCATAACAAAAACGGGTGGCGATCTTATCCCAGGTGATCTCGTTTATTTTAAAAATCCACAAGTGAATCCAGCTACAATCGAGTGGCAAGGAGAAAATACAATCTATTTGGGGAATTTCTTTTTTTACGGACATGGTGTAGGTGTAAAAACAAAAGAAGAAATTATATACGCGTTAAATGAACGACGAGTTCCTTATGCTTTCATTTCGGCTTTCTTGACCGATACTATTACCCGTATCGATAGCCGTCTCATGAGCCACTACGCTTCTTCAAAAGCCCCACAGACATCCATAGGATTTATTCCGATTAGAGATGATGCAATCGTTGCAACAGTTGGCCATACAACTACAATTTATTAAAAAAGCGCCTACAAGTGTAGGCGCTTTTTCTTATTTAAGCTTTTGCATGTTCTTTATGGTTACAGTCGCAATGAGATCCACATTTTCCGTATAGTACTGTTGATTTTTCATCTTCAAAATGTCCGATTGTTCCTTCACATACTTGGCATACGATTGTTCCCATTTTTCATTTCCCCCTGAGTTTTAATAATAATCTACTTATTTATAATTAAGCTTTCGCCTTATCTTTATTAGCACAGTCACAATTTGTACCACATTTCCCGTAAAGCACTGTCGTCTTTTCATCTTCAAAATGACCGATTGTTCCTTCACATACTTGGCATACGATTGTTCCCATTTTTCATTTCCCCCTAAGTTTATGGTCCTAAAAACTTTTAGCTGTCCATTTCCTATCAATTATTGGGCTTTTGTATGCTCTGTGTGATCACATCCGCAAGATCCACATTTCCCGTAAAGTACCGTTACTTTCTCATCCTCGAAGTGTGCAATTGTACCTTCACAATCTTGACATACGATTGTTCCCATTTTTCATTTCCCCCTAAGTTTATAATCCCAAAAACTTTTTTGTAACCGCTTAACTTTCTGTCTTCATTTTAATATGTTATACTTTTTACGTCAATAGGTTTTTAGTATAACACATTAAATATTTTTAATTTAAATTAGTATACGATATTCAAACAAAAAAACAGCCATATTTATACGTACGACTGTTTTACATTATTTATTCTTCATATTCAGCATGCAAAGATGTAGAGGGAACTAGAAATGAAAAAAACTGAGCTAACTCCGCTGCTTCGCCTTCTGATCCTAATTTAAAAATTTCCTTTAAATATTGAACATTCTCTACATCATCTCGTCCAAGTAAAGTAGACCTTCCTGTTTGCATACAAACAATGAGTGGCTTCCCAAAAAACATATTTGTATAAATAACACCAAAATCATAACGAGTATCATGTGTCATAAATCCCAAAAATCGTACCTTCACACTTTCATGCTCATCATACAATTTTTCAAACATCGGTTTCCACCTTTCTCCATCACCTTTCATTAGTATATTAAACAAAAAAAGGAATACTCCTTTTAATTGTCAAAAAATTCAGTAGGATGTAGAATGAAAGTATTCTACTAAGTTAGGGGGAACTTATATGCAACATGCCTTCATTACGCTTGTACCTAAATCCAATCAACAATCTGTTTCAATAGATGATATAAAACAACTTTTTCATTATTATCAAACAGTTACTTCCAAAACTGGTGTTCAAATTAATTACGCTTATACAAATACCGCTTTTCCTTATGAAATTTTAGATACATCAGCAACAACATTAAAACTACAATCTACTCACAATCGATATGATTCCATTTATGTTGGTGTCGGTATAGAAAAAGAACAATCTTTCATTCAGATCTCGTTACCACCTAATGCAACATTTGGTGATAAAGGAAAAGCAAATGAATTTTGCCGTTTTCTAGCGAAGAAGTTAGAAGGAGAGTTACAATTATTTAATGGCAGAACAATGTATTTCTATAAACGTTAATCTAAAAAATAGAAAATATGATTAAGAAAAGTATGCAATTTGAACACGTAAGAAATAATGCCTGCTTTCTAATCTGCAATACAACATATGCGATCACATATCCTAAATAAAGAAATACAAAAAATAGAATGACTTTATAATGCAACTTATCACCATTTGACAATGATAATACAACGGAAAAACCACTCCATAATAAAAAATGATAAAATATAACATGTAATATTTTCATGGAACCTTCTCCTTTGACATGCTCTATTTTATTACTATATGGGATTAAGTTTGAATCAATTACATATTATACGAAAGCATATATATGGCTTTTGGATTAATATATGTTCTAACAGTCCAAATAAAGTATTATATATTCATTCGACAAGTACACATAAAGACCTTGCAAGCCATTTTTATTAAAATAAAAAATAGCCCATCTCTTTAAATAAGAGATGGGCTATTTTCATTACTTAAATTATTTTACAATGTGAATTGGCATTCCAAGAGCAACTTCAGCTGCTTCCATTGTGATTTCACCTAATGTTGGGTGAGCGTGGATTGTTTGAGCGATATCTTCTGCTGTCATTCCAGCTTCGATAGCTAAACCAATCTCAGAAATAATATCAGAAGCGCCTGCACCTGCAACTTGAGCACCTACAAGAAGACCATCTTCTTTACGTGTTACAAGTTGTAGGAAACCGTCAGTGCTGTTTAATGATAACGCACGACCGTTAGCAGCGAATGGGAACTTAGATACAGTTACAGTCATTCCAGCTTCTTCAGCTTGTTTCTTAGTGTAACCAACAGATGCTAATTCTGGATCTGTGAAGCATACTGCAGGAATTCCGATGTAATCGATTGCTGATGCATGGCCACTAATTGCTTCAACAGCTACTTTACCTTCGTAAGAAGCTTTGTGAGCTAATGGTGGTCCAGGAACGATATCACCGATTGCATAGATATTTGGTACGTTTGTACGACATTGCTCATCGATTTCGATGATGCCGCGGTCAGTCATTTTAACTCCAACTTGCTCAAGACCGATTTCTTGAGTGTTTGGACGACGACCTACAGTTACTAATACGTAGTCTGCTTCTACAGTTTGGATTTCACCTTTAACTTCAAAGCTAACTTTTACGCCAGTTTCTGTTTCTTCAACGCCTTTAGCCATAGCTTTTGTATGGATATTAACGTTACCTTTTTTCTGTAGAGCACGTTTAACAACAGAGCTCATAGCTTTTTCGAAACCAGCTAAGATTTCGTCGCCAGCTTCTACTACAGTAACTTCTGTACCGAAGTTAGCATATGCAGTACCTAATTCCATACCGATGTAACCGCCGCCGATTACAACAAGTTTTTTAGGAATTTCAGGTAAGCTTAAAGCACCTGTAGAGTTGATAACACGTTTAGAGTATTTGAATCCAGGAATTTCGATTGGTGTAGAACCAGTTGCAAGAACAGCATTTTTAAACGTGTAAGTTTGAGCTGCATCTTCAGTCATTACGCGTAATGTGTTAGCATCTACGAAGTAAGCTTCACCGCGAATGATTTCAACTTTGTTACCTTTAAGAAGGCCTTCAACACCGCCAGTTAATTTCTTAACTACGCCGTTTTTCCATTCTTGAACTTTTGTAAAGTCAACTTTTACGTTCTCTGCAGTGATACCCATGTCATCAGAATGCATTGCATTCTCATAACGATGACCTGCATTGATTAACGCTTTTGAAGGAATACATCCAACGTTTAAGCATACGCCACCAAGGTTAGCTTTTTCAATAATTGCTACCTTTTGACCTAATTGTGCTGCACGAATTGCCGCAACGTATCCACCAGGACCTGCACCAACAACGACTGTATCTAATTCAATTGGGAAATCTCCTACTACCATTGTTATTACGCCTCCATTACTAATAATTGTGGGTCATTCAATAGACGTTTAATTTGGTTTAATGCTTTTTGAGCAGTTGCGCCGTCAATTAAACGATGGTCAAAGCTTAGAGATAATGCTAATACTGGAGCTGCAACGATCTCACCGTTTTTCACAACTGGTTTTTCAGCGATACGGCCGATACCAAGGATTGCTACTTCTGGGTGGTTGATAACTGGAGTGAACCATTGTCCACCTGCAGAACCAATGTTTGTAATTGTGCAAGAAGCACCTTTCATTTCAGCCGGAGCTAAGCGACCTTCACGTGCTTTACCAGCAAGATCATTGATCTCGTTAGAAATAGTGAAGATTGATTTACGATCTGTATCTTTAACAACTGGTACTAATAGACCTTTGTCTGTATCAGCTGCGATACCGATGTTGAAGTAATGTTTATGAACGATTTCTTGAGAAGCATCGTCTAAAGCAGTATTCAACATTGGGAATTCACGTAATGCAGATGTTAAAGCTTTAACAACGTATGGAAGGTAAGTTAATTTAATACCTTTGTCAGCTGCAACAGCTTTGAACTTCTTACGGTGAGCAACAAGCTCAGTTACATCAACTTCATCCATTAATGTTACGTGAGGAGCTGTGTGCTTAGAGTTAACCATTGCTTTTGCAATCGCTTTACGGATACCACTCATTTTCTCACGAGTTTCTGGATATTCACCAGCTGGGATTGGTTGTGCTTTTGGTGCTTCTTCTTTCACTGCTGCTGGAGTAGCTTCTGCTGCTGGAGCCTCAGTTGCTGCTACTGCTTGTCCACCATTTGCAAATGCATCGATGTCAGCTTTTACGATACGACCGTTCTTACCAGAACCAGCTACTTTATGAATGTCTACGCCGTTTTCACGAGCATATTTACGAACAGATGGCATAGCGATTACGCGCTCATTTACTACTTCTGCAGTTGCTGCTGGAGTAGCTTCTGCTGCTGGAGCTTCTTCTTTCGCTTCTTCAGCTTTAGGAGCTTCGTCATGATCGTCACCTTTAAATTTAAGGTTTTCGTATCCTGGAGCATCAAATTTAATTAATGTATCTCCAACTACTGCAACCGTACCTTCTTCTACAAGTACTTCAAGTACTTTACCTTTAACAGGAGAAGGGATTTCTACTACTGCTTTATCATTTTGTACTTCAAGAAGTACGTCATCTTCGTTTACTTCGTCGCCTGGTTTAATAAACCATTTTACGATTTCACCTTCGTGGATACCTTCACCGATATCTGGTAGTTTAAATTCAAATGCCACGGAATTCAGCCCCCTGATTCATTTCTTTATTATGGAATATGGCAAAAGAAATCAGCATGTGCTGATTTCTTTTGCACATGAATAACTAAAAATTAGAAGTTCATTACTTTGTTAACAGCTTCAACAATATCTTTGTGGTTTGGTAACCATACGCTCTCAGCTTGAGAGAATGGGAATACTGTATCAGCAGCTGCTACACGTACAACTGGAGCTTCTAAGTTTAAGATTGCACGGTCATTAATTTCCGCTACAACGTTAGCTGCAATACCAGCTTGTTTTTGTGCTTCTTGAACTACTACCACGCGGCCTGTTTTTTCAACAGAAGCGATGATTGTTTCGATATCTAATGGTTGAACTGTACGTAAGTCAACAACCTCTAAAGAGATACCTTCTTTTTCAAGTTCTTCAGCAGCTTTTAATGCAGCGTGAACCATAGCACCGTAAGCGATAACAGATACATCTGTACCTTCACGTTTGATATCAGCTTTACCTAAATCAATTGTGTACTCACCTTCTGGTACATCTTGACGGAATGAACGGTACAATTTCATATGCTCTAAGTAGATAACTGGATCGTTGTCACGAATCGCAGAGATTAAAAGACCTTTTGCATCGTATGGAGTAGATGGAATAACAACTTTTAGACCAGGTTGTTGAGCCACTAATCCTTCTAAGCTATCAGCATGTAGTTCAGGAGTATGAACACCGCCACCGAATGGAGAACGAACTGTTACAGGAGCAGTCCAACGTCCACCAGAACGGTAACGCATACGAGCTAATTGACCAGAAATTGAATCCATTACTTCATATACGAAACCGAAGAATTGGATTTCTGGAACTGGACGGAATCCTTCAAGTGCAAGTCCAACTGCAAGTCCACCAATACCAGACTCTGCAAGTGGAGTATCCATTACACGGTCTTCACCGAATTCAGCTTGTAAACCTTCAGTAGCACGGAATACACCGCCGTTTACACCAACGTCTTCACCAAACACAAGTACGTTAGGGTCATTTTTCATTTCAACGCGTAAAGCATCAGTGATTGCTTGAATCATTGTCATTTGAGCCATGGCTTACTTCGACTCCTTTTCTTTGTAAATTTCATATTGTTCAGCTAAGTTGTAAGGCATTTTTTCGTACATGATTTCCATTAAATCAGTAACTTTTTGTTTTGGAGCTTGGTCAGCCTTAGCAATTGCTTGTTTGATATCTTCTTTTGCTTCTTCAATTACTTTCTCTTCAACTTCTTGAGACCATAGGCCTTTGTTTTCTAAGAATGCACGGAAGCGTACGATTGGATCTTTTTGTTCCCATTCGTTCTCGATATCTTTTGTACGGTAACGAGTTGGGTCATCACCAGCCATTGTATGTGGACCGTAACGGAATGTTAAAGTCTCGATTAAAGTAGGGCCTTCGCCATTTACTGCGCGCTCACGAGCGAAAGCAGTTGCTGCGTATACAGCTAATGGATCCATACCGTCTACTTGAATTCCGTAAATACCTGCTGCTACTGCTTTTTGAGCTACAGTTTTAGCTGCAGATTGCTTTTCTACTGGAGTAGAGATTGCATAACGGTTGTTTTGAACAACGAAGATTGCTGGAGCCTTGAATGCACCCGCAAAGTTCATACCTTCGTAGAAGTCACCTTGTGAAGCACCACCGTCACCAGTGTAAGTAATTGCAACAGATTTTTTACCACGTAGTTTCATACCTAACGCAACACCAGCAGTTTGGATGATTTGCGCACCGATGATGATTTGTGGAGCAAGTGCATTTACGTTCTCAGGCATTTGGTTACCCATGAAATGTCCACGAGAGAATAAGAATGCTTGGTATAATGGTAAACCGTGCCATACTAATTGTGGCACATCACGATATCCTGGTAAGATGAAATCTTCTGCTTCAAGTGCGAAATGACTTGCTAATTGAGAAGCCTCTTGTCCAGCTGTTGGTGCGTAGAAACCTAAACGTCCTTGACGGTTTAAAGAAATAGAACGTTGATCTAATACGCGAGTATACACCATACGACGCATTAATTCTTTTAATTGATCATCAGATAATTCAGGCATAGCTGCTTCATTCACAACTTCGCCTTTTTCATTTAAAATTTGTAATGTTTCAAATTGAGCTGCGATAGCTTTCATTTGCTCATCAACATTAAATAGGGTCTTTTTTGTTTTAGTACCCATTCCGTTCACCTCTTCCTCTCTTGAACCATATTCTGAAACGCTTTCACTATCTATTGGCTAGACTGAAAACGCAACAATGTAAACCAACAAATTTATTTGTCGGTTGAGAATAATTTTGTGTACCTAACAATCTGTACTAATGTTTTTTCAGAAACATATTAATACAATCTTGATCACGTTTTTTAGTTTACAACTATTCTAATTACGATGTCAATTACTTTGAATACGTTTTTTTATAAATAATCTGCCGGTTTCTTCTACACAAACGTGTTTTTATTTTTCACATCTGTATTAGTAAGCATTAACCCGCTGTTATATTATTCCCTTTTTAACTAGTTTTTTCTCTTAGAATAATATGTAAACGATTTAATTCTCTTTAGTTTTTCTCCCTTCTTAGCAAAAATATACAAACTCTTCTTCCTTTTATAGGTAATTACCCATACATTTCTACTCTTCCCTCCATACATTATAGTAACCGCAGTATTAGCGGGAAATGATAAAGGAGGTCATCTCATGTACGGATACTCATATTGCTATCCAACTTGTTCATATCCTTCCTACGGTTATGGCGGTTCTTGTGGCGGGTCTGGACGCGGCTTCGCCTTAATCGTTGTGTTGTTTATTCTTTTAATTATCGTTGGTGCTGCTTGCATTCGCTAATGTAAAATGAAACAACTATGGAAAGAAACAGACGGCTTTGCCGTCTGTTTCTTTTTATTACATACAATAGAACTCTTTCCAAAGTGCTTCTCCCTACTTGTCGATGACTTTTTTCGGCTCCTTTGGTAGACTAAAAGGGAAAGGAGAGATTACATATGCTTACAATGAAAGATGTAATTCGCGAAGGAGATCCTATTTTGCGAAATGTTGCAGAAGAGGTAGTAATACCAGCGAGCGAAGAAGATACAAATACACTTAAAGAAATGATTGAATTTGTAATAAATAGCCAAGATCCTGAAATGGCTGAAAAATATAGTTTACGCCCTGGAATCGGATTAGCGGCTCCGCAAATCGGTATTTCAAAGAAAATGATTGCGGTTCATGTAACAGATACAGACGGTACGTTATATAGTCATGCATTATTCAATCCCAAAATCATTAGTCATTCTGTTGAGCGTACATATTTACAAAGTGGTGAAGGCTGTCTATCAGTAGACCGCGAAGTACCTGGTTATGTCCCTCGTTACACAAGAATTACAGTGAAAGCAACATCTATTAACGGCGAAGAAGTAAAATTGCGTTTAAAAGGTTTACCAGCAATTGTATTTCAGCATGAAATTGACCATTTAAATGGTGTTATGTTCTATGACCACATTAATAAAGAGAATCCATTTGCTGCTCCTGACGATTCAAAACCGCTAGAGCGATAATAAAAAAAGGCGGGAGTTAATCTTCCGCCTTTTTTATATGAAATGGGTTCCATATTCACTTATAGCAACCCAGCCCATTTTAAGCCATGATATATGCCGTCTTCACTAACATCCTTTGTCACATGATTTGCAAGTTTTTTCAAGTCTTCATGACCATTCCCCATCACAATACCTGTCCCAACTGCTTCGATCATTTCTAAATCATTTAAACCATCTCCAAATGCATACACTTGTTCACGGTTAAATCCTAATTTTTCAATGAATTTCTCAATCCCTTTTGCCTTAGAACCGCCATTTGGAATAATATCCATGGAATACGCATGCCAGCGAATAAAATGAAAATCTGGGTATTGATTTATAAACTTTTCCTCTTCATTCATTTCACAGAAAAGAAGTGTTTGATAAATATTACGCTTCTCATAAAAATTAGGTTCATATGCCGGATGCTCAAAATTCAAGCTTCCAAAACCTTCTTTCACATAATCATGATATTCAACTGATGCTCTCATTTCTTGATGATCAAGATATACAAGCGGGTATCCTTCTTGATTTGCAAACTGAGTAAACTTATGTAAGGTAGCTGGATGTAATGGATTATTAAATACTACCTCGTCTTCAAATACAACGTACTGTCCATTAAAGCTAACATAATTGTGGATATTAAGCTCCTCACGAATATCTTCAAACATAAATGGCGCACGTCCTGTCGCAATTGCTACATGCACACCTTTTTCTTGTAACTGTCTTACTGCATCCCTTGTAGATTGTGGAATCTCCTTATCATGATCTAATAATGTTCCATCAATATCAAAAAAGACAATCTTATCATTCATTTGTCAAAATCCTTTCTGTTACTCTATATTCCTATTTTGATTATCGCTTTTCAAATTCTAAAAAAAAGTATAACATATTAAACATCTGTGAAGAAAGCGTTCACTTTCTAACCTTATTTATGAAACCTGCATATATATATTAGTAAAAAATGTGGATACTTGTTCGTATGAATTTTCTTTTCTATTCTTTCTCATACTATATCTATAACTAACGGCTACTAATCGTTACTATAGAATAACTTTCCCTGTATGAGAAAGGACAAGATTCAACATTCACTTTTGTCCTCTTTCTTATAGCAGAGACGGCGTTTTCACTAGTAATATGCATGTTTAAAATAAGGAAAGGAAGGAGTAATCATGCTGAAGAAGCTGAAGAAAAAGCTCAAGCGTTATTTAAAAGATCTAGTCCGTAAAAAGACGATCGCTTAAATTTTGCCCATTTCGGGCTTTTTCTTCATTCTCATTCGAAAAAACATGAAAATCGTGACTGTTTGCTTTATAATAAGTAACAGATAATGCAAAACATAGACAAGGAGAGGTTTTCCAAATGATTTTTAAAGTATTTTATCAAGAAAAATTGACTGAGGTTCCAGTACGTGAAAATACAAAAGTTTTATATTTAGAGGCTACGTCTGAAAAGGATGTTCGTAAGAAATTAAATAAGTTCGCATATAATATCGAGTTCGTTCAGTCTGTTACTGGCAATCATCTTGAATATGAAAAAGAAAACGCTGATTTAACATTAGCGGAAATCGTATAGTCATATGAAATTTCTAAAGAATGATCAAGCAGCCGTTTTTGCTTTAGGTGGTCTTGGTGAAATCGGTAAAAATACATATGCTGTTCAATTTCAAGATGAAATTATTATAATTGACGCTGGAATTAAATTCCCAGAAGACGAACTCCTCGGAATCGATTATGTAATACCAGATTACACTTATTTTGTGCGAAACGAAGATAAAATTAAAGGATTGTTCATTACACATGGTCACGAAGATCATATCGGTGGAATTCCTTACTTATTACGTCAAGTGAACATTCCTATTTATGGTGGTAAATTAGCAATTGCGCTAATCAAAAACAAACTAGAAGAGCACGGATTACTTCGTAAAGCAAAACTTTATGAAATTCAAGAAGATGATGTTATTAAATTCAAAAAGACATCAGTTTCATTCTTCCGTACAACTCACAGTATCCCAGATTCATACGGAGTTGTTGTGAAAACACCTCAAGGACAAGTGGTTCATACTGGAGATTTCAAATTTGACTTCACACCAGTTGGTGAACCTGCGGACTTAACAAAAATGGCCGAAATCGGAAAAGACGGTGTACTTTGCCTCTTATCTGACAGTACAAACAGTGAAGTTCCAAACTTTACAATGTCTGAGCGTCGCGTTGGTGATAGTATTCAAGATATTTTCCGCAAAGTAGAAGGTCGTATTATCTTCGCAACCTTTGCATCAAATATTCATCGTTTACAACAAGTTGTTGAAGCAGCTGTTGAAAACAATCGTAAAGTGGCTGTATTTGGTCGCAGTATGGAAGCAGCAATTGAAATCGGACAAAACCTCGGTTATATTCGCTGTCCGAAGGATACATTCATAGATGCATCTCAACTAAATCGCCTACCGGCTAATAAAGTTGTTATTTTATGTACAGGTAGTCAAGGGGAGCCAATGGCAGCACTTTCACGTATTGCCAATGGTACGCATCGTCAAATTCAAATCATCCCTGGCGACACAGTTGTTTTCTCTTCTTCACCAATCCCTGGTAATACAATTAGCGTAAGTCGTACAATTAACATGTTGTATCGTGCTGGTGCTGATGTAATCCATGGAAAACTGTCAAACATTCATACGAGTGGACACGGCGGACAAGAAGAGCAAAAACTAATGCTTCGTCTAATTAAACCGAAGTATTTCATGCCAATTCACGGTGAATATCGTATGCAACGTATGCATATGAAGTTAGCTAATGATTGTGGTATTCCAGAAGAAAACTGTTTCATCATGGATAATGGCGATGTTCTTGCCTTACGTTCAGATGAAGCAAGCGTAGCTGGTAAAATACCATCTGGATCTGTCTATATTGACGGAAATGGTATTGGAGATATCGGTAATATTGTATTGCGCGATCGTCGTATCCTTTCTGAAGAAGGACTTGTTATTGTAGTTGTAAGCATTGATATGAAAGAATTTAAAGTTGCAGCAGGACCTGATATTATCTCACGTGGTTTCGTTTATATGCGCGAAAGTAGTGATTTAATTAATGATGCTCAAACATTAATTACAACTCATTTAGAAAAAGTAATGGAACGTAAAACAACACAATGGTCTGAAATTAAAAATGAGATTACAGACACATTGGCACCATTCCTATATGAGAAAACGAAACGTCGTCCAATGATTTTACCAATCATTATGGAGATATAAGAAAAAGGACAATACCTTCACGGTATTGTCCTTTTCTCTTATCTCAAAAAGTGTTTAAAACGATCTACTTCATCGTCATGACCAATTACAATTAATATATCTCCCGCTTGAATATTTTCCGTAGCTCGAGGAGATACAATAACTTCTTTACCACGTTTAATCGCTACAATATTCAATCCAAACTTCGCACGAATATCTAATTCAATTAAAGAATGACCATCAATTTTTTTATTTGCAATAATTTCTACAATACTATGCTCATCCGAAAGCTCAAGATAGTCTAATACATTACTTGATGCTATATTATTAGCAATCCTTTTTCCCATATCACGCTCTGGGTGCACAATGTGATCCGCCCCAATTTTACTTAATACTTTTTCATGGTAATCATTTTGAGCTTTTACAGTAATATTTTTTACACCTAACTCTTTCAGAATTAACGTTGTTAAAATACTTGCATTTAAGTTGTCTCCAATCGCAACGACTACATGATCAAAATTACGAATACCAAGACTTTTTAATACCATCTCATCTGTTGAATCTGCAATTACTGCATGTGAAGCTATATTTGCAAATTCATTAATTTTATCCTCATCTGAGTCAATTGCCATTACTTCCATACCTAATTGAGCGAGTTCCCGGCAAATACTCCCACCAAAACGCCCAAGCCCAATGACAGCAAATTCTTTCTCTTTTTCACCCACAGGAATTCCTCCAATAACATCGAATACTATGTATTTTTATCCCGCTTTAATGGGCAGTAAGACCCCCACCTCAAAATTCAGCGAAAGCAAAGAATTTAGGTGGGGGATCAACTGCCCCTAAAAGTCCGATTGGTTCAACTAATANNAATAATCAGTGGGGATGAAGCCCCCCCACTGATTAAAGTTTCACTTTATTGTAACATACTTTAGATTTGCTACAAAAACCTATATGTCATTCTTATTTTTGTTTTTGCATATAAAAATACTGTTGTAAATAAAATGCGATACTGAATATTAACATACCAAATACAAATATGTTTCCAAATGAACTAAATGTTTCAAAAACGAATAATAACGTTTCTTGTCCGAAGAAAGCAAATAATAGTTGTGTAAATGCAAATAGTAATGCCAATATGTAATGATGTTGATGGAATAAATAATGCGTTGCACCTAAAAAAGCGATAAACGAAAGGATGAAAATCCACCAACTTTCTAAAAACAGTTGCCAATTCGTAAATTGATACCCATTTACTAATATCGCAATTATTCCTATAACCGCCATCGTTGGCACACTCCAAAATAATGCGCGCCCTCTAAAGAAGCGAGTTCCTTTAACATCACCTTTTTCATGCGCAATGTATGTTAGTACTACTGTACTTATGTACAAGACCGAAAGAATTGTTAAAACGATAATGAGCCAAAAATGTAATTCATAATACTCATGCTCTATGTTTGTCACGATAGCCGCTAACATACACGGGATTAACATTCCAGTCCAACCATCTACTTTTCTTTCATTCCAAAACACAGTGTTACCAATCCGTATACCTAACAACATAAAAATAATGATACCTAGTACAAATAATGTTGTTTTATTCCCTACTAAACTCGTTGAGAAAGCAATTAATCCAATAAATAAAAAGAGCACAAACCCATTCATAATTTCTAATACAGGTGATAAATATCTCTTCACCCATTTATATGTTTCGTCATATTCATGATTATCGACTAAACGGTAGGCATAAAAACTTATCCCAAAATAAATCGCCGCAATAATCACATACGTATATAAGACGAAACACAACATTGCACTGCTAATTTGCACGTAATTCCCCACCCTTTTTCTATGTTTCACCTTGATTTTACACACTTTCTACACGAAATGTAAACATATATAAGCTAGTTAACTAATCATCTGCTCAATAAGCGATAATGAATAATGAGCAGCGGCTCAAAACCACTGCTCATTATTTTATCCATTTGTATGTCGATGTGCATCCAAAATAAATGTGAAAGACCTTTTCGTCCTTGAACTAACAATCCTTCACTTTAAATGGTTTCGAAGTTGGTGAGCAAGTTCACTTTCTAGTTCCTTTCCACTTCACATACTGATCTAAAAATACGATAGCTTTCTCAATAGCCTCTTCATCTGGCTTTAATTTTGCGTGGTGTAAACCGTATTCTGAATTTACTCCAAGCCAAAACATAAATCCAGGAATCTCTTGAAGCATATAACCAAAATCTTCACCTGTCATCGCCTCTGTACATGTAATGACATTCATATCAGTTTGTTCACTTACGAACTGCATAAACTCTCTCGTTAATGCTTCATGGTTATATACTTGATGATACATCGCTCCGTAGTCAATAGCCGCTTCACATTGGAAGGAAGCTTCTATCCCCGCAACAATTGCCTCAATCCTACTTTTCACACGACTCATTGATTCTACTGATAACGTTCGGATTGTTCCTTCTAACCGAGACTTTTCTGCTATGATATTTTGAACTGTACCACCTGTTATTTTGCCGATTGTAATTACTGCACTATCAAGTGGATTCACATTACGACTAATAACGGATTGGAGTTGTGTAACGAGATGACTTGCTGCAACAATCATATCATTTGCAGTATGAGGGTAGGCTGCATGTCCACCTTTCCCTTTTAAATCAACATATAACTCTGATGTATTTGCAAATAATAGCCCCTCTTTAGTGGCGATTGTTCCTACAGGGTATTCAGGTGCAATATGAAGACCGAGAATTATATTTGGCTTCCATTCTTTTAACTCTTGGCTCTCTAACATAGGAAGAGCCCCACCTGGACCTTCTTCAGCTGGTTGGAATAGAAACACAAGGTCATCATCTATCCTTTTTGTTACAGCTGCTGTTAGAAGGCCTAAACCGATTGTCGTATGTACATCATGTCCACATGCATGCATCATTCCCTCATGAATAGAAGCAAATTCATATCCAGTTTCTTCTGTAATTGGTAAACCATCTATATCTGCGCGATAACCTATAATTTTTTCTGGATTTTTTCCATTTACTTTAACAATGACACCTGTTTCCCATACTTTCACTTCCACATGTTCATTCGAAAGCGTTCCAATGTAATCTAAAATATACTGCTGTGTTTTCCACTCTTTAAATCCAATTTCCGGTATTTTGTGTAAGTCTCTACGAATTTGAATAAATTTGCTTACTGCCATTTTTGCACCTCTATCTATAAAAAGCGTAAGAGCCTGTTTATGCTCTTACGCTTTTTTGTTTTTATTTCTCTGGGTTTAATTGACGAAGCTCTTGTTTAATTTCAGTTTTTGCTTTTGTCTTCTCATCAATCTCTTTAATTACACGCGCTGGAGTACCTGCAACAACTGTATATGGAGGTACATCTTCTGTTACAACAGCTCCTGCTGCTACAACTGCACCTTTACCTACTGTAACTCCCTCTAACACAACTACGTTCGCACCAATTACAACATCATCTTCAACGATAACTGGTTTTGCTGAAGGTGGCTCAATAACACCTGCAAGTACTGCACCAGCACCTACGTGACAGTTCTTACCAACAGTTGCACGTCCACCAAGTACTGCGTTCATGTCGATCATAGAACCTTCACCAATTACAGCACCGATATTAATTGTTGCATTCATCATAATAACAGCGTTGTCGCCGATTTCAACGTGGTCACGAATAATCGCGCCTGGCTCAATACGAGCTTTAATACCTTTTAAATCAAGCATTGGAATTGCAGAATTACGACGATCATTTTCAACAACGTAATCAACGATGTGCTTGCTATTTTCATCAAGAATTGTCTTAATTTCAGACCATTCTCCAAATAATACACCAGACTTTTTATTTACAAATGCTTGTACCGTTTCAGGGAATGTTACTTCTTTTAAATCCCCTTTTATGTATACCTTTACAGGAGTTTTCTTTTCACTTTTTTGAATAAACGAAATAATTTCGTTAGCGTCCATCATTTTCATTCTTGTTGCCTCCTAAATCCATTTATAATGTTACTCTACCAAACGATAGAGCGAGTAGCAAGATAATAATCCTATTTTTCCATTTGAATTTCTTCTATAATTTCTAAAAATGCTTGTACTTGCTTCAATTGTCTAGCTGATTCACTCGTCAATAACCATGTTTCTCTTGTTAATTGCACAGGTGTTTTATACATGTTTTCCTGTACTTCCTTTAAAACAGTAGAAGGTAATAGAGCATAACCTATGCCATTTAAAACGAGTTGTTTACACGTCTCAATTTGATCAACGACAATCGTTCTCTTAGGTGGGTTAGAAAATAAACCATACCACCAATTTTGTATTTGTCCATAGTAAGTCGAATCACTTTTAAATTGAATAAAAGGTCTATTTGTTTCTTTTAACATCGAAATATCTTTTATTTCTTTATCCACTAAATAAAGTTCATCTTCAAATAATTGTTGTTTCTGCCCTTTATATTCTTGTGTTCCTCTTAATATAGCAACATGAACGTCTCCTTCATAAAATTGCTTTTGCACTTCACTACTCCAGCCAGTAAACAGTGATATTTTCACAGAAGGATATTTATTCACAAACTTCTTCAAAACAGGAGGAAGCCAATATTGACCAATAACTGATGCAACAGCTATTTTTAACGTTCCGTGAGTTTCTGTTCTAAAAACAGCTAACTCACTTTTAATATTTTCTTCCCTTTGTAGCATTTCTTTTGCGTAATTTGCGACTTTTTCCCCTTCAGGTGTAATTGTCAATCCTTTTTGCGAGCGAATAAAAAACTTCATTCCCCATTGTTTCTCCATAGATTGTAATCGTTGACTAAGCGCAGGTTGTGAAACAAATAAACGTTCCGCCGCTTTTCTCATATTTGATTCCTGTGCTAACACAACCATCATTTGAAAATCATCAATTTGCAACTTTCTCCCTCTTTCCTTAGCTTCCATACACCTTATCTCAATAAGCTTTTCATCCTTAATTGAACTACATACTCATATATTTTTTATCTTTTTAAATATAATACATACACAACTGATATGCACGAAAAAAAAGTGACTTCCCCGTTTCTATGAAGCCACTTTTCTCACATTATCGATTATGTTGCCTTACTTTTTTATTCAACAATTTTAAAATCGCTCGACGTGTTAAAATCCCCTCAAAATACCCTTCTTCATTGACAGCGCAAATAAAAGGATGATCAATTGTCATTTCTAATGCTTTTGCAAATGAATCTTCTAACTTAAGAACCGGAATATCTTCCTTCATCACCTGTTCTACCTTCATTTCGTCAAGTCTTTCAAACTCAATACGTTCTAACCCTAGCATACCGTCTAAAATCATAGCAGTACTAATTAACCCGTGTAATTTGTACATCGGGTCCAAAACAGGTATCGCCGAATATCCAGATTTCACAAGTACGAGTAAAGCATGCTCTAAGCCATTCCCTATTTGGACGTGCGCTACTTTTTCTGATGAAATCATTAAATCTTTCACAAAAATTTGTTGAAACTCGTCTTTTGGAATACTAATCATATTACATCCCCCATTTTCCCTTTTTCCTGCTTATAATCACCGGCTCTATTCACATTTTATGACAGCGTTTTCATATTATTATTTTGTCCTTACATTATTTCAGTAAAAAACAAAATCACACAGCTATTTTAGCATATAACGCAAAAAAAAGACTACCATTCCGGTAGCGCTTAATACCCTTTATTTTTTAATCTGTAAAATAATCTTGTGATTTTTTTATATTGCATCACATCTGTCTTTTTTAAACCATTCTCAATATCTGTAAGTTCCACAGCTAAAATTTCACTCGCATAATTTTGCTGAAATAAAATATCTAGTAACAAATTTTCCTCTTCTTCCGTTAAAACAAATTCCCTTTTCATATGCCCCTCTCCTTATACTCGCATCGTTACCATTATTATATAAAATTTACAGCCTATTTAATAGATGTAATATTCAGTTTTTGGTGAGAGATATATAAAATTTGTTTTTATTTCGTATATCGATTTGCATAACTAAACGCTGCATAAGCATCTGGCTTAATTTTTGCAGTTAATCCCATCGCTTGAATTTTCGCTGTCATATCTAGAATAAATTCTTTTGTTAAACCATCATTTCCGATATCTAAGTGAATTTCCATTATAAATCCAGCCCCATCTTGAGCGTATGGATGCAATAAATCCCATATTGTTTGTATGTGATTTGGAGTAAATAAGCATGC
The DNA here is from genome assembly GCF_002571225.1 of Bacillus sp. AFS059628. GTDB lineage: Bacteria > Bacillota > Bacilli > Bacillales > Bacillaceae_G > Bacillus_A. The sequence continues at coordinate 339,843 of NZ_NVEC01000003.1, read as the reverse complement.
GATTTCTTGACTAAACTGCGTTTCTAAATATATCTTCTCACGTAAGGTTGCTGGCTTATCTTTTACTGATTGATGGTGTAAACATCCCCAGGCTCCTTTTCCAACGCGATGAATATGAATTGCCGTAATAAACCTCGTATCCTTTTGATGTGCTTGTGAGTCTGTCCCAATGGATAAGCGATATAAATTTCGTGGATCCTTTTCAATGAAATTACAAATACGAGTAAAGACCATATCAAAATTTAAATGTCTCTCTGAAACATTATAAAATTTATGTTCACCGGCCACATAGTCACGTCCTTTCAATTAGACAGACTTTTCGTATTCTCATTGTATGGGACAAAAACAAAAAATATAACTTCCTACCCTTTATTCGTTTCAATATTCCGAATTACATACTGGCAAACTTGGCATGTATAAATTACATTTTGGTTCGATTGAGCCGTTAATACATGAATAATCTCAGCAGCATTGTGACAATTAGGACAAATGACAACTGGTAAACGTTCCATACAACACACCTCCTCATTATGTTTATCCCTCTATTTACTATTCGCCTCCAATTAGTGATGGCTAATAAGCAGTATAGGACAAAGAATTTTCACTGATTACAATTTCACTTTATTACCATTGTAGGAAAAATGAAAAATCCCTATACATATATGCGAAAAGTAATAGAACTAAAAAAGGTGTTGCCATATGGCAACACCTTTTTTATATGTATCAAGAAATGATATCGTAAATCTCAATTGCAACCATGTCGATATTATCGAATTGATACACTTGAGGTTTTTCACCTTGTTGATACACTTCTAACTCATACATTTCACTTTTATCGAAAAATTTCACGCTACATTTACGCTCACCGTTCACTTCAAAATAGCGTTGTGCTACTTCACCGCTTTGAGCTTGTTCTTGTAGACTAACAAGTCGAGTTAAAATTCCTTGGAGTAGAGACATGAAATCTCTCCTTTCTCTGATCTTCCTACCAATAGGTTTTACAGCTATACTCATTCTATCCGTCATAGCAGAAAAAATGTTCCACACTCTAGGATAAAGGTTATTGGCCAGAAACTCAACTAAAAATTTGTCGAAATACGAAGGAAAAAACAGAAAGAACATCTTTTTCCTTCTTTATTGCGATTTTTATACTGGAAGAATATAATAAAAAACAGTAAAAAGGAGGAATTACAATGAAAAAAATTGAGGTTTACACACAACCCGATTGCCCGCCATGTGTCATTGTGAAAGAATTTTTAAAGCATAATAACGTTGTATATGAAGAATTTGACGTAAAAAAAGACGCCGCTGCACGCAATCGTCTTTTATATGACTATGATTCTTATTCAACTCCAACGGTTGTAATTGACGGAGAAGTTGTTGCTGGTTTTCAAATTGAAAAATTACAACAACTTCTCAATATAGAATAGGAATAGGTAAAGACCTATTCCTATTCTTATCCCGCTAGTTTTTAGGAAGTAAACATTCAATTGTAGAGGGCTAATAATCAGCGGAATATGTCCCCTATTAATTAAAGTTTCACTTTATAATTGTTGTAACCTTTTTATTTCCGTTAAAAGTTCTTGGCTTTCATGATATCCGGCCAATTTCCATTTCCCTTGATCTCTTTGCAAAGTTACAATTTGATATTGTCCACTTTTCGCCCGTTCATATACATATAAAATTTTATGCTCTTCATCATATGACATTTTCGTTTCTGAATTAAAAGAAAACGGCGCTTCTTTTGCTGGAAGTAAATATTCACCACTTTGTTTATCACTTCTACTATTTTCATCTGTAAATACTTGAAGGAAATTCTCTGTAAAATACGGTGATAACGTTTCTATCATCTTATTCATTGGCAAATGCTTCCCACGAATTGAGAATTGGGTTTCATAGCCCTTTTGTATCGTTGTATACACTTCTTTCCGATCGACTTTCACTTCCTCTTTCCCTAAAACAGTTGTAACACTATAACCAACTAGAAAGGCAACGCATATAAATAGAACTAACCATATACCATATTTCCTCATTTTTTCACCTTCCTTTTAAGAAAACTTGTCTTTGTAGTATTCATTGTAACAATGATTATGCAAAGAAAGGGCTGATTTCGTTCGTAAAATCTTTACAACGATAGACAGTATTTTTGGCACCATTTTCACTATTACCAATTTATGATAAAAACAAACAAAAAATGCACGAATCTCTTCGTGCATTAAAATAAAACATCTTCCTCATATAAATATTCATACGATAAATCTATAAATAAAAAGTTTTCATCATCAATCGGGAAAGAAAACGTTCGTACCATCTCACCGGTTTCAATATCAGCATATAAATCTGAAAGTCTTGCCTTATTCTCAAAACGCATTTTCATAATATTCTCTAGAAAATACGGGCGCCAACTCCAGTTCTTCATATAATACTCAGGCATTACAATCCATTCCCCATCTTTTTTCATAACGTTTCCTGATTGTTGAAAACCATCTTCGTTACAAATAAATATGCGAAAACTACATTGTGATACACTTTGACTGAATTGTAATAACCAATCATTTATATCTTCATTCTTTTTCTGCTTGGCTAAAACATCACCAATTCGATCACGTAACATTTCTGTTAAATTATAAATTTTTTGTAACTTCTTCTTTTCATGTTGAATGAATTGATGACACTCATTGCCAAGTCGTTCTTTCAAAACGTTCGTTTCAATAAAATCAGGTAAGCATTCTTTCAAATAATTCCCTTGATAGTATCTACCACCGTTTTTCCAAGCATATTGTAGCTGGTAAAAAGCATCTATTTCTTCATATAACAATGTTGCACCAATTCTTCTAGCAAGTAATGATAAAGAATATAAAATATCTTGATAAGATTGTAAAAGTGCAGTTTGCCTTAAGTTTGTTAAATCTACCTTTAAAATATCCGGTGCTAACACGCTAATACGTTCTAAATTACTTGTACCCGTTCCGACTTTATTAATCGAAATTTGAATACCATATGTACGATAATACATAAGCAAATGATTAAATTGCTCTATATCTTCTTTACATTCATGTTCTGTAATCTCTAAAACAATGTGTTTCAAATTTAAACCTTGCTCTTCATACATCAATAAAAGTTGAAGTAAACTTTCATCATCATCGTTCATTAATACGTTAGCATTCCGATGTATAAATAATAATAATTTTTGATCACTTTCTAAATAACGATTTAAAGCTTTTTCTACTATAATGTTATCCGCTTCTAGTTGAAACTCACTTGGAATAGAATCATCGTGAAAGAAAGAAGCTAAACTTTGTATGCCCTCTTCTGTTTGAATACGTCCTACGACTTCATATCCAATTACAGTATGCTCATCAGCACTAAAAATAGCTTGATAATAAGGAAGGACTTTATCCAAGTTACTCATTACATCTAATGCATCTATCAATGTGCTTCCCTCCCTTTACTTTTCAAAAATTATAACATGATATTTACGGAAAAATAATAAAAAATCCCTTCAGTTTTCCTGAAGGGATTAGAGGGGTAAAATGCTAAGGGGAATTAGCAATTCTACTATGAAGAAAAAAGAGGTCTTAAATATACCGTATATATGACCTCTTGTAAACACTTTTCTTCCATATGTCACAATTCCGTCACATTTAACCGTCAAAAAATGAATCAAACATTCATTTTCTTATCCCTTTTAAAATGGATATTGATGTAAATGTTGTCCTCCATCCATTGTCATGCAAGTTCCATTTATGTACGCAGCTTCATCTGAACATAAATAATAAGCTAGACCTGCAATTTCTTCTGGCGTGCCCAGTCTTCCAAGCGGAACACTTTGTATCGTACGCTTAGCCATTTCTTCTGAAATCCATAATTTATCAGCACCGCCCGTGCGTTCAATTGGTCCTGGCGCGATAGCGTTAACTCGTATTCCATATTTACGGCCCCACTCAACAGCAAGTGTCTTCGTCATTGCTAATACTCCAGCCTTCGCTGCAGCCGAATGAATAACTCCCGGACCTGCATCCCATGCATATGTTGCTACCATGTTAATGATATTCCCTTTTATACCTTTTTCAATCCAGTATTTCCCGACAGCATGGCTACAATAAAATGTACCGTTTAACACAATATTAATGACTGAATTCCAGCCATTCACGGATAAATCTTCTGCTGGACAAATAAAGTTTCCAGCTGCATTGTTTATTAAAACATCAATTCGACCAAACTTCTCATCAATCTGTTCAATCATTTTCTGAATATCATCCGGATTTCTTACATCCATTTGCACAGGTAATATTTGCCCTGGAAACTGTTCAATTTCCAACTTTGTTTCCTCTAGCTTTTCCTTTGTACGTCCTGTAATAACAACTCGTGCCCCTTCTTTTGCAAACCGAGTCGCCATTCCTTTTCCCATTCCGCTCGATCCACCTGTTATAATAACTACCTTTTCTTTCACATACATCCCCTCCAAAAAATGAATACACATTCATTTTATCATTTTATTTAATAGAAATCTTTATATTTTTAAACTTTTCTGATATTTTAACGTAAAGAGGTTTCTATTCATTCATTTTTTCGTAATATATACTACTTTTGTATTATTTAAAATATATTTTAAATAAACTGAAAGGAGATTTGAGTAACCTATAAATACAACGAACATATGCAACATAAGTCAAATAGGTGTACTCATATTTTTATGAAGAAAATTACAAGAAGAGATTTTTTAAAAACTGGCATGCGCACTTGTTTATATTCATTTATAACCACTAGTATCGGATACTATTATGCTAAATATATTGAGCCTCATTTACTTTCTATTACAGAACATACACTACAATCAAAACTCATACCAAAAAGCTTTCATGGTATGAAGATTCTTCAATTTAGCGATTTACATCTCGGATACTATTTCTCTCTTCACCATTTATCTCAAATCGTTTCTAAAATTAATGCTGTAAAGCCCGATATCGTCCTTTTTACCGGTGATCTCATTGATAATTATCAAACATATACTGACACTCCTTTCGTTGCATCTATCTTAAAAAATATACAAGCACCCTTCGGTAAATTTTCTATTTATGGTAACCATGATCACGGTGGATATGGAACAGAGTACTACGAACACATTATGCGCGAATCTGGATTTGAACTGTTACTAAATAGCGAAAAGAAAATTCGTCTAATAGATAATAGTGAAATTTCAATTTTCGGTCTTGATGATATACTACTAGGCAAACCAAGAATAAAGGAGACACTACATCACGCGAAGCAAAACACTTATAACATTGTTCTTGTTCACGAGCCAGATATCGCACCCCAAATTGCTCAATATCCAGTTAACTTACAGCTTTCTGGTCATAGCCATGGTGGACAAGTACAAATTCCCTTTTTAGGAGCAATTATTACCCCATCACTTGCTAAAAACTATGTAGAAGGGTTCTATACAATTCAAGATTTAGCCCTATATGTCAATCGAGGGCTTGGCAGAACACGCGTCCCATTCCGATTTATGTCAAAACCTGAAATTACGATTTTCACACTCCAACATTCGTAATAATTCGCCTATTTTCTTACATAACCTTTCTTGTACGCGCTCATCCATGTTTCATTTACCATATGATAAAAGTGAGTCCAATAAAGGAGGTTTGTCATGTATCCATATTATCAACCAATCCCAGTCCGTTCAGCACCTATTGGTCCAGTAGGCGACTCACGCTTTTTTCCGTTTTTTGGCGTCCCATTTCTAGCTGGTATTGCTGGCGGACTACTTGGCGGAGCATTAGCTTTCGGTCCTAGACCGTATTATCCACCATATCCACCACCTTTCCCACCGCCAGCGCCTTATCCTTGTTATGGTGGACCTTGTCAACAACCATTCTATTATTAATGTACCGCAACAATTCTACTAATGTTATTTCCTTTCTTAACCGATTCATGATCCATTAACATGCTTATAATAAAAAGTATTCTCTCTACGCATCCTTTATAATAAGTAGAGAACAAAGTAAAAAACCTNNAGGTTTTTTACTTTGTTCTCATTATTCAGCATCCGTGTTTTGATACGCCATCTTAAATAACTTCACTTGGCTATCAATCTCTTCTGCCCCATTATTAATAACATAATAATAGTCACCGTCTTTATTTTGTTCACGCGTTTTCACATTATCAGCTAAAGTAAGCTGTAAAATTGCCTTAATTCTCGCCTTCATTTCAATATCTAATATCGGGAAAGATATTTCTACTCGCTTCTCCATATTTCGCGTCATCCAGTCAGCTGAAGATAAGTATATTTTCTCTTCTCCATTATGGTGGAAATAATAAATGCGGCTATGTTCTAAATATCTCCCAACCACACTAACGACACGAATATTTTCACTTACATTTGGAATACCGGGCCTTAAACAACATGTTCCTCGAACGATGAGCTCAACCTTTACTCCAGCTTGTGATGCTTCATATATTTTTTTTATTAATGGTTTATCTGTTAATGAATTCATCTTGGCGATAATATATCCATTTCCATATTGTCTATGATAACGAATTTCTTCATCTATTAAATCGATAAATTGCTCTCTTATATCGAATGGCGCAACCGATAAGTGATGAAAATGCGGTTTTGTTGTATAACCACTTAAATAATTAAAGAAATTTGTTGCATCCACCCCAAAGTCTTTTCGTGATGTAATATAACCGAAATCAGTATATAACTTTGCTGTTGCATCATTATAATTTCCAGTCCCAAGATGTACGAACCTTTCAATTTTTCCGTTTTTTCTCCTTACAACTAGCGTAATTTTACTATGTGTTTTCAAATGACTTACACCGTAAATAACGTGACAGCCTGCCTTTTCTAATTCTTTAGCCCAATGTACATTATTTTCTTCATCAAATCTTGCCTTTAACTCAACTAATACCGTCACTTGCTTTCCTTTTTCAGCCGCTATCTTGAGCGCCTGAATAATCGGCGAATCCCCACTTACTCGATATAAGGTTTGTTTGATTGCAAGTACATTCGGATCGTCTGCTGCATCACGCACAAAATCAACTACTGGCTGAAACGATTCAAACGGATGATGTAATAAAATATCATGCTCAATTGCTTTTTCAAATACATCTTCTGCATCCCCTAAATCTTGAGGGCGTTGCGGAATAAGAGCCGGATATACTAAATGTTCATATAATGGAGCTAGTTTTTTATATAAAGAGAAGAGACATGTTAAATCTAGCGGTCCATCCATTATATATACGTCTTCATCTTTTACTTCCAACACCTCATATAATAATGCTAATACTCTTTCATCAATATGCTCTTTGCCAACTTCTAAACGTACAGCAGCTCCCCACTTACGCTTTTTTAATTCTTTTTCAATTACCTTTAATAAATCTCTCGCACCTTCTTCATGAATCGTTAAATCCGCATTGCGTGTAATACGGAAACGAGTAACAGACGATACTTTATATCCTGTAAATAATTTATGAGTAAAACCACTAATTACATCTTCTAATAAAATAAATTTATGCTTTTGCCCCTCACTCGGTAAAAATATGAAACGTTCAAGTAATGAAGGAACTTGTACAATTCCTAATTTCGTACGGTTTTCTTCCTCCACTTGTTTCTCGTCATATAAAAGTGTAGCCAAATTCAAACTTTTATTTAATAACATCGGAAATGGACGATATGCATCGATAGCTACAGGTGTTAAGACTGGAAAAATCTGCTCATCAAAATACTCTTCTATAAATCCCCTCTGTTCTTTCGTCAAATCGTGGAATGTTAAACGTTCAATCCCCTCTAACTTCAGCGCTGGCAACACATAATTTTTAAACGTATCATATTGTACAGTCATTAATTCATGGGCCTTTATCGCAATTTTATTTAATTGCTTTTTTGGTGTTAAGCCAGCCTTATTTTCTGGTTGGTTAAACCCAGCACTCACTTGATCCTTCAATCCTGCTACGCGTACCATAAAGAATTCATCTAAATTGGAACTGAAAATGCTAATAAACTTTAATCTTTCCAAGAGCGGATTTTTTTCATCCTGTGCTTCTTGTAGTACACGTTCATTAAATGCTAACCAACTTAGTTCCCTATTGTTGTAATAAGCTGTATCATTTAAATTTACTATATTCCCCATCAACATTTCCATCCTCTTCACACTTCCCCTGAAACTTTTTTACTATAATTTAGTTACTTTTATTTTAGCAAATTACAATATTCCAAGGTGTTAATTTTTTGTAAAGACATCCGTACAACTTAACGTTTTGACTCGAAGGATAAATTAATAGTCGTTTTCAACACTCTTTCCAGCTGCTTTTTTTGTTTTTCAGCTTGCACTTTTTCCGCTAATGCCGATTGCTCACATACAATTTTAAATGTTAATCCTTCCTTACTTTCTGTTACACATATCGATTCAACAAGCGATCTTTTTCTTATATTTAGAGCTGCTGAAAATTGTAAAACAGCCCCTAGTAAGCGAATTTTTTTTTGTTCGTTTTTATCAAACCATCCTTCAAACAGGGACAAATGTTGTTTGAATAACATTTTTGATTTATAAGATGCAATAAGCGCTAATCTAACTCGATCTTTATGCATCATACCATCGATTGTTTTATTCGCTAATAAATAAAACGTATGTAAGCGGCTCGCTTCATCATCTATATATTTTCCTATATTAAATACTTTCGCTGCTTGCTGGAATACTTCCCAGTCTTTTTCTGACATAGAAATAAGACCTGCTCCTTCAAGCTGTTGACAAATCAATCTTCCATGTTTAACAAGTTGAATAACAAATTCCATATTCATTTCGTATTCATGTGATAATAAATGCAAACTTTCTTCGACTACGTTCGGATAATATGAAATCCCCAAATCTTTTGTCAACTCTTCATAGAAAACACCTTCTCGTAATCCTTTTCTACTTAATACAAATGCTGGTGCCTCTATAACGTTAACAAGCTTATGAAATACTTCGACTGCTGGAATAATTGTATCTGCTCGATCTTTTGCCAACCCTTCCAATTTTTGAAGCTCTGTGAAAGACAATGCTTCCAATTCTTCTTTCACATTTTGAATATCTTCTTCTTTCATCTTATATAGATGTACCCCTGCTATAGGATAACAAATTAAATTTTGATGGATTTTCACTAAGTTCCTCGCACTACCACCAATTGCAATAAGAGGCAATTTTTTGTCAATTAACCATGGTAATGTTCGAAATTGATCTTCTAAGTACGTTTGAATCTTTTCCAACTCTTCTTCAGTAGGTATATTCTCTTTAATAAATTGTTGCTTTAAAGAAAGTGCTCCAAAAGGAAAGCTATGATACTCTAAAATCTCTCTATTTCGGAAGTATGTAACTTCCGTACTTCCTCCACCAATATCTACTGTAAGTCCCTCAGAGAACGAAGTTGAATTCATAACTGCTAAATAGCCGTAACGTGCTTCTTCATATTCTGATAATACTCTAAGAGTAAAGTCTGTTTGTCCTTCAACAAGTTTTTTAATTTCTTCTTGATTCTCAGCCTGCCTAATTGTTGCTGTTGCAACACAAAGTACATGATGCAACTTGTGGAATCGTGTACTTTCTTGAAATTGAAATAATGTGTGTAACAATACATCTATTCCTTCTTCATTCAACATGCCATCGACTAAGTAGTTCCTTAACCGAGCAACCACTTTGGTGTTTTCAATTTCCTTATAAAAACCTCCGTTTTGCTTTTCATAAATAACTAAACGCATTGTATTAGACCCAATATCTATAATGGCATATTGCTGTTTTAATATTTCTTTCAAACTTCTCACTCTTTCATTATCAAATTTCTAAAACACATTCTATTACTATTATACAAAATAGTTGTTTTTTGTAACAATATTGCTTTAATATTGAAAATATATACAATCACTTTTTGCATATAATAAAAACCACTTTTATTTATGGTATAATAATGAAAAATTGAAAGGAGATTCAATATGAAACCTTCACAACCACAATCTCAATTACAAAACCAACATTCTATTAATCGACTAGCTCAATCTATTTTCGTTGTGAATCGTCATGCTAAAGCTGCAACTAATCCAAAGTATTTATACTGGTTAAAAAAGACGGCTTTAGAACGCTTAATTGCCGAGAAAAAAGCTATTAAAGAAGGATTACATTTTTCTAGAAATCCACGTTTTAGCCAACAACAATCTGATGTTCTTATACGTTTAGGTGATTATTTTTTCCATATTCCTCCTACCAAAGAAGATTTTCGAATCCTACCACACCTTGGTCATCTTGAATCCTCCTATCGAAATCCGAAAACAACCTTATCTTTAACAGTAGCAAAGAAAACGCTTCAAGATTATATTGGTCCTGAAGCACTGAAACAAGAAAAAAAATTAAGTGAACCTGTCCCATGGTATAGTCGTACTTATACAAAAAAATAAAACAGTTTGGCNNGCCAAACTGTTTTATTTTTTCTCTTCTTTAATCTTAATATTTGCTTGTTTATAAAAAGCTATTTTTTCTGTATTATAAGTTTTTGTGAATTCATTAAACTTATCTTTTTCTGATTCAATATCTTTATAAGACTGATTTACTACTTTTACTTTTTCACTAATATCTTTTAATTTTGTACCTTTATCTTGTAACATTGTATATAATTCTTTTTCTTGTTTTAGCGATTTATTATAGCTATCATACATTTTGTTAAATGAATCATGTCGTTTCTCATATGTGCTCTTCACTTTATCCGCTTGATCTTTCAATTTCTTATCTTCAATTTTCTTCACATATTTATCTACTGACTTCACTTCTTCTTGTGCCTTATTTAAAGATTCTTTTTCTTTTTTTAGCACTTTTTCTCTTTCATCTGTATTTTTCACTGCTTGGTTCAGTTTTTCCTTAACAGTTTGATTATTATCTTTTCCTTCTTGAACAATCTGGTTATATAATTCTTGTCCCTCTTTTTCTAAAGTTTCAAGTTTCTTCGCATCTTCAAACATTGTTTTTTCTTGCTTTGCAGCATTTTCAAACGCAACATATAATTCCTCTTCTGGTTTCGGCCCGAAACAACCCGCTAGTAAAATCATTGATAATGCAGTTACAATTGCTAATTTACTATACTTCAACATCTTTTCCTCCTACTTATTTACGATCATCGTGTAAAAAGCTATGAAATTATTTATCCTTTATTAACTCCATACTCGCACCTTTTTTTACGAGAATCATTCATATTGTTTATAATGCTTGTACAAATTGTATTACTCAAAATTACATTTTCGAACTAAATAGCAGTTTCATCTCTACCTTTTAATTGGTACTTTTTAAAACCTGTTTATACTATGTATTACATAAAAGTACAACGGAATTCATCACAGCCATAATAATTTGGAGAACAACAGTAATAATTCACCTCATAAAAGATGGTCGTTGTTCTGTCACTTCTATCATTCTATCATTCCCTTTCCGCTTTCTATCAAATAATCTCTTTGTTCATTTTACACAGTGTAAATGTCATCTTGCAACAACTTACAATTATTCTTGTCATTCCCTAAAAAGGAAAAGTGTAGAGCATGCTTTCCTCTACACTTTAAAAATGAAACACATTGTGCAAAATGCATTGACACATCCAACATAATTATATGCTTATTCCATATATTTTTAAAGACTTTTATTACAATAAAAGTTCTTTTTGTAATAAAAGTCAAAAAAATGTTACATTCAAAACTTCTTCATATCATATTTCTTCAAATCGAAGTTTCATTCATTTTCTTACAAACCTCTATGCTGGTACAACTGATTTTGTGCTTTTCTTAACAATTCTTCAAAAGTTTTTCCTTCTAGTGGATAACTAGCAGCTCCAAATAATAGATTCATACTTAACAAGCCATTTTCTATTTCACTTTCAATATTTTTCATTAATCGGTTTGTTATTGTCGACTTTTCATGTCCGTTATCAATTGCCACAATTACATACTTATTTTCATCCCACTTAGTAACGACATCCCCTTTACGAATTGTCTTTACAATCGTACTCTCCAATTTTTGTACTAACACCTCCAATTTTTTTTCTTGCACTGTTTCTTTTAGTCCTTTCCATTCTTTCACAGAAAGAATGTACACTGTAATATTATGAGAATCCCGTTCTGATAGAGCAGCTACTTTCTCAAAGAAATCAACTACAAAATCATTACTTGCCATTCCCCCTACTTCTATTTCCATACGACCGCTCGCTCTTTTATCATACCAATGTCCAAAATAATAGCTGAGTACCATTTGCAATATATAAATAATAAAGACGGTATAAAATGATCGCGAATCCAGTTTTGTAATTACATCCTGAAGCGCAATCCATTCTGTAACTGCCACTGTATTCCCAAGTAATAATCCACTTATTTTCCCTTTATGTTTCATACTTCTCCTCCCTTCTATACCAATATATGTTTCTATAACAATTATGTTTTTCTACAAAATAAAAAATGTACATATTGAGTGTACATTTTCGCTTAAGCTTGTCTACCATTTCTATTCTATTTCATATATATACTATATATCGTTTTAGAAAGGTGGTGACCTATATGCTACAAAAAGAAAATCTATCAGATATTATACGTTTACTAGCTGGTTTTCTGTTATCGTTGAAATTACTATTTAACTCTTTCGGTGTAAACTTTATTACAAACGATCAAATTGACGCTATTGTAAATGTTGTTTCCTTTCTGTTCATTCTATATTTTGGTTATAAAAATAATTACGTAGGAAAAAAAGGAATCGAGCAAAAAAAAGTACTCAAAAAGCACAACCTTCACTAAAAAAGGAACCTTTCATACAGGTTCCTTTTTATCATTGTCGCACAACAACTTCATTTGTTTGTAGCGGACCATATGATACTCCATTATATTGAAATGTATATGTAGCCTGAAATAATGCGCTTTTGAGTGCTTTATCTTTATTTGCTTTTATTTTACAAATTAATTCTACCTTCTCATTTGGTAATAAATTATCGATTCGCCACCTTACAAGCTGGAACAAAAATTCACTCATCCCCTTATCAGCCTTTAGTGAATTTGGGATATATGCAAAATAATCTCGAATCATATGACTTACTACAACTCGTGAAATCATTTCCAGTCCTTTATTTTCAACTTCAATTCGTATAATAAGTATGTCGTTTACATCATAGGTCAGTTCATATGAAAATTTTTCTTTATACATACTACGGATTTGTAATGTAACTGCTACATTCGGGCATTCGTTTTCCTTTTTTGATCCATCAATCCATAATACCGGTTGTAGTGGTATTGAACGTCTTCCTTGATCCGAAATTCGTTTCCATATTTTCATAATAATATTCACCCCATTTCAGATGCATCATTCATACGGCTTTATTCTGCTTTTCTACACAACTTGTTACAAACGATATATAGTTATTACTCTTCCTTTTATCCTATTCGACAATATAAAGAAAAAACCATTTTTCCTCTGTTAACTGAAGGGATTCTTACTGAAATATTTTTTTACAATTTCCTTCATTGACTTTATACCCATATTAAGTATTACTCACTCTTTTGCTGCACATACAACAGAATATTTTGACGGAAGAAAAAGTTTGCCTTTTAGTCAAATTTGACTATAATATTCTTTATGGCTTGTGCACTTGTGTAAACTGATTTGAAAGAACTGTACTTTACATTTTTATGCGCTGCACTCAAAACTTAATATAGTTTACTTATTTTTAAAGGAGGGTTATATTTGGAATCTCAATTATCAAAAAAAGACTCCAACAAGACAAAATTTGTTGTTGCTGGTTTACTACTTGGTATTTTAATGGCGGCAATGGATAATACAATTGTTGCAACAGCTATGGCAACTATCGTTGGAGACTTAGGAGGATTTGACAAGTTCGTTTGGGTCACGTCTGCATATATGGTAGCAACAATGGCCGGTATGCCTATCTTCGGAAAACTTTCTGATATGTACGGACGGAAACGCTTTTATATTGGTGGCCTTATTCTTTTCTTGTTCGGTTCTGCACTTTGCGGAACAGCATCTAGTATTGAGCAACTAAGTATTTATAGAGCAATTCAAGGAATTGGTGGCGGCGCTCTTATGCCTATCGCCTTCACAATTATGTACGATATATTCCCACCAGAAAAACGTGGGAAAATGACAGGGCTATTCGGTGCTGTTTTCGGGACATCTAGTGTATTCGGCCCTTTATTAGGCGCGTATATTACAGACTATATAAGTTGGCACTGGGTCTTCTATATTAATATTCCATTAGGACTTATCTCCTTCTTCTTCATTACGAAATACTACAGTGAGTCTCTAGAATTTAGAAAACAAAAAATTGATTGGGCTGGCGCTATTACACTTGTTATTAGTATTGTTTGCTTAATGTTCGCCTTAGAACTTGGTGGTAAAGAATACGCATGGGATTCCACTGTAATTATTGGCTTATTTACAACAGTTGTTATTATGCTTATTATTTTCTTCTTCGTAGAACGAAAAGCAACCGAGCCTATCATTTCTTTCCATCTATTTAAAAAGCCTTTATTCGCAGCTAGCCAAGGTGTTGCCTTTTTCTATGGTGCCGCTTTTATCATCTGTACAGTTTATATCCCAATCTTCGTTCAAGGTGTTCTCGGTGGTTCGGCCTCAAATGCTGGATTAATTTTAACACCTATGATGGTTGGCTCTGTAATTGGAAGCCAAACAGGTGGACAGTTAGCTTCTCGAACAAGTTATCGTAACATTATGATGGCATCTGGAGTTTTCTTCGTTCTTGGTATTTATTTACTAAGCACTTTAACAATGGACACACCTCGCCTACTCGTAACACTATTTATGGTTCTCGCTGGACTTGGTGTTGGTTTCTCGTTCTCAGTTTTAAGCATGTCTTCGATTCACAAATTAGAAATGAGAGACCGTGGTTCTGCTACATCAACAAATTCATTCTTCCGTTCACTCGGTATGACACTTGGTGTAACAATTTTCGGTACCATTCAAAATCACATTTTTACAGATAAACTAAACACTCTCTTCCCTCCTGAACTAGCAAAACTAGCTCCAAAGGGTGGAGACACAAGTTTCTTATTATCACCAGGTGCTAACGATAAAATACCAGCTGAAATATTGACTGGCATTAAAGAGGCTCTCGCTACATCTATTGCTAGCACATTCTTCTGGGCACTAATCCCGGCTGTACTAAGTATTATTTGTATTTTACTTATGGGAAATGAACGCCTATTTACAGGTCCAAAAACGAAACAAAAACAAAAGCAAGTAAGCTAATATATAGAAAAGAAACGGCATATCCCTTTATGAAAACGGATATGCCGTTTATAATATATAAAGTTAAACTTTGATCAGTAAGGAACCATTCTCACTGGTTATTATCCCTCACCAATCGGGATAAAGTTTCTATATACAGGAGAAAGAAACAGTAAACAAAAACATAGACAAAAGTGTGCATATATAGCAAAAAAGTAATTATGAAACAATATAAACCAAAAGAATTTTCAGAAATGCTTAATGTCTCTGTTAAGACATTGCAAAGGTGGGACAATCAAGGTGTTTTAACTGCTTACCGAAACCAAAAAGGAAGAAGATATTATACAGAAGAACAGTATAAGGAATATATGGGTATTCAAGAAGAACTTGTTCAGGATTTAATATCTATCATTCATGTATTTAGCTGTAGAATATATGGGTTGAGAAAATACAAAAAGAAAATGTCGGAGGATGAAGACTTATGAAAAGAGCATATTTAATAGAAATCAAACCGACAACTGAACAAGTTAGTAAAATCCGTCAAACTATTGGGGTGTGTCGATATGTATATAACCTGTATATCTCTAAAAATAAAGAGGCATATGAGTCGGAGGGGAAATTTCTTAGTGGCTATGACTTTTCCAAATGGCTGAACAATATTCATACAAAAGAGTGTGACCAGTGGATTAAAGAAGTGTCGAGCAAAGCGGTAAAACAAGCGATTATGAATGGAGATAAAGCTTTTAAGCGATTTTTTAAAGGTTTATCTAAGTTTCCACGATATAAAAAAAGAGGAAGCAAGATGTGAAGTGCTACTTTCCGAAAAACAACAAAACAGATTGGACAGTAGAAAGACATAGAGTAAAAGTTCCTACAATTGGTTGGGTAAGGTTAAAAGAATATGGATATATCCCTAAAAATGCAACTGTAAAAAGTGGCACAGTATATCAAAGAGCAGGAAGATATTTTGTATCTGTACTTTGCGAATTGGAAGAAATGGCAACAAAGTTAGCACTCAATAAAATAGGTCTAGGGATTGATTTAGGAGTGAAGGATTTTGCTACACGTAGCGATGGTATCGTTCATGAAAACATCAACAAAACAATAAAAGTAAAAAAGATAGAAAAACGGTTAAAACGTGAAAAACGCTCTTTAACACGTAAATTTGAAAATCTAAAAAAGAGAGGTGAAAAATCTGTTACTAATAAAAGAGTGAATATAGATAAAAATGTTCTTAGAGTGCAAAAGTTGCATGCTCGATTAGCGAATATTCGAATAGAGTATGTAAAGTCTATTGTAACGAATGTGGTGAAAACCAAGCCAACGTTTATTACAGTGGAAGATTTGAATGTGAAAGGTATGATGAAGAATAAACATTTATCTAAAACAATTGCCAAGCAGTCTTTTTTTGCTTTTAAAACGTGGCTTTTGACGAAATGTGAGGAATATGGAATTGAATTACGTCAAGTAGACCGGTTTTATCCATCGTCAAAGTTATGCTCATGTTGCAGTCAAAAGAAAGCGGATTTAAAGCTATCTGACCGAGTATATACATGTGAATGTGGCAATGTAATGGATAGAGATTTGAACGCAGCGATCAACCTTTTACAAGCAAAAGAATATACAATACTAACGTAAATAGATTGTATATATGTACGGTGGGCTACATCGGAATTTACGCCTGTGGAGTATCACAGCAAACTGTAGTAGCAAGTGATTAGCGAGGCAGGGCACGTAGAAGCAGGAATACTCTAAGAATATACATTTGTCTATATTTTTAGTAGCAGTTGAGACAGAATGAGCATGAAATTAGTCATTCTCGGTTTGCTACTCGAAGGGGATAAACATCCATATGAAGTGCAACACATCATGAAAGAAAGACAAATGGATTGTTATATTAAATATGCAAAAGGTTCACTTTACTACGCCTTCGAGCAATTAGAAAAGCAAGGTGCAATTTGTATTACCACGATTGTTCGAGATACGAATAGACCAGATAAAACAATCTTTCATATAACAGAAGAAGGTAAACAATTATTTCACAAATTACTATTAAAACAATTCGAGGCAAAAAATCAAATATATAAACCGATTTATTCGGCACTCTCTTTCGCTCATTTTGGTGATGACCAAGAGTTAGTTCCTATTTTAGAAAAAAAGAAAAATGATACCGTTCAATATTTACATAAAATGCAAGCTATTTATGATAGTAGCAAAGGACAAATTCCACGTGCACAACTATATATTTTACAAAGCGTTATTGAACATATTACAGTTGAATTACAATGGTTAAACACCCTCCTTACAGATGCAGTTGCAGGACGCCTTTCAGAAATTGATATAGATGAAGGGTAAAATTATAAAGAAGAGGTTGTAAAAAACGATAAAGTTATTTCATGTTAAATTTTAAAGCATAGCCCTGTTCTAATTTAGGACGGAGCTATGCTTGTTTTATTTTCGATATAAATTGAATTTATTATTAAATTGCATAACTAGCATCTTATCTTTGTACAAGTATCTACTTCTTTGTAAGTTTAATCGCACTTCCTTTCAATTCCCCTTACTTTTTTTCACTCTAAAAAACAGGAATAATCTGAATAATAAAAATAAAAAACTTTAGAATTTTCTTATTTTAAAACAGTAGACAAAATTCCAAAAATTGTGTTAGAATTTGTTTCAATATCATATCGCTTGTTAACTTCCTTTCAAAAGGAAAATAGGTACACGAAAATTTCTTTTCGTGTTTAAAAGGGAAGATTGGTGAAACTCCAACACGGTCCCGCCACTGTAAATGCTGAGATTTCTTTTCTATGCCACTGTGAAAACGGGAAGGTAAAAGAAATTATATGAAGCATAAGTCAGGAGACCTGCCTGTTTTAACAACACTGATAGATTCACGGATGATGATGAGGTGTTAAAACAAAAAGCAAGGCTTATTTTCTATGCCTTTGTGCTTTTTGTTATAGGTATTTCCTAGTAAACGGAAATGCTTACTTTCAATTAGGGAGGAATTTAAAATGGCAATTCAAACAAGTAATTTAGGTTATCCACGCATCGGACTACAACGAGAGTGGAAAAAAACATTGGAAGCTTTTTGGTCTAATAAAATTGATGAAGAACAATTTTTAACAAAGATGAAAGAGATTCGCCTTCAACACGTCAAAGTACAGCAAGAAAAAGGGATTGAACTCATTCCAATTGGCGACTTTACATATTATGATCACGTTTTGGATACTGCTTATATGCTAGGATTTATCCCATCACGTTTTTCTGAGTTTACATCTTACCTTGATGTATATTTCGCAATGGCCCGTGGCTCTAAAGATCACGTAGCTTCCGAAATGACAAAATGGTTTAACACAAACTATCACTATATCGTTCCTGAATATGAAGAGGGATTACAAATCTCTTTAAAAGATAATCGTCCACTTCGCTTATATGAAGAGGCAAAACAAGAATTAGGAGTAGATGGAAAGCCTGTTATTTTAGGACCATATACTTTCTTAAAATTAGCTAAAGGTTATACACAAGAACAATTCGCGACTATTTTAAAACAATTAGTTGCACCATACGTACAATTGCTTTCAGAACTACATGCAGCTGGTGCACAAGTCATTCAAGTTGATGAACCGATTTTCGCTTCTTTAACGAAAGATGAAATTCAACAAGCAAAAGAAATTTATGAAGCTATTCGTAAAGAAGTTCCAAATGCAACTCTTCTTTTACAAACATATTTTGATAGTGTAGAAGAAAACTATGAAGAAATCATTACATTCCCTGTATCTGGTTTTGGATTAGATTTCGTTCATGGTAAAGAAGGTAATCTACATGCTATTTCAAAATATGGATTCCCAGCTGATAAAACTTTAGCTGTTGGTTGTATAGATGGCCGTAACATTTGGAGAGCTGACCTTGATGAAGTTCTTACGTTATTTACAACGTTACAAAAACAAGTCCAGACAAAAGATTTCATCGTTCAGCCTTCTTGTAGCTTATTGCATACACCAATCGATAAAACAGAAGAAACTCACTTATCGACTGAGCTATTTGACGTGTTAGCATTTGCAAATCAAAAATTAGAAGAGTTAGTTCTTATTCGTTCCGCTCTGACTCAAGGTACAGAAAGCATTAGTAAGGAGCTGGAAACATACCGAAATGTACATCATACAATTCGGTCATCTGCTGCACGTAACCGAGAAGATGTTAAAGCAGCACGAACAGCATTAAAAGAAGAAGATTTTTCACGTCCTCTTCCATTTGAAAAACGATACGAATTGCAACAAGTTGCCTTGGAGTTACCATTGTTACCAACAACAACTATCGGTAGCTTCCCGCAAACAACTGAAGTTCGTCAAACACGAAAAGAATGGCGTAACGGTGTTATTTCAAATGAACAATATGAACAATTTATTGAAAAAGAGACAGAAAAATGGATTCGTTACCAAGAAGAAATTGGTCTTGATGTCCTTGTACATGGTGAATTTGAAAGAACTGACATGGTCGAATATTTTGGTGAGCGCCTTGCTGGTTTCTCATTCACTAAAAACGGTTGGGTACAATCATACGGTTCACGCTGCGTAAAACCGCCTGTTATTTATGGTGATGTAGCCTTTATTAACGGAATGACTATTAAGGAAACTGTTTATGCACAAAGCTTAACAGAGAAAGTTGTAAAAGGAATGTTAACTGGACCTGTTACGATTTTAAATTGGTCCTTCGTTCGAAATGATATTCCAAGAAAAGAAGTTTCGTATCAAATTGCATTAGCTCTTCGTCACGAAATTGAACTACTTGAATCTTCGGGGATTCGAGTGATCCAAGTCGATGAGCCAGCACTTCGTGAAGGAATGCCGTTAAAAGAAAAAGATTGGGACGCTTATATTACATGGGCAGTACAATCCTTCCTTTTAGCAACTTCTTCTGTAGCAAATGAAACACAAATTCATACTCATATGTGTTACAGTAACTTCGAAGATATTGTTGATGCGATTCGCGCATTAGATGCAGATGTAATTTCTATCGAAACATCAAGAAGTCACGGTGAATTTATTGATACATTAAAACATACAACATATGAAAAAGGCATCGGTCTAGGTGTATATGATATTCATAGCCCACGTGTACCGAGTAAAGATGAAATGTATAAGATCGTAGAACAATCTCTACAAGTATGCGATCCTAAATATTTCTGGATTAATCCTGATTGTGGGTTAAAAACGAGAAGAACAGAAGAAGTGATTCCGGCTTTAGAACACATGGTGCAAGCAGCGAAAGATGCTCGTTCCCTTCTAAAAACAAACGCATAACAAAAATGGGTTATCCTTGTTGAGGATAACCCATTTTTTATTCTTTACTTTCAAAAAAGAATTCATATTGTATTTTATATAATTCATCATCCGTTGGTTCTTCAAGAGGCGTTGCTTGTAGTACAACCGTATACTCACCATTTGGAATAGGGATTTGAAATTTATTTGAAAGAATACTTGTTACAACGATACATTCATTTTCAACTGTAAACGGAACTGTAACGGTTCTAATCACTTCTTCTTTCTCAATATGTTTCCCGCAGGTCACTTTTACTTCACAAGTATAATCAGAAAGTGCTTCAAAAATAACAGTTCCATCCGCCTTCGCATAACCTCTTTCAAAATCTTCATTCGTCCAGTCAACGTAAGGCTGATCCCCGTCATAGTTCATCAACATTAATTGCGAATACGAAATTGTTAACTCCATAGTTCCCTTCTCCTTCATTATGAAATATGCAACTACTACTTCACGTCAAACTTCACGCGCGTACCATCTGGGTATTTATCTAACTTATTTCCTACCCAAGAGCCTGCTCCGCGGTTATCTGCTGGACTTATATATTCAATATGTGCTCCTTTTCCGCCCTCTTTACACATCGCCATTGGCCATTCATCACGATCATATCCTTTTTTTGATGGAAATGGAGCTAACGATAATTTTCTTCTATCCGCAGCGCCACCACGGTCGATTGTACAAACTTCTGAATGCCCTTCTTTTATCGCATCCGTAATATGTTTTCCTGTCTCTGGATATCGCTCTTTCGGAAATTCTAGAACTTGATCATACGCATTTGTTTTTTTGATACTTGTTTCCTCTGGAACAAGTACTTCATACACCGCTACTACAATAGAAAGAATTGCAATAATTGAAATGATAATACCTTTTAATTGCTTCATGTATACCTCCATGATTCTACCAGTTTCTTTTCCTCAGTTATTATAACAAACTTCTCCTGTATATGTTTTCAGACATTATTTTAGCTCTTCTTCACCATTCCGCCAAAAACTCTCATTTTTCTTCATCTTTTCACTAATGCTGTAGAAAACTAATAACCTTCCGACATTCTTTTTCAAAGGAAGTCCTCATAAAAGATTGAAATGATATATACGATACTTTTTGGGGAGGAAATATTATGGAAGCTACCTATAAAACGAAAGATGTCACGAATAAAACAGGCATCCCAAAACATATAGTTCGCAAATATAGTCAACTGTTAGAGGAACACGGTTATATGATTTCCAAAACAGCTGATGCTCGTATTTATAAACTGGATGATTTAAAACTATTGAAATCTATACATGAAAGAGCTGCTACATTGCAAGAAGATATTTCAGAAACGATACCAATTATTTTAAAAGAAAAAGAGGCCCCACCTGTACCAGTTATACAAGATACGCAAGAAATACAACCGAAAGAAAAAGAAGATGGGCGTAACTTCGAGGAGTTCATGTTAAAACTTGAAATGCTCGCTCAATTAAACGAAGCAATTATTCATCAAAATTCTACCCTTATTACCCAAAATCGTTTAAAAGATGAAAAGCTAGATGAACTGATGCAACAAGTTTATGTAAAAGAAGGCTCTCAAGAAAAAATGCTACAAGAGTTAGTAGATCATGCCGCTCAAACAGATGCCCTGCAAAAAGAAAAGATGGACTTATTAATGAATCATATGTATAAACGCGAATCTAAGCAAGAAGAAAAAATGAATAAACTCGTAAATCAAATTTATAATAAAGACAGCAATCGTGATGCACAACTTATGCAAGTAATTCGCGAAATTCAAGAAACAAAAAGATTAGTCGCAGCTTCAAAAGAACAAAGTTTTTTCCAATCATTTAGAAGTTTATTTAGCCGAACAAAACAAGAAAAAACAAATGAATAATATATTTTTCCTATATAAAATAAAAAGTTACCTTTCATCGGTAACTTTTATTCCTTATTTCTTACAGCTGGCAATATAATAATCGCTTCAGTCCCTTTTCCACTTTCACTTTTATATTCCAGTGTACCATTATGCGCTTGTAAAATACTAAATGTTACCATAAGCCCTAATCCTGTCCCTTTTTCTTTTAAAGAATAATACGGTTGTCCTAGCCTTGCTAATTGTTCTTTCGTCATTCCAACGCCACTATCTTTAACTCTTATTACAATCGTTTCATCTTTTTGCATAGCCGTTACTTTTAAATATCCTTTATTTCCTTGTATTGCTTCAATACCATTTTTAACAACATTCATAATAGCTTGCTTCAATTTTGTCTTATCACCGATCGTATAAAGACTTTCTGAAATCTCAACTTGCAAATATACCCCTTGCATCGCTGCAAATGATGACATAAGAGTTGTCATTTCTATTAATTGAGCTGATAGGCAGATATGTTCTTTCTTCTCAATTTGTGGCCTTGCTAAATTCAAATAATCTGAAATAATTTGTTCTGCCCGGTCCAATTCAGCTAATACGAGACGCATATAATCCTTATTCTTCACATCTTCTGTACTTTCTAGCAATTGAATAAAACCACGAACAACGGTGAGTGGGTTTCGAACCTCATGTGCAACACTTGCTGCTAACTCACTTACAATATTAAGCTTTTCTGACTTTTGCATCTCCGTACGCAATATTGCATTTTCATTTAAATATTCTGTTAAGTACACCTGAAATACCATTGTCATAACCATAATAAGCGAAGCAAATATATATCCGCTATATACGTGGGAAACATACGGTGTGAACCCCGTTTCTAACAGAACGTTAATCATGCCGATCACTAAAGAAACAAGTACGTACAATGATGAAATCATAAATGCCAAAATTAGCTTCTTATCCCTTGAAAATAACGACCATTTCTTTGATAAAAATAATGGAATTATCAATAGAAATATTACTTCTATGACTGGAAGAAGGTTTATTCCTTTTAGCGTCCATTCATATGCAACAAAAATAACGGCCGGGATTAAACCAACAATCCCACCATATAGAAAACCACTAACAATCGGGATTGGGTGAAAGTTATACCCACAAACATCACCAAAACAAATAGAGTATGTCATGGAGAGAACGAGTGTAATGCTAGATAAAAACATAATAAAGTAGCGGTTCGGCTTCGGAGGCATTTCTTGATAACGATTTAAACGAATCGCTTCATATAAAAATAGTGGCAAAATTATGATGGCAATTTGGATCATTAAATCACGGATAAGCTCCATAGCCTCTCATCCCCTATATGTATTTTGATATGATTATATCATTTTACAGACGTATTTGTTTTAAGATTTTGATTTTTCTTAACATATTTGTTAATTCTTTGTTAACAACGCATAATAATTGTTACAGATTTTCGAAATGAATGTAAACCCTGTACCAAATTTCTACCTGGCAGTATACAATGAATACGGATTACAAAGAAAATAAAAAATACTTCATGAGACGGACAACTATAGCAAAATACAGCATATAATCCATACTATCTATGTTTACAAATAAGTGATCATTATTTTAGTAGGAGGAAGATAAATATGGCAGGTACTACGCTTGTTTTAAAAGAAGAAAATTTGGTCGTTCTAGAGAATGTTGAAAAATCAGTATATGAAGAGTTGCAGCATAAAACAGGAGATGAAAATTGTACATGTGCTGTGAATGAATCAGTTGTTCACCTTGGCAAAGTATCCTCTGTACTTTGGAATGAAGATGAAATAGATTGGGAGTACGGATATTAAAAGTCGCTTACAGCGGCTTTTTTTCTATTATCCCTCCTTTTCTCCCTAACATGTACGCAAGCGAAATTATAGAAAATATGTTAAAATGAACTTAATTTTCAAACGGAAGAAAGGGAGATACAATGGAACAATTCATTAATCCTAGAGTGAAGGACATCCAGATTTCTGGTATCCGTCAATTCTCTAACATGATTCAAAACTATGATAATCTTATCTCTTTAACAATTGGACAACCTGATTTTCCTACACCTTCTCTCGTAAAAGAAGCGGCAAAACGGGCCATTACAGAAAATTATACGAGCTATACACATAACGCTGGTTTATTAGAATTACGCAAGGCAGCTTGTGACTTTGTAAAAGATAACTACGATTTACATTATTCACCTGAAAACGAAACCATCGTTACAATCGGTGCCAGTGAAGCAATTGATGTTGCATTTCGAACGATTTTAGAGCCAGGAACAGAAGTCATTTTACCTGCCCCTATTTATCCAGGATACGAGCCGATTATTCGATTATGCGGCGCAACACCGATTTTTATCGATGTTCGTGAAACTGGCTTCCGCTTAACAGCTGAAGCACTAGAGAATGCTATTACAGAAAAAACAAGATGCGTCGTACTGCCGTATCCTTCTAATCCAACTGGTGTAACTTTATCAAAAGAAGAACTACAAGATATTGTAGATGTTTTAAAAGATAAAAACATTTTCGTCCTTTCTGATGAAATTTATAGCGAACTTGTATATGAACAAAAACATACATCTATTGCCCATTTCCCAGAAATGCGTGAAAAGACTATCGTCATTAACGGTTTATCAAAATCTCATTCTATGACTGGCTGGCGTATCGGTCTATTATTCGCACCAAGCTATTTAGCAGGACATATATTAAAAGTCCATCAATACAACGTAACATGCGCTACCTCAATCGCTCAGTACGCTGCAATTGAAGCATTAACAGCTGCTAAAGATGCACCAAAAATGATGCGTCATCAATACAAAAAACGCCGCGATTACGTATATAATAGACTCATTCAAATGGGCTTAACAGTCGAAAAGCCAACAGGTGCATTTTACTTATTCCCATATGTTGGCCATTTAACAACTTCATCCTTTGACTTTGCACTTGATCTCGTCAAAGAAGCTGGACTTGCCGTCGTTCCTGGAACAGCATTCTCTGAATATGGTGAAGGCTACCTCCGCTTATCCTATGCGTATAGTATCGAAACGTTAAAAGAAGGCTGTGACCGTTTAGAAGCCTTTCTACAACAAAAAGCTAAGAGTTAAACTCTTAGCTTTTTTATGCATACTGATCACAAGTTTGACGCTTCAGTAATTTATGCGGAATAATGATACACTTTGCAGTAGACTCTGCATTCTCTACTTTATCAACTAAAGCTTTTGCAGCTTCATATCCTAGCTGATATATATTCACATCAACTGTTGAAAGTGGCGGACTCGAAATTTCTGATAATAAAGCATTATTAAAACTTACAATTGAAACATCCTTCGGTACAACAAATCCTTTTTTTGAAAGTGCACTTAGCACACCAAGTCCAATCAGGTCATCCGTTGCCATAATTGCTGTTGGTGGTTGCTTCAGTCCCATTAATTCCTCCACGGCTTGTTGACCACTTTCTCTTGAAAAATCAAAATGTAAAATATACTCTTTTGGTAATACAATGTCTGCTAATTTTAAAGCATCACTCATACCAGCCAAACGATCCCTCGTTACAAGTAAATCGGATCCACCGCCGATGAACGCGATTTGTTTATGCCCTAATGAAATCAAATATTCTGCTACTTCTCTTGCAGCTGTATAATTGTCATTATCTACATATGTAATTTCATCTTTTCGGTCATATGGTTTCCCAATTAAAACAAACGGGAAATTTTGTTCATGCAAGTATTGAATAATCCGGTCGTTCTCTCTTGAGTATAAAAGAATAATGCCACCAATTTGGCGTCCCTGCACCATCTTTACAACACCATTAAAAATTTCATCTTCCGTTTCACCTGTCGACATATAAAGCGCATACCCTTCCACATGTGCAAATGAACTAATCCCTCTTATAACTTCTGGGAAAAACGGATTTTGAAAAGCTTTACTTGCAGAACTTGGCATAACAAGACCAAGTGTTTTTGTTGTTTGATTAGCTAAGTTTCTTGCGTTTAAATTGGGATGATACCCTAATTCACTCATTACTTTCCGCACACGACGCTTTGTTTTTTCACTTATACTTGGATTATCAGCAATTACACGAGAAACGGTAGATGGTGCTACATTCGCCTTCTTCGCCACATCTTTAATTGTAACTGTCATAAAAATCCCCCTCCTTTCACTTCTCTGCCATTTTATATATATTTTTAATCTTGCACCCGTTGCAAGTAATAGGAGAAGTCATAAACTTTTATTGATTCTATATTGCAAAACCTATCATATTCTCCCTCTCCATGTATTGTAAGGGATATAGCTCTTTTTTCCTATACTATAATATACTATTTATTTCACTTCTTTTCATATGTGATGTCAAATCTCTTTTCATCTCCCTATAAANNTTTATAGGGAGATGAAAAGAAAAATGGGACGTAATGTCCCATTTTTCATCCTTTCGTACCTCCAGCAGTTAAACCAGAGATAAAGTATTTTTGTAGTGATAGGAATAAAATTGAAATTGGGATTGCAATCAATACCGAACCCGCTGCAAACGTTGTAAATTCATTACCAAATTTCTTCGCTACCATTTCATATAACCCCACTGCTAACGTATAATTTTCTGGTGTGCGCAAAATAATACTTGCTAAAATGAAATCTGTAAATGGACCGATGAAAGTGAATAACGCTACAACTGCTACAATCGGCTTTGCAAGTGGCATAATGATTTGCCAAAAAATACGGAAATGTCCTGCTCCATCCATACGAGCTGACTCATCCAATTCTTTCGGAATCGTATCAAAATACCCTTTCATAAGCCATGTATTCATTGGGATTGCCCCGCCCACATAAATTAAAATTAATGCAAGGTGCGTATCAATTAATCCTGTTAACTGCGCTAATATGTATAGAGCGATTAACGCTGCAAAGTTTGGAATCATTTGCAGAATTAAAAATGTTAATAAACCATTTTTTCTTCCAACAAAACGATATCTCGAAAATGCATAAGCAGTAAAACTAATCGCCAACACTGAGAAAATCATCGTTAAAACACTTACCTTTAATGTGTTTTTATACCATAGTAAATAATTACTATTCTCTAAATCTAATAACTTACGATAATGATCTAATGTTGCGTTTTGTGGAATAATACTTGACCCAGATAAACTATCACCCGGATTAAACGATGAGCCAATAATCCATAATAATGGATAGAAAATGATGGCACACATTACGAAAATAACGAGATAACTTAATGAGAGACGTAACATCTTTTGTCTTTTAATATTCATTTACATCATATCCTCTTCTTGGAATGATTTTGTTTTCTTAAATTGCCATAACGCAACTGTAATAACGATTAACGATAAGATCATTGTAAGAGCTGCTGCTTTTCCGTACTGAGCCGAAGTCATCGTTAACTTATAAATCCATGAAATTAAAATATCTGTTCCCCCTGCGTCTTGCCCAGCTACAGCAGGACCTCCGCCGTTAAATAGATAGATGATACTAAAGTTATTAAAGTTAAACGTATATTGCGTAATTAATATTGGTGCTGTTGCATATAGAACAAGTGGCAATGTAATTTTACGAAACTGTTGCCAAGCTGTAGCTCCATCTACTGTAGCTGCTTCATATAATTCCCCTGGGATCGATTGCAGTATACCTGTCGTCATCGCAAAGACGAATGGGAATCCAAGCCACGTTTGAATCATAATTAAAGCAATCTTCGCCCAAAATGGATCTGTCATCCAAGCAATCTTTTCGATTCCGAATAAAGCCAATACTTGGTTGTTAATTGCTCCAAATGTTTCATTAAACATACCAGAGAAAACAAGAATAGATACGAATGCTGGAACTGCCCATGGTAAAATGAAGATTGTTCGAATAATTGCTTTCCCTTTAATACCAGGCTGATTTACGATAATCGCTAAAAAAATACCAAGCGCAACTTGTAATGTCGTTGCAACAAATGTCCAAATGACAGTCCAAGAAAATACACTTAAAAATGTCTCTCTCCACATCGGTAATGTAAAGATATCAATAAAGTTTTTAAACCCTACCCAATCTACTAATTTAGCTGGAGGAGAATGATATAAATCATAGTTCGTAAATCCAATTAAAATTACGAAGATGATTGGAAATACAACTACAAAGATAAGTAATAGAAAACCTGGTGAAACCATTAAATATGGAAAACCCTGATCTAGTAAATTACGGTATTGCTCTTTTACAGAGTTTAATGGTGTTCCTATATCACGTTTTTTCCCGTTTTGATATGCATCATATAAATTAAATGCATATATTCCGAGCCCAAATACGATGACAATGAGTGCCAAGATTCCTTCTACTAATAGAAAGACAGAATGATCACGTGGAACTTCTGTACCAAGCGTTACAATTCCCCATAATCCCATATTTAATAAATCAGCAAAGGCTACAATAAATGAACCTGTTAATACAAGAAAAATAAGACCTTTTACAAATTGCTTATTATACATTTGGCCCACGCCTGGAATGATAGATAACATGGTTGCCATTTTCCTATGCTTTGAACCGTTTAAAGCGTTTGCTGGTTCCATAGATGTTTGCATGTTCCTTCCCCCTTTTTTCTGGGAGAGAATTCGTGCCCCTCATATGAGAGGCGCGAATTTCACCTTATTTTTTCTTACTATGATTTGCCTCAATATTACCTTTAATTTGCTTCACTGCATTATCAAGTGCTGCTTTTGGTGCCTCTTTATCCGTAACAACTAATTGAAGCGCATCTCCAGCAGGTTTCCATACTTCTTGCATTTCTGGAATGTTCGGCATTGGAATTCCATTTTCAGATTGCGTTGCAACTGCTTTCGCAGCTTCGTTATCTTTAATAATTGAATCTTCCATTACTGCTTTTACTGGAGGAATTTCTTTTGTTTTCTCAAATCGAATTTTTGCGTTCTCTTCATTCGTTACCCATTCAGTGAACTTTGTAGCTAAATCATTCTGTTTAGAGAAACTTGTTACATGCCATCCTTTAACTCCAACAAATGTTTTCATTGGTTGACCATTCGGTAATTTTGGCATTGGAGCAACGCCATAATCAATTCCGTTCTTTTCCATTGCTTGGAACGCCCATGGGCCATTCATGATAGATGCTGCTTTTCCTTCGTTAAATAGTCCATCAGCAGCAGGTCCACCAGATTCACCGATAATACCTTTCGGGAATAGCTTTTCTTTATACCATTTTTGAAGATATTCAGCACCTTGTACTGCTCCGCTATTATTTAACCCAACATCACCTGCATTTGGCTTTCCATCTTTTTCGCCAAACACATAACCACCCATACCTGCCATGAATGCATTAGCAAAGTAGAAGTTATCTCCTAATGCTAAAAATCCGTACTTGCCATCTTTCGTAAATTCTTTTGAGAAATTAAACAGCTCGTCCATCGTTTCTGGTGCTTTTGGCATCAATTTTTTATTATAAATAAAAACTGGTGTCTCAATTGCTTTTGGTAAACCATATAATTTTCCGTTATATGTCTGTGCTTCTATTGATGAATCAGTAAATTTACTCTTTACAGCATCATCAGCTTTCACTTCAGAAAGTAAACCTTCTGTTACTGCGTTTCCGATTTGATCATGTGGCAATGTTACAACATCTGGTCCCGTCCCCGCTGGTCCATCAAGGCGTAATTTCTTCACTTGATCGGTCATTTGCATTTCCACAACTTTTACTTTTACTTTATATTTTTCCTCAAAGCTTTTCACTGCTGGTTCTAAACCAACACCTTTTTTATCATCTTCCCAAACGAGAAGATCGTAATCTTTCTTTGCCTTACTTTCTTCTTTTTCCCCTGAATCTTTCGGTCCACATGCAGATAACATACCAATTGATAATGCTGAAACCGTTAATAATGATAATGCTTTCTTCATCCCAAAAACCTCCCTGAATTGTATATGTACCTTACTAATTGAAAACGTTTGCATTTAATGGTTTAATAGAAGCGCAAACAATATCTCAATCTATGAAAACGTTTGCGCTATTTGTCTATCATTATACATTCTTTTATTCATTTTGCAAATATTAATTTTAAAATATTATTACTACACTCTTTATACATTGACTTTATATGAAATGAATACTACTCTTATAAGCAATATTAAATCTATGCAAAAAGCAATCGTTTGCAACATATGCTTTATTTTTATACGTAAGGAAACAATATGCATGGAGATATTAAAGGGGGATTTTCTATATGCTTAAAGAAGCCATTTATCATAGGCCAAAAGATAATTACGCTTACGCTTACGATGAAAAAACAATTCATATCCGAATACGTACGAAAAGAGACGATATTCAAAGTGCCACTCTTGTTTATGGTGATCCTTATGATTGGAAAGACGGGAAATGGATTACATCAAGTACACCGATGAAAAAAACTGGTTCTACTGCATTGTTTGATTTCTGGTCCATTTCCATTGAACCAAAATTTAAGCGCTTACGTTATGGTTTCGAATTAAACACGGAGACAGAAACGCTTATTTATACAGAGCGAGGATTTTTTTCTAGCATTCCAAATGATGACGTTGGTAACTTTTTCTGTTTCCCATTTATTCATGCACATGATGTATTCAAAGCGCCTTCCTGGATTAAAGATACTGTCTGGTATCAAATTTTCCCAGAACGGTTCGCTAATGGAGATTGTGCATTAAATCCAGAAAACACCCTTCCTTGGGGCAGCGCTGAGCCTACTCCAACTAATTTCTTCGGGGGAGATTTTGCTGGTATTATTCAAAACCTTGATTATCTTGTTAAGCTTGGAATTTCGGGAATATATTTCACACCTATTTTCAAAGCACATTCAAACCATAAGTATGACACAATTGACTACATGGAAATCGATCCTCAATTTGGCACAAAAGAAACTTTCAAAGAACTCGTTCAGGCATGTCATACACACGGTATAAAAGTAATGCTCGATGCCGTATTTAATCATAGCGGATACTTTTTCGATAAATTTCAAGACGTACTAGAAAAGGGTGAGCAATCAGCATATAAAGAGTGGTTCCATATTCATGAGTTCCCAATTAAAACTGATCCACTTCCAAATTATGATACTTTCGCGTTTACACCGTATATGCCTAAATTAAATACAGCGCACCCAGATGTAAAAGAATACTTACTTGAAGTAGGGCGTTATTGGGTAAGAGAATTCAACATAGACGGTTGGCGCCTTGATGTAGCAAATGAAGTCGACCATAGCTTTTGGAGAGAATTCCGAAGTGAGATAAAAGCATTAAATTCTGAAGTATATATTTTAGGTGAAATTTGGCATGATGCACTTCCATGGCTACAAGGAGATCAATTTGATGCTGTAATGAGCTATCCCGTTACAAATGCTCTACTGTCTTACTTTGCTAACGATTCCATTAAAGCAAATGAATTTATGAAACAAATCACAGAATCTCTACATTCCTACTCTATGAATGTAAATGAAGCAGCGTTTCATTTATTAGATAGCCATGATACACCAAGAATATTGACAACATGTAACGGAGATAAAAATAAGTTAAAGTTACTTTATGTATTCCACCTTTCTTTCATCGGCTCTCCTTGCATTTATTACGGAGACGAAATTGGTATGGATGGCGGTATGGATCCAGATTGTCGCAAATGTATGGTTTGGGATACGAAAGAACAAGATCATCTATTATTTACACATGTACAAACATTAATTTCATTACGAATGCAATATAAAGCATTTGGAGGACATGGTACTTTCCAATTCATTGAAGCAAATGATGAACATAATTATATTTCTTATACGAAAACGTATGAAGATGAAACAATCTTTTTCGTTTTAAATCCGACTAACAGTGACATTACAGCTTCACTCCCTCTCCATGTTACCGGAAAGAAAATCATTAACATTTATACAAACGAAGAATTTTCAGCGGAAGCAAGTGTGTTACAAGTTACACTTCCTCCATATGGATTCTCCATATTAAAATGGTAACCCAAAAAGCCTTATACCGAAGTGGTATAAGGCTTTTTCTTATTTCAATTTGAATACCATCGCTTCATACGGACGTAATGTCATGTTTTCTATCGATCCACTCACTACGTCGTAATTGTGTATGAATAACTCTGTCTCACTATAACTAATGTCCTCAGGTAATTCAAACACACATTCTTCCGCAGTAAAGTTTGCAATAACAACAAGTTTTTCTTCTCCATATGTTCTTACGTATGCAAAAATAGATGGATTATTCTCCAATATTAAATCATATGATCCATACACAATAATCTCATTATTTTTACGTAACTCAATTAATTTTTTATAGTAATAAAAAATTGAATCTTTATTTTGGATCGCTTGTTTCACATTAATTTCTTTGTAATTAGGGTTTACCGTAATCCAAGGCTCACCTGTTGTGAATCCTGCATGATTCTGATCATCCCACTGCATCGGTGTTCTAGCATTATCTCGTCCTTTTATATAAATAGACTGCATCACTTTCTCTATATCTTCACCGCGCTCTATAACTTTTTCCTTATACATATTTAATGTTTCAATATCTCGATATTCATCAATCGATTCAAATCGAACGTTCGTCATTCCGATTTCTTCTCCTTGATAAATATACGGTGTTCCTTTCATCATATGAAGCACCGTCGCTAACATTTTCGCAGATTCAATGCGATACATTTCATCATTACCAAAACGAGATACAACGCGAGGTTGATCATGGTTATTCCAATACAGACTATTCCATCCCGTATGCTCTAATGCTTTTTGCCATTTCGTTAAATTATCTTTTAAAGTAAGGAGTGAACATGGTTTTACATCCCATTTTCCGCCTTCTCCTGAATCTAAATCCATATGTTCAAATTGGAATACCATCTGCAGTTCTTTACGTTCTTCCCCAGTATACAATTTTGCTTCTTCCGTTGTTACACCAGGCATTTCACCAACCGTCATAATATCATAATGAGACAATACTTCTTCATTCATTTCATGTAAATATTTATGAATGTTTGGGCCGTTCATAAAATGCTTATGACCTGAAACATATCCCTCTTCTTCTGTTTCGACAGTCGGTAATCCCTCTTCTTTAGAGATAAAATTAATCACATCCATACGGAAGCCATCAATTCCTTTCTCTAACCAAAACTTCATCATTTCATAAACATCTTGTCTTACCTTTTCATTATCCCAATTTAAATCTGGCTGTTTTTTAGAAAACAGATGTAAATAATATTCATCTGTCAATTCATCATACTGCCATGCTGATCCACTAAAAGCTGCTCCCCAGTTATTCGGCTCTTTCCCTTCTTTTCCAGGACGCCATATATAATAATCTCTATATTTATTATCTTTTGATTTACGTGATTCAATAAACCAATTATGTTCATCAGAAGTATGATTCACAACTAAGTCCATCATAAGTTTCATATTACGTTCATGCATTTCATGTAATAGCTCATCCCAATCTTCCATTGTTCCGAACTCATTCATAATTTTACAATAATCACTTATATCATAACCATTATCGTCATTTGGAGATTCATAGACTGGTGATAACCAAATTACATCAATCCCTAATTCTTTTAAGTAATCTAACTTTGAAATAATACCGCGAAGATCCCCAATGCCATCACCGTTACTATCCATAAAGCTACGAGGATAAATTTGATATACTACACTTTCTTTCCACCATTGTTTTTCCATTATGCTACCCCATTTCATTCATAATTCAATTTTCTCTTTTTTAAGGCGCAAACGTTTTCATTAATGAATGATAACAGATTCTACCTCAATTTAAAATAGCGCTTACAACTTTTATTCTTATTTTTCTAGGAAAACATATGAAAATTACTAATATTCCTCTCACGTATGAAAACGTTTTATTTTTTTTGTTTATTTTTTGAATCTATTCGTTTATAATGAACTCAAAGAAAACGTTTGCATAATTATTTCTAGGGGGAAATACCATGGCAGAACTGAAATTAGAAAACATTTATAAAATATATGATAATAACGTTACAGCTGTAACAGACTTCAATTTACACATTCAAGATAAAGAGTTCATCGTATTTGTCGGTCCTTCTGGATGCGGAAAATCTACAACATTACGAATGGTTGCTGGACTTGAAGATATTTCAAAAGGAGAGTTTTCAATTGATGGTAAGCTAATGAATGATGTCCCTCCAAAAGATCGCGATATCGCAATGGTCTTCCAAAACTATGCTCTATATCCACATATGAGTGTGTATGATAATATGGCATTTGGATTAAAACTTAGAAAAATACCAAAAGATGAAATCGATCGTCGTGTGAAAGATGCAGCAAAAATTTTAGGACTGGAACAATATTTAGATAGAAAGCCGAAAGCATTATCCGGTGGGCAACGTCAACGTGTTGCATTAGGGAGAGCTATCGTTCGAGACGCGAAAGTGTTCTTAATGGATGAGCCCTTATCTAACTTAGACGCTAAATTACGTGTTGCAATGCGCTCAGAAATTTCTAAGTTACACCATCGCCTTGGAACGACAACAATCTATGTAACACATGATCAAACTGAAGCAATGACAATGGCTTCTCGTCTTGTTGTTATGAAGGACGGAAAGATTCAACAAATTGGAACTCCAAAAGAAGTATATGAAACACCTGAAAACATTTTTGTTGGTGGATTTATCGGCTCTCCAGCGATGAATTTCTTCCGTGGTAAATTAACTGAAACCGTTTTCGTTATAGACAATGCAATAAAAATTAAAGTAACTGAAGGCAAAATGAAGATGTTACGTGAACAAGGCTATGTAAATAAAGACATTGTTTTAGGTATTCGTCCTGAAGACATTCATGATGAACTATTATTTTTAGAAGCTTCACAATCTACTGCTTTTACAACAAAAATCGAAGTTGCTGAATTGTTAGGTGCTGAATCTATTTTATATATGAAACTGGGAGATCAAGATTTTGCAGCACGTGTTGATGCAAGACATACATTTTCACCTGGTGACCAAATTAAACTAGCATTTGATATGAATAAAGCACATTTCTTTGATAGCCAAACCGAACAACGTATTCGTTAAAAAATAATTTCCAACAATATAACATACAAAAAAACCGTCCACATATATTGAGGGCGGTTTTCATTATTATACGAGGGCTTCTACTGTATGAAATGATTGTCCTTTCGTGCCAATAATACCGAAGATCGGTAAGTCACTCAGCACCACTTCTTCTTGCTGTTTCATAAAAGATGACGTTAATTGTTTTATCTCTATCCATACGTCATTAATACAAAGTACATTGGAATCGTTCTCTTGTTGGCGTGAAAAAATAGAATCTATTTTATATAAACCAGCATTTTGAAAAAGCATATCGATGCGACTAAATGCATTCAAAGTAATGCTGATTACGCGTTGCCAATCTCCTTGCTTTTCCATGTCATAGGATACAAAAAGTGCTTCTCCGCCTAGATTCGTAATCTCCTCCACTGTTGCTTGTCCACTTTCTTGATCAATGTCCGTCACAATTACTTTTGCGCCTTGTTTAGCCAACAAAAGAGCTGTATTACGTCCAATACCGATGCCACCGCCAGTTACGATAGCAACTTTTCCTGCAAGCTTCATTTTCATTACCCCTTCTATAAGTCTTACCGTTATTCAGTATACTGCTTTATGAGATTAGTCTGCAAGCAAGAAAAGTTGCTTATCAGTTTGTAAGCGGTTACCTTTTTACTCCTTCTTTTTTCTTACTATTACGCTGATCGAAAGCTAAACCGATAAAAATTAAAATCCCCCAAAATATTACGCTACCTCCAGTCATTTCAATTTCCCCCTTATTATATAAAGATATTATTTTAATTATTATAACATTTTCTTAATTTTCAATCTATTAAAACTAAAAATGATATTATTATCTATCTTTTGAAATGTATTTGTATAACAAAAAAGACCTTCTTATTTTATATATAAAAAGGTCTTTTTCCATTATACAAGACTTATCACTTTCGTTTTTGTAATTAAATCCTGAAAACCACAATTATCTTTGCGGAATAACATCATATATACGTTACATAATATTGGAATTCCAAGTAGTAATATGTTCGGTAATAACAATACAAAAAACCGTATCGTTAATGTTTGTAATGTTAACTTTTCACTCTTCAATGAAATTAATTTTATTCTTGTTACCTTTTTACCAAGTGTTACACCGTTCCAAATAATGGGTACCAAAATAAAATATATTGCCATTAATATAAAAACTACTGCAAGATCATATCTATAATCGCCAAAACTAATATTAAAGCGATTAAAAATAGCACTATAATTTCCAGTCATAACAGCTACTACTGCACCATACATAACCGAAATTAAAAACATGTCAATTAGGGAAGCACCTATGCGATTCATTACAAGCGCTGGACGATGCATCTTTAACTTCATTTTTATGTCGACTCCTTCATATCCTTCTTTACCCGTCTCATCGTACCACTTCTAAAAAACATTGTAAACTAGCCTTTCTCTTACTTTTCTTGTACAATGTGTTACAACAGCATTGTAAAGGAGGTTCCCATAGTGAAAAAATGGATAATCCTATTCATCGCATTCCTATTAGCCGGTTGTGCTGGAAATACAAATCATATAACATATACGATTAACGATGAATACGAACTCATACGTACTTCTGGAAATGCATTTGAACTTTTCCCCACGCAAGATGCTGTATATGCCACACAATACATTCCCGCAAAAATTACAGACATAGCCTGGGATGATAAATACATTATTGCAAAACAAACTGAGGAAAAGTCAGATCCGAATAATCCTGACGCAGCAATTGCAAATAAAAAAAGTGAGCATTATTGGATTATTGACGTAAAGCATAATAAACGGTTTGGTCCCTATAATGAAAAGCAATTTAATGAACAAAAAGATGCGTTTAAAATTAAGGTGCCTTTTCAAAGTGTAGATTCATACATAAAAGAACAGAAAAAACAGTCAGCATAATATTTTCAGTGCTGACTGTTTTTTCTTACATATATTTAAAAACAAATTACTCAGAAAGTGAGATGTTAAAAGTTTGTGGCTCTGTTACAACATCTTGCGTTTCTGTATCTGCTGCGACTACATTATCTGTTGTAAACTTAATATCCCTTACCTTTTCTTTTCCATCATCAAGTATTAACCCGATAATACCATCTCTTGTTTCACCTGGCTTATAGTCTTCTCTAGATACATTCTTTGTACCAACGAGCGTATCTTCATCATATAAAAAGTTTTGAGTTGCTACTTTAAAATGTTGCTTATCATTAATTGCAACATCATTCATAGAGAAAAATTGGATATTTTTATTCCCGCTATTCTCCACCTTATATGTAATTTCAACGTAACGAATCGTATCACTAATCTCTGTTCCACTTAGCGATGCATATAACTCTGCATCTTCTTGACTTACTTTATCTCCTAATCTACGCTTTACTTCTTCAGGAGTTAATGCCGTATATACTTTTAATGTATCTTTTGCATCTTTACTCATCTGTGATAAAGAGATTACCTTCACATCTTGTACGTGAATTTTCATTGGCGCTACTTCAAATGTTTGATTCACAGAATGAATCTGTTCTAACTTAAAAGTACCCCAACCTGTTTCTTTCACTTTTTGTCCTACTTTTTTCAGCTCACGCCCGCCATATTCTTTTGTTTCAGGAATAGACTCTTTCTTCTTCGGTTCAACTTTCTTTTCTTCTTGATGGAAGCAACCACTTAACATAAGAAGAAAACTACATAAAACAAAAATACTTTTCCATGCTTTCATCATATAATTTCTCCTAACACTATCATTCATTAATATTAATTAGTCCTTTGCTTTGTAAACTATAGAAACAATGAGAAGTCCACAAAACGAACTTGTCAGTCCAGATACTATTATACCTCCTATTTGGAAAATATGAAAATAGGGATCTACGAACGCGTGAACGACAAATATAAGAGCTGCCACAATGATTGCCGAAATCCAATACTTCCTTTTTTCTGAAGCTATCATAATATCTTTCCCTGTTTCATCTTTATACTTCCATAGTACGTATACTAGT
Source organism: Bacillus sp. AFS059628 (assembly GCF_002571225.1). Taxonomy (GTDB): domain Bacteria; phylum Bacillota; class Bacilli; order Bacillales; family Bacillaceae_G; genus Bacillus_A. The sequence goes on along the minus strand of NZ_NVEC01000003.1, from coordinate 301,321 downwards.
AATAATAAACCAACAAATGTACTCCCGTGTTGCATATATTTATACACTGGAATACTATGTAATTCTCTTTGTAAAAATGGTATCTTCATAACGAAGTAGCCCGTATGATGAGTAAACGCATCCCAAACGACATGCGTGAGCATACCAAATAAAGCAGAATAGCAAAATACAAAGAAATCCTTCCATGTATGAAGCCCCCACCTCTCATCTACTGCATATGTGTAGTAGCCAGCAAACGGTTTAGGTAAATGTGTTATAAACGGCTTTTTTAAAATGTAATGATATATATATGCGAGCAGAAATACAAGTGGTAAATTTAAATACAAGAACCCAAGCCATGTATGACCAATAACACCATGCGGTCTAAAATGTAAAAAATATTCAAAGTCAGACGCCATACTCCCTAATATAAGAGCCGTTACTGAAATATATTTGGACTGCTTTTTCACAAAAGGAAGGACTGCTGCTGGATGCGCAAATGTAAACGGCATGTTTTAACTCCTTTTTATAATTACAATAGATTACATACTATCATAACGACATGAATAATCTACATGCAATATTTATTTTCACATTGGAATATGATAGTTTACATGTTATAATCCACATAAAATATTCAGAAAATAAGAAGGACTCATGTGCCATTACCAATTGTATTTGCTACTTTTTTAGAATCAAAATCCGTTATGAATTGAGGTTTATATATTGATTGACGTACCCTTTTTAAAAAATGTCACATTAAAAAAAGAAAGTATCCCTAGTTTTTCCACATATCCTTACTGTTTACCGGCTATCCGAACATTACACTCACTAGCTTTCCACCCAAATGTAACATTCATTATTGGAGAAAATGGAACGGGTAAATCGACATTACTCGAAGCAATTGCTATCGCTTTAGGATTTAATGCAGAAGGTGGAACGAAGAATTTCCGCTTTAGCACAAACGATTCACATTCATCTTTACATGAATACCTTCGCATTTCAAAAAGTTTCAATACACCAAGCGATGGTTTCTTCCTTCGCGCTGAATCATTTTATAACGTTGCTTCTTATATTGATGAAATAGATGCTATAAAATCTTATGGCGGTGTTTCACTTCACGAACAATCCCATGGTGAATCATTCTTTTCATTATTTATGAATCGTTTTTCAGGACAAGGTTTATACATTTTAGATGAGCCTGAGGCCGCTCTATCACCAATGAGGCAACTTTCCATGCTCATTCGAATGCACGAACTAGCGGAACAAGGTTCACAATTTGTTATCGCGACGCATTCTCCTATTTTAATGGCTTACCCTGAATCCACTATATACTCTTTAACACAAGAAGGGATCCACGAATCCACATTAGAAGAAACCGAGCATTACCAAACGACGAAACTTTTCTTTGAAAATCGTGATCGATTATTTCATCATTTATTCAATGCTTAAAAAAAAGAAGCAACGATTGCTGCTTCTTTTTATAGTGCTTCTATAAATAATGCTACCCCAATACCGCCGCCGACGCATAGAGAGGCAATTCCTTTTTCTAACCCGCGTCTCTTCAATTCATGAATTAAACTTACAGTAATACGAGCTCCTGTACAACCGATTGGATGCCCAAGTCCTACACCACTACCGTTTACATTCACTTTTTCACGATCTAAACCTAGTTCTTTCTCTACAGCTAAGTATTGCGCAGCGAAAGCTTCATTAATTTCCAGTAAATCCGCATCTTCTAATGACCAATCTACTTTTTCTAATCCTTTACGAATTGCTGGCGCTGGTCCAATACCCATAATTTTCGGATCTACTCCAGCTACTGAATATCCAACAATTCTAGCTAACGGTTGTAAGCCTTTTTCTTTCGCTTTTTCTTCGCTCATTAATACTAGAACCGCGCTTCCGTCATTCAGGCCAGATGCATTACCTGCAGTTACTGAACCGCCTTTACGGAAAGCTGGTTTTAATCCAGCTAATTTTTCTGCTGTAATATCAGCACGTGGATGTTCATCCTTTGAAAATACTACTTCTTTTCTACGTTCTTTTATTGTAATAGGAACAATTTGATCGTCAAAGTATCCAGACTCGATTGCCTTCAGCGCCAATGTATGACTGCGAAGAGCAACTTCATCTTGTTCCTCTCTTGTAATTTCATATTGTTCAACTAAATTTTCCGCTGTTTCCCCCATCATAATATGATGAATCGGATCTTCTAACACTTCCCACACCGTATCACGAATTTCTCCGTGCTGTAGACGTTGTCCCCAGCGGTGTTGTTTCAATGCATAAGGGCTTGAACTCATTGCTTCTACTCCACCTGCAATAACAACATCACTTACACCTAATTGTATTTGCATTGCGGCTGACATAATTGCTTGCATACCTGAAGAACATTGGCGTTGGATTGTATACCCTGTAACTGTGTCAGGAAATCCTGCCGCTAATGCAGCTGTTCTTGCCGTATTTGCTTCATCAGTCCTTTGAATACAATGACCTAAAATCACTTCATCAACTTCGTGTGGTTCTACCCCGCCTCGTTTTACAGCTTCCTGAAGTACAGGAACAGCTAATTCTACTGGCGTTACATTTTTTAGCGCTCCCCCAAAAGTTCCAATTGGCGAACGAACTGCAGCTGTAATAACAACATTATGCATTTTGCACTTGCCCCTCTCTTATGTACCCTAGTCAGTTTTTAGGTGAAATTCCATAAGATGTATGTCTATAACTATCATACTATAAACATACTAAAAAATCAAAATATTTAATATAATAAAAATAGAAGGAATTAACCTTCTATTCTGTCAATGCGTATAAAAATTTTTGTGAAATTTTCTCTGTCGTTTCATTTAATTTTGGTAACTTGTCTACCGGAAAATATTGAAGCTTTATTCCCTCATGATCAAGCCTCAATTCTCCACTTACATGATGCCCCTGATACAGATGAATGACATTAAAAATTTCATCCCCATTAGGATAACGGAAATATACTTCTTTTCCTGAAAGGACACCAAGAAATTGCATAATTTTTGCTTGTAGCCCCGTCTCTTCGAATAATTCTCTACGAGCAGTTTCTTCTGTCGTTTCTCCTAGTTCCATCGCGCCGCCAGGTACACCCCAATCATATGTATCTGAACGATATTGAAGCAATACTTCTTGATTATCATTTAATATAATGATTGCTGATCCAACGAGAATAAGTGGCCTTGTCCCAACGACTTTGCGTAACTCTTCAATATACCCCAATATGTAAACTCTCCTTTCCTCACCCTCCCTTATCATAACAAAATTTTTCTCCTTTTGTTGATGTAATTTCCAAGAAAAAAAAGGAAGCTTTCGCTTCCTTTTTTCCCACTTCTATTTCTTAAAACTTTCATATTTTACAGCTTCGAAAGCTTCTTCAATTTCATCATTACGATAATGGACGTATGTAAAACGCCCTATTTCTACTAATCTTGCTATTTCTTGTAACGCTTTCTGTTGCTCATATGTTTCCTCCAACTTAATATGTACATAAAATTTCATTAATGGATGTTCATATAAAGGTTCTCCCACCTCTACATATACATCTTCCACCCCTTGCACAACTCTTACATAACTTGCAAATTGATACAGTGCTTCTCTGTCTGAAACGATTTTTAATGTATACATATATTCTCCCCCTTTTCTTTACTATATCAAAAAGATGATCACACTACGTTATAGAACTATGAAATTTTTTTGTCTTGTAATAAACGAGGCGTTTATCCATACATAGGGTCTTTTCCCAACATATATTATAGGAAGAATTTTTTCAGTTGAGGTGTTCCTTATGGATCCATACGTCAATATATGTATTTGCATTACTCCAGGCGCCGATATTTCTAATGATCGTATCGCAAAAGATTTAGCAGTTGCAGAGTCAATTTGGCACCCGATTACATTTCAAATTAAAGAAGTAATTATTTTAAATGAACTTTTTCGTTTTTCTGACCGCGAAATTAGTTATAAAAATTCTATTCAAAGTCAGGAAAAATTAGCATCCTTTTTCCAAACATGTGTAAATGAAGCTCCTGAATGCGACCTTTATATTTGTTACATTGGCAGTGATTATTTCAAAGAAACAGCAGTAATTGCCTGTGCTTACTCCTTAGCAAAACAACAGCAATTTACCGGTTATATTGTGTTAACAAATTCGGCTGCTCCCATGAAAAATATATATACGCTCGCTCACGAAATCGGTCATATTTTATTTACAAGACGTGTTCACGGAAAACTTACTCACGCAGATCCTCATTCCCCAACTGGCTCAGAGCACCATCCTTCTCCAACAAATCTTATGTACCCTATCGTACCTCGTCCTGAAAATGTCCATATTCAATCCCTATTAACGAACGAACAAAAAGCACTCTCTTTACAAAGTGCTTTATTGCAAAGAAAAAAACAGTAACAATCTTGTTACTGTTTAAAACAACTTATTCCAATCTATAAACGATATACTGGCTGCAAAGGATACACTATACGCTTACACCGAATCCCTCTAAAAATCAAAATATAGTATTTCTTTGGAAATAATTTTTGTATATCCAAGGCAGCCGCTTTTTATTGAATTTCTAGTTCACACTTTTTCTTTCTTCAATTTTTAAAGACCATTTCATTAATCCATATATACTTCCATACATAAGTAAGACCTTTGCAATTCCCCAAAATACATTACTTTCTTTTAAGTCTTTAAATAAGAACATAATCGTAAGAGGAACAGTTAGCACAAAAACACCCATCCAGCCAAGAACATATACTTCACCAATTAACAGCACTAATAAGACAATTCCAGCTAATATATAACTTTGTATAGTAGTTAATTGCAATACAGGTGTCCCATACCACTTGTTCATAAACATTAATAATACTAGTAATAAAATTGGTAGCAACGATGCTACATAAATAATGCTAAATTCTTTTATTTTGCTCTTAAATGATGACATTCTAAAAGCAAATATAGTCCCCACAATAGTAATCATTAAAACAATTGGGTACCCAATCAACTGTACATTCGTTAATGTAAATTCATGATTAGGATTTTCAAATAATATATTAGTTAGTAGCCAATACCCGCCAATACCAATTATCATCGCAAGAATACTCTTTATACTCCCGCCTTTATCCGTTTCCATCTCTTTCGCTAATTCTTCCGCATATTCTTTTGGTGAATCACCAAATATATCACTTACCGTCTTTCCCTCTTTCTCACCTTCTATTAAATGAAGTTCTGCATCTTCTAGAAAAGCATCCACATCATCTTCTTTCATTCCTTTTGTTATTAAATATACTTTCGTATCGATTAAAAACTTTTCACCTTCTTTAGAAATTTGCATGGTTATCCCTCCCTCATTTAACTGCTTCTCTTCTATTCGTCTTCATCATAATTTCAAGGAAGATTAAAATAAACAAACTTCCGTATAAACATATAATTTGAAATAACGTTGGCACGAGATCTTCTGATGTAAATGTTTTAAACAGTAACATAATTGAAAGTGGAATAATTAAATATAAGTTTTTAAACCATCCATCAAAATACATATTTATCGCTACTGTAATGATAAAAATCCCACCAGCTAATATATAACTTTGCATTTGAGTGAATATAAACATTTTTGTAGGATATATCACATCTAGTACCGTAATAACTCCCATTAAAAACATTGGCGCTATCATCACTAAAAACCACATAGAAAACCACGTTTTTGAAAAACTTGTTACAAAAGTCATTTTGCGAAGTAGAAAATTAGGACCTATCACAACTAAAATCAATGCAAAACTGTACCCAACACACTGAATAAGTGACATCTGTAACAATCCGTTATTCACTATTAGAATAGAAGCAATAATCCAAAGCGATACGATATTCATTACTGTAAAACCAATTTGCTTCCACGTTTCCTGTCTATCCTTTTCCATTACTTTTACAAGTTCATTTGCATATTCTTTCGGTGAGCTTCCGAAAACATCTTCTACACTTTTCCCATCACTCTCACCCTCGATTAAATGAAGTTCTGCATCTTCTATAAAATTTTCAATATCGCTTTCTTTCACACCCTTTGCCGTTAAAAATAATCTCATATTTAATAAAAACTTTCGTGCTTCACTTGATAGCATTATTTTTTTCTTCCCTTCCCTTCAAGTAGACGCTCTACACTACTTTGCATCGCTTCCCAGCGATCCATAAATTCATCGAGTGCTTCCTCGCCTTTTTCTGTTAATGTATAATATTTTCGCTTTGGGCCAGATGGAGATTCCTTCATTACACTTGTTATTAGCCTTTCCTTTTGCATTCGTATTAATAACGGATAAATACTTCCTTCACTCGCCATTGTAAAGCCATACTTCGCCAGCTTTTCACTCATTTCATAACCGTATATTTCACCTTCAGAAATAATAGCAAGTAAGCAACCTTCTAAAATCCCTTTCAGCATTTGACTTGTCGACATAATTCAAATCCTCCTACTATCTTGTTTTACAAGATAGATAAGCGTAAGTATCTTGCTTTACAAAATAGTATAGCAGAGACTATTTTGCAAAACAAGATAGCTAACAACATTTTTCCAAATCTTTGCAGGATTTTTATTATCCACTCTCTAAATAGAGCAATAGGAGAACTTTATTAAGAAGGGATGTTTTTCATCATGGTTACAAATCGAGTTGTTTTTTTAACAGGTGCTGCAAGTGGTATTGGTTATGAAATGGGAAACGCTTTTGCAAAAGAAGGTGCAAAAGTCGTTATTACCGATCGTCTTGAAGAACGTGCAAAAGAAGCTGCTGAACAATTGCAAAAAGAAGGCTACCAAGCTATCGGTTTAAAATGTGATGTTACATCTGAAGAAGAAATTACAGCTGCAATTTCTCAAACAGTTAATCATTTCGGTTCATTACATATATTAATTAATAATGCAGGCATGCAACACGTTTCACCAATTGAAGATTTTCCAACCGAAAAGTTTGAACTACTTATTAAAATTATGCAAATCGCTCCTTTTATTGCTATTAAACATGCCTTCCCGATCATGAAAAAACAAAAGTATGGTCGGATTATTAATGTCGCATCCATTAATGGTCTCGTTGGATTTGCAGGGAAATCCGCCTACAATAGCGCGAAGCATGGCGTAATTGGATTAACAAAAGTTGCCGCTTTAGAAGGCGCTACTCATGGAATTACCGTTAACGCGCTTTGTCCTGGTTATGCCGATACCCCTCTTGTACGTAATCAACTAAACGACTTAGCTACAACACGAAATGTACCACTTGAAAATGTTTTAGAGGATGTCATTTATCCACTTGTACCACAAAAACGCTTATTACAAGTACAAGAAATCGCGGATTATGCTATATTTTTAGCGAGCGAAAAAGCGAAAGGTATAACTGGTCAAGCTGTCGTTATTGATGGTGGTTATACCGCTCAATAAAAATAAAGTTTGCTCTTTGTGAGCAAACTTTATTTTTTATCCCAGGGATCTTCCTACTTTAGTAATTGTTTAGGGAGTTTCTCGATGGCAACAATTACCCCATCTAATTTACTTTCAATACGGTGGAGTAAATATAATGTTACAACAATCGGAAACCCTACATTACCTACCATCCTGATCCACTCTTCCATCTTTTCCGCCTCCTTCCATTATATAAATAAGAGAAAAGGAAACAGTTAGGCATAAAAAAACAAGCTATTATGTATTAGCTTGTCTTTCAAATAATAATGCAATTTCTCGTTTATAATCCCCGCGTATAATACCTCGCTCAGTAATAATGCCTGTAATTAATTCGTTTGGCGTTACATCAAATGCTGGATTATAAACAGTAGTTCCAACTGGCGTTACTTGTTTCCCAAAAATTTTCGTAACTTCTGTTTCGTCTCTTTCTTCAATAACTATTTCAGTGCCTATTTGTTTCGTAATATCAAATGTCGATAACGGAGCTGCAACGTAGAACGGGATATCGAAATACTTTGCTAATATAGCTAAATTCATTGTTCCGATTTTATTTGCCGTATCTCCATTTGCGACAATTCGGTCCGCACCTACAATAATCGCGTTTATTTCCTTCGTTTGAATAGCATGCGCTGCCGTATTATCTGTAATAAGTGTTACATCAATATTTGCCTGTTTCAATTCCCAAGTCGTTAAACGCCCGCCTTGTAAAACCGGTCTCGTTTCACACGCATACGCATGTAACCGTACACCTTTTTCTTTCCCAATATAAAACGGCGCTAATGCAGTACCATATCTAGCAGTTGCGATACTGCCAGCGTTACAAATCGTTAAAATGTTATCACCGTCTTTAAAGCATGATAATGCATGTTCTCCAATACTTCGGCATACCGCTTCATCTTCTTGCTGAATGAGAAGCGCTTCTTCTTCTAATATTTTTTGCGCTTCTTTTATTGTAGTAATTTCTTGAATAGATTCTCTCATACGATTGATTGCCCAAAATAAATTGACTGCTGTCGGGCGTGACGTCCCTAAATAATTACAATCTCTATTAAACTTCTTTTGAAATTCTTCAATATGTAAAGTAGTATATTTTTTTGATGCAAGCGCCAAGCCAAATGCAGCTACAATTCCAATTGCAGGTGCTCCTCTTACTTCTAGCATGACAATACTTTTCCATACCTCTTCAATCGTCGTTAATGTTTTGTATTCTGTGCTATGCGGCAACTTTGTTTGATTTAATACTGCAATGGCATCACCTTTCCAACTGACAGACCTCGGAATAGTAACAACTGTACTCATGCTTTTACCCCTCCAGAAACTGTCTGTTGAAATAATGTTCGGAACAGTTGAATATCGGCGTTCTTAGATTCATATTTTATTAGTTCTTTACCTAAGGATAACGCTTGTTTCTTGGCTTGAATTCTCTTTTCTTTATTTGCTATTTCATCTAAATCAGCTACATGTGCTAAGCCAATTGTTCTTCGGATAAGCTCACATCCAGCAAATCCGACTACATCCGTAAAAATATTTTGCAAAATAATCGGCAACCATTGTTTCTCTTTCGTATATGCTTCTACACCTTCTCCAATCCATAACTTCGTAAAAGTGTCTACGAAATAGCTCCATGTTTTCTCCATATGGAAAAATAGCACACTTCTCTGTTCTTCCTCTCTAGATAGAGCATTTAATAATAGATTTGCAATAAATTGACCAAGATCAAATCCAAATGGGCCATATGTTGCAAACTCCGGATCAATCACTTTCGTTTCAGAAGGTGATGAAAAAATACTACCAGTATGTAGATCACCATGAATAAGTGCTTCTTTTCTCGTTAAAAACTTATATTTATATTGCGCTACTTTTAATTTTAAAGTTTTATCACTCCACAATTCATCAACCGCTAGTTGTAACTCCGGCTCATAATCATTCGTATCGTAATGACCAAACGGATCTGTAAACATTAAATCTTCTGTAATTTTGCAAAGGTCCGGGTTTACAAATGCACCTTCTAATACCCTTTTCTCTTCTGACTCTAATCCGAAATCTGAGGTATAAAATAAAGCATGTGCTAAAAAACGACCAATATGCTGAGATAATAGTGGGTACTCTTCTCCGTCTATTAATCCTCTTCTTGTAATTGTTAGTCTTGATAAGTCTTCTATGACTGTTACGGCTAACTCTTCATCATGACTGTACACGACCGGCAAGTATTCCGGCACATACCTCGCAAAAATTTGCAGTGCCTTACTTTCAATCGTCGCTCTTTTTATAGACAATGGCCAGCTCTCACCAACTACTTTTGCATATGGCAGTGCTTGTTTTATTATAATAGACTTCTCTCCATCATCTAATTTGAACACGTAATTTAAATTTCCATCTCCAATTTCATGACAAACTACATTTGCTTTCTTTTCAAAATAACCATGTTCTTTCGCATATTGTATAGCTGTCGTTTCAGTTAATGAATAATATCCCATCGTCTTCTCCCCCTTTTTTCATTCAGAGGTTTTTCTGACGTAGAAAAACCTCTTTCCACTAAGAAAGAGGTTTGAAGTTTATCTTCTCCCCTCTTATCTGCCAGAAAGTTTTACTTTCTGCTGGAATTAGCACCGTGCCTTTTGGCGTAAATAAACGCCCCATTTCACAATGGTATTACGGTCGGTTGCTGGGCTTCATCGGGCCAAACCCCTCCACCTGCTCTTGATAAGAGTTGTATAATTTTTTGAATTTTTAACTTTATGTTGAAGACTATATCAAGAATAAAAATCACTTGTCAACATTTTATTTATATAATTCTGGACGACGATCTGCAAAAACTGGAATTCCTTTACGTACTTCTTTAATTTTCTCAAAATGAAGCTCCCCAAATAAAATGGATTCTTCTTCATCCGCTTCTACAACAACCTCGCCCCAAGGATCGATAATTAAAGAGTGACCGGCAAACTCATTATTCGGATCCTTTCCTGCCCTATTACATGCGACAACATAACATTGATTTTCAACTGCTCTTGCTTGCAATAGTAAACGCCAATGTGCTAAACGAACTAATGGCCATTCTGCTACAACAAATAAAACTTTTGCACCTTTAGCAGTATGAACGCGCATCCATTCCGGAAAACGAATGTCATAACAAATTGTCCCGGCGCACTCTACATCATCTAACTTAAATTCACCCGTACTATTTCCAGCTATTAAATATTTATGTTCATCCATAAGCTGAAATAAATGCACTTTACTATATTCATTGACTAGTTCTCCTTTATTACTTACCACATACATTGTATTTGTAACACCTTGCCCTGTTTGCTTCGCTATAGAACCACCGACAATATGTATACCATATTGTTTCGACCATTCTTTCAGCTTTTCTTTCGTTTCTAATCCATCCTTATCTGCAATTTCAGAGAGTCTCGTTAAATCATATCCTGTTGTCCATAGTTCTGGTAAAACAATAACATCTGGTCTTTCTTTCATCGCTTCACTTATTTTATTTTTAGCATTCTCAATATTTTTTTCTACATCTCCAAAGACAATATCCATTTGAATACATGCGACTTTCATTTTGTCAGCCCCATTCTTATTTTTTTCTTTACAAAATACTGGAAAGATTATATCATTTGTCACTAGAATTGTAACAACTTTCAAAAGAGGTGGAAAGTATGAAATCATTTCAACCTTCTGAGATAGTAACATCATTGCCAACACAATTTTTCGCTTCACTTGTTGCAAAAGTTAACAAAGTCGTAGCAGCTGGTCACGATGTTATTAATCTAGGTCAAGGTAATCCGGATCAACCAACACCGCAGCATATCGTAAAAGCTTTACAAGATGCTGCCGAAAAGACCATTCATCATAAATATCCGCCATTTCGCGGACACGAAAGCTTAAAAGAAGCCGTGGCAACATTCTATCAACGTGAATATGATGTAGTAGTAAATCCAAAAACAGAAGTTGCTATTTTGTTTGGTGGAAAAGCTGGATTAGTAGAATTACCAGTTTGCTTTACAAACCCTGGTGATACGATTCTCGTTCCCGATCCAGGCTATCCAGATTATTTATCAGGTGTTGCTTTAGCGAAAGCACAATTTGAAACAATGCCACTACTTGCAGAAAATAATTTTTTACCAGATTATACGAAAATTGATGATTCTATTGCGAAACAAGCAAAATTAATGTTTTTAAACTATCCAAATAATCCTACTGGTGCTACTGCATCAAAAGAATTCTTTGAAGAAACCATTCATTTTGCTAATGAACATAATATATTAGTTGTTCATGATTTTGCTTACGGCGCTATTGGATTTGATGGTCAAAAACCCGTGAGTTTCTTACAAGCAGACGGTGCCAAAGATACAGGAATTGAAATTTATACTCTATCGAAAACTTTCAATATGGCTGGGTGGCGTATCGCTTTTGCAGTAGGGAATGAAAGTGTCATTGAAACCATTAACTTATTACAAGATCATATGTATGTTAGTATTTTTGGTGCAGTTCAAGACGCTGCTCGCGAAGCACTATTAAGTTCACAGTCTTGCGTAATAGACCTTGTAAATAGTTACGAATCTCGCAGAAACGCTCTTATTTCAGCATGTCACTCAATTGGTTGGAATGTAGACATTCCAACAGGCTCATTTTTTGCATGGCTTCCTGTTCCGAAAGGATATACCTCTGAGCAATTTTCTAATATTTTACTAGAAAAAGCACACGTTGCAGTTGCTCCTGGTGTTGGATTTGGTGAGCATGGTGAAGGGTATGTCCGCGTTGGTCTCTTGCATACAGAAGATAGATTACGAGAAGCCATTAATCGAATCGATAAATTAAATTTTTTCAAAAAGTAATTGACAACACGAAAAATATCTGACAAAATTCAGTTATCTTAAAAATTTAAACATTTCTAAATACTTCTTATCAAGAGCAGGTGGAGGGACGAGCCCGACGAAACCCGGCAACCGATCTACAATTGTAGACACGGTGCTAATTCTCGCAGCATTACGCTGACAGATAAGGAGCTGGTTGTAAAAAAACCTCTCCTTAGCTGAGAGGTTTTTTTATTTAACTAGGAGGTTATAACAATGAGCGGAATTATAGCGACATATTTAATCCATGATGATTCACATAACTTAGAAAAAAAGGCTGAGCAAATTGCACTCGGTTTAACGATTGGCTCTTGGACACATTTTCCACATTTATTGCAAAAACAATTAAAACAACATAAAGGCAACGTCATTCATGTTGAGGAATTAGCTGCACAAGAACATACCAATTCGTATTTACGTAAAAAAGTAACACGCGGAATTATTAAAATTGAATATCCTTTATTAAACTTCAGTCCAGATTTACCAGCTATTTTAACAACTACATTCGGAAAGCTATCACTTGATGGCGAAGTAAAATTAATTGACTTAACTTTTTCAGACGAGTTAAAAAAACATTTTCCTGGCCCAAAGTTCGGCATAGATGGTATTCGAAATCTTTTACAAGTGTATGAGCGCCCTCTTTTAATGAGTATTTTTAAAGGGATGATTGGACGAAATATTGGATATTTAAAAACGCAATTACGTGATCAAGCAATTGGTGGTGTAGATATTGTAAAAGATGATGAAATATTATTTGAGAATACATTAACACCACTTACGAAACGCATTGTATCTGGAAAAGAAGTTTTACAATCCGTATATGAAACGTACGGACATAAAACGTTATATGCCGTAAATTTAACCGGACGAACTTTTGATTTAAAAGAAAATGCGAAACGTGCGGTGCAAGCCGGGGCTGATATTCTATTATTTAACGTATTTGCTTACGGACTAGATGTACTACAATCACTTGCAGAAGATGATGAAATCCCAGTTCCTATTATGGCACACCCTGCTGTAAGTGGTGCTTACTCAGCATCCAAGCTATATGGAGTTTCATCTCCTTTATTACTCGGAAAGCTATTACGTTATGCTGGCGCTGACTTTTCATTATTCCCCTCTCCATACGGGAGTGTTGCACTAGAAAAAGAAGAAGCCCTTGCTATCTCAAAATATTTAACTGAAGACGATGCATTTTTCAAGAAAAGCTTCTCTGTTCCGTCTGCTGGTATTCACCCTGGTTTCGTTCCCTTTATTGTACGAGATTTCGGTAAAGATGTTGTTATTAATGCTGGCGGCGGGATACACGGACATCCGAACGGAGCGCAGGGTGGCGGTAAAGCCTTCCGTACTGCGATTAATGCTACTTTGCAACATGTACCTCTTCATGAAGTAGATGATATAAATTTGCATAGTGCACTACAAATATGGGGAAATCCCTCTCATGAGGTGAAATTATGAGTATTCAAGTATTTTGTGATTTCGATGGCACGATTACAAATAATGATAACATTATGTCCATTATGGAAAAATTCGCACCACCAGAAGCTGAAGAAGTAAAGAATAGAATTTTATCACAAGAGCTATCTATTCAAGAAGGTGTTTCTCAATTATTTCAATTCATACCTACTAATCTACACGATGATATCATTCAATTTTTAAAAGAGACTGCTGAAATCCGTAGTGGTTTTCATGAATTTATACAATTTGTAAATGAAAATAACATTTCTTTTTATGTTATATCAGGTGGAATGGATTTCTTCGTCTATCCACTCTTGCAAGGACTTATTCCAAAAGAGCAAATTTACTGTAATGAAACAGATTTTTCAAATGAATACATTACTGTTAATTGGCCTCATCCTTGTGATCATCATTGTCAAAATCATTGCGGATTATGTAAATCATCTTTAATCCGTAAATTAGGTGATGCGAATGACTTCCATATTGTAATTGGAGATTCCATTACTGATTTACAAGCTGCGAAACAAGCAGATAAAGTATTTGCCCGTGACTTCCTTATTACAAAGTGTGAAGAGAATCATATCGCCTATACACCTTTTGAAACATTTTACGATGTTCAAGCTGCATTAAAGCATTTGTTGGAGGTGAAGTTATGAAACAACTTTTTCGTCAATGGTATGACTTAAGCGAGATAAAAAAAGAATTAACAACACGAAATTGGTTTCCTGCAACGAGTGGTAATATTTCTATAAAGGTTAGTCATGAACCGCTCACTTTTCTCATTACAGCAAGTGGTAAAGATAAAACAAAGACGACTCCAGATGATTTTCTATTAGTAGATCATCTAGGAGTTCCCGTATTAGAGACTGAATTACGTCCTTCAGCAGAAACAATATTGCATACACATATTTATAACAATACGAATGCCGGATGCGTACTTCATGTTCATACAACTGATAACAATGTCATCACAAATTTATATAGTGATGCAGTCACCCTTCAAAATCAAGAAATTATTAAAGCTCTTGATATTTGGGAAGAAGGCGCAACAATTAACATTCCTATTATCGAAAACCATGCCCATATCCCAACGCTTGGAGAAAACTTCCGAAAGCATATACAAGGCGATTCGGGAGCAGTATTAATCCGTAACCATGGTATTACCGTATGGGGACGAGATAGCTTTGATGCAAAGAAAAGATTAGAAGCTTATGAGTTTTTATTCCAATTTCATATAAAACTATTATCAATCCAAGGAGGCGTTTCTAATGGCGCAAATTCGTATTCATGAAGTAAATACTCGTATTGAAAATGAAGTGGAAGTATGTAAATTTCTAAAAGAAGAAGGCGTTTTATATGAGAAATGGAACATATCTAAGCTTCCTACTCATTTAAATGAAAATTATTCTTTAACAAATGAAAACAAAGCTGAAATATTAGCTGTGTTCTCAAAAGAAATCGCTGATGTTTCAGCGCGCCGAGGTTATAAAGCACATGACGTAATTTCACTTTCAAATAGCACACCTAACCTTGACGAATTATTAATTAATTTCCAAAAAGAACACCATCATACTGATGATGAAGTTCGCTTTATTGTTAGTGGTCATGGCATCTTTGCCATTGAAGGAAAAGATGGAAAGTTCTTTGACGTTGAACTTGAGCCAGGCGATCTCATATCTGTTCCTGAAAATGCAAGACATTATTTTACCTTGCAAGAAGATCGTCAAGTTGTAGCTATTCGTATTTTTGTTACAACTGAAGGCTGGGTTCCAATCTATTAAGGTAGTCAGTTGAATAAAAGGTCTTGGACCCCCTTTTCCAACCTTTTATTCACTCTACATATATACATCCTCCTATGGAACAGGCTTATTTCAAAAAATGAAATAAGCCTGATTTTTTATCATCTCAAATATATGAATCCTTCTATTTTTCAAGTGAATTTTTAACACTTTTTGAACATTTATTGAACTTTTTTTGAATTTTTTCTGAAAATTCTGTTTTGTATATGATATACTACAATTAACTAAGAAGGAAAAGAATATGGCAAACAGAGGGGGAGAATCATGAGTTTACTTATCGCACTTATACTAGGGGTTACATGTGGAGCACTTCCTGTTATTTTAGGAGCTATTATGGAAGAGTTAGAGGTTGGTGTTTTAGGTTTTGTCGCATCTTGTGTAAGCGCTTTATTTTTCGGTTTATTCGGTGCTATTCCTGTTGCAATTCTCTGTGCATTTTATATAATACGCCATGCTCGTACAAAACAATTTGGTCCTAATCACACCGCGCAAGTGATTCCATTCCCAATTGAACGATGCCGCCGGGCTTCTAGCTTATAATTATCAATTTTAATATACCTAAATAAATAAAAGTCCTCACATGAGGACTTTTATTTATTCTCTTCTAGAAATTGAAATAATTCTTGTAAATGCAAGGCATCTTCACTATAGCTAACAGATACGTGGCTTATACCGTCGATCTCTGCTTGCATATAAAGGTCCACTCCATCTCGATCATATTTCAATGCCAAATAAAATTCCATTTCTTCCAGCATCTTTTTTGAAGTTCGAATAACGTAATGCCCTTTTTCATCTTTTCCATATTCGAATTCCGGTTCAAAATCATATTTTTGTTTAAACGCTTCTTTTTGTTTTTCGTTAATTTGTATACAAGTTGCTCGTTGCACAGCATCAATCATCTCATCAAATTTTTGAAGATCCATTTCATTTACCCCCTTATGTATTTTTTGTATAACACTTGTGTTCCGCTATTTTCTTCCCCATCTTTTATTAGCTCTTCATACAATTCCTTCGCCAAACTTAAACCTGGTACTGGTAATTGCAATTTTTCAGCCTCATCTAAAGCAATCTTCATATCTTTCATAAAATGCTTTACATAAAAACCTGGTTCAAAATCTCCCTTTAACATTCGAGGAGCTAAATTACTTAATGACCAGCTACCTGCTGCTCCCGTTGAAATACTCTCTAATACTTTATCAGGATCTAATCCAGCCTTTTTCGCATAAGCAACAGCTTCACATACTCCAATCATATTAGAAGCAATCGCAATTTGATTGCACATTTTTGTATGTTGTCCACTTCCAGCTGGCCCTTGTAACTGAATATTTGTTCCTAGTTTTTCAAATAACGGTAAACATTTTTCATATATTTCTTTCTCTCCACCGACCATAATTGCGAGTCTTGCTTCTTTCGCACCAACGTCTCCTCCAGATACAGGTGCATCTAACGTATATATATTCTTACTTTTACCAGTTTCATTAATACGTTTTGCCAATGTTGGTGTAGATGTCGTGAAATCAATTGCTATCGTGCCTTCATTTGCATTCTCCAAAATTCCCTCTATCCCAAAGTACACTTCTTCTACATCATGTGGATACCCAACCATAGTCATTACAACATCAACTTGCTTTACTAACTCTTTCGGTGTATCACACCAATTTGCACCATCTTGCACTAAAGAGTCTGTTTTCGATTTTGTTCTATTATATACATATACTGTATGACCGTCTTGCATTAAATGACGCACCATACTTTTTCCCATTACACCAATACCGATGAAACCAATTGATACATTTTTATGTTCCATTTTCTCATCCCCTTTGTTCTAATAAATCACTTACCATCTTTCGGAACTCTTTATTAAAGTCATCATCCATACTATTTTTCACATTTGAAAATAAAATAACAAAAGTGCCTTTTTCTTTATTAAAATTATTAAAAGTGTTCCAACCAGATAGTACACCATGATTATGAAAATAATCCGGATTTATGTAAAAACTAAATGCATATTTTCGTTCTGCTGAAGGTGAAAACATTGCTTGTATACTTTGTTCAGAAAGAAGTTTTCCATTTATAATTGCTTCGTCTAATTTCTTCATATCTCCAACTGTCGTATACATCTCACCACAACCATATAGCCAATCCATGCCTAACTTCTGCGCTGGTACAAGCTCTTGATTTTTTTTTACATAACCCTTTGTAAAATTTTTATCTCCAGGTACCATATTTCCCATACCAGATTCATGCATATCTGCTTTTACAAATATGTTTTCTTTTATGTAATCTCCTAAAGGGTTTTTCGATATATGTTCTATTATATAAGCAAGCACCATATAATTATAATCTGTATATCTCCAACCTGTTCCTGCAGGAAATTCTAAATTTTGACGTCCAATCCAATTCATTAATTGTAAACGGGAAGCAGCATTAACATTGCCTTTTGCGTGTTCAGGTAAACCAGAGGTATGCGTTAATAAATGATATAGCGTAATATTTTTATTCTCCGGAAATGAAGGAATATATTTATTTACATTATCTTGAATATTCAATTTCCCTTGTTCTTGTAGCTGTAAAATAGATGTGGCAACAACTGTTTTCGTAATAGAACCGATACGATATTTTGTGTGAGGCGTATTTTCTATTTTATTTTGAACATCAGCATATCCATATCCTTTATTCAATATAACATGCTCTTTATCTGTTACCAAAACTGTTCCATTGAATTGCTTTCCGACTAAATATTGATCTAATTTTTGAGATATGCTAGCATAATCAATTTGTTGCTCTTCTTTTTCTTCTATATTCCCTTGTACTTCCGATTCAATAGTAGGATTCACTTTAGTTGTTAATACAGTGTTTTCCTTTATATTGGGGTTAACAAGAAAATAGTATACTCCGCCGCCAACTATAGCAGACAGTGAAGCCATGACCATTACTTTTTTTATCATATTAATCCTCCATAATTCCTTCGCTAAAAATTGTCCCCCTATTCTATTATCAAACAATAAAAAAAAATCGCAACAATTTGTTGCGAAAAATTACATTTTTTCTTTTCTATACACACATACTTGATTCTTTCCATTTTTTTTCGCTTCATATAATGCAATATCCGCTCGTTGCATTAATTCTTCTCTTGTAATCCCTTTTTCATATAATGCAACTCCAAAACTCGCTGTTAATTTCGAAATTCCTGAGAATTGCTTTGTTTCAATGAAAAAGCGTAATGATTCCGCAACCTGAAATGCTTCTTTTTCTACTGTATTCGTTACTAAAATAATAAATTCTTCTCCGCCCCACCTAGCAAATACATGTTGCTCCTCCACTTTAGATTTCATAAGCTCTGCAAGCTGAATTAACGCTAAGTCACCAAAATCATGGCCATACGTGTCATTTACTGCTTTAAAATTATCTATATCAAATAAAATAAGTGCTATGTTTTCATTATTACGCATCGCATTGTCCCATTCTGACTCTAGTATTTGTTGGAACTTCAAACGATTATAAATCTCTGTTAATGAATCTATCATAGCGAGCCTTTCTTGTTCTTGATAGATTTCATCTAATTCTGTAATCTCTGTACACTTCACAATAAATCTTGATAAATCTTCTGGCAATGGTGTCGCACGCAATAAAAAAGTTGACACTTCTCCTTCATAGTTGGACATCTTAATTCTTCTATCATATGATAGTGTATCATCTAACCATGTTATATCATGGGTTGTTGAATAGTATCCATTTTCTCTAATAAAATGTTCAGCAAATACTAAATGTTGCTCACGATAGGCAAACAAATTTTCATATCCGAAAAACTCTAAGAAATTTGTATTACAATCAACAATCTCATCGTCTTCTACTATGAATAATAGATCATTGCGAAAATCAAACATCGTTTGAAGAAGTTCTTGTTGCAAACTTACTTGTCGCACTAAAGAAAGCTGATATAAACTTTTATTTACTTCCTCTAACACCATTTGTGGAGTCACAGGTGCTATCACAATATTACGTATTCCTAACGTAAGCACCTCTGCAAACTCGCTTGTTATTTGTTGATCCCAAATGACAATAAATGTACTCTGTCGATTATACATATTCTTTATATATTTTATTTGAGAAAAATCTGTTACATACATAATTACAATATGTGGTTGAGTCCTCTGAAACAATACTTCCCCTTCTTCAAAACTATTTGCTATAAACATACATTTTGGATGGATATTTTCTATCGTTTGTTGATGTGTACATCCATTTTCTATATAAAGGACATTTAACTGAAGATCTTGTAATACATTTTGGAAAACCGTATTCTCTAATAAAAAATGTAGTATGTTCATCACTAGTCTTCACTCACTTCATATATCTTGTTCTACTGCATTCCTCACAAACATTTTATAAAAGGCTGTTCTCTAAAAACTTTAATGAGTGAGGAATACATGTTAACAAGCTAATTGAGAATGTTATCTTCGCTTTTTCACTCTATAAATTCCTTTTTTAGTGTATGATTATAGGAATTGTATCGTTTGTATGAATGCCCTAGCTTCCGCTTTAAAACTTGACAATTAAAATAAAGATATTATATTCTTAAATTCGATAACTTACAAAATGTAAGTAGAATATTTTACATATATTTTTTCATTATTTAATATGTAATTTGGAGGATATATAATGACAAACGATAACTTTTTTAACGTCCTATATGAACGCACATCTACACGTGCATTCAACCCAGAGAAAGAAATTTCATCTACAGAGTTACACGAGATTTTAAAGGGAGCTGCTCAAGCACCTTCTGCTTGGAACTTGCAGCACTGGAAATTCCTTGTATTTCAAGGTGAAGATGTGCAGAAACGATTACATCCAATTGCTTATAACCAACAACAAATTCTTGATGCTTCTGCTGTAGTCGCTATTTTAGGTGATTTAGAAGCTTATAAAAATGTTGAACCAGTTTATGGTCCAATTGTAGAACAAGGATTTATGAAAGAAGAAGCAAAAGAGCGCTTAGCTAAAAATATTGAGTCTGCATATGCTCGTGAGCAATTCCCAAGAGATGCAGCCTTTTCAAATGCATCTTTAGCAGCAATGCAACTTATGCTTACTGCTAAAGCAACTGGCTGGGATACTTGCGCTATTGGTGGCTTCAATCCACAAGCACTTACAGAAGAATTCAACGTTTCATCTCGCTACGTACCAATTATGCTTATTACAATTGGTGAATCAACTTTGAAAGGCCATCCTGCACCACGAATGAGCGTAGAGCAAGTGAGTGAATGGGCAAAATAATAAAGTGAAATTTGAATCAATGTGAGGGCCTTACTGCCCTTTCATACGAATAAAAAAGAAACGAAGGNNCCTTCGTTTCTTTTTTATTCTGTCACACACTCGTAATATTACAATGTATGATTCGACATTTATACATAAAAAAACAGTAAATTTTATGCTATTTCCATATACATAAATGGCGTTTCATGTCGAATTTTGTTAAAGTATCGAAATATAACCGTGTGTTTTTGTTACAATTATGATACAATGATAACAAATAGATAACAAGAGAGGGATTTTCATTGAGTTCATACGGAAGCTTTATTGCACTTTTATGTTACATAGTAACTGTACTGCTTCTATATTTTATTGGGGATGCTGCAAACATTTCAGTATTACAATTTCCTAAAGAAGAAGCGTTCCAATTAGAATCAGAAAAACATACTGCACGATCCATCGTACCACTACTCCTAGCTCTTCCGGTATATATTATCGTTTTATATAAAAGCAAAAAAGTGTAAAGGCTACCTATTTCATTCATTTCGGTGGTCCTTACACTTTTTTGTGATATCTATCCTATTTTAAATATCATCCCGTAATAAACACCCAGCTAGTCTTTTAAAATGAGAAAATCACCTAGAAAAAATTCCACTCTCTGTCCAGTCACTCACTACCGAACTTACATAGATTATAAGTGTGAAGGGGGTGATGAGGATTATGTTTGGATCATTTGGATGCTGTGATAACTTTAGAGACTGTCATCATCGTGAAAGAGAGTGTGACCATCGCGACCATCGCGACCATCGCGACCATCGCGACCATCGCGAGAAAGAGAGAGAGGTTAGACCACAACAACCAGCTGTATGTAACGTACTTGCTAACATTTCAGTTGGAACAGAACTTTCTCTTTTAAGTATTAGAGGTAACGGCACATTCAACAATGTAATTTTTGAAGGTTTCGCTAACGGTGTTGCTCTTTTCTCTGCTTTAGCTCGTAATAACAATGACAAAGACAATAAAGATAACAACAAAGATGATAAGCACAATCAAAACCGAAATACTTTTACTGGTATTTTACGTGTATGCCCAACTGATATCGTTGCTATCGCTATCTAATTCTGTTCTTTATCTTCAAGAATAAGAAAATAAGTTTTACTTTTCTCATAGAAAAAACCTGAGACCGATTTCAAATCGACTCAGGTTTTTTTATTACTTATATGCTTTTAACTAGTTCAACAACTTCTTCAGCAGTTGACATCATTAATGCTTTTTCTGCTAATGTTTCCATTTCTGCTTTTGACAACTTGCTTAGTTGTGTTCTTGCAGGAAGAATAGATGTTGCACTCATACTGAACTCATCTAAACCTAATCCTAATAATAATGGAATAGCAAGTGAATCGCCCGCCATCTCACCACACATACCAGCCCATTTGCCTTCTTTATGAGCAGCATCGATAACCATTTTTACAAGACGTAAAATTGATGGGTTATATGGTTGGTATAAGTAAGATACTTGTTCGTTCATACGGTCTGCAGCCATTGTGTATTGAATTAAGTCGTTTGTTCCGATAGAGAAGAAATCAACTTCTTTTGCGAATTGATCTGCTAATACTGCTGAAGCTGGGATTTCAACCATCATACCAACTTCAATAGAATCAGAAACAGTTGTACCCGCTTCTTCAAGCTTCGCTTTCTCTTCTAATAAGATTGCTTTTGCTTGACGGAACTCATCAAGAGTTGCAATCATTGGGAACATAATTTTTAAGTTACCGTATACGCTAGCACGAAGTAATGCACGAAGTTGTGTACGGAACACATCTTGCTCATCAAGACATAAGCGAATTGCACGGTATCCTAAGAATGGGTTCATTTCTTTTGGTAAATGTAAGTATGGAAGCTCTTTATCTCCACCGATGTCAAGTGTACGAACAACAACAGGTTGACCTTCTTTTACACCTTCAAGAACTGCTTTATACGCTTCGAACTGCTCTTCTTCTGTTGGAAGATTGTCACGGCCCATGTATAAGAATTCTGTACGGTATAAACCAACGCCTTCTCCGCCATTATCGATAATACCTTGTACATCATTTGGTGTTCCGATATTTGCAACAAGCTCAACGTGATGTCCATCACTTGTTACAGTAGCTTGGTCTTTTAATTTTGCCCATTCAGCTTTTTGCTCTTCAAATTTCGCTTTCTTTTCTTCAAACGAGCGAAGAGTTTCTTCTGATGGATTTACAATTACTTCTCCATCTAAACCATCGATGATTACGATATCGCCGTTTTGGATTTTCTCCATAACAACTTTCGTACCAACAACAGCTGGAATTTCCATAGAACGAGCCATAATTGCAGAGTGAGATGTACGTCCACCGATATCAGTTGTAAAACCTTTTGCATACTTACGGTTTAACTGAGCTGTATCAGATGGTGTTAAATCTTCAGCAATGATGATTACTTCTTCAGAAATTGTACCTGGATTTGAGAAGTTAATGCCTAGTAAATGTGCAAGAACGCGTTTTGTTACGTCACGAATGTCCGCAGCGCGTTCTTTCATATATTCGTTATCCATGTTTTCAAACATAGAAATAAACATTGATGCAACTTCATCCATTGCAAATTCAGCATTTACTTTTTCGCTATTTACTTTATCTTTTACTGGGTTTACTAGTTCTGGATCATTTAACACTAATAAATGTGCTTCAAAGATCGCAGCTTTGTCAGCACCTAGCTCAGCAAAAGCGTGGTCCTTAATAGCTTCTAATTCAGTTTTTGCTTTCTCAAGCGCAGCGTCTAAGCGTGCAATTTCTGCAGCTTCGTTTGTAATTGATTTCTTTTCGATGTTAAATTCAGGATTCTCAAGTCTGAAAGCCTTTGCAATAGCAATCCCACTTGATGCAGCGATCCCTTGAATGTTAAGAGTCATTATTCTCCTAATCCTTCGTTTTTCATAGTTTCTTCGATAGCTGCTAGTGCTTGAGCTGCATCATCACCATTTGCAGTGATTTTAATTTCTGCGTTTTGTTGAATGCCTAAAGACATAACGCCCATGATTGACTTTAAGTTAACGTTTTTTCCGTTATACTCTAAGTTAATGTCAGAACCAAATTTGCTTGCAGTGTTTACAAGTAGAGTTGCTGGACGAGCATGAATTCCTGAGTCGCTAGTTACTTTAAAGATTTTTTCCATGATAATTTATCTCCTTTAAATTACAGTATTTTTTAGTTGTATAGACGTGAGTACTACATCATCTATTGTATATAATAGGCGATGTTCGGTCAACCACATCGCCTATTATAATTATAAACATTTTGCGTCAAATTCCTACTGAATGTCAATAATAGCGTTTTCGCCCTTCTTAACATTTCCATCTTTTTTCAATTCGACTTGTTGCCCTTGTTGTAAATTCGTAAAGACAATTGGTGTAATGATAGATGGTGCATTTTCTTTTACAAATGCAAGATCTACTTTTAATAATGGTTGTCCTTGTTTCACTTTGTCGCCTTGTGCTACAAGTGCTTCAAAACCTTCACCATTTAATTTTACTGTATCAATACCAAAGTGGATTAAAATTTCTTTTCCACCTTCAGATTGAATACCAATCGCATGCTTTGTAGGGAATACGTTAACGATCTCACCATTAACTGGAGAAACTACTGTCCCTTCTGTTGGCTCGATTGCAAATCCGTCTCCCATCATTTTCCCTGAGAATACTTGATCAGGTACTTCTGTAATCGGTAAGATTTTCCCTTCAATTGGTGAAACGATTGTTTCATTTTCATCAACTTTTTGAGGTGCTTCTTCTACTTTTACAGGTTCTTCTTTTTCAATATGAGGTGTACGACCTGACATAATATCATGAATTTGTGATTTTAATGTGTCAGATTTCGGTCCAAAAATAGCTTGAATGTTATTTCCAACTTCAAGTACACCAGCTGCTCCAAGCTCTTTTAAGCGGTCTTTGTTTACATTCTTTTGTTCGTTAACTTGAACACGTAAACGAGTAATACAAGCGTCTAAAGAAGCAATGTTTTCTTTACCACCAAGTGCTACTAATACTTCACGAGGAAGTTCACCAGCTTCTGTTTTTCCTGCGCCGTCATTCGCATTTGCTACTTCACGACCAGGTGTTTTTAAATCCCATTTACGAATTGCAAAGCGGAATCCGAAGTAGTAAATAACTGCTAGTACAAGACCAACAACAATTACCCACCACCATGCTGTACGGCCTGGTAGTACACCGAATAATAGGAAGTCAATTAAACCACCAGAGAATGTCATACCAATTTTAACACCTAAAATTTGCATTGTCATAAATGATAGACCAGCGAATACTGCGTGAATTCCGAATAATACTGGTGCTACGAATAAGAATGAAAATTCAAGTGGTTCTGTAATACCTGTTAAGAATGATGTTAATGCAGCAGAACCTAAAATACCAGCTGCTAATTTTTTATTTTCTGGACGTGCTTCATGGTACATTGCTAATGCTGCTGCTGGAAGACCGAACATCATGAACGGATACTTACCAGTTGTAAATGTACCTGCTGTTAATTCTACACCGTCTTTTAACTGTGCCATAAAGATTTTTTGATCACCACGGATTAATTCGCCAGCTGCATTTGTATACTGACCGAATTCGAACCAGAATGGTGAATAGAAAATGTGATGTAATCCAAATGGAATTAATGAACGTTCAATTAAACCGAATATAAATGCTGCTAACGTTCTATTCGCATCAATCATTTGATGTGAGAACGTATTTAAGCCACCTTGAATGTATGGCCAAATGAAGCACATGATAATACCTACTACTAAAGAGAATGTTGCAGTTGCGATCGGTACGAAACGCTTACCTGCGAAGAAACCTAAGTATGATGGTAATTCAATATTGAAGTATTTATTATAGCAATATGCCGCCACTATACCGACGATAATACCACCAAATACTCCCGTTTGTAGTGTTGGAATTCCTAATACGTTTGCATATGCTGGATCAGTAAATCCAATTTTCACTGGATCTGCTCCAGAACTTGTTACTTTCACTAGCTTGTCTACTTCTAAGAACACACTCATCGTTTTGTTCATAATTAAGTAGCCGACGAATGCTGCTAAACCAGCTACTCCATCTCCACCAGCTAAACCAATTGCTACCCCAACTGCGAATAATAATGCAAGGTTAGCGAAAATAATATCACCAGATTGTTCCATAATTTTTGCTACCATTACGAACCAATCGGCTTTTAAAGCAGGAATAACATTTGTTAACTGTGGATTCTGAAATGCATTACCAAATCCAAGTAAAATACCTGCTGCCGGTAAAATCGCTACTGGAAGCATAAGCGCTTTTCCGACTTTTTGAAGAACACCAAAGATCTTCTTAAACATGGAAACCCTTCCTCTCTTATCTATATTGATACCTTCCGACAAACGCCAAAAAGGCATGAGGAAAAAAAGATAGAACGATAGCTATACAAAGGGTAGTATATCCCTTTCTCTAGCTTACATTCCTTACTTTTCTCCACTCATGCCTGATCGAATCAGTAACACGTGTCAAAAATAGGTTTACGTATAAATTCACTATAATTAAGGCAAACGTTTTCTTTATTTACCTTAATGTGTTTGTCGAAATTTGTATAACTTTGCAATAGTTATTATACATAACTATTGTAAGCGATTCAATGATTTTTTTTAACGTTTTCATTTTAGACAAAACTATATGTCTTTTTACACATGCTCTGCCTTTACTAAGCGCTGCAGATGCATCGTTAAATATATGCTCTCTGCTTCATAAACAGGAAGTTGTAATTCTTTTTGCATGACCTTAACTAGCTTCCAAGCTAAATTATAACAGACAGGATATTCTGCCTTCAATAGATCAGCAAAACTTTGTGATTCCTCTACTTTCTCCCCTTTTTTCACCCGTTCAATCGCATATTGTAAATGACGGATAAGGCGTAAATAGTGGATACTTTCTTGGTCTAATGTAATTTGTAAGTTTGTCTCAATTAAAGATACAAGCTGTGCAATGAGACGAGAGTTTTGATTAACTGAAGATAAATCTGAATTTGTAAGTGAACTATAAATATGAAGTGCAATAAAACCAATTTCTCCTTCTGGCAATGTAATTTGCAAACGAGAATTTAAAAGGTCTACAACACCTTCAGCAATTTCATATTCTTCTGGATAGAGCATTTTCGTTTCAACTAAAAAAGGATTATCAATGGTAAGTCCTTGTTTTAATCGCTTAATCGCAAAAGAAATATGATCTGTTAAAGCGATATGAATATGTTCATTTAATGGTGATTTCGCTTTTTCTTGAATATAAAACATAATATCATTCATTAATTCAATTAATTTTTCACTCACATGCGGCACTAACAGTTTGTATTGTTCACGGTCACGTTCATTTTTTAAAACAAACATTTTTTCAATTTGTTCTTGCTCCAACACGTCTTTTGCTTTTTTTCCAAAGCCAATCCCTTTACCAATCACTACTACTTCCTCGTGTTCAGGATGGCTAGCAATGATGACATTATTATTTAAAACTTTTTTAATTTCTAGATAATTACTCATATAACACCACCCTCGTCCTTAAATAGCCTGCTTTTATGTTACAGAATATTCTTCTTTGTCGTCAATGTAAAACATCTACCATTTCATAAAAATTCATTTTTTAGACATGTTTATATATGATGCGTATAATGTAAGAGCAACTGTACATAGAAAGGGGTTAACAACATGATTAAAATGTTTGTAAGTGATATCGATGGTACAATGATGCAACACGGAGGGTTAATTGACGAACAGGATATTGTAGCACTTCGTAGTCTCGCTGAGCAAAATGTTATTCTTTGTTTCGCTTCTGGCCGACTTGATAATGAAATTGCAGACTTAATGAAAGCTGTAAATACAAATTTCCATCGTATTAGCGTAAATGGTGTTTTCGTATATACGCACGAAAACAAGCAACTATTATCCGCAACATTCGATTCGAGTATTCTACCTGATTTATTAGCAATGACAAATGAAGATCCTTATTTTCGTTATGTAAGTGATGAGCATAATTATTACATTGAAGAAAAAACACCGTTTATTCATGAACTTGAACAACAAGTAACGATGACTTCCGTTGAAGAACCGCATCTATTAGAAAAAATTGATGATACTATTTTCCCAAATAAAATCTCTGTCGGCGGAACAAAGGAAAGTTTACAACTTCTTCAGAAAAAAATTGATGAAAAATTCCACGGAAAAGTGAGTACCTTCATTTCAGCCGAACAATGTTTAGATGTAATGCCACCTAATATTAGTAAAGGTTCTGCTATTTCTGTTTTATTAAAAGAGTTTCAATTACAACCAGAAGAAATTGCTTGCATAGGGGATTCTTATAATGACATTCCAATGTTTTCTTTAACTCCTCACAGTTTTGCTATGTCTCAAGCTGATGACGCAGTAAAAGAACACGCTCACTATGTAGTAAATACAGTTAAAGATGCTGTTAACCACGTAATTGCTCATAATAAAAATACGACTCACTCCTTGTAAGGATGAGTCGTATTTTTTCTTTACATGTTAAACAATTTGACATTTACTGTACTTCACAAACTGAAATATATTATTTGTTACGTGCGATGTTTGTAATAAACTTATAACGATCCCCACGATAAATACATTTCACATACTCTAACGGTACTTCACCTTCTGAATATGACCATTGACGCATTACAAGCACTGGCGCCTTTTTAGGAATATGCAGATGTTCCGCTTCATTATCGGTTGCAATTGAAGCTTCAATTGATTGAGTAGCGCTAACAAGTTTAAAGCCCAGTTTTTTCTCTAAATGTTCATATAAAGATTGTTGCAATATTTCTTCGTTAATATCTTTTACAAGAGCTGGCGACAAATATGTCGTCTCAAAAGCAATCGGTTCATCATCAGCTAAGCGAATACGCCTCACTTCATAAACCGACTCTCCCTCCTGTATTCTCAGCCGATCTGCTATTTTCGCAGTAGCTGGAACGAGGCGGAAACTTAGTAATTGACTACTCGGGTTCATCCCGCGAGAAATCATATCTTCTGTGAATCCCGTCATTCCTTGCAATTTTTGTTCCACTTTCGGAAGTTGGACAAACGTACCGATTCCACGTTTCCGATATAAATAACCTTGTTCCACTAAATTATTAATCGCCTGTCTGATTGTCATACGACTCACTTCGAACTTATCACAAAGTTCATTCTCAGATGGGATTTTATCTCCCGGCTTCCATTCGCCGTCCTCAATTAGCTGTTTCACCCACTCTTGAATCTGATAATAGATCGGAAATGGTGAATACTTGTCGATGTTCATCAGCAATCGCCTCACTGCATAAAGATAGAGCTTCTTGATCAGCGATTACGGTTACATTCGGATGACGTTGTAAAACTGTAGCAGGACACGCTTCACTATAATCACCTTGCAATAATTCTTTAACAGCTTCTGCCTTTTTAGCACCCATAGCAACAAGTA
Source organism: Bacillus sp. AFS059628 (assembly GCF_002571225.1). Lineage (GTDB taxonomy): Bacteria > Bacillota > Bacilli > Bacillales > Bacillaceae_G > Bacillus_A. The sequence goes on along the minus strand of NZ_NVEC01000003.1, from coordinate 271,998 downwards.
GAATTTGTTTCGCTTTCATAATGCTTCCAATTCCCATTGTAATTGCATGAGTTGGCACATCTTCTTCTTTTTCGAAGAAGCGAAGGTTTGCTTGGCGTGTAGATTCTGTTAATTCAACAATGTTTGTTGGAGAATTAAACGGTGTTCCTGGCTCGTTAAATCCGATGTGACCGTTTTCACCGATTCCAAGAATCTGTAGGTCAACTGGGTTAGCAGCTAGAATGCCCTCATAACGTTTGCACTCTTCCTCTAAATCACTTGCCATCCCGTTTGGTACATAAGTTTGTTTAAATGGAAGATGATCAAACAACTGTTCTTGCATGAAATAATGATAGCTGTTTTTATCTTCATGTGGTAAATTTACGTACTCATCTAAGTTTACAGTGGTTACACGGCTTGTATCAAGTTTATTTTTTCGCATTTCTGCATAAATACCTAATGGAGAGCTTCCTGTAGCCATTCCTAATGTTGGATTTTCTTTTGTTTTTACAACTTCTTCAATTAATTTATAACCTGCTTCTGCTAGTTCTTCTGGAGTTTTTACAACAAGAATATTCATTTCATTACTTCCCTTCCTTCATATGAATTCCTAAACGAACCGTATCATATACATGTAAATCTTCATTCATCACAACAAAGTCTGCATCTTTTCCTACCGCTAACGCACCTTTATTATTTAATCCAAACTCTTCTGCTTGGTTCACTGATGTCATTAGTACTGCTTCTTCGATTGAACAGCCTGTAAATTCAATTACATTTCGGAAAGCTTGATCCATTTTTAGAATACTACCAGCTAACGTTCCATCTTCTAATCGGGCACTACCATCTTTTACATGTACGGGCTGTCCGCCAAGCTCATATAATCCATCTTCAAGACCTTTTGCACGCATTGCGTCAGTAATAACACTTACTTTTTTCGGTCCTTTTAATTTATATGCTAATTTCACCATATCAGGGTGAATGTGAATACCATCTGTAATTACTTCAACCATTACATCTGGATTTAATAACACATGACCAACAACTCCTGGTTCACGGTGATGTAATCCACGCATTTGGTTGTATAAATGCGTTGCATGTGTAATGTTTCTATTTTTTAGTTGTGCATCAATCGCATCTGTATGCCCCATTGTGCCAACAACACCAGTTTCAGCAAGATACTGCTCAAACTCTAACGCGCCTTCTTCTTCAGGTGCATATGTTACTAATTTGATTAAATTCCCGCTCGCTTCCTGCCATTGTTTAAATTGTTCAATATTCGCAGGAACAATGTGTTCAAGTGGTTGTGCACCTGCACGTTTTTTTGAAACATACGGTCCTTCTAAGTGAATGTATTCGAAATGTGCTCCTTTTTCTTTCGCTTCTTTCGCAGCATGTAGTGCTGCTTCGATTGCTTCTGGAGCTTGTGTCATTGTTGTTGGGAAGTAAGTTGTAACTCCTTCTTTTAACATTTCTTTACCTAGAGTTACTAACCCATCGCTATTTGCATCCATCGCATCAATATCGTATCCACCATGAATATGAACATCAATCATACCTGGAATTACAATCTTCCCTGCCGCATCTAAAACTGCTTCATTTTCTTGTGATACATATTGAGCCATCAAACCAATTTCTTTAATTGTTTCTGCGTAACGAATAAATCCGTTTTCCACTACTTCTTGACCTGTATAAATTTTGGCATTGATGACAACTTGCGTTTTCATTTTCATCGATCCTTTCCCATGAAATACCTACTTGTTATTATTACCTTATTCGCCTAATTCCATCTTAATATATGCACGAGTAGTTGTCTATACATTCTAATGAAATTTCCTCTTTGTTTAACAAAAAGGAAGCTTAATACGTCTCTCGCAATTATAATATATGTTATTCATTTTTTCCAAAAAGGAACAATGTCATCTATCGTATGAATCACTTAAGTAATGGCATTAATCCACTAGAACCTATTGTAATATGTTCACCGTCTGTTTCCATTTCTACTGTACGTTTATTCGTTCCATACATCATTATACCGTGTCGTTTTAACCGTCTCACAACACTTTGGTGTGGATGTCCATACGGATTTCTGCTACCGTAAGAAAGAATTGCGAACTGCGGTTCTACCTTCTTTATAAACCTTTCACTTGTTGAAGTATATGAGCCATGATGTCCTACCTTTAACACATCTGCATGTACATCAAATTGCTTTAATATTTCAGTTTCCGTCCGCACATCAGCATCACCCATTAGTAAAAAATCTGCCTTACCATACCGGATCTTTAATACAATTGAAGATTCATTATTTTCATCTTTGGACTTTCCGTTGTTTAATACTTGTATGGAAACATGCGGATCTAGCGGTATGTGTTGGCCCTCTTTTACTGAAATGAAAGGGATTCCCCTTTTCTTTATATTATTTCGATACGTATGATAAGTAAGAGAACTATATGTTTTTCCACTATCTAATATAAGTGATACCGGCATTTGCTCTACAATCGGAATGAGCCCTCCTATATGATCCATATCAGGATGAGTACTGACGATAGCATCTAAATGATTAATCCCTTTTTCAATTAATTTTTGGATAATAACCTCACCAGCTTCATAAGGTCCCCCATCTATTAACATCGTTTGTCCATTTGGCAATGTAATAAGTGTTGCATCACCTTGTCCTACTTTTAAGAAACTCACTTTCATTTTACCAAAATGTTGCCGCTGCATATGTAAAGGAGACGCAGTATGAATAGACATCATATACCTTTTGGCTGATGCACTATTTAAAGAAAAGCATAACAAAACAGAAACTAATATTAAAACACTTCGCATACCTCTCATAACTCGTCTCCTTTTTTCAATTAGTATGGCACGGTATATGATTGATATACAAAAAAAGCTTAGCAAAATGCTAAGCTTTTATTTCGATATCTCTTGTAAAGAACCGAAGAATAAATCCGCTTCATTCATTTGTTCGTTTTCTTCAGAAAGCGGAGGCAAATCATCTAATGTTTTTAATCCAAACGTGTCCAAAAATTCTTTCGTTGTTCCATATAAAATAGGACGCCCTGGCCCTTCTGCTCTTCCCATTTCTTTTATAAGTAAGTGTGATACTAACGTTTGTAACGCCTTATCAGTTTTTACTCCTCTAATCTCTTCCATTTCAGTTCTTGTAATCGGTTGGCGATATGCAACAATCGCTAACGTTTCTAGAGCCGCCTGAGAGAGTGAAGCAGCTGTTGGGATCTCTATTAGTTTTTGATAGTAAGACGCATGTTCTTTCTTTGTAGCAAAACGATATACTTTTGCATACTGTACAATTTGTAAACCGCGGTGTGCACCTTCACATTCTTTTTGCATTTCTTCTAAAATATCGATTACTTCGTTTCCTTCAATTTCAAGGACTTTCGCTATTTGTTCTGGATAAATCCCTTCATCACCAGAAACAAATAAAAGCCCTTCAATGATTGATTTCTGTTCTGTTCTATCCATTTTACGAGCTCCTTCCTCCTATTTTCTCCATAAAAATACACATCAAAAAACCGAATCACAATCAATGCGTTCGGTTCAATATTTTTTCTCTTGTTCCAAACGATACATTCAAACCTAGCATGAGATATCATATTTCTATCTCATTTTCCATACTAACTCTATGCTGATTTAGTATAGCTTGATACGAAAATCTCATCAAAATTATGTTCTTGTTCAATTATGATTTGTTGATTTTTCATAAGCTCAAGAACCGCTAAAAATGTTACAACCATTATTTCCCGTTCATCATCAACAAACAAATCATAAAAACTTTGACGACCACCTTGTATTTCTAACTGCTTTAAAATATCAGTCATGCGCTGTTCAATTGGTATTTCTTGACGAGTAATACGTGTTGTTACAGGTTTCTTTGCTTTTTTTCGGCGCATTAATTTTTGAAATGCCGCTAGCATATCATATAACGTAACATCAAGAGGCAAATTCGTCTCCTCTTCTTGTTGCAACGATGTAAAATCAATTGGCGGACGTGTATATAGCTGTGCTCTTTCTTGTTCTCTTTCTTTTAGCTCAGTAGCAACTTGCTTATATTTCTTATATTCAATTAACCTCTCCATCAATTCTTGACGAGGATCATCTATAAAGTCATCACCGTTATCAAGTACATCTTCTTCATGTTTCGGCAACAACATTTTACTTTTAATTTGTAATAACGTTGCAGCCATTACTAAATACTCACTTGCAACATCTAATTGTAATTCTTTCATCGTATGAACATAAGATAAATATTGCTCTGTAATTTCCGCTACAGGAATATTATATATGTCAATCTCATAACGATGTATTAAATGTAACAATAAATCTAAAGGACCTTCAAAAGCCTCTACTTTAAAATTATACTGCACAAAGCATCCCACCACATTTTTTCTATAACAACATAAGTATAGAGCATACTCATGTTCTATCCAACCTTTTTAAGAAATTTAATTAAAAATAGACCGATGCCTATGTCATCATGCCCACCACTTCATATGATAACAGTGTAGTAAGAACAATGTAGGAGGTCAAAAAACTATGGGTCACGTTGATTGCGGTTTTAGCGGTGGGTTCGCATTACTTGTTGTATTGTTTATTTTACTAATTATTGTAGGGGCAGCTTGCTTCTGCTAATATGAACAATAACGGCTAGGGAAAACTCCCTAGTCGTTTATTGTTCATATTTCTATGATACACTTGTATTTATAACCGTTAAACAGGGGTGAAGAGAATGTATCCTACCGAATACATACAATTTTTAATTCATTTTCACGGAGATTATGATTATTTTGAATGTCACGAAATACTGGAAGAATATTGGAAGACAAAACCAAGAGGAAATCGTGATAATTATTTAGTCGGTCTTATTCAAATTGCAGTTTCTTTATACCATCAAAGACGCTCTAACTCGAATGGCGCAGAGAAGATGATGAAAAGCGCCATAACGATTTTAGAAAAAAACAATGAACCTTTACTACATTTAGGAATCAATCAGGCACAACTTCTATCTTTACTCAAGGATAGATTACAATCTATACAGAAAGAAGAAGGGTTTACACCATTATTTTTACCATTATCAGATACTGCATTAGAAAAGCACTGCATGGAATTATGTCAGAAACAAAATCTCCCTTGGAAAGACGTGAATGCTACTTCTAATGAATTTATAATACATAAGCACACATTACGTGATCGAACAGAAGTCATCGCTGAACGAAACGAACAATTACAAAAAAGAAAGCAGAGATAATAAACTACTTATCTCTGCTTTCACGAATGTATATTTTGTTCAAGCCCTTTACACTTTTTGCAAAAACTTGCTGTTTGCTCATTTCCGCAAATTGTAAACTCAAGAAATTTACTCTTTAACTCTTGAACCATCTTCGTCCCAATACCCATATGACGGTGAGACGGGTTCACACTCAAATGTTGAATTTCCAAAACTTGATTTTCTTTTTTTACAATCCCCATTATCCCAACAAAATCTTCGTTTTGTTTCCACAAATACAATTGCCAATCATCCTTTGCTTCATACTCTTTCATAGTCAATTGTAATGTTTTCACATCTTTTTCTGTTGGCATAAATGAAAGAAGCCCCATTGCAATCTTTTCATAACTTTTTTTAAAACGAATTAACATAACCCTTATCCCTTCTTACAAAAGTTACAAACTATTAATCCCCTCAACCTCTCTTTTCATATCACATTCATTTTACAATATTTTCAACAGAGTGAGAAGGGCTTAAAGCAACTTGATAATCATACAAAGCGAAAAGAAGAAAGTCAAATATATGTTTCAGTACTATTTTTTCTAAGTAGATAAAAGAAGAAACGCTGTTATATAAAAGTGAAAAGACACATCCACCGCTCATTATCACTTCACGATTCATCACCTTAGAGCAAATGAATTCTAGCAACATTAATGTAAAAAATATTTATTGAAACATGTAATCTAATGTATTCTATGTAGTTTGGTAAAATTTCGTTCTCATAAGCGACATATTTTCACTACAATAACAGTACTACTTGTATCATGCACTGCAAACAAAATACCGATTCCTATCAAAAAAAACAAAAAAGAGAGCAATAGCTCTCTTTCCTCATTAACTTATTCTTCCCAAACTTTAACTTCTTTCATTACATCACCTTGACGCATGTTTAATACTGTTTCAATACCGCTTGTTGCTTTACCGAATACAGTATGTACACCATCTAAATGCGGTTGTGGCTCATGAACGATAAAGAATTGGCTACCACCTGTGTTACGGCCAGCATGAGCCATAGAAAGTGATCCTACAAGGTGTCTATGAGGATTTCCATCAGTTTCACATGGGATAGAGTAACCTGGGCCACCTGCACCTGTTCCTGTTGGATCTCCACCTTGGCTTACGAAGCCAGGAATAACGCGGTGGAATGTCACACCATCATAAAATCCTTGCTCTGCTAGTTTTTTAAAGTTTTCTACTGTTTTTGGTGCCTCTTCTGGGAAAAATTCTAAATCGATTTTTTCACCATTTTCCATTAATATGTATCCTAAAGTTTTCATATGTATATGTCTCCTTTCAACTATCTCAGCACTATATTACCACATTCATGACTAGAAACAAAAAGAATCCGACAATCTACATACTTCTTTTTTGAAATGTGGAAAAAGCTAGGTGACAAATAAGAAATATATACTATAATAACTGTGTTGCCCGAAAATTTTAGAAAGAGAAAGGGAGCGATTTTTCGTGAAAACGAAATTACTAGCTCTGCTATTAGCTGTAGCTGTATTTATTATGCCAACAGCTTCGTTTGCAGACATCATCGAGGGAGAATCAATTGTTACACTAGGAGAAAACTTGTCTGAACAACAAAAACAAGATCTGTTAAAAGAAATGAAAGCACCAAAAGATGCTACAATCATTACTGTGTCTAATGCGGAAGAACATAAATTTCTAGAAGGGATTGTTCCAAAGGCGCAAATTGGTACAAGAGCAATTTCCTCTTCTATGATCACATACACAAAGCCAGGATCTGGCCTTATTGTACGTTCAAAAAATATTAATTCAATAACAGATGCGATGTACACAAACGCACTTATTACAGCAGGTGTGAAAGATGCAGAAATTCAAATTACTGCACCATTTAAAGTTTCAGGAACTGCTGCTTTAACCGGTTTAATGAAAGCCTATGAGACAACATCGAACAAAGCAATTCCTGAGGAAGTAAAAAAAGTAGCCAATGAAGAAATGGTGCAAACATCCCAGCTCGGCGATAAAATTGGTGAAGAAAAAGCAGTTCAACTTGTTGCAAAAATTAAAGAAGAAATTGCCAAAGAGCAACCAAAAACGACTGAAGATTTACGTTCATTAATAAAAAAAATTGCGGACCAACTTGGTATTACATTAACGGATGAACAGTTAGATAACTTAGTTGCGCTATTTGATAAAATGAAAAATCTTAATATCGATTGGAATCAAGTTGGCAGTCAGTTAAATAAAGCAAAAGAACACGTTTCTGCCTTTTTAGGATCTGAAGAAGGGCAAAGTTTCCTAGATAAAGTGAAAGATTTCTTCTCAAGTATCATTGATTTTGTTAAATCGTTATTCAAGTAAAAAGAAGCTCGTCACTGACGAGCTTCTTTTTTATACAAGTAACGGTAATTTCATAATAGCTTCTTCAACTGAACGAACAATATGATTTGCCTTCTCCTTCACATATGGATGAGCATGGTGCAAAGTAAATGAATGCGGGGTTACTTCAAACATAGAAATATCATTGAAAGAATCTCCAATGCATGCAACCTCATTTGCTTCAATTTGCAAATGTTCCATTAGTCGCCTTAAAGCACTCCCTTTACTTACTCCCCTTGGCATAATGTCAACATAACGTTTACCAGACATAAAAACTTCCGCTTCACTCTGAAATGTATCTCGTAATTCTTGATCTAACGCTGCAATTGTCTCTTCTTCCCCAAAAACAAACAATTTCGCAGGATGTACAGTCTTACCAAATTCCTCTTCTAATGCTTCAATCTCAGCAATATGCACGCCCATATACGTTTCAAAATTATGATGATGTTCATTCTTTCTTTTTGTATACCGTTGCTCATTTGCACAAACAATATCTGCTAGTCCCTTTTTATGAATATATTGATATATTTCCTGGGCAATGCCATCTTCAAAACTTGATTCATGAAATATTTTTCCATCCGGCAGCAACATCGTCGCTCCATTTAAACTCGTTGTGTAATATGGGAATGCAAACCTATTTACGACTTCATCAATTCGATGAGTAAAACGGCCAGAGGCAAAACAAATATTTGTCCCTTTTTCAGCTAACCAACCAAGTGCACGTTCATCTTCTTTTTGCATATGATTCACATTGTAAACGAGCGTGTCATCTAAATCACTTACAAATAATTTAATCATGTCCTCTTCCCCTTCCATACACAATATCTACTCTAAGTTTACATGAAAAATGTTTGATTTTTGTTAAAAAACAATAAATTTTTGCTAAAAAAATAAACGGGTGTATACTCCCGTTTATTTTTGTCTTTTTACATTTTGAGGTCTTACGATACTTGGTCGTACTTTTAAACTAGACATCGTTGGACGGAGTAGAATTTTTGTTAATGCGCCCCAATCAAATGGTAAAAACGGCCATAAATAAGGTGTTTGTAAACTTTTTATAGACGTTAAAAATAAAATCAATATCGTCATACCAATTACAAATCCCATCTCATGGAAGAGACCTGTCAAAATAATAACAAACAATTTTCCAACCTTATTTCCGAGTCCCAATTCATAACTCGGTGTTGCATATGCACCGATCATAGAAACCGCAACATACAAAATAACTTCTGGTACAAACAAACCTACATCGATTGCTATTTGACCAATTAATATGGCGGAAATTAACCCTGCTGCAGACGATAACGGCGTTGGAGTATGAATGGCTGCCATCCTTAAAAACTCAAGTCCGACCTCTGCCATTATCACCTGTAATAAAATTGGTAAATGTGTCATCTTAGTCGGTCCAATAAAAGCAAGATTTTCTGGTAAAAGAGTTGGGTCAAATACAAACACTAACCAAAATGGTAGTAAAAACAAGGAGAATAAAACACCTAAAAAGCGTACCCAGCGTAAAAATGTCCCAACAGCTGGATTTTGTCTAAACTCTTCTGCATGCTGTAAATGATGGAAATATGTTGTTGGCGTAATCATAGCACTCGGTGATGTATCAACTAGTACTAGCACATGCCCTTCCAATAGATGGTTTGCCGCTACATCCGGTCTTTCTGTATACCGAATAAGCGGGAATGGGTTATAGCTTTGCTTTACAACAAATTCTTCCACTGTTTTATCCGCCATCGTAATGCCATCGACATCGATGTTATTTAATTCTTGTTTTATAATCTTTACTAAATCTGGATTTGCAACATCTTGTACATATGTAATACAAATATCCGTTTGTGATCTATCCCCTACTCGAATAATTTCATTTCGAAGACGTGGATCTCGAATTCTCCTACGAATTAATGCCGTATTTACAACGATATTTTCAACAAATCCATCCCTCGCACCCCGTACTACTTTTTCGGTATCTGGCTCTGTCGGTGTTCGCCCTGGATAACTACGAACATCTATCGCAAATGCTTCTGTTTCGCCCTCCACAAATATAACAATAAGCCCTGATAACGCTTGAACCATTACCTCATCCATCGTTTTCACTTTACTTACTTGCTGATGAATTAAACGATTCTCTAAGAGCTTTACTGTATCTTCTTCAACATCCCGAATTTCATTTGTATCCACAGCTTCTTCTAAAATAGGAATGATATAATTTGTATCACAAAGTCCATTTACGAATAACACCGCAATTTCTTTATTCAAAATTTGAAATTTACGAATACCAACATCAAATGTAACGCCTAATCCAACCGTTTGTTTTAAATAATTTTCATTGTCACTTATGAAAGTTGAAATAGGGATATCTATTTTTTTAGGCTTCGTCATAGAATCCACTCCTTTCCAAAATTAACTGAATTGCTTTTTTCGTAATTGGTGATCCTCTCTCCCATTCATCATTTCCACACATCTTCCCAATATCACCAATTCCAACGATAACAGGCACATTCAAATCGTCTAAACAATAAATTGTATCTCCGCTAATTCTGCCAATTTCACCATCTGGAAGTCCAAATTTATCAACACCATATTCCGTTAAGTTCCCATTCCGATCTACATTTACATCTACGCGTGCCCATTCCCAATGATGTGTATTAGACGCTACTGCCAAAATCCCAAGTACATCAATTTGTTTATGCGTAGCTACATATTTTAAAGCTTTTTCACCAGATCCTTCTCCAATAAATCCACTGTCATCAAACATGACAAATACAGGGTCATATGGCGTTTGCATAATAAGCTCAACAACTTTCTTCCCTGTCAATTTGGTTGGATTACTTTGTGACGCCGAAATACACCTTCCCCCAAATTCCTTCGTTAAAAGCTCAATTGTTCGCTTTGCATATTCATCTCCATCTGTGACCAAAATAACCCTTCGTCTCATTTGATTTATCCTTTCGGTTTACATATAATTGCTACAAAAAATGAAAATAATATCGCTGCAGAAATGCCTGCAGACGTTAAACTAAACATACCTATACCAATCCCTATATATCCGTGTTTTTCTGCCGCATGCATTGCTCCGTGTAATAGGGAATGTCCAAAACTTGTAATAGGAACTGTCGCACCAGCACCAGCAAACTTTATAAGCTTATCGTACAATCCGAATCCATCTAACACTGCTCCTATGACTACAAAGGTAGCCATCAAATGGGCTGGTGTTAACTTTGCGAGATCTAATAATATTTGTCCAATGACACAAATAGCGCCTCCTACAAGAAATGCATATATAAAATCCACAATTCACTCTCCCTTCACTCTCTCAAATACGACACCATGTGCAATCGTTGGAATTGTTTCTTTCTGCTGCATCATCATCGGACTTAATAACGCGCCAGTAGCAACAACAAAAATTCGTTGTAAGTTCCCTTTTTGCATCTCTCTTAATAAATGACCATATGTGACAACAGCTGAACAAGCACAACCACTACCACCGGCAAATACTTCTTCTTGACCGGAATTATAAATCATTAATCCGCAATCATTATATATATGCCCAATATCATAACCTTCTTCTAACAACAGTTGTTTCGCGATTGGTGTCCCAATAGCTGATAAATCACCGGTAACAATCAAATCATAATCATTGGCACTTCTCTTCAAATCTTCAAAGTGTTGCTGAATTGTATGAGCAGCGGCCGGTGCCATCGCCGACCCCATATCTAAAGGATTCGCAATTCCTAAATCTTGCACTTTTCCAATCGTAGCTGCCGTAATCTTAATGGCACTTTTTTCTTTACTAATTAATATGGATCCCGCACCTGTAACAGTCGAATTTGCTGTTCCTGGTTTTTGTCCTCCATACTCAGTTGGATAACGAAACTGTCTTTCAGCCGTTGCATTATGACTACTTACCGTCGCTAAAACACGATTTGCGAATCCACCGTCAATAAAGGCTGATCCGACCGCTAAAGTCTCCATCGAGGTCGCACAAGCGCTAAACATCCCTAAAAAGGGAATCTCCCACTTACGCGCAACATAATTTGCTGTCACTGTTTGATTTAATAAATCACCCGCTAAAAAGAAATCAATTTGTGATGTTTTGACATTTCCTTTTTCCAAAACTTGTTGAATCGAATCTGACATTAATCTTCGTTCAGCAAGCTCCCAGTTTTCCTCTCTGCAATGTAAATCATCATATGAAATATCAAAATCCTTTCCAAGAGGGCCTTCAGCTTCTTTTGGACCAACAGCAGTACCGGTTGCATTCACATAAATATCATTTTGAAATACCCACGTTTGTTTTCCTGTCAACCTCATATTAGCCCCTCCTTTAAGACATAAAAATTTTAAACGTATATCTTATTAACCCAATAACGTATGCCCCAACGACCCCAAAAACGATAACGCTTCCCGCTAGCTTAAACATGTTTGTAGCAATCCCTAGCACAATGCCTTCACTCTTATGTTCTAGCGCAGCGCTCGCCATAGAATTCGCAAATCCCGTAACAGGTACGGCCGATCCAGCTCCAGCAAATTGACCGATTTTATCATATACACCACAACCTGTTAAAATCGCCGATACTAATACAAGAGTTGCAACCGTTGGGTTTCCTGCCTCTTGTTCACTGAAATGAAAATAATGTATATAAAATTTCATCAATACTTCCCCGATTGTACAAATGAGTCCACCTACAAGAAATGCTTTAACGCAATTTATGAAATAATTTGGTTTCGGATGGTACTCCTTCACTTTATTTACGTAATCATCCTTTAGTTTTCGCCCTGTCATTTATATATCGCCTCCTACTTTACGAAATAAATCCAGTGAAACAACGAGCCTACTACTTTCCCAAGTACAAGAGCAACGAGTAAAACAACAATCTTCCCCTCTACCCCTACTCGTTTCGCTAAAATAGGTAGAACATTTAATACTTCTGTTAATGCTGCTGCCAGCATTCCAATAAATGTGCCACAAAATATACCTAATATAACAAGCCAATATTGCGATGTTTGAAATGTAATGTTTTTCAAACTACACCAAGCCCCTGTTAACGTACCTGCAATAACCGCCCACTCAAAATATTGAATGTGCTTTCCACTTCTCGTTAATTGAGCTAGCCGAGGGATTATACCAAGTACAGCTAAAAATGCGACATATCCGCTACCTACTGCAATTCCTCCCGCTAAACCAATTAGAATAACAAATCCAGACTCAATCATCGGCAAGTTGTTTCATATTGTCCTTGTTTTCATGAACAATTACATATTGGTCAAGTGATTGCTGGTATTGGAACATCTCCACTTCTAACGGACTCGGCTCTTCATTAATTCGCTTTTGAAATACATGATTAAAAAATAAGACCATACCTAACCCAAGACCTAACGAATACGGAATTTGAAATAAAAGTGGTTGCGCCTTAAATTCTCCCGTAATCATGTAATATAAACGTTGGTGTACTTGTTGCATACTTACATCTTCATGAAAATAAATGATCGCAAGAGCCGCTCCAATGAAAAGTAACAACCATACAAGTCCGAAGAAAATCGGATGTACTTTCTTTTTTTCATATATAATTTCAACAAGAGTTTGTCCAGAACCGAGTAAATTAATTTGTATATCGGCTGCTTTCCTTTGAATAATTTCAATTATTTTCATCACATCAATTACAACGTGCGTCTTATCATGCGCTGTTATTTTGTAAACTATCTCATCCTGTAACGACTGAACTACAAGAGCATCTCCTGCAAGTTGAGCAACATCACTCAGCTTTACTTCATACGTAGGAGAAACTTTTAATCGATTACGCATTTTAATATAAATTGTTTGTTCCAATTTTCATTCACCTCTTCACTCTTCCTCGTAGTTGTAGTATGGTTATTGAATTTTTTTCTAATACAATTTTTTCATAAAAAAACATCTGTACCATTTCGGTACAGATGTTTTTTAGTTTATGCCTTTTTCTTAAATAAATTTGCAATACTTAGTGCGAGCCCTCCCCAAATGACTACTATACCAATAACCATCATCATAATCGCTGATCCACTCATTATGAAACACCCCGATCTTTCCATTCTTTTTCAAGCTTAGCAGAATCTGAATGTATTTGTGCATCCCATTTCTTTAGACTAATGATTAGCGCAACGATAAGGAACGCTGCTGCAATTGACCAACCATACGTTACGACAAACTCTGTTGGATAATCTCCGTAGTTCTTTTTAATATTTTGGATTGTACCGTCAATTAACATGTATCCTAACATAAGCGGAGTAATAACGAGTAAACTTACTCTCCAAAACGTGCCCAACTTAATATCAGATACGAAGTTTGCGTGATTTTGATAAACTGGTAAACGGCGTAAAATGAGCCCTATTGTAACTACTTCCGCTAATGCAATTGTAATTAACCCGAAGTTATTAGCGAAATAATCAACAACATCTAGGAACATAAGCCCGCCACGTGTTGCAAAAACAAGAGAAACTAGCACGAGAAGCGTCCCCATAATTCCAATTGTTTTTTGGCGGCTTAAGCTAAACTTTTCAGATACGGCAGCAAAACATACTTCCGCAAGTGAAATGAGAGATGTAATCCCTGCAACCGTTAATGATAAGAAAAATAATACGCCAAATAACGGTGACATCGGTAATTCATTAATAATTTGCGGGAAGACTACGAACGCAAGCCCTACACCAGCACTTGCTACTTTATCAACCGGTACTCCCATATTGTTTGCCATAAATCCAAGAGCTGCAAAGACCCCAATCCCTGCTAATAATTCAAAACCTGAGTTTGCAAAACCAGTAATAAAAGCGTTATTTGTTGTATCCGAATTTTTTGGTAAATAACTAGAATACGTAATCATAATTCCAAATGCTAAAGATAAACTAAAGAAAATTTGACCATAAGCAGCAAGCCATACTTTCCCATCAAAAATACGACTCCAATCTGGTTTAAAGAATGCATCTAATCCTTGCATTGCACCTTCCATCGTCACTGCACGAACTACGATAATAAGGAACATAACAACTAGTAAAGGAATGAAAATGCGGTTAACCACTTCAATTCCTTTTTTAACTCCTTTAAATGCTACACCGAGTACAATAATCCAAACGAGAGCTAACGGAATTAATACTTCCGGTACGAGCCCTCCAAACTGCCCCGGCTTATCAGCAACATGCAAATACTCTTTAAATAAAAATGTTTGCGTGTCTTTCCCCCACGCTCCAGTAATTGAAAAATACGTATACGAAATAGACCAAGCAATAATTACTGCATAATATGTTGAAACGATAAACGTTACACACATTTGCCACCATCCGATGAATTCAGCACGCGGACTAATACGGAAGAACGTAAGTGGCGCGGAACCACGATGACGATGCCCAAGAGCAAATTCAAACGCCAATAATGAAATACCAGTCGTTAATAATGCGAATAAGTACGGTAAAAAGAACGCGCCTCCCCCATTTTCATACGCTGTATAAGGAAAACGCCATATGTTTCCTAATCCAACGGCAGAGCCGACCGCTGCGAAAATAAATCCAGCCCTCGTTCCCCATTGTTGCCTCGTTTCCACATTTCCTTCCCCCTTTGTGACAAGTTCATACTTGGATTATATTTTAATTTTACTAAATTATCAATAAATTCTGTTAATTTTTACGAAAGTTTACAATCTCCTCCTATTAAAGACATAAAAAAGATCGAATAGCTATTCATCTATTCGATCTTTCATCTGTTTTAATATTTTCTTTTCAAGTCTTGAAACTTGCACTTGCGAAATGCCTATACGTTCTGCTACTTCTGATTGGGTTTGGTCTTTATAGTAGCGTAAATACACAATTAAACGTTCTCGCTCATCTAGTTCTCTAATTGCTTCTTTTAAAGCAATTTTATCAAACCATTTCGTTTCAGATTGATCTGCAATTTGATCTAAAATAGTAATCGGGTCCCCGTCGTTTTCATACACCGTTTCATGTATGGATGAAGGAGCTCGACTCGCTTCTTGCGCTAGAACCACTTCCTCTGGCGTTAGTTCTAACGCTTCGGCCACTTCATTAATCGTTGGAGCCCTTCCAAATTCTTTCGAAAGCTCGTCTCTCATCTTTCGAATTTTATTTCCTGTTTCTTTTAAAGATCTACTTACTTTCACCGATCCGTCGTCACGTAAAAATCGCTGTATTTCCCCAATAATCATTGGAACTGCATATGTTGAAAATTTCACGTCGAAAGATAAATCAAATTTATCTACCGATTTTAAGAGCCCAATACATCCAATTTGAAATAAATCGTCCGGTTCGTATCCTCGATTAAGAAAACGCTGCACAACCGACCATACGAGACGCATATTACTTTGAACGATTGTATCTCTCGCTTGTTGATCTCCATCTTGACTTTGTTGAATTAACGCTTTTAGCTCGTGGTCCTTTAACTGAGGTTTCTTCTTCTCATTTTTGACCTCTATGTCCATAGGCTATTCTCCTTAATTGCATAGAGCGTTACTATTTGATAAGTATTTTGTCAAATGGATTGTTGTCCCGAAAGATTCGTTTGAAATAACTTCTACTTCATCCATAAAATTTTCCATGATAGTAAATCCCATTCCGGAACGCTCTAATTCAGGTTTAGTTGTAAAAAGGGGTTGTCTTGCTTCATCTAAATCAAAGATGCCAATCCCTTCATCTCGAATCGTGAGTTTCACCATTGCTTCTTCCAAAATTACAGAAATATAAACAACACCTTCTGCATTTCCTTCGTACCCATGAATAATTGCATTTGTAACTGCTTCTGACACAACTGTTTTAATTTCTGTAAGTTCTTCCATCGTTGGATCTAGTTGCGCAATGAAAGCAGCTACTGTAACGCGAGCGAACGATTCATTTTGACTTAATGCTGAAAATTGAAGGTTCATTTCATTTCTCATTTATGCCACCCCCAACGTCGCGAGCGCATGCGCTTCACTTTCTTCTAAACGAACAATTTTAAATAAGCCCGACATTTCAAATAAACGTTTAACAGGCGGTGAAATTGCACAAACAACCATTTCTCCACCTAATCCCTTTACATGCTTATATCGGCCTAATATAACACCTAAACCAGAACTATCCATAAAGGATAAATTCTCTAGGCTCAAAACAATATGATGAACACCACGTGTCTCAATCATATCTGTTACTTTCGTTCGCAACTCTTCAGCAGTATGATGATCTAATTCACCCGCTAGTCTCACACATAGGACGTCACGTTTTACTTCTAATTGCATGGAAAGACTCACACGATTTCCTCCTTATGCTCAAACTTTACTCATTTACATACATAAAGATTTTCGTGATACAACACAAGAATCCTTCCTACTGACAAAAGAAGAACTATTTCGCCATAAAGTGAAACCATTCAGCAATTATTTACTTACATACGAATAGAAAAGCGGCAAAATGTTTGCCGCTATTTTGATGTTGAAAACATCCCAAAACTTCTTTTAAATAACTCCCACCAGCTCGCTGCAGCAACATCTTCTTTCGCTACAATTGTTTGTTTTAGTAAAACATCTTTATCTTTTTTAATAACAAGTGTACCAAGTGCATCGCCCTTTTTAATCGGCGCTTTCACTTTCTTTTCAGCAATTACTTCTTGCTTTACTTTGTCCATATTTTCGCCCTTTTTCATAAGAAGAGACACATTGTCTGATGCAACTAAATCTACTTTTTCTTTTTTCCCTTTTCCTACTTGGACAGTCTTAATTTTTTCGCCTCGTGTATACAATTTCTTTGTCATATATTGACCAAATGCGTAGTCAAGAAGCTTCGTTACTTGATTATTCCGTTCTTTCGATGTAGGTGCTCCCATAACAACTGAAATAATACGCATCCCATTCTTTTCAGCCGATGCTGTTAAACAATATTTTGCTTCTGTCGTAAAGCCCGTTTTCACACCATCTACTCCAGGATAAAAACGGACTAACTTGTTCGTATTCACAAGCCAAAACTTCTTATCCGTATCTTCACGTAAATAGTCTTCGTATTTACCTGTGTATTTGCGGATAAGTGGGTACTTCATCAATTCTTTCGCCATTATAGCCATATCATTTGCTGTGGAATAATGGTCTTTAGCCGGAAGACCTGTTGGATTTTGAAAATGAGTATTTTTCAGTCCTAAATCTTTCGCTTTTTTGTTCATCATATTTACAAAACCTTCTTCTGAACCAGCGATATGCTCCGCTACTGCAACAGACGCATCATTTCCAGATGCAATTGCAATACCTTTTAGCATTTCATTTACAGTCATCTCTTCCCCAGGCTCTAAAAAGATTTGTGATCCACCCATTGAAGCTGCATGCTCACTTGCTCTCACTTTATCGGTCAGTTTTAGTTTTCCTTTTTCAACTTGTTCCATAATTAATAGCATTGTCATAATCTTCGTCATACTAGCAGGTGGTAACTTCTCATTTGGATTTTTATCAAACAAAACCTTACCTGTATCTTGTTCAATTACAATTGCTGATGACGCTTGTTCCGCTAACTTCGGCGTTGTTTCTTCTGTTTTCTCCTGCTTCGTCTTTTCAGATTGTGCGAAACTAACTGAAGTACCAGAAAGCAATAACATGAAACAAACAAGTATTCCAAAAACTCGCTTCATGACTAACCCTCCATTCTATATCAAACCTATTTTTTCCAATTTATTGTTTTTTAATACCATATTTTTCTACTATTTTCAGTTGACAAATACATTCATCAACTATATTGTATTAAGTGTATTACATACAGTAGTACACTTAATACAAGTCAGAAAGGAGACATTGCTCTTGCATATTCAACTTGATCCAAGAAGCAACACTCCGATATGGGAACAAATTGTTCAAAATATAAAAGAACTCGTATTGAAAAACATGTTAGCTCCAAGTGACAAACTACCTTCTGTACGCGAACTCGCTTCTTTACTCGTTATAAATCCAAATACAGTGAGTAAAGCGTATCAAGAATTAGAACGACAAGGGATTATTGAAACATTACGAGGAAAAGGAACATTTGTATCCCAATCGATTACCCCAACATTAGACGAAAGGAAAATCGCTATGGTTGAAAAGCAATTTCATCAATTACTATTAGAAGCCTCTTATCTTGGTGTTACGAAAGATAAAATTCATGATTGGATAGATTCATATTACAAAGAGATTGGAGGAAATGTGGATGCTGAAAGTGACAAACTTGAAGAAGACAATTGATAATCAAACAATTTTAGACAATGTTTCTTTCACATTACATAGAGGCAGTATCATCGGATTACTCGGAAGAAACGGTGCGGGGAAAACAACTTTATTACGAACGATAGTCGGCATTTTAGACCCTGATGCAGGGACTGTTACATATGAAGATACAAACATTCATCAGTGTCCTGAAATAAAGCAAAAAATCGTATATGTCCCTGATTCTACTAACATACTGAACGGCTATACGGTAAAAGAAATTGTAAAGTTTTATAAAGAAGTTTATACCGCATTTGATGAAGCATATTTCCATGAACTGTTGGAACGTTTTAACTTACCAAACAAACGAATTCGTAGTTATTCAAAAGGAATGAAAGCACTGCTTGCCATCATTTTAGCTGTTTCTACAAAAGCAGAATATATCATTTTAGATGAACCGACAAATGGACTTGACCCTATCGTGAAAAGACAGATTTTACAGTTTCTCGTTGGAGAAGTTGCAGAAAAAGAGATTACCATTTTCATCTCAACTCACCATTTAGATGAAGTGGAACAAATTGCAGATACAATTATTATATTAAAAGGCCATACTATCTCGTCGATTACATCACTAGACGATGCAAAATCACGATTTGCTAAAATACAAGTTGCTTACGAACGTTCATTACCTCAAAAACTAGAAAACTTGAGCAATATTAAAATATTAAATCAAACAGGAAAAGTATATACAATCTTAATTGAAGGAAATGTGGCTACAACACTCGAGAAGTTTTATAAAGAGCAACCTATACTTATTGAAGAATTAACAATGTCACTTGAAGATGTCTTCGTTAGGACACTAGAGGAGGATGGGTATGTTTCATAAGGCGTTGTGGATGTGGAATTGGAAGCGCGGGAAATATGCTGTGTTGCTATTCTTCTTTAGTTCGCTTTATTTGTTATCTTTTGGTTACTATAGAAGTGCTCAAAGACAACTTGCTGAGTATTACGAATTAAAAGAAAAAGGGAAACAGTATTATTATTTTTATATCTTTTCTTCAGGAGAAAGTAATAGTTTTTGGTTAACAGTTCTTATCATTGCTTTAGCCTGCCTATTGATAGGGTGGGAACGTAGCAACCAATCTAATACAATACTTATGACGATGCCATTTAAAAGAAAAAATGTTTTCTTATCTAAGTGGGCTTTCGGTTCCTTTTGTATTGTGAGCTCGTTACTTATAAATTGGATTCTTATGTATGTTATTTATAGAACAACCATTCATTTTGATTATCAATCATTTAGTCCATTTCACCGCTACTTTCTTTATGCGATAGTTTCTTATGTTGCAGTATATACAGCTGCACTATGCATCGGTACTTTTACTGGAAGCGTTGTTTCGCAGATTGTTTTTTGTATTCCGTGGTTACTAGCAGGGGTTACATTTATTACATTACTATACACTTTTACAACAAACCATTTATACGCTGCAAATATTAAAAATGAAAACTTATATCGACAACTTTATGAAATCAATCAAAAAACAAATACAGCTGCACCAATTAATCATTTTTCTATCAATTATTACTATGATCCAGAATCCCGTAAAATCGAAAACAATCCAACTGCTTTAAGAGATCCAGCATCTCATATATATTATTCAGCAAAATCAATGTTAGTCCCGATTTTTTATACAATAGTTTACTTACTACTTGGAACATATTTATATACACGATCGCCAAATGAAAACATTCAGAAGATATTTATGTTCCAAAAAAGTTTACGAATATGGATATGGGGCTCAACCATTTACTTTTCATTACTAGGCGGCTATAAAATAAACCATTTTAATTTCTTACCTATTTACTATATCGGTTTGTTTCTAACTGGAATCATTACTTATGTTATATTATCACGCCTAACAAATTATAAAGTTTTTTAAAGGAGAGATCCTATGTTTCAAAAAGCACTGTGGCTAAGAACGTATCAACAAAGTAAATATGTTGTATGGTTATTTTGGCTCGTCAGCTTCTATACTTTGTCATATCAATACTATATGACTTCTATTCAAGAGCAACACTTTCTAAATGATAATAAAAAATGGAACTATGTATATCATTATCACTTTGATTTAACACTTCTAGATCCTGTCATGCTGTTAGGTAGCATACTGATCATTCTAACTTGCACGTTAATTGGATGGGAAAGACAAACTAACGCTAGCGACTTGTTATGGTCTATGCCCTTTAAGCGTTCACACCTTTATATAACAAAGTGGTTGTTTGGAATCTGTAATATTGCCGCTGTTGTTATTTTAAACTGGGGGCTATTTGCTATTATGAAAAAGTTAACTTTTCATAATAAATATCAAGTGTTTTCCCCCTTTCATAGTTACTTTATATACATGTTAATTGTATTAATTGCTATTTATACTCTTGCCTTATGTGTAGGTACAATTACAGGGAATATTATATCGCAAGGATTTCTCACTACAGCTATATTAATCTTCCCAGCTTTACTTCCATCACTTATCTCAGGAGTCATTGCCGTTCACTCAAACACTGAATTTCATGAGGACAACGGCCTTATACATGATGTGATGGAAAACATACGTATTTCTAGTCCAGCAGAAGATTTTACTATTAACTTTAATTATGATCCACAAAGCGCTTATACTGATCAAAATGGAGTACGTCATAACGAACCAAACTTTACAAAAATTCCACCGGCAAAAACAATGATTGGACCTATCGTACATATCTTTGTTTTATTACCACTCGGTATATATTTATATGCCCGTTCAGTCAATGAGCGAAATGGTAACTATTTATTATATCCAAAACTACAAAAAGTAGTATTAGGTTGTGCGATTTTCTTTGGTGGAATCGTTGGAGGTTTAATACTAAGTCGTGCGCAGTCATTGTCCAGCTTTTACATCGGATTTTTAGTAACTAGTTTCATTACGTATTTCCTCCTACCTAAAATATTAAAATGGAAAGTCTCTTGGAATTTTAAATGAAATAACCTCCTCTCGATGAGGAGGTTATTTCACATTCTCTCTTCTTTTCCCATACTCTTTTTCTTGCTTCATTCCAAACCCGTCACCATTTGCGACAATTTGATCTGTCGGAGCAACTATACTTTCAGCAATTCTCCATTCTCCCCCTTGTTGAATAAATACTTGCATAAAATAATTCATTCCATTTAACTGATACGGATTTTCTTTTTTCACTTCATAACGAGCTGCCACATAATACACTTGCACATTCTTCGCTTCAAACTTAGAAATATATTGTGATAATCTTGGAATGTATTGTGATGCTTTCTGAAGTGGAAGATGTTTTACTTTTACAAGAGAAGACTTCTTTATATTACTGATCGTATCTTCGTGCCGAATGTTATCACTATGATGAAATAAAATCGCATTCTGCATTGAACGAATCCATAGTTTTGAATATAAAACAGGTTGCTTATTTGAAATATGTTGTAATTCTTTTTGAACGACTTGAAGGGGCGTAGCGGCATCTACGAATTGATGAAAGCCGAAAAAGCTTCCTACCATAATGAAAAGCGTACAGATACGTTTCATAATTTTCCACTCCGATTCTTTTTAATTAAAGTATTGGAGTTTCAAAATGTTTTTATTCAAAAGAAAAAGGATAGGAAAGCTTTCGCTTCCTATCCTCATTTATTATAATACGCGGCCAAATAGCTCTAACACCATTTCGATTTCTTGGTCGCTCCAACCTTTAAATTTATCTTTATAATATTCTTTACGCACAGCTTCAAGTTTTTCAGTTACTTCTCTTCCGTGTTCTGTAATTTCTAAGTACACGATACGACGGTCTGAATTCGAACGCTTTCTTTCTACAAAGCCTTTTCTTACGAGACGATCAGTAACAGCTGTAATATGACTGGAGGTTACGTTTACTTCACTCGCAATTTGCGAAGCCATCTGTGGACTTTTTAAAAATAACGCGCGTAATACAGAAAATTCATTGTATGGCATATGTTCTGCAAAACGTGTATTAATATCATTTTGTAATAAACGTATCATCTTTCGAAATGATCCGGATAACTCTAAAATCAGTGTTTCTCTTTTTTCGTTCACTAGCCTCGTCCCTTTTTCATCATATTTACACATATTATAATCTATAAATACCCATGTTGTATATGCTTTCTTTCCTCAACATTCTCATTTATGTAACTTTTTTCATATAAATTTCTTTTTTGTTCACACATATACATATAAAAAGGATGGTGATGGAAAATGCAGGGTGGAATGAATCCTTATTTACACAACGTACGCCCAGCTAATACTGGTAAAGAAGCGACTATTACTGTACAAGGTGAAGGCATTGTCAAAGCAAAACCAAATGTCGTTATATTAACAATTGGTATTCGAACTGATAGTAAAAATGTGAAACAAGCACAAGAAGAAAATGCAGTGCAATCAAAACAATTGCTGGATGCACTTAAACAGCTTGGTATTGCTGATAAAGATATAGAAACCATTTCATATACGATTACGCCTCAGTACGAATACGTAAATGATAAAGCATTACTACAAGGATACCGCGTGGAACATTTGTATGAAATTACCGTTTTAAATGTACAAAAAGCAGGGGAAGTATATGATATAGCCGTTTCAAATGGAGCAAACTTAGCAAAAGGTTTACGTTTTCGAATATCTCATCCAAATAAATATTACGAGCAAGCTCTCATTCAAGCTCTGCAACAAGCGGTAGAAAAAGCTCGTGCTATTGCGAGTACATACAATTTAAACATTAATCCTGTTCCACTCTCATTCGTTGAAGAATCTGCTCAATTACCACGAGAAGTTGCGTCCTTTGCTACTTTACACGCACAAGCAGCTCCTCCCATTCAATCGGGAGAATTAGAAATCATTTCAACAATACGAGCGATTTTTACGTATTTATAAATAATCTTATTTATAAGTAAACGTTATCATTTTCCTTGTTGTAAAAACATGATGTTCTGATATAATAAAGGACGGTGAGCTCTTACGAAAGAGATATCACGGGTGGGAGAGGGATATGAAAAAGAAGGTTTAACATGAAAGGAATACTTGAAAGAACATTTAAATTAGGTTTACACGAAACATCACCAAAACAAGAAGTTTTAGCTGGAGTTACGTCATTTTTCACGATCGTATATATTATGATTGTAAATGCATCCATTTTATCCGATGCTGGCATTCCTCTTGAAGCTGGAATTTTAGCAACTGTTTTCAGTTCATTTGTCGGATGTCTACTCATGGCATTTTGGGCAAATGCACCTGCTATTCTTGTCCCTGGTATGGGTGTAAATGCATTCTTCACGTACACTGCTGTGCATACGCTCGGATTATCTTGGCAGGAAGCATTAGCAGCTGTCTTCATCTCTGGTATTATTTTTGCAATTGCTGCGTTTACACCAATCGCTCGCGTGCTTTCAGTATCGATTCCAAAGTCATTAAAGGAAGCTATTACTGTCGGTATCGGATTATTTTTAGCATTTATCGGATTGCAAAAAGGTGGTTTAGTCGTTTCGAATCCAAATACGGCTGTTGCAATGGGTAAATTAAGTAACCCTGTCGTTCTTGCGACCGTGCTTACTCTTATCGTTGCACTTGTATTATTTATTCGTAACGTACGTGGAAACTTTTTATGGACGATTGCAATAGGAACTGGTATTGCATGGCTATTTGGTCTTGTTGATACAAGTCAAATCGGAAATAGTTCATTCTCATTCGCTAATTACGGCGATGTGTTTGGAGCTATGTCATTTGGCAAACTTTCTTCCTTACCATTTTGGATTGCAACATTCTCCTTAAGCATGGTGCTTATTTTTGAGAACATGGGACTTCTGCACGGTTTATTAGAAGATGACCGTAAATTCCCACGTGCTTACCAAGCCAATGCAATTTCAGCAATGACATGTGGTCTATTTGGCACAAGCCCTACCGTATCAACAGTAGAGAGTGCCGCAGGTATTACTGCAGGCGGAAAGACAGGTCTGACGTCTATCATTACAGGTTTGTTATTCTTCGCGTCACTGTTTGCACTTCCGTTTGTCAAACTAATTCCTGATAGTGCCATTGCACCAATCTTAATTATTATTGGCGGCCTGATGATTACAAGCATTCAACAAATTCCTCTGAACGATTTTTCAGAAGGATTTCCAGCGTTCTTAATTATCGTCATGATCCCGCTCACATATAGTATCGCTGATGGCATTGCGTTCGGATTTATCGCTTATCCTATCTTAAAAGTTGCTCTTGGAAAGCGTAAAGAAGTCGCACCGTCCATGTATATCATTACATGCTTATTCTTAGCCATGTTCATATTACATGCTATTGGTTAAGTAAAAACACCGAGGAATTTTCCTCGGTGTTTTTTTACTTAAACCATCCTTTTTTATAAAACCAAGCCATCATACCACCGCCAATTAGTGCCATAATAAGTAGACAAATAAAATAACTATATTGTCCACCAAGCTCCGGCATATGCGTAAAGTTCATTCCGTATACGCCCGCAATAAATGTTAATGGCATGAAAATAGTCGAGAATACAGTTAATGTTTTCATAATGTTATTCATGTGATGTGAGTTTAATGAAAAATAGCTATCTCGAATATCTGCCGTTAACTCCCGGCTTGCTTCAATCATTTCTGTCAGTTTAAGCAAATGATCATGTATATCTTTAAAGTAAATTTCATGATCACTTATACCGTAAAAACGAGTCGAATTTAAAATACGATACAATAAATCACGCATCGGAATAATTGTACGCCTTAGCTTCGATAAATCTGCACGTATATCAAATACTTCTTCTAGCACACTTCCTGCTGTCTCACCCGTTAAATTATCATCAATTGCATTCAAATGATCCTCAATGTAATATACAGGTGCAAAATAGTCATCTACAATTTGGTCGATAATAGTATGTGCTACATGCAAAGGACTATTTTTAATGCGCTTCTTTTCTCCAAGTGTTTTCCATACTCTTTCGATTGCATTGTTATGAGAAAAGTGGAAAGAAACAATATAACGATCACTTATAAATAAATCGATCTCGTGTGGCTCTAATCCATCCTCACCAAATGCATGAAGAACTAAAAAGTTATATCCATCATAAAAATCAACTTTTGGCCTCTGTACATATTCTATACAGTCTTCAATTGCAAGGGGATGGAACTTAAAATGATCTTGCAAAATGTATGTATACTCTTCTTTCGTTGGCTTATATAAGTCTAGCCAATACCATACAATATGGTCTTTCTTTGTTTCCTCTAGCGAAACATCATATAATACTTCATCTGTTTTTGTTATTGCACAAATTCTAATCATAATTTCACCCATTATTATTATAAACAAAAAATAGCAAAAAAAGCCAAGGAGAAATACTCCCTGGCCTTTCTTTATTATTCAGTAACGATGCCGTGCACTAATGTTGGTGCATCTACATGCTCTTTAGAGATCTTCATGTTCTCATAAATTTTTGCTTTTACATCTTCCACATTTTCACGGTTTGCGTAAATGGTAACAAGAGATTCACCTTTTTTCACGCTGTCCCCTACTTTTTTGCGAAGCATTAAGCCAACCGCTAAATCAATTTCAGATTCCTTCGTCGCACGTCCTGCTCCTAAAAGCATTGCTGCCGTTCCGATTTCATCTGCAACGATTTCTGATACATAGCCGTCTTCCTTCGCTTCTACTTCAATTTTAAACTGTGCTTGTGGTAATTTAGAAGGATCATCAACAACAGATGCATCGCCGCCTTGCGCTGATAAGAATGTTTTAAATGATTCTAACGCTTTACCGTTGTTCATTACTTCAATTAATTTCTCACGTGCATCTTCTAAAGATGAGGCTTGTCCAGCAAGGTATACCATTTGACTTCCAAGCGTTAAACATAACTCTTCTAAATCTTTTGGTCCTTTACCTTGTAATGTATCAATTGCTTCTTGTACTTCAAGTGCGTTACCAATAGCCTCACCAAGTGGTTGACTCATATCAGAAATAACAGCCATCGTATTACGACCAACGTTATTACCAATGCGCACCATCGCTTCTGCTAAACGTTTTGCATCTTCATCTGTTTTCATAAATGCACCTGCTCCAGTTTTTACATCAAGAACAATTGCATCTGCACCAGCAGCAATTTTTTTACTCATAATTGAGCTTGCAATAAGCGGAATTGAGTTTACTGTTGCTGTTACATCGCGAAGTGCATACAATTTTTTATCCGCAGGTGTTAAGTTGCCACTTTGACCAATAACTGCGATTTTGTTTTCATTCACAAGACGCATAAATTCATCATTTTCGATTTCAACATGGAATCCTGGAACTGCTTCTAATTTATCGATTGTACCACCAGTATGTCCTAGACCACGTCCAGACATTTTTGCAACCGGTACACCTAAAGCGGCTACTAATGGACCTAATACAAGTGTTGTTGTATCACCAACGCCACCTGTTGAGTGCTTATCTACTTTTACTCCTTCAATAGCTGATAAGTCGATTGTATCACCGCTATTTACCATTGCCATTGTTAAATCAGCACGTTCTTGATCGTTCATATCTTGGAAGAAAATTGCCATTGCAAGTGAACTTACTTGATAATCAGGAATTTCACCATTCGTATATCCTTCAACAATAAAGTTAATTTCTTCTGTTGTTAATGCATGTCCGTCACGTTTTTTTGCAATTAGGTCCACCATTCTCATTGTGAGGTCACCCCTTCATTTGTTTTACGATTGCTTTTACTAATGCTAAGAAGTTAGCTTTAACACGCTCTGTCGTTTCGATTACTTCATCGTGGTGAAGTGGCTGATCTAAAATACCAGCTGCCATATTTGAAATACAAGAAATACCAAGCACTTTCATACCAGCATGACGCGCTACAATTACTTCAGGTACTGTTGACATACCAACTGCATCTCCGCCAAGTGTACGAAGCATACGAATTTCAGCAGGTGTTTCATATACAGGACCTGTCATTCCAACGTATACACCTTCTTGTACTTTAATATTTAAGTCTGCTGCAACTTGTTTCGCCATTTCGCGAAGCTCTACTGTGTATGATGTAGACATATCAGGGAAACGCACACCCATTTCAGAATCATTTGGTCCGATTAATGGATTTGTACCCATGAAGTTAATGTGATCTGAAATTAACATAAGATCACCTGGTTCGAATGATGTATTTACACCACCAGCTGCATTTGTTACAACAACTGTTTCTACACCTAGTTCCTTCATAACACGAACTGGGAATGTTACTTTTTGCATGTCGTATCCTTCATAGAAGTGGAAACGTCCTTGCATTGCTACTACTGTTACACCTTGAAGTGTACCGAATACGAGTTGGCCTGCATGACCTTCTACAGTTGATACTGGGAATTCAGGAATTTCACTGTAAGGTACTGTTACTGCGTTCTCGATTTCGTCTGCTAATACACCTAATCCAGATCCAAGGATTAGTCCTACTTGTGGTGTCTCTTGAAATTTCTCTTTTAAGTATGAAGCTGATTTTGTAATAAGTTCACGATTCATTTGTTTATCCCCCTATTTCTTTAGCTCGTTTAAGAAGCTTGTTCCGTATTCTGGCATTTTTACACCGAAGTTTTCTGCTACAGTTGCACCAATATCAGCAAATGTTTGACGAAGTGGTAACTCTTGTCCGCCTTCTTTCATGCTTGGGCTATATGCTAATAACGGTACATATTCACGTGTATGGTCAGTTCCGTGGTGAACTGGGTCATTCCCGTGGTCTGCTGTAATTAATAATAGATCATCTTCTTTTAGTTTTTCGAATACTTCTGGAAGACGTGCATCATATTCTTGCAATGCTTCTCCGTATCCTTGTGGATCACGGCGGTGACCGAATAATGCATCAAAGTCAACTAAGTTTAAGAAGCTAAGACCTGTAAAGTCCATATTTAATGTATCTACAAGCTTATCCATTCCATCCATATTAGACTTCGTACGAAGTGATTCAGTTACCCCTTCACCATCATAGATGTCAGAGATTTTACCGATAGCAATCACATCATAATCACTATCTTTTAATTCATTCATTACTGTACGGCCGAATGGTTTTAATGCATAGTCATGACGGTTCGGTGTACGAGTAAAGTTTCCAGGCTCACCAACGAATGGACGAGCGATAACGCGGCCTACCATGTACTTCTCGTCTAATGTTAATTCACGTGCAATTTTACAAATTTTATATAACTCATCAAGCGGCACTACTTCTTCGTGTGCTGCGATTTGCAGAACGCTATCAGCAGAAGTGTAAACGATTAAAGAACCTGTTTCCATTTGTTCTTGACCAAGTTCATCAAGAATCTCAGTTCCAGAAGCTGGTTTATTACCGATGATTTTACGGCCTGTTTTTTCTTCTAATTCATCAAGTAATTCTTTTGGGAATCCTTCTGGGAACACTTGGAATGGTGTATCAATGTAAAGACCCATGATTTCCCAGTGACCTGTCATTGTATCTTTACCAGTAGATTTCTCTTGCATTTTTGTATAATATCCAAGTGGTTTTTCTACTTTAGAGATGCCTTTCATTTCACGAATGTTACCAAGACCTAATTTCACCATGTTAGGCATTTGTAACCCATTCATATGTTCAGCAATGTGACCAATTGTGTCAGATCCTACATCACCAAATTGTTCAGCATCTGGTGCTTCACCGATTCCAACAGAGTCCATTACGACTAGGAATATACGTTTATATTTATTCATAACTGCGACCTCCTATAAGTTCAGTTCTACTTCTTGTAGTATGTTCAAAACGCTATAAAGTGAAACTGTTCTCCATAAGAATTATCTTTCGTTCTCATTGTCAAACAGTACTTCTTTAAATGATTCTCTAACCTATTTCGTTTACTTTAAAACGACTCAAAAACATTTCTAGTTTTTTCTAAGTCGGATGTCAGACATCTGATACTGATATCATAACATGTTTACGCTTTCTTTTTAATACATTTTCGTAGAATTTCTCATTTTCTTCACACTTCTATTGTAATCCATTCTACAAAGAAGTGCTAATGATTTTATGATTTATTTCTTCAGATAAAAATAAAAAGCAGCTCTAATGAGCTACTTTTTATTTTACTTCTACTGTTTCTTCTTTATGTTCATGTAATTCGCCTTTTTTAACATGAACTTTCACTTTGTAAGAACCTTTTTCTTTAAAAGTATGTTTCGTTTCATACTCTCCTTTATTCCCTTCTTTCGCTGGAATAAATTCGTGTTTTTCAACACCATCTTTCCAAATCTCAAGTTGGACTTCAGCACCAGTTAATGCTTCTTCTTTTTGTTTTAAGTGAACTTTCATTGTTGATTCAGCATTTGCTTTTATGTCACCAGCCATAAGGTGAATCATTGTATCGCTTTTATGATCGCCATGTCCTGCACCGTGATCACTATTTTCTTTTTTCGCATCTTCTACTTTCGCATTCCCTACAGCCACTTTTACTTCTGGCATAACATGCATTTCACGTGCATTTGTGTGAGCGATAATGTGGTATACTCCATCCGTCTCAAACGTTTTCTCTACAGCATAAACACCTTTTCCTTTATGCTTACCATCTAACATTTCATGCTTTTCGTCGCCGGCTTTCCAAATTTCAAACTTTACATCATCAGCATCCGTTACCTTTTCTTTTCCTTGTGTAACAAGTGCTTGTACTTCTGTTTTTTCACCAGGTTTAATTTCCTTCGGATTTGTTTGAACTGCTACTTTTACAGCTTCTAGTTTCTGTTCTTTTTTCGGTTCTTCTTTGTTTGTATTACAGCCAGCCAATGCTAGCATCGCGATAAATAAAGTCATAATAAGTTTTTTCATCATCATTTCCTCCTTCATACCTTATTTAGTATAGAGGAAATACATTGTAATATTCTAGTCTTCTGCTGAAAACAATGTACGAAATGTTTGTGAAGTTTCTGTGAAATACTATAACCTTTTGAATCTATGAAAAAAGAGCATAGTACCTATGCTCTCGGATGAAACTGTTTATATACATCTTTTAATCTAGTTTTTGAAACATGCGTATAAATTTGTGTCGTTGAAATATCTGCATGTCCAAGCATTTCTTGCACAGCGCGCAAGTCTGCTCCATTTTCTAATAAATGCGTAGCAAAAGAATGGCGCAATGTATGAGGTGTAAGTTCTTTTTCAATATTTGCTTCTTTCGCTAATCGTTTTAAAATTTTCCAAAAACCTTGTCTTGATAATCGATTCCCATGATGGTTTAAAAAGAGTGCATCTACTACTTTTTTACCCATCAATTCTCTTCTTCCCTTTTCAATATACTTTTGAATCGCTTCCGTTGCTAAACTTCCTAGTGGAATAATTCTTTCTTTATTCCCTTTCCCTATGCAACGAACGAACCCCATTGTTAAATGTACATCTTCTAAATTTAAGGCAATTAATTCCGAAACACGAAGCCCTGTCGCATACAGTAACTCTAGCATCGCTTTATCACGAACCCCAAAAGCACTCGTCATTTTTGGTGTCTGAAGTAACGCCTCTACTTCATCGACTGATAATACTTTCGGTAATTTCCGTTCTCCTTGTGGCGTCTCAATATGTACGGATGGATCGTGCTCTACCGCTCGTTCACGAAGTAAGAATTGGTGGAACGAACGAATCGATGCAATATGACGTGCTAATGTTTTCGAAGATTTTCCGTTTTCTTTTAAGTGCTGCAGAAAGTTAACAATGTGCAAGCGTGTCACTTCATGAAAGCTTTTTGCTTGTTCTACATTTTGCAAATACTTTACATAACTTTTTAAATCACGTTCATAAGATACTACTGTGTTTTTCGCTAGCCCTTTTTCAACAACCATATAATGAATAAAATCTTTTAATTGATCTTCCAATCTACACTACTCCCCATTTTCATAGAAAAACATCATTCTATTTACGAAAGCATCCTTTGCCGGCTCTTCATTCCCTGATACTTTTTCTACAGTCTCTTCTTTTGGCTTTTCATAACGATGATAGCTTTCATATTCTTCATTTATCCATAGTATAGCGAAATAAAACAAAATCGTACAACTTGTAAATAATAAAAATACTTTTATCCCATCAAAAGTTAATTTTAAAGCTCGGCGCATTGTAAATTCCTCCAAAATATAAGTTATTACAACATATGCCAAGCTTTCACCAATTTATACCTTATTCAAATAAAAAACCTCTTCCTAGTTAAATAGGAAAAGGTTATTTTTCATCCGTTTCATTTTCTTGACAATTTTTACAAATCCCATGGAATGTTAAACGATGATCCTTCACCTTAAAGCTCCAGTCATGTTCTACTTTCCTTTCCACTTCACCAAGTAAATCTTCTTGTATTTCTTGTACAGCACCACATTGTGTACAAATCAAATGATGGTGGAAACGCTGCGCACCTTCTTGGCGTAAGTCATAGCGTGAAACACCGTCTCCGAAGTTAATCTTATCGACAACTTTTAACTCAGATAATAGTTCTAAAGTTCGATAGACGGTTGCTAATCCGATCTCTGGCGACTTTTCTTTTACAAGGAGGTAAACATCTTCTGCGCTTAAATGATCTTCTTCATTTTCTAGCAGCACACGAACTGTTGCTTCACGTTGCGGTGTTAATTTGTAGCTCGCTGCATGTAATTGCTTCTTAATTCGTTCAATTCTTTCTTCCATTCGGTACTACTCCCTCCTCGCCACTCTTACACCATTATATCAGAAGAAGGGCTTCTGTCAAAAGAAAAACAATAAAAACAAATTGATAATTATTCTCATAAAGTATTTATTGTTTATTAATAGCCTCAACGACTTCTTTCATTAAAACTGGTGATGCATAAGCTTCTACACTAGAAGCAAGAGCTAGCACCGCTCCAATGATAAGAAAGAAGCATGTATAACGAATTAATAATGGTAATAGCGGCTCGGTTATTTTCCGTATAAATTGATGCCTAATCATTCGTAAGGAAAAGCTTGCAGCAATTGTTGTCATAACGAGAAATACTGGAATAATAATGAGATTTTGCGGCAATACAGAAACGAATGCTAATAATAATCCATTCCATCCATGCTGACTTACTAAAAAACCTACTGTAAAGCCGACAACTACTCCTTTTACAAACAATAAAATAAAAATAAGTGGCAATCCAATAATTGAAATCCCTAAAATCCAAATAAATCCAATGTATTTTAATTGTGAAAAGTAACTTTCTCGAAACATTTCGCTTGCAATAGCAAATTCTCCTTTAGAAACTTGTCCAAAAAAACGTTGTAAATAAAATGATAAATCTTGTTTTTGATTTAATTGTAAACTATTTACAAGAATCGCTCCAAATATGACTCCCATCAATAATAAAACAGCGTTAAATATATATAATGAAGAGTTTTCCTGTATGTGAGACATTACACGGTCTTGCCAAGTTTTTCGCCACATTTTTCTTCCCTCCGTTCACACTCTTACTAAAAATGTATGAAAGAAAGAAAAAAGTATGACGAATTAACATTGAAATTCCGCTCTACTTTGCTAAACTAAAAAGTAGAGAATAGGAGGGATTTCTCTTGAAACCATTATTATTAGATTTTCCAACATTATTTCAAACTGAACGCTTACAAGTTCGTAAGCCATTTCCAGGTGATGGTGCAGAAGTATACGAAGCAATCCAAGCTTCTCTAGAAGACTTAGTACCGTGGATGCCAATTAAAGCTGAAACAGAAGAAAGTGCTGAAGAAATCGTTCGTAACGCTCACGGACAGTTTTTACTTCGTGAAACACTTGATTTTCACTTATACGATAAAGTATCAGGTACATTCATCGGAGCTATAACGCTCAAACCTGAAAACTGGGATATTCCAAAGTTTTCACTTCACTTCTGGCTGCATAGCGCTTATACGAAACAAGGCTATATGACTGAAGCGATTAAAGGTGCTATTCAATTTGCCTTTGATAAGCTAAGTGCTAGAAGAGTTGAAATTCGTGTTGATGCAACAAATACAAATGCATGTAACCTAGCAGAACGTTTAGAATTCATTCTAGAAGGTACAATGGAAAATGATTTCATAGCACCAGATGGTAGCTTACGTGATGCACGCGTATACGCAAAAATCAATTAAAAAACACTCGCCTTTGGCGAGTGTTTATTTTTGTAGTTGTAAATATTGTACTGCAAACATTGTCTTCGCATCATGAATACGAAGATCTTTCATAAGAGTAATCGCTTCTTCTAACGATACTTCCATCAATTCCACAAACTCATCTTCATCTAACGCAGCTTTATTTTCTTTTTTCGTCAAACCTGTCGCCTTATATACATATAAAATTTCATCTGCAAATCCTGGAGATGTATAGAAAGAAGTAATAAGCTCCATATTTTCACATACATATCCTGTTTCCTCTTCTAATTCACGAACTGCTGTCACCTCAGGTTTTTCACCAGGTTCTAACTTGCCCGCCGGAATTTCTATAATCGCCTTTTCAAGCGCTTTACGATACTGCTCAACAAGCACGATTTTCCCCTCATCAGTAATAGCAATAATAGCAACTGCACCAGGGTGATTTACAATTTCACGTTTACTCATTGCTCCATTTGGTAATACTACATCATCAACACGAACTTTTATAACTCTACCATCAAAAATCGGTTCAGTTTTTACTGTTCTCTCTGCAAGATTACTCATACTACTTCATCTCCCTGTTCTATTTCCTATTCTTTCCTCATACATTTTACCACATTGAAAGGAGCGTGATAGAAATGAAAGTTTATATTTTACCAAATCGCGTCACTTTAGTCGGAAAAGCGTGGCAAATTCGCCATAAGCTAAAACAATATGGCAAAGAGTATACAACTGTACAAGAGTGGATTACAGCAACTAAAAAGTAAACGTTTGTCAACCTCTTTTCCCTTGCGTACAATAAGAATAAGGATAAGGAGGTTGACTTATGAAAAAACGTCAATTAGGAAACTCAGATTTATTTGTGACAGAAATGGGACTTGGCTGTATGTCTCTCGGTACATCTGAAACAGAAGCTATGCGTATTATCGATGAAGCAATCGATTTAGGAATCAATTTTTTTGATACAGCGGATTTATATGATTATGGATTAAACGAAGAATTTGTTGGAAAATCCTTAAAAGGAAAACGAGACCAAATTATTCTTACAACGAAGGTTGGAAATCGATGGACAGAAGAAAAAAACGGCTGGTCTTGGGATCCTTCTAAAAATTACATAAAGGCCGAAGTGAAAGAAAGTTTACGTAGACTTCAAACTGATTATATTGATTTATATCAACTTCATGGCGGGACGATTGATGACCCTATTGATGAAACAATTGAAGCCTTTGAAGAATTAAAAACAGAAGGTATTATTCGCCAATATGGTATTTCTTCAATACGTCCAAATGTCATCCGTGAGTATGCAAAACGTTCAAATATCGTTAGTGTACTAATGGAATATAGCCTTT
The DNA here is from genome assembly GCF_002571225.1 of Bacillus sp. AFS059628. Lineage (GTDB taxonomy): Bacteria > Bacillota > Bacilli > Bacillales > Bacillaceae_G > Bacillus_A. The sequence goes on along the minus strand of NZ_NVEC01000003.1, from coordinate 236,731 downwards.
TAAATCGTCGCCCTGAAGAATGGTTCCCACTTCTAAATGAACATCAAATTAGCGTCATTGCTCGTGGACCACTTGCAAAAGGAATTTTAACTGACAATAATGCAAGAAAGATAGAAAGAGTAAAAGAAAAAGATTACCTTTCTTATTCTTACGATGAATTATATGCGACGCTTACGAATGTAAAAGAAATAATTGGGGAAAACTCCTTAACTGGAACAGCTATTCAATATTGCTTACATAACGAAACTGTTGCAGCTGTTATACCTGGCGCAAGCTCTATTGGGCAATTGCAAGAAAATGTACAGTCTAGTAAACAAATAGAGTTAACAACAGCAGAATATATGCAACTTCAGCAAATTGCTAAATGTGATACATACGCTTTACATCGTTAAAAAGACGCTACCAGTACGGTAGCGTCTTTTTATAGCGTATCATATTTATCAGGATTCGTTCCTACGTGTAAATTACGATTTAACGTATTAATTTGAGTCATCTCTTCTTCTGTTAGTGAAAAATCAAAGATAGTAAAATTCTCCTTAATGCGAGATGGTGTAACAGATTTAGGAATCGTCACTACCCCGCTTTGAATATCCCATCTTAATATAACTTGCGCAGGTGTTTTATTATATTTGGTCGCAATGGCCTGAATAATCGGGTGCTCGAATACTTCCCCGCCTCTCATTAATGGGCTCCATGCTTCCATTTGAATTTGCTCACCTTGGCAGAAATCACGCAATTCAAATTGAGCTAACATCGGATGAAGTTCCACTTGGTTTACCATCGGCTTCACCGTACAATTTGGCAATAACAGCTCTAAATGATGTTTATGAAAATTAGAAACACCAATCGCTCGCACTTTACCTTCTTCATACAGTTTTTCTAACGCTCGGTACGTATCAACATACTTTCCTCTTATTGGCCAATGTATTAAATATAAATCTACATAGTCCATCTGTAATTTCTTTAAGCTTTTTTCAAACGCCTCAAGTGTTTCCTCGTACCCTTGATCGTCGTTCCAAACTTTTGTTGTAATAAATATGTCTTCTCTCGGAATCCCTGATTCACGAACCGCTTCTCCGACACCGCTTTCATTTTCATATACAGTCGCTGTATCAATCGAACGGTATCCAACCTCTAACGCTGTTTTTACTGCTTGTTTTACTTCGTCGCCTTCTTTCGCTTTATAAACGCCTAGACCAATCATTGGCATTTTTACGCCATTATGAAGTGTAGTTGTTGGAATGTGCACAGTCGTCTCCCTTTCATTATTACGTTTTTTATAAGCCACCACTTTATTTGAACAAGATTCAACCAAAAAGTCAAAACATATGTACAGTTTACATAATAAAGTGAAACTTTAATCAGTAGGGGTTTTGTTCATTCCCCATTGATTATCAGCCCTCACCAA
>NZ_NVEC01000003.1:0-235318 GCF_002571225.1 Bacillus sp. AFS059628 | reverse complement strand
ACCAATCGGGCTTTTACGGGATAAATTTATACACCTTACATAATAACGTGAACTCATTCATTCACGTTATTTTCTCTCCATTTCTTCGCTTTTTCATCAACATTACGTACAAACTCAGTTTTCCCTTCCGAATATAACGTGCCATCATATGTATATTTTTCAGCTAATTCTCTCTTTAAAGTTGCGTATGCCTCAGCTTCTTCACAATGAGCCATCATGTAATCACGAAATGCTAAATGCCTTACTATTTCAGGATTTCCTTTTTCAAACACGTGTAAGTGATACGAGCGTTTTTCCTCCGTTCCATGAATAAAATAACGACGTCTTGAAATACCATTCTCCCCTTTTACGATATAGCCAAGCTCTTCAAAACGTTCATTCCAACTATCTACTCTGTCGATACTCTCTACTTCCATAATCATATCTATAATTGGTTTCGCTGCCAATCCTGGCACCGACGTACTTCCAATATGATGAACCTTCACCTTTTCTGGCATCGCCGCTTTTAATCTTTCAGCCTCCATTTGAAATTTTTCGTTCCAATGATTATCATGCGGAACGACTACAATTTTCCTCATGTAAACTCCCCTTTTCTTACAAGCTCGTCAAAAAAATGATCAGCGGTATTCACTGATCATTTTTTGTATTATTTAAAGTCTTTCCAAGTAAGGCTACTTTCACTTAACAGTTCTTCAAATGATTTATTCTTTTCACGTTCTTTTTGTTCTTGGCGCTTTCTTTCCTGTTCAGCTGCCACTTTTTCCTCTTCTCTCACTTGTAATTCTTTCTTCTTATTCTTTAATTGCTGCATGAGTGAATCATTTAATTGATCACCTAATGTAAGCGACTCTTTCTTTGGTTGATTCACTTGCGATTGTCTTTGCATTTGTCTTTGTTTCTTTTTCTTCATACTACTCACCTTTTACTTTTTTCTCCATTATAGTAGATACACAATGAACGCGCCAATAAAAAAGGTTCTTTACTCTATTATTCACCTTTTGTAAATATGTTAATTTTTCGAAAAAACTAAATTTTTATATAGATATAATCCTATGAATCTATTAAAATTATGTCGTATGATGTCAGATTATAAAAAAGGAGAATTATATTATGTGGAAAAAAATCATTCCTGCTGTTGCCGTTTTAAGCACCATTACCTTTTCAACCGTATTTGCCGCTCCCCCATCCCAGACTCCAGCTGAACAAAACCGCTACATAGACGTACAGATGCTTGGTATTAATGATTTCCATGGACAACTAGATACTGTTAAAAAAATTAATAACAAAGAAGCTGGTGGCGCTGATTACTTAGCTACTTATTTAAAAGAACGTAAAAAGCAAAACCCGAATACACTTCTCGTACATGCTGGCGATATTGTCGGAGCTAGTCCACCAGTTTCAGCATTGTTACAAGACGAACCAACGATTGAATTTTTAAATGACTTAAAATTTGATGTTGGTACAATCGGCAACCACGAATTTGATGAAGGTATCAATGAAATGCAACGTCTCATTTACGGTGGGTATCATGAGAAAACAGGTAATTTCAAAGGCGCAAATTTCCCTTATGTCGCTGCAAACTTCTATAACAAATCAACTGGTCGCTTATTTTTACCACCATTTACTGTAAAAATGGTAGATGGTGTTCCTGTAGGATTCATCGGCGTAGTTACAACTGATACACCAAATGTCGTGATGCCTACTATGCTTAAAAATGTACAGATCACTGACGAAGTAGAAGCAATTAATAAATCAGCGCAACAATTAAAGCGTCTCGGTGTTAAATCCATCGTCGTCCTTGCCCATGTTGGCGGAACAACTGATGAGTCTGGCGTGACCAACGGAGACCTTACTCGAATTGCAAACGAAACAGATCCAGAAGTTGACGTTATTTTTGGTGGACATAGTCACACGTATGTAAATGGTACTGTAAATAATAAACTAATTGTCCAAGCGAACTCTTACGGAACAGCATTCTCAGACGTAGATGTAACAATTGATCGTAAAACAAAAGATATTGTAAAGAAAAAAGCTGAAGTGATTACAACATATCATGAAGGTATAGAACCTGATAAACAAGTAAAACAAAAAATAGATCAATATAAAGAAAAAATCGCACCACTTGTAAATGAAGTAGTAGGAAAATCTACAGCAGCTATTGACCGTAAACAAAATGATGCTGGTGAATCTACTCTTGGGAATGTAATTGCGGATGCACAACGTCAAACGATGCAAGCGCAAATCGCACTTATGAATCCTGGTGGTATTCGTAATGACTTAGATGCTGGCGATATTACATGGGGCGAATTATACGGCATTCAACCTTTTGGAAACCAATTAATTAAAGTAGATTTAACAGGCCAAGATATTCGCGACATTTTAAATCAGCAATGGCAAAAAGGTACGACGCGCATGCTTCAAATTTCAGGTATTCAATATACGTGGGATGCCAATAAACCAAATGGTGAAAAAGTTACAAACATACGTTTAACAAACGGAGAAGAATTATCTCCATCTAAAACGTATAGCGTAGTTGCAAATGCTTTCTTAGCTTCTGGCGGTGATGGATTTGTATCATTTAAAAATGGTACGAATGCAGAAACTGGCCCAAACGACTTTGAAGCGCTAGTCGATTACGTAAAACAATTAAAAGAACCAATTCAGCCAATTATTGATGGAAGAATTCAAAAGGTAAATTAAGCATTTCCTTAATATGCGATCCCAATTTTTATTATAAAGGATACGTACTTATACTTGATTCACAATATTAGTAAAACCTAAAAAGGATACTCGTTCTTATAATGAACATAGTATCCTTTTCTTTATTTATCAAAATGGGATATTTTGTTAAAATCATATTGTTGTAAAAATTGTTGTAACGCCTCTTCTACAAGTTTAGATTTTTGAATTCCTTTCGATTCTGATATAACGTCTAATTTTGCTAATATTTCTTTATTAATAGAAAAAGTACGTTTCTTTTTTTCTGTACTTATACTCATAATTGGCGTGATTACTTCTTCTCTCTTTCTTAATAACTCATAAATACTTTGTAATTGTTCATAAATTAATAATTGATAATCCGTTTTCTCATATTGAAGGGCTGTCGCTTCTTGGAGTTGTAAGTGACGAGGTTCTTCTCCATCTCCTACAAAAATACGTTTCTTCTGTTCTCCATCATATTCGTATCCAATTAATCTTAATTTCTTCGATAATGTATACGGGCTTATTTCAAGACGTTTTGCTATAATAGCGATGGGTTCACGTCTATTTAAACAATCTATAATTTCTCCAATCGTCACAATTTCCCTCCTCCCGTGTTGAAATGACACTAGTATGGTATGTTACAATGATTTTCTAACAGTATATGCAAAACGAATAGCCTGTGCGATTCATACGATTTCAGAAAAGGAGGTTTTCAATATGCTTTTCCGTAGCTATACCCCTCAGTTTTATAATGAAAATAAACAAATCATTCCTAATAGTATCGCTACGATGGAAAGCGTTATAATTCATAATCGAAAACAAACTCTCCTTATGCGCGGGCAAAACGTAGAGCAGCCTATTTTATTATGCTGTCATGGTGGACCGGGCATGGCACAAATTGGATTTATTCGTCATTTTCAAAAAGAATTAGAGAAACACTTCATCGTAATTAATTGGGATCAGCGCGGGGCAGGTAAATCCTTTTCAATAAAAGATTTCGGAGCAAATTTTACAATTGAACAATTCGCGTCCGATGCAAAAGAAGTAATTCAATATGTACTTAAAAAGTTCAATAAACAGAAACTATTTCTCGCTGGTCATTCTTGGGGAAGCATTATTGGGCTTAACATAGCACATCAATATCCACAGTATATCGAGGCTTACATCGGTATTGGTCAGATTGTACATATGAAACAAAACGAAGAATTGCTATATCAGCATTTAATTCGTTCTGCCAAAAAACATGATCATAAAAAAGCGTTAGCGTCTCTTTTGAAATTAGGAAAACCACCATTTTTAGATACGAGACGCCTTATTATTCAAAGAAAATGGCTTGGTACATTCGGAGGAGCAATTCAAAACGGATCTTCCTTTTCTTTCATACGAAAAGGCTTCTTTTCTCCTGAATATACGCTATTAGATTGGTTCAAATTTCTCGCAGGAAATTTGAAATCTGGCGTTTTATGGGAAGAAATGCTAACAATCGATTTCTTTTCTTCTATTTCAAGTTTATCTATTCCGGTTTATTTTTGTTCTGGTCGCTACGATTATCAAACTCCTTACGCACTCGTTCAGGAGTATTGTGATGTGATAGAAGCGCCCATAAAAAAGATGATTTGGTTCCCAAATTCAGCACATTCTCCTGATTTAGAAGAACCAGAATTATTCGCTCAATCTTTACAATCTATTAAACAAGAGCTAGCTTTTCAGCATTAGTAATAAAAGGCTCTTTTACATTTCATAAAAAACAATTTATAATAATATGTCGCAACTATGTATAAATATAGCAAGGTGCTTTATATTTACTTACCTTAACACAATAAAATTTTGGGGAGATTACATTTATTATGAATGCTGTACTCGTCGCAGTAGCAGTTATGCTATTGCTTAGTTTGTTACGTGTCCAGGTCATTGTCGCCATCATTGTTGGAGCTTTAACAGGCGGAATTATCGGCGGACTCGGTATTTCAGAAACGATTAACACTTTTACAACTGGTCTTGGAAACAGCGCTCCAATCGCTTTAAGTTATGCGATGCTCGGCGGTTTCGCTATTTCGCTTTCCAAAACAGGACTTCCTGATGCAATGATTCAAACTGCATTAAAATGGATTGGCAATGAACAAGACACGAAAAAACAAGTTTATTCTAAAATACTTATTCTATTCATCATTTTAACGATGGCTTGTTTCTCACAAAATGTGATTCCTGTTCATATCGCTTTCATCCCTATCTTAATTCCAGCACTTTTAAAAGTATTAAATGAATTGAAAGTGGATCGCAGACTTGTTACATGTATTATTACATTCGGATTGATTACTCCTTATATGTGGATTCCAGCAGGGTTCGGAAAAATTTATCATGACGTATTGCAAACAAATGCTGCGCAAAGCGGTCTTACATTTGATGTCGCGCTTATTCCAAAAGCAATGACTATTCCAGCAATCGGTATGATTATCGGGTTATGTGTAGCGGTTTTCATTACATACCGAAAGCCTCGTACGTATGAAACAGAACAAATTCATACTACCGTAAATGAAATCGTTCCCTATACAAAGCGTAGCATTACTTTCGGATTATTATCTATCATTGCCACATTAACTGTTCAATTAGCAACAGAATCCATGATTTTCGGTGCTTTAGCGGGGATTATCGTCTTATCAGTAAGTGGTAGTCTACCTCTTAAAGAAGCAGATGCGATATTAACAAGTGGAATGCGCATGATGTCCTTTATCGGTTTTGTTATGATTGCAGCCGCTGGATTTGGCGCTGTTCTTCGAAAAACAGGACATGTTGAATCTCTTGTACAAACAAGTGCACATATAATTGGAAATAATAAACCACTCGCAGCCTTTCTTATGCTTGTGATTGGACTTCTTGTTACGATGGGAATTGGTTCATCTTTTTCAACCATCCCTATTTTAACAACAATTTTTGTACCTCTTTGCATACAGCTTGGATTTAGTCCAATGGCCACCATTGCAATTATCGGTACAGCCGGAGCGCTAGGCGATGCAGGATCTCCAGCATCAGATAGTACACTTGGACCAACATCCGGTTTAAATGCTGATGGTCAACACCATCATATATGGGATACATGTGTACCAACTTTTCTGCATTATAATATACCGTTACTTATATTCGGCTTTATTGCCGCCATTACATTATAAAAAGGTGCGTTTTATACGCACCTTTTACTTTTTTATTTTTCCTTTTAATTGTTGCATCGCTATTTTCCCATTTTCTTCGATACAACTTTCCATTTGTATAAATGACGGACCTGTCCATTCACTATCTATACTCCCGTTCAGTCCAATCATTCTCAATTTATCCGGTATACGGATATTTAATTTTTTTGCTGCTCGAATTAACTCAAAAGTAATCTTATCACTTGAAGTTACAATTCCATCTATATACGGATAAGTTTGCAATAATGTAATAAACTGTTTATTCGTATACCCTTGTACACATACTTCTCGATAAGAGATTCCTTCCTCCCAAACAACGTCTAAAAATCCTGATATGTACTCTTCCATTTCTTCACTATCTTCGCCCTCACCGAAATAAGCAAGAAAGTGACAACCTTTTTCTTTTAATATAGACACCGCTCTTTGGCCACTTTCATAATAATTTGCATAGGATTTTTTTTCATTAATCACAACAAACGGAAGTGGTATTTCTCCTATACTTTTAAAAACAGATTTTGTCAAAATAACACCTGCAACGTTATTTTCCTTCAACATATGTATGTATCTATCTTTATTTTCTATATTACAAACAATGGTTTGATATCCTTCTTTATATGCTATTTCCTCCATACAATGTAGCAAAGTGATGTTTGATGGGTCATATAGATTATCTACAAGTAATGCAATTATCGTTGAATTCTCTTTAAATAATGGCTTTGTTGTACTATTTGGCCTATAACGTAATTCCTCAATTGCTTCCTTTACTTGTTTTACTGTGTCCTCATGAACGTATCCTTTTTCATTCATAACTCGTGAAACGGTTGCGACTGAAACACCTGCCAATTTTGCAACATCACGTATAGTTGCCACATCGTCACCCCTTAATATGGTAATAGATTACAATTTTACGGTAACCTAAATTACAATATTCGTCAAGGTTAATAACTTATATTTCTGAAAATTGTTACATCATTACACTAAACGATATTCTAATTGAATTTCATGTAAAATTGGGATATTATCATACCCATTAAGTGGAATCTCTTTCTTTATTTTTCGCGCCTCATCAACCGCATTCACATATAAATTCGTCATCAAAAAATTACGTTTTTGGTAAAAACGTAACGCATTCATATTATCATTTGTTGTAATGAGCCAAACCCGACCGCACCGCTCTTCTTCTGCAATTTGTAATACACAATCTACAAGTTTCGTCCCTATTCCTTTTCTTTCTTCAAAGCTATCTAACGATACAATTTCGCACATATTTCCAATCACTTCATACGTTATAATTCCGATTATTCTGTCATTAGAGAGCGCAACAAATCCTGGCAACTCTTCTAATTGATGCCCCTTTCCACGTGAAACCATTAATGAGCTCCCCCAGTTCTCACACATGAACATTCGGATTGTTTCTTTCATCTCTGGCGTAATTTTTTGTATATGCACCATTTCCTATTTCTCCCCTTTTCTATCATTGTGATACAATATAAGTGTATCACATGTAACGGTATTTGGAGGATGAGGTAAAGTATGAAACGTTTTTTTGCAGCATTGTTTACTATACTAGGTGCGATAACTGCCCTTGGGATTTTCTTTACAAATAAAGTGATGTACTTAAAGAAAAAAACAGAGGAAGAAGTACTCGAAAGAGAAACGAAAAAACATTTTCGTATAGAGGATTTTGATGCTCTTCATAAAGAAGAAATTCATATCCCTTCACAATTCGGATATGATCTTCACGGATATTACATTCCTGCTGGTCATTCCAACAAATTTATGATTTTCTGTCACGGCGTAACTGTAAATAAAATGAACTCTGTAAAATATGCAAACTTATTTTTAAACAGAGGATATAATGTCATTATTTACGATCATCGTCGTCATGGTAAAACTGGTGGAAAAACAACAAGCTATGGATACTATGAAAAACATGATTTAAAATCTGTAGTTGACTGGCTAAAAAATCGTTTTGGAACAAATATAACACTCGGTATTCATGGTGAATCGATGGGAGCTGCAACACTTCTTCAGTATGCAGGACTTGTAGAAGATGGCGCTGATTTCTATATTGCAGATTGTCCTTTTTCTGATTTCTACGGGCAATTACAGCACCGTTTAAAGGTTGAATTCCATTTACCTAAATGGCCTTTATTACCTTTAGCAAATGCTTTTTTAAAAGTGCGTGACGGTTATACAATTCGTGAAGTTTCACCAATCGATTGTATAAAAAACATTAACAATCCCGTCCTCTTTATTCATAGTAAAGATGATAATTATATTTTAGCTGATATGACGAAAGCACTATATGAAGCGAAGGAAAATAATAAACAACTTTATATTGCAGAACACGGTGCACACGCTTGCTCTTATAACGAAAATAAAGAAGAGTATGAAGCAGCCGTTGATCAATTTTTAAACTCCTATGTAAAAGAAACAAAAAACAGGCTTGCATAAGCCTGTTTTTTATTGCGCTAAAACGTCTGTAACTTGTTCCATATTTTCAGAAATCCATTGCACTGCTTCATCGAGTGTTGGAAATTCTGTCGTTTGAAATGTTACCTCATCTTGAAGTAACCAAACATCCTTTGGCTCTTGTCCTACACCGGCAATGGACCAGTGTAACAAACTATATGGATGATTATCATTCAAAAATGATGCCCACGTGCGCTCATTTGCAATATTTCGTAATGTACGTAATTGTTTATCCATCTTTCGTCACCTTACTCTAGTCAGTTATAAAAAACATTATAACACTCTCTTCTCTCCCAAAGAAAGTGCTCTTTTCATATTGTCAAGTACTTCTCTTGATTATATGATGAAATTAAGCGTTTGGGAAGGAGGGATAGCGTTGGCTAAAGTACAAATTAAAGTAAATGATAATGGCTCTTTTCGCGTTACAGGGGACGTGGAATTAGTTGATTCACAAGGGAATGTATTCCCAGCAAAACCGGCATTTTCTTTATGCCGTTGTGGTTTATCAAAAAATATGCCTTATTGCGATGCTTCGCATAAAGGAAAATTCGAATCTGTTGTTAGAGCACCAGAGGCAGAATAATTTCACATGTGACATGCACATTTTTTTGTGCATGTTTTTTTCTTTTGATCAACTCCATTACATCCCTTCTCCTTACAACATTTCTAATACTTCTGTCTTCATGCCAGCATACATATATTTTCACACAATTCTTCACATTCGAATATTTTTTACTAGCCTTTTTTCTTTTTTGTGCTATAATTTGAGCAAACAACATCCTTCGGGGTCGGGTGAAATTCCCAACCGGCGGTGATGAAGTGCAAACTTCTAAGTCCGTGACCCGTTTTCAACTCGAAAACGGTGGATCTAGTGAAACTCTAGGGCCGACAGTATAGTCTGGATGGGAGAAGGATATGTTTTCTAGTAATTTTATATAGCGAATACACTTTTATTTCAGTATGCATATTTTTAAAGTTTCATTTTGAATCTTTATATATGTTTTATTTTGTATACTTATGTTTCTATACTGGAATAAAAAGATACGACTAGCGTTTGAAAAATTCGATATTTTGCTAGGTTTTTTCCTTATGCCAAAATATCAATCATCGTTAGGTTTCTTTCCTATACTTTCGTATTCGAACTATATTTCTAGAAATCACGTCTCCCAAACCCCAAGGATATAAAATCCTTGGGGTTTTTTGATTTTTTCAGGAGAGGTGAAGAGAATGACAGATCAAGAATATATGAGGGTTGCCCTGCAGTTAGCAGAAGGAACATCCGGACAAACAAGTCCAAATCCTATGGTTGGTGCTGTTATTGTAAAAGATGGAAACATTGTCGGTATGGGAGCTCATTTGCGTGCTGGTGAAGAACACGCAGAAGTTTATGCTCTTCATATGGCTGGTGAAAAAGCAAAAGGAGCTACCGTTTATGTAACACTTGAACCGTGTAGCCATTTTGGAAAAACACCACCCTGCTGTGAATTGCTCATCAAAAAAGGAGTCAAACGGGTTGTAATTGCCACTCTTGATTGCAATCCTCTCGTTTCTGGTAATGGAAAAAGAAAATTAGAGGAAGCTGGCATCGAAGTAACTACCGGTGTTCTGGAAGCAGAAGCAGTTTTATTAAATCGCTACTTTTTTCACTACATGAAAACGAAACGTCCATTTGTAACAATAAAAACAGCGATGAGCTTAGACGGAAAAACAGCAACTGTTACTGGTGAAAGTAAGTGGATTACAGGTGAAGAAGCACGAGCTGATGTTCACCAATACCGCCATACACATGATGCGATTCTCGTTGGAGTGAATACAGTTATAGCTGATAATCCGCATTTAACAACAAGAATTCCTAACGGAGGTAAACATCCTATACGCGTTATTTTAGATACTCATTTACGAACGCCACCATCTTCTCATGTCATAACAGATGGTTTAGCACCGACATGGATTTTGGTTGGTAAGGATGTAAATAAAGAGAAAATAGCTTCTTATGAATCTGAAAATATAGTGATATTCCAAATGAAAACGAAGCAAATTGAAATACAAGATATTTTAGATTTACTCGGCGAAAAACAAATCCTATCTCTTTTCGTTGAGGGTGGGCAAACCGTCCATGCGAGCTTCTTACAAACAAACAATTTCAATGAAATTGTAACTTATATAAGCCCAAAATTAATTGGTGGGAAAGATGCCCCTACTTTATTTGGCGGCAATGGTTTTTCAACATTACAAGGTGCACTTTCCTTGAAAATTCAAGAGATGAAACAAATTGGCGACGATATAAAAATTGTTGCGCATGCCCGAAGTGAGGTGACGGAATGTTTACAGGAATTGTAGAAGAATTAGGAACGATTGCAAACATGCAACAAAGCGGAGAAGCGATGAAGTTAACGATCCATGCAAATAAAATTTTATCAGATGTTCACTTAGGTGATAGTATCGCGGTGAACGGTATTTGCTTAACTGTAACGAGTTTCACAACAACTTCATTCACAGTAGACGCAATGCCTGAAACGATGCAATCAACATCACTTCGCATGCTTAAACCGCAATGTAAAGTAAATTTAGAACGTGCAATGGCGGCAAATGGACGATTTGGTGGACATTTCGTTTCAGGGCATATTGATGGCATCGGGACGATTTTAAGCAAAAAACAACACTATAATGCCGTCTATTACAAAATAACTATTGCTGATGAATTACTACGCTATTGTTTGCATAAAGGATCCGTTGCTGTTGATGGAACGAGTTTAACAATATTTGATATAGACGAATCTTCCATTACCATTTCACTCATCCCGCACACAGTAAGCGAATCTGTTATTGGGGAAAAGAACGCCGGTGACATCGTAAACATTGAGTGCGACATGATTGGTAAATATATCGAACGCTTTATTTCTAAACCTGTAAAACGAACAAATTCAATGACCGAAAGCTTTTTACAAGAAAACGGATTTCTATAAGGGGGAAGCATGATGTTTCATCGTATTGAAGAAGCTCTAGAAGATTTAAAACAAGGAAAAGTCGTTATCGTATGTGATGATGAAAACCGCGAAAACGAAGGCGACTTTATCGCTTTAGCAGAGTATATTACGCCAGAAACAATTAACTTTATGATTACACATGGGCGCGGCCTCGTTTGTGTACCGATTACGGAAGGATACGCAGAACGTCTACAATTAGAACCAATGGTAGCTCATAATACAGATTCGCATCACACTGCATTTACAGTGAGCATTGATCATGTTTCTACAACAACTGGGATTAGTGCCCACGAACGTGCAACTACAATAAAAGAATTGTTAAATCCTGCATCAAAAGGTGCTGATTTCAATCGTCCGGGACATATCTTTCCATTAATTGCGAAAGAAGGCGGTGTCCTACGCCGTGCTGGTCATACAGAAGCTGCTGTCGATTTAGCACAGCTTTGCGGAGCAGAACCAGCTGGCGTCATTTGCGAAATTATTAATGAGGACGGTACGATGGCACGCGTACCTGATTTACTACAGTGCGCAAAACAATTTGATATAAAAATGATTACAATAGAAGATTTAATTGCTTATCGCCGCCACCATGAAACATTAGTGACGCGAGAAGTGGAAATTACATTACCTACAGATTTCGGTACTTTCCATGCGATTGGCTATTCCAATTCATTAGATGCGAAAGAGCATATCGCACTCGTAAAAGGTGATATTTCAACAGGAGAGCCTGTACTTGTACGCGTTCATTCAGAGTGCTTAACAGGAGATGTATTTGGCTCGTGTCGATGTGATTGCGGACCACAACTCCATGCTGCGCTTGCTCAAATTGAGCGTGAAGGAAAAGGTGTTCTTCTATATATGAGACAAGAAGGACGAGGCATTGGACTTCTGAATAAGCTTCGCGCCTATAAGTTACAAGAAGAAGGCTTCGATACTGTAGAAGCAAATGAAAAGCTTGGCTTCCCAGCTGATTTGCGTGATTACGGTATTGGCGCTCAAATTTTAAAAGATTTAGGTTTACAACATTTACGATTATTAACGAATAACCCTCGAAAAATTGCTGGCTTACAAGGGTACGATTTAGAAGTAATCGAGCGTGTCCCGTTACAAATGCCAACAAAAGAAGAGAATAAAACGTATTTACAAACGAAAGTAAACAAATTAGGACATTTACTAAACTTATAATTAAAGGAGAGATTTATTATGGTATTTGAAGGTCATTTAGTTGGTACAGGATTAAAAGTTGGGGTTGTTGTTGGACGTTTTAATGAGTTTATTACAAGTAAGTTACTTGGCGGAGCTTTAGATGGATTAAAGCGTCACGGTGTAGAAGAAGCTGATATCGATGTTGCTTGGGTTCCTGGTGCATTTGAAATTCCTTTAATCGCTAAAAAGATGGCTAATAGCGGGAAGTATGATGCTGTTATTACGTTAGGCACTGTCATTCGTGGTGCTACAACACATTACGATTACGTTTGTAATGAAGTGGCAAAAGGTGTTGCATCTTTATCATTACAAACAGACATTCCCGTTATTTTCGGTGTATTAACGACTGAAACAATCGAGCAAGCGATTGAACGCGCAGGCACGAAAGCTGGTAATAAAGGCTATGAATCCGCCGTTGCTGCAATTGAAATGGCTCACTTATCAAAACAATGGGCATAAAAAAAGAGGCTGCGGCCTCTTTTTTATTTCTTTACTTTTTTCCGTACATCTTTTATTAATTCATCCATTGTTTTTCCTTCTGTTTGTATACGAAGCGTTTGTGCTGTTTTCCATACATTCTCTCTTTTCTTCGCTTCTTCTATAATAGTAATTTCTTTTCGTACTTCCTTTAAATCTTTCCCTTCTGTTTTCAATCCAAAATGTTCAGCTTTCGTTCGAAAATGTTGTTCAATTCGTTGTTGCATCTCTTTTTGCTCAGGATTTTCGGCGGCCTTAACTGGATCAGTACTTATCGCTTTTAGTAAAATTAGACAAGTCATAATCGCTAATATATATTTGTGCATGTAAAATCCTCCAACCCAATATAAATTACATATTTACTATGTACAATTGAGGCTTGGAAAATTCGTCCACCAAAATTCTTTTTTTCGCTCAAAAGCCAATAGTACCAAGCGTTCACAATTATTTATTACATTTTATTTACAAAAAAAGCAAACTCTTTTACAAGTTTGCTTTTTTCTATCTTATAATGCACATTCCTCAATCTCAAACCCTAAATCTTCAATCATACCCCAGTCTGCAGTCGGTTCTTGTCCAGCTGTCGTTAAGTAGTCTCCAACAAAAATAGAGTTCGCTGCAAATAAACCGATTGGCTGTACAGAACGTAAATTAATTTCACGCCCTCCTGAAATGCGAATTTCTTTCGTTGGGTTTACAAAGCGCATCATCGCCAGCACTTTTAAACATTCTACTGGTGTTAACTCCTTTTGCCCTTCAAGCGGCGTACCCTTTACAGCAACAAGGAAATTACATGGAATTGAATCTGCATCTATACGTTGTAATTCGAATGCAATTTCAGCACGCTCTTCTATTGTCTCTCCCATTCCAAAAATCGCTCCTGAGCATGGTGAAATCCCCGCTTGTTTCGCTTTTTGAACTGTATCAACACGATCATCATACGTATGAGTGGAGCAAATGCTTTCGTAATTATTCGCATGTGTATTTAAGTTGTGATTATAACGATGTACACCCGCCTCCGCTAAACGTCCTGCTTGATCTTCGTTTAAGAAACCTAAACAACAACAAATCTTTAAATCTGTCGTTTCACGAATCTCCTTAACTGCTCCAATTACGTGATTCACCTCTTTATCCGTCGGACGACGACCAGATGCTACAATACAATATGTACCCGCTTTGCGGCGAATCGCTTCGTGTGCTCCTTCTACAATCTTTTCCTGCGTTAGCCATGCATATTTATCAATCGGCGCTTTTGAAATAATAGACTGTGAACAATATCCGCAATCTTCAGGGCATAATCCAGACTTTGTATTGATAATCATATTTAATTTTACTTTCTTACCAAAGTGATGATGGCGAATGATGTAAGCTGCATTCATAATTTCTAAAATCTCTGTATCGTCAGCCTCTAATATCGCTATTGCATCTTCTTTTGTAATCATTTTCTCTTCTACTACGTCGTATGCAAGTTTTTTCCAATCCCTTTTTGTTTGTACTTGTTTCATTTCATCTCTTCCCCTCTTTTGTTATATGCACAAATAAAGCATGATACGTTGCCATTATCCCTTCATTTTCCGTGAAGTCCCTTTCGTATATACGAAGCATCGTACGAAAGAGTGAGGGACTTTGACAATATGATTCTTCATTACTATTGGTCGCTCCTACTTTACGAATAGAATGTAGAAACTCCCTAACTTCTGTAAATCTCTCTATGTAACATGTTTCAGAAACATGTACATCCCCTGTTTCTATCTCACATATATGGCGCAACTGATTTTTCGAATAAAAACGTTGCCCAATCGATGTTTCATTTTGTATATTTTTTTCTTCTTTCGCTCGCTGGAACGAAGCATGCAATTCTTGAAATGTTTCCTGTCCAAACGTTGAAAAAAGTAATATTCCATCTATAGACAAATGATGAAATAAATTTCCTATCACTTGTTTTAAATCATTTAGCCATTGAAATGTGGCATTTGAAATAATGACATCATACGTTTCTTCTAGTCGTAATCTTTCGATATCCTGACAGTAAAATGTTACATTGTTTACATTTTGTCTAGTTTTCGCAACTGCAATCATACTTTCAGCAAAATCAATAGCTGTAATATGTGCTTTCGGAAATAAGTTTGATAATTGCTCTGTAACATATCCTGTCCCGCATCCAAGTTCTAAAATACGTATCGATGCATTTACACTATATCGCTGATTCAATGTAGAAAGTAATGAATGTGCCATCTTTTTTTGTACATTTGCATATTGATCGTAGGATACAGCTGCCACATTAAACCGTTTTTGTAGTAACGTTTTGTTGATCATGTCGTATCCCCTCTACAAATTGAATTATCTCATTTACACAATATTCAAAATTCATTACACATAATGCGTGCCCAGCCTCGTTTACTACCTTGAGCGTAGCAGTCTCATTCTCAGCCATACTACGCGCTGCAGACAATGGACATATTACATCCTGCTCTCCATGAATAAGCAGTAGAGGTACTTTTATTTCTTTCAATTCTTCTCTCATATCTGTTTCTATTAAATAATCTAAACCTAATTGTAAAGACTGAATAGAATCACCTTTAAAGTGTTTTATCATATCTTCAAACCTTTTATTCTCTTTCAGCTCATCTTTCGTAAACATATTTTCATAAAACCGCTTGAGCGTGTCTTCTTTCTTTCTCGCCAAATTCTTTTTCAGCCGTTCTACATGCAAAGCATTCCATCCACTCGTATAGTTGCACGTATTTGTAAATTTGGCAGTACCACCAATTAATACGATACCTTTTGCATTAACCTTTTTATAAGCTTGAACTGCCGCTAACGCCCCTAGTGACCATCCCACTAAAATTACATTTTCATCCTTTGCTACATCTATTATTCGCCCTGAAAATTCACTTTGTTCTTTCACATTACGCCAATTGATACATTGAACAGAATATCCTTTAAAATACGGCAGAACTAAAGTCCAAATATTTTCTTCCATTCCCCACCCAGGAATAAAAATAATCTTTAGCTCTTTCATACTAAAAACCCCTCTTCTTTACCAATGCGTATAATATGCTGAATAGCCCAGTTCAAATCAGCTATTGTATGTTGGGACGTAACTGCAAAACGGACCCGTGAACTATTAACTGGAACCGTTGGTGGACGAATTGCAATTGCAGCAATTCCTATCTGTTGCAACCTTTTACTAAACCGTAAAGCTGTTTCATTTGAACCTACTACGATCGGTACAATATGAGTTGAGCTATTTCCTATATCAAAACCAGCTTCTCGTAAATGGTTTCTGAAATATGCTCCATTCTCTATAAGCCTCTCTCTTCTTTCATTATCTTCTTTTACAATTTCAATTGCTTTTTGTACCGCTCCTAATGTTCCTGGCGGTAATGCAGTAGTAAAAATAAAACTTCTCATCATATTGTGTAAATACTCTATATAAATTGCATCGCCTGTCAAATACGCACCATAACACCCTAAAGCCTTACTAAACGTCCCCATATGTATATCTATTTTTTGAGCAAGATCTTCTTCTATATGAGATAATCCAGCTCCGCCGATTCCATATATTCCACTCGCATGTGCTTCATCAACTATAATGATTGCCCCGTATTTCTCTTTCAACTCCACTAACTCCCTCAAATACGCAGTATCACCATCCATACTAAAAACAGTATCTGTTACGATTAATTTCCGCTTTTCAGAAGATGCTGTTTTTAACAACGTCTCCAGATGATTTAAATTGTTATGACGATACCTTTTATGCTCTGCCCCGCTCAATATAATTCCATCAACGATACTTGCATGATTTAATTTGTCACTAAACACAATATCGTGACGACTCGCTAATGAAGAAATCACTCCAACATTTGCGGTATATCCACTACTTACAACTAAGGCTTTTTCAGTGCCTTTCCAATCGCATATACTTCTCTCAACCTCTTCATACAGTGAATAATTTCCTACAACAAGCCTTGATGCCGTCGCCCCAGCTCCATATTTTCTTGTGCATGCAATAGCAGCTTCTTTTAACCTTTCATCACCAGCTAATCCTAAATAATTATTTGATGCTAAATTTAGCATCCTTTTCTCATCTCGAATAAGCCATGTCTCTTCTGCTTGTTCTGTTACATGCAAACTGCGATACTGCCCTCGCTCATTTAATTGTTGCAATTTAGATTGAAGATGTGTGCGCCACGTTTGATTCATTTCTGATAAGCTCCTCTAATTTTGAAATCATTATATATTCTTTAGCAGATTCCAAGACTTCTTCTTTTGTAAACTCACCTTCAAAGAATGGTAATAAACCTAAAACCGGTACCCCACTTAGCTCTTCAATCATTTCTTTATTTTCTTGCACTCTTTCCATTTCACATTCTTTGCAGCCAGATAAAATTACACCTGCTACTGTTAAACCATGTGCCTTTGCATAAGCAATCGTTAAAACTGTATGATTTACTGTCCCTAATGTAGGGCGTGCCACTACAATAAGTGGAAGCTGTAATTCTTTTGCGAAATCAATTACTAAAGCGTCCTCTGTATACGGAACAGCTAATCCACCTGCTCCTTCTACAAGTAAACTATTAAACTCTTTCAATCGTTCATTATAGTGATGAATAATGTCCTTTACATGTACTACTCTTCCAGCTCTTTTCATGGCAAGTCTCGGGGCAAGCGGCTCTTCAATAGAATAAGGGCAAATTTCATCTTCTTTTGTCGGTACACCTGCTAATGCTTTTAGCCTTGCTGCATCTCCCTCTGGATTTGATGCAACATGTCCACTTTGCAACGGTTTATATACCCCGATGTTATATCCCAATTCTCTAAATACACCTGCTAATGCACCGGCAACTATAGTTTTCCCTACTTCAGTATCCGTTGCTGTTATAAAAAAACCGCTCATTATTCTCCCTCCGTAACATCCGAGATTGCTTTATACAAAATGCGTAACATATCATCAATCTCCTCAATTGTAGAAGCAAGAGGAGGCATAAATACAATCGTATTACCGAGCGGTCGCAAGATCATACCTAGCTCTCTTGAGCGTTTACATACTTGAACACCGATCCTCTCTGTCCATTCAAACGCTTCTTTCGTTTCCTTATTCTTCACAAGTTCAATTCCAATCATTAATCCGCATTGACGAATATCCCCTACATGTTTATATGCAAAAAGTTCTTCTAATTGCGTCGCCACATATTTTGTTTTACGTGCTACTTCTTCTATTAAATTTGTTTTCTCATATAGTTCTAGATTCGCAATTGCTACCGCACACCCTAACGGATTCCCTGTATAACTATGTCCGTGGAAAAACGTTTTTTGTTCTTCATAGCCTCCTAAAAAGGCATTATAAATTTCATCTGTCGTTACAGTAATTGCAACTGGTAAATATCCGCCCGTTAAACCTTTTCCCGCTGTTAAAATATCCGGCGTTACATTTTCATGTTCACATGCAAACATTTTTCCAGTACGCCCGAATCCAGTCGCTACCTCATCTGTAATAAATAAAACATTATATTTCGTACATAAATTACGTAGCCCTTTTAAGTATCCTTTTGGCATTGTAATCATACCGCCAGCACCTTGCATTAAAGGTTCTACAATAAGCGCCGCAATTTCTTCATGTTTATCTTTTAGCATCTCTTCCATTTCTTCTAAATGTTTTTTTACAATTTCCTCCTTATCATTTCCATAAGGAGAACGATATGTATATGGATAAGGCATTTTAATTGCCTCAAATAAAAGTGAACTATACACTTGGTGAAACAAGTCTATTGCTCCTACTGAAACAGCTCCAATTGTGTCGCCATGATACGCTTCTTTTAATGTAACAAATCTTTGTTTCTTCGCTTTCCCTTTATGCTGCCAATATTGAAAAGCTATCTTAATTGCAATTTCAACGGCGCTAGAACCAGAGTCTGAATAAAATACTTTCTTCAAACCTTCTGGTACAACTTCAATTATTTTTTCCGCTAATAAAATAGATGGAACGTTAGCAAGTCCTAGCATAGTAGAATGGGCAATTTTATTTAATTGTTTACGAATTGCCTCATCTAGTTCCGGTACTTGATGTCCATGAACATTTAACCAAATAGACGAAACACCATCCCAATATTCATTTCCATTTACATCGTATAGCTTTCTTCCCTCTCCCCGTTCAATAATGACAGGATCTTCTTCTAAATAATCCTTCATTTGTGTAAACGGATGCCATACATAGGTTTTATTTTTCTCCGATAACTCTTCATATGTATATGATGGTTTGTCAGTCGTACTCTTACTAAAAGTCACAATTGTCACCCCTAATGTTAACTAGTTTATAAATATAGTTAACATTAAAAATAAATGATTGTCAATTATTTTTAAATCAAGTAGTTCTTAAAAAAGAACAACTTATCATAAGATAAGTTGTTCTACTTTCCATGTTGTATCTTTCCGATTTCTAAAATAATCTCTTCATCTTTTTTCCTTCTGTTTCAATTCCAAGTTGTTTTGCATGTTCAATCAACAGATCATGGCGCTTCTCAAATCTTGCGGTATTTACTTCTTTCGCAACCTCTTCTTTTGTTTTCCCTTTCGTAGAAACCCCTAGTTTCTCAGCTGCTTTTTCCATCGACTTCTTCTCTTTAGCTTCTTTCGATTTCTTCACTTCTGACTGCTGTACTTGCTTTTGCTTCGCCTGCTCTGATTCAGCTGCAAAAGCCGTGTAAATTCCAGCACTTCCGCCAATGACTAGTAAAGTGGTAAAAAGAATTATTTTTTTCTTCACTCTTTCCTCCCCTTTCAAATTCATTATAACGCACATTTTCACAGGATTAAAATTGTTCTCCTTTATTCCCCTAAAAAATTATTGAATATTTTTATTGACATGTAAGACGAATATATGATAAAAATTTAACTAACATCATATGAATCGGCATTGATAGGATTTAGTAGTATTTCGATTTCTGATTTCAGAGAGCTGGTGGTCGGTGCGAACCAGTACAGAGCGAATTATGAATTACCCCCTGGAGCTTCTTTTGCGAAACGTAAGGAGTAGTGAAAGACGGTTATAGACCGTTATATCTAAAGAGTGGTGAAACGATACTGTTTCACAATTTAGGGTGGTACCGCGAATTTTTCGTCCCTGCATATATTGCAGGGGCGTTTTTATTTTATTAGCGCATATCATACGACCCTTTATTTTGTGATACATTCATTTCACAAGCTAGGGTGGTACCGCGATTTCTTCGTCCCTGCATAATTATATGCAGGGACGTTTTTTTATCCAATCATTTCCGTATCATATTGAAAAACCAATAATTACCGGTAATTTGTCACAAAATTCTAAATTTTAGAAGGAAATAAACAATATTGGCGAATTTTATATAAAAAAGAGCTATTTTAGATTACTTAGGAGGGGAAAACAATGGTTTCAAAAATTGAATCTGTTCTTTTAACAGTATTTATCTTTTTCTGTATTGGCTTTAGTGTTATTCAACTAGAAGTTTCACCACACATCCCAATTTTATTTGGCATCGTTCTTTTATTAGCATTTGGATTTATGAAAAAAATTGATTGGTCTACGATGGAAAAAGGGATGATTAGTAGTATTTCAGCTGGTATTCCATCTATTTTTATTTTCTTACTTGTAGGCGTATTAATTAGTGTTTGGATCGCCGCTGGAACAATCCCAACTTTAATGGTATACGGCTTCCAACTTGTATCTCCTAAAATTTTCATTCCAACTGTTTTCGTTGTTTGTGCAATTGTTGGAACGAGTATCGGTAGTGCCTTTACAACTGCTGCAACTGTAGGACTTGCCTTTATGGGCATGGGTAGTGCTCTCGGATACGATCCGGCTCTAATTGCTGGTGCAATTATTTCTGGTGCGTTCTTTGGAGATAAAATGTCTCCTTTATCTGATACAACAAACTTAGCTCCTGCTGTAACGGGTGTAGATTTATTTGAGCACATTCGTAACATGCTTTGGACAACAGTTCCAGCCTTCATTATTGCTTTTATCGCATTTTTCATTTTAGGAGGCGGCACTAGCGGAGACGTTGACTTCACAAACTTTATTAGTACATTAGAGAAAAATACAACGATTTCTATCGTTACACTAATCCCAATTTTATTACTGTTCCTATTCGCATTTAAAAAAGTTCCAGCAGTTCCAACATTGCTTGCAGGAATCGTGGTAGGAATTATTATTCTCTTTATTTTTAAACCTAGCACTTCTTTAGCTGATTTAATGAAAATTATGCAAGACGGCTATGTTTCTAAAACTGGTATTAAAGACATTGATAGCTTACTATCTCGCGGTGGTCTACAAAGTATGATGATGTCGATTGCGCTTATTTTCCTAGCTCTTTGTATGGGAGGATTATTACAAGGAATGGGTATTATCGCGCAGCTGATGAATATCATCTCTAGCTTCGTAAAAAATAGTACACGCTTAATTATTTCTACTGCTTCAACTGCAATTGGTGTAAACTTCTTACTTGGTGAGCAATACTTATCCATCGTTTTAACAGGACAAGCATTTGCTAATAAATACGATGAAGTCGGTTTAGAACGTCGGAATTTATCACGAGTACTAGAAGATGCAGGTACAGTTATTAATCCGCTCGTACCATGGGGAGTAAGTGGTGTATTCTTATCGAACGTCCTTGGCGTTCCGACATTTGATTACCTTCCATTCGCAATTTTCTGTTTAGCTTGCCCAGTCTTAACAATTATTGTTGGTTTCACTGGATTTGGCCTTTCATGGAAGAAAGAAAAAGCTGTAACACTTTCATAATATACTAAAAAGGATTACCTGAATCGGTAATCCTTTTTATATTTCTTGACTATCTATTTGCTTTCTTTCTTCTAAATAACAGAAGTAATCCTGCTCCAACAAACGCCAAACCTGCTCCAATTGTAGAAACAACACTTGTACCTGTTTTCGGTAAATCACGTTCTTCTTTCTTTTCGCTTACAGTTGTTGTTTCTTTTGCGTTTTGATTATCCGTTGTAGTTTGTCCAGATCCTGCATTATTACCTTCATCTTTTGGTGGTGTCGTTGGGTTCTCTCCGTTATTCCCTTCACCTGTTGGTGGTGTCGTCGGATTTCCTCCATTATTTCCTTCACCTGTTGGTGGTGTTGTTGGGTTCTCCCCACCAGTTTCCTTATCATCATCGTTCTTCTTCGTTATATCAATTGCATATTTAGCAAATTCATTTTCAGATGGTCCAACATATGATATTTTTCCATCTTTCTTTATATACTTTTGTGCATTTGGTGAAGAATCGAATGTTGTATGTAATTTATCGGCAACAATCGGTTTGAACAGCCAATTTTTATCTGCTGCTGGATTAATAACTGGTGTTTCTTGCATATACTTCACAATGATTTGACGCGTTTCATCTTGTGATTGGTATACAACTTCCCCTTTGCTTACACCCGGGAACGTTTGGCTGCTTCCGCGATAGTTATTTGTAGCGACGATGAACTCTTGATTTTCAGCTACTGGCTTCCCTTCATATGTCATATTTACAATACGATTCGTATTTGCATTTACAACTTTTCCATCTTTATCGTATTTCGCTGGTTGTGTTACATCAATTTCGTATTTTAAGCCATCTAAAATATCGAAGTTATATGTAGGATAGCCTATATTTACTAACGGCTGTTCTTCTGTTTTCTTTGGATCGATTTGATTAAACTGACCTGCAGACATTTCAAGCCATTCTTTCACTTGTGCCCCATTTACTTTTACAGCATATAACGTATTTGGATATACATATAAATCTGCTACGTTTTTAATTGCTAACGTTCCAGCTGGAATATCCGTATAATATGTAGCACCGTTTCGGCCACCTGCTTTAAATGGTGCTCCTGCAGATAAAACTGGAATTCCTTTATATTTGCTGTACTGTCCATTTTCAGCAAATAACTTTTCTACATACCATTTTTGTGCATTTGTCACAAGTTGTACAGAAGGATCATCTTGTACTAATGAGAAATAACTATTAATTGGCGCTGTCGTTTTTCCTACAGCTGTATTCACATAATCAATTGTCGCTTGATGATCATCTTTAATTTCATCAACTAAATTTTGATCAGATTGTACGAGTGGGTTTCCTTTACTATCAGCAATCGGACGAAGTTGCGGCTTCGATTGCTCTTTTTGTATTTCCCATTTTCCATTTACTTTTTTCAATTGCATATCAATAATGCCTAAGTTACTTCCAAAGACACCAGGCATTACAACTGGAACACCATTAAATACATCCTTCACTTCCGTATGTGAATGTCCCATTAATACTGCATCTACACCAGGAACTTCTGTTAAATAATACGACGCATTTTCCATGCCAACGTTGTATCCACTCTTATCAACACCGGAATGTGCTAGTGCAACGATAACATCTGCACCTTCTGCTTTCATTTTTGGCACCATTTTTTTCGCTGTTTCAACTATATCTTTTGCTTTCACTTTTCCTTCTAAATTTGCTTTATCCCAGTTCATAACTTGAGGTGGAACAAATCCCATTACGCCAATTTTCACTTTTTGCTTTTGACCTGATTCATCTTCTACTTCTTTTTCAAAAACATGATATGGTTTAAAGTAATTTTGATCGTTCTCTTCATTATTATCTTTATCATCTTTATAGACGTTCGAGTTAATAACCGGGAATTCCGTTTTACTAATTACTTTGTTTAAATAGTCTAAACCGTAGTTAAATTCATGATTCCCAAGAGAGATGACGTCATACTTCATTAAATTCATTAAACGATACAATGGATGTGTATAACTAGGATCCACAGGCTTCTTCGGATCATTTATTTTATTGGCTACATAATCTCCAAGCGGTGTCCCTTGTAATGCATCCCCATCATCAAATAGGACAGAGTTCTTCGCTTCTTCACGTGCTTTATTAACAAGTGTTGCTGTTTGTACGAGACCTACTTTATTATCGGTTTTCGTTTGATAATAATCGTAATTCATTAAATTAACGTGAATATCTGATGTTTCTAGAATTCGTAAGTTAACCGTACTCTCCCCAGTTTGCTCATCCGCATGAGCTGTTGCTGGCAATACTTGCGGCGCTATAACACCAATAGCAAGAGTTGCTCCAGCTAGCATTTTTTTTGACTTTTTCACAAAAAATCCCCCTTATACAATTACCAAAAATAATGAAATGAATCTGTCTCTAATCACATACCTTTTTTCTTCTATTGGAGATAAGATTTTCATTTCATCCTGCGCTAATGAGTAGTCCTCTTAAACGCTCGATTGGTGAGATTTTACTCATCGGGAAATAAAGCCCTACTAATTAAAATTTCACCTTATCTGACATTATCATATATAATGTACTTTCATATCGTCAATATTTTTTGACATACTTCTACAAATTTTCTGTAAAGTTGTTGTAAACTTTTCATAAACATATAATATGCCCTTACATTGTTAATACTGCTGAATATGATACAATTACCAATTACAAGGAGGATGAATTTATGAAAAAAGTCATCTTAACAATTGTTTGTCTCCTCCTTCTAATCATTTCTTATTCTTATTTCGAAAAGAACGATGAGACAAAACAAAATGAACCCGAAGAAAAAACAGAAAAAACATCTACTCCAAGTTGGATTGATAAGCAAACAAACGATTCTTTTTATCATCTCGTACTAGGTGATTCGCTCGCCAAAGGATATGGTTCAACACAAGGTGGATTTGCTGAATTAGCCTCTAAACAAATAGAAGCACAAATTCATAAACCCATTACAGTAGAAAACCTTGGGATAAACGGCCTTACAACAGATCGTCTCGCTAAAAAAGTTCAATCAGAAGATGTAAAGCAAAAAATTAGATCAGCAAATATCATTACAATTAATATTGGCGGAAATAATTTATTTCGCTTAAATCGTGATGTTGGTGTTATAGACGGTATTAAAATGTTAAATAAAGAAAAAGCTCATTTTGAAGCGGATGTAAAAAATATTGTAAAGACAGTTCGAGATCAAAATCCGGATGCTTTACTCATTCTTTCTGAACTCTATAACCCGTTACAACTCGATGATTCCATCGCGAGTTATGCAGATATGTTTTTAGATGGCTGGAATGAATCTGTTTATTCCATTGCTAAAGCAAATCAGCCGTCTATCGTTTTACCAATTCGCAAATTAATATCTAATGATAAGAAAGAATTACTCTTTGACCAAGTACACCCGAATGACAAAGGCTATACGATTATTGCCGATTCATTTACAAAAAAAGTGTTGGCCTACAAATATTAAAATTTCCATGAAACAATTCTATTTTTATAACATGTCTTTTTTGTTACAATGAGAGTGGAAGGGGGCCTTTATATGGAATCACGCGAGTGGGAACGTATTGTTGATCATCTTCTTTCGCTAGTGCCTCTTTTTTATCGCAAATTTATGCTTCCTGGAGAATTTTCTTCCCAAAGACATATGCCGCCATCACATACACAAGTATTACTACTTCTGCATGAAAATGGCACATTAGCAGTTTCCGAAATCGGCAAGCGGCTAGCGATTTCAAGGCCCAACATGACACCTCTATTAAACAAACTGATTCAAGAAGAATTAATAGAGCGTCATTATAGCGAAAAAGATCGACGGGTCATTTTAATTTCCCTAACAACTGAAGGGAAATTGTTAGTAAATCAATATCAACAATTCATTTTAGACAAATTAAAGGAAAATTTCCAAACGTTATCTGAGGAAGAACGTGAAAAACTCATTCACTCTCTTCAAACCATTCAAAATTTAATTTTGAAAACGAACGCATAAAGCTGCTTCTAAATCGAAGCAGCTTTATGATTCGTAATAATTACCGTAGTATACATTTGAATATGGCCATGTCGTTAAATATGGTTTTTGTTCTTGCTTAGGCTGTTGTTGTGGTATTTGTGATAATTGCTGTACTTGTTGTTGCCGATATAATTCGTATTGTCTATTCATATCATAAACCGGATAGTAATTTACATATGGATATACTTGCGGTACGTAATAATACATTCATTCTCTCCCCCTTTTTCTTAAACATATTCAAAGGAGAAAATGAGTGTGACTCTCTTTATATTTGCACAAGTGGTTCTCTCACTCGTTTCTTTCTGTTCTTCAAACGTAACTTACGGTTCTTTTCATATAAATAATGCACCACGAAATATGAAACTACACCAAACACAACTCCTAAAATCGTCATTCCAATTAATACATACACTTCACTCTGTAACAAGCTCTTTAACATCGTAAAAATGTGGCTTGAGAACAAGTCAGACATTGTAAATGGTTCATGATGTATTTTTTTCACATGAAATGGATAAATCATTTTTCCTAACGCATAAGCAAATGGAAATAACAATACCGGTAAAAATGATATTTTCCCAATAATATTACCAATAACCGCAGCAGGAAAGGATCCCTTCGCTAATCGAACGATTGGATAAAATATTATATATACGAGCGATGCCGTATATATAACTAACATCTCTAAGCCAAAACCAATCGCAAAACCTAATGATACTTTCTTTGCACCTTCTGGTGATCGAAGTAACTTATAATATTGAAACTTTAATATTCTCCACATCCGCTGAAAAAACGAATATGTTTTCTTAGGTGTTTTCACTCTCATCATCTCTTTAACTATATTTTTATATGTAGTATGCCCTTACATACTCTGAAAAACAAATTTCAATTTCTCTTTTATTATAAATGATATCGAAATGGTTAACTAAATATACATATGACATTTCAATATAAAAAGTGCACCTCAAATTGTTATTCGTGTCTAACAATTTGAGGTGCACATCATTTAAGAAAGCTCTTCTACATTTTTAAATAAACTTACTAATAATGCTTTTTGCGCATGCAATCGATTACCAGCTTGCTCAAAAACGATAGACTCTGGTCCATCTATAATTTCTCCTGTTACTTCCTCTTCGCGATGAGCAGGTAAACAGTGTAAGAAACGATATGTTTGTTTCGCATGCTTAACAAGTTCTTTATTGATTTGGTATGGTTGAAACAACGTATATTTCTCTTCTTCGCCCTCTTGCCCCATGCTCATCCAAACGTCAGTATAAATGAAATCTGCTTCATTCACCGCTAGTTCAGGGTTATGCAAAATTTCAATTTCAGCTCCTGTTTGCTCGGCAATCGCTAACGCTTTTTTTACAATCTCTTCATTCGGTTCATATCCTACAGGCGTTGCAACAGTCATATGCATTCCGACTTTCGCACTTGCTAACAACAATGAATGACATACATTATTTCCGTCACCTACGTAAGCCAATTTTATTCCTTTAAATGTATTTTTTTCTTCATATATTGTCATTAAGTCTGCCAATGCTTGACAAGGATGATGATCGTCCGTTAAACCGTTAATTACAGGTATGCTCGATTCTTTCGCAAGCTCTTCTACATCCGCATGTGAGAATGTACGTATCATGATCCCGTCAATATAATGAGATAATACTTTCGCAGTATCTGAAACGCTCTCTCCTCTTCCAATTTGCATCTCTTTCCCACTTAAAAACATACCATGTCCTCCGAGTTGTACCATTCCCGCTTCAAAAGATACGCGAGTACGAGTTGAATGTTTATCAAAGATAAGCCCTAATATTTTGCCCTGTAATAAAGGCTCCTGCTTATTCTTTTTTAAATATATAGCGAACTCAATTAAAGAAATAATTTCTTCTTGCGTCAGTTCTTCTAATGTTAAAAGATCCTTCGTATTTAATTTCGGTACTTGTACAGTTGACATGAAACTTCCCCCTTATATAATTGATACGTTTTTTGTACAAACTACTTTTTTTATCATATATACTGCCTGTTCTAATTCTTCATTCGTCACAATAAGTGGTGGTAATAGTCTTATAACAGTAGGTCCTGCTTGTAATACGAGAAGCCCTTCTTTCTCTAGTTGTTCTATAAAACTTGAAACCTCATGCGTACACTCAATTCCAATCATAAGCCCCTTACCACGTATATTTTGAATACATTCGACATGTCGTAATTCCTCTTGCAATTTCTGTAATACGTACTTGCCCTTTTCCTTTACTTCTTTTAAAAACGATGGCTTCTTAGTTATTTGCAATACTTCTTTCGCTGCAGCCATTGCAATATAATTCCCACCAAACGTTGAACCATGTGATCCTGCAGGAAACGATGTTCCAAGTTCCTTCCGGCCAATCATCGCTCCAACTGGAATGCCATTTCCAAGCGCCTTAGCGGTAGTAACGATATGAGGATGTATTCCCATTTGTTCGTAAGCAAATAATGTCCCAGTTCTTCCAATTCCAGTTTGTACTTCATCTATAATAAATAGGGAACCGGACTTCTTACATAATGTTTCAATCTCTTTCAAAAAGGCTAGATTAGCAGGTACTACTCCTCCCTCACCTTGAACAACTTCTACCATTACTGCCGCAACTTCTTCATTCATTACCTCTTTCAACGCCTTAATATCGTTAAAAGGAATATGTAAAAAAGATGGAAGTAATGGACCAAATCCCTCTTTCACTTTATTTTGCCCCGTCGCACTCATCGTTCCGAATGTTCTACCGTGAAAAGACTGCTCGCATGTTACGACGAGAGATTTTTCAGTATGCTTACGGGCTAACTTCAAAGCTGCTTCATTCGCCTCTGCCCCGCTATTACAGAAAAACACATAATCTAATGCTATATTTTCTGTTAATAATGACGCGACTTCTTCTTGTAAGCTGTTTGTAAATAGGTTAGATATATGCCATATTTCATGCAGTTGCTCTTGTACAGCTTTCATAACCGTAGGATGACAATGTCCTAAATTACATACACCGATTCCTGATGTAAAATCTAAATATTGCTTACTGTTATTATCAATGACTTTCGTTCCTTTTCCCTTTACAAACTCAACCTTTCTTCTCCCATACGTTTGAAAAAGATGACTTGTCATGCAATACTCACGCCCCTCGTTACCGTCGTTCCGATACACTCACCTGTAACCTCGGTAAAATCCTTCGTCCCATTTACGATACTAACCTTTTGCACTCCCATTTTTAATGATGCTAGTGCCGCCTGTACTTTCGGAATCATCCCACCAGTAATAACACCGTTTTCTATAAAATTAACAATCTCAAATTCGTTGGCTTTCTTTACTAACTTCCCTTCATGTAATACCCCATCTACATCTGTAATAAAAATGAGTTCTTTTGCAGATAATGCGGCCGCAATTCCAGCTGCTGCGGTATCTGCATTTATGTTATAAATCTCATTATCATTTATGCCGACCGGAGCAATAACAGGAATATAATTCATATTTATTAATCCTTTTAGTAAGGCCGTTTCGACATACCTTACTTCTCCCACATATCCTATCTCCTCACTGACAGGTTGAACTTGAAGTAACTTGCCATCACACCCTGAGCAACCTACCGCAAGTAAATTATGCCTTTGCAACTTCATTACAAACTTTTTATTCGTACTTCCGCATAGCACCATTTGAACAATATCCATAACTTCTTTTGGTGTTACTCGTAATCCATCTCTTTTTTCTACTTTGATGTTACAATCTTTTAATTGAGCATCAATTTCTGGGCCACCGCCATGGACAATCACTACTTTATACTTCTGTTGCAATTTCTTTATGCAATCAAAAAACACATCATTTAGTTGATCCAACATACTACCGCCGCATTTCACTACAATATAATCGCTCATCTTCTCTCTCCTTATGTACGATAACAAGCGTTTATTTTCACATATTCATAGCTTAGGTCACAGCCCCAAGCTGATCCTGTCTCTTCTCCTAAATGTAAATACACATTAATCATAATTTCATGTTCTTTTAATTTCATTTTCATTTCCTCTTCAGAAAACATTTGAGGTTCGCTATTTTTCAGCACCGCAATAGATTGAAGTGTAATATCAATTGTATTTGGGTTAATCGCGACTTCACTTTGTCCAATACTGCTAATAATTCGCCCCCAGTTTGGATCTTCACCATGTACTGCTGTTTTCACAAGACTCGAACCAACTATTTGCTTTGCAATTTTCTTTGCTTCTTCATTCGTTCGAGCTCCTAACACATTTACTTCTATTAACTTCGTAGCGCCCTCACCATCTTGTGCGATTTTTTTCGCTAAATCTTCACATACCTTCTGTAAAGCAAATATGAAAGTTTCCCAATCTGCATGTTCCATATTGATTGGTTTCGTTTCTGATAATCCACTTGCCATAACGATGACCATATCATTCGTAGAAGTATCTCCATCTACCGTAATTTGATTGAATGTATAATTCGTGATTTGTGATAATGCTGTTTGTAATACGTCATGCTCTATATGAGCGTCTGTCGTAATAAAACTTAGCATCGTTGCCATATTTGGATGAATCATCCCTGAACCTTTCGCAACACCAGCAATCGTCACTTTCTTCCCATCAATCATCATCTCATAGCAAGTTTCTTTCGTTATAAGATCCGTCGTTAAGATTGCTTCAGAAAAAGAATGAGCTTCACTTTCTTCCTTCGTCGGGATAAGAGTTGCAATTCCCTTTCGGATGATATCCATCGGTAAAGGAACACCAATTACACCTGTTGAAGCAACTGCAACGTAATTTTCTTTCACTCCAAAATGTTCCGCTCCTAATGCACGCATCTCGTAAGCATCTTGTAACCCTTTCATTCCTGTACAAGCATTTGCATTTCCACTATTGACGATAATTGCCTGCAATTTCCCCTCAGCTGTTATACTATCTTTCGTTACTTGCAGGGGAGCTGCTTGTATTTGATTCGTTGTATAAACGGCAGCACATGATGCTGGCACTTCACAAATGATTACACCTAAATCCTTTTTGTCTTTTTTCAAACCATTTGCAGTACCGATTGCCGAAAAGCCTTTTGGCGTTACAATTGAACCATTATCTAATTTTGTAATAGACGCTACTTTAATCATCATGTCCCCCTTATAAATAAAGCGGCATATGTTGTAAACCTGTTGTTTCTTCTAGTCCCGCTACTATATTTGCATTTTGAATCGCTTGCCCAGCCGCACCTTTCATCATATTGTCTATAACAGAAACGACTGTCACTCTTCCGGTTCTTTCATCATAAGCTATCCCCATATCACAATAATTTGAGCCCCTTACTTCTTTCGGACTTGGAAACTCTCCTTGCGTACGAATTCGAATGAAAGGCGATTGCGCATACGTTTCTTCATATAATTTTTGAAGTTGTTCTATTTCCATTTCTCGTTTTACTTTCGCATAAAGTGTAACCATAATCCCCCGTGATATCGGTATTAAATGTGTACTAAACGTGATTGGCTTCGTTTCCCTATTCCACTCCGCGAGCATTTGCTCGATCTCAGGAACGTGTTGATGCTCATTTACTTTATAAATACGCAGGTTATCGTATAACTCAGGAAAATGAGTCATTGTCGTTGGCGTTTTGCCTGCTCCAGATACTCCTGATTTCGCATCAATGATAATGGAATCTTCTTCAATTATGCCGCTACGAACTAACGGTAATACCGCTAATAATGCAGCTGTAGCAAAGCATCCTGGGTTTGCAATTAAATCTGCATTTTGAATCTCAGACCTTTTCCATTCACTTAACCCATATACAGCTTTACTAAGAACTTCTTCTTTTGCAGCTGACCTTTTGTACCACTGTTCATATATAAAAGGGTCTTTCATACGAAAGTCTCCAGATAGGTCAATTACTTTTAAACCTACTGCTAATAATTTTGGAGTTAGCTCTGCTGATACTCCTGCCGGGGTTGCCAAAAATACAATTTCTGCTTCTTTCACTATTTCCTCTGCATCAATTTCTTGTAACGTATGAACAAGAACATTTTGAAAATGCGGATATACATTTGTTATACACTCACCAACTTGCGAAAAAGAATGAAGAGATGCTATCGAAAAATATGGATGTTGCTCTAATAACCGAATTAACTCAATACCTCCATACCCAGTTGCTCCAATAATCGCGACTTTCATATGCTCCTCCTCATATCAATTCTTTAAATTAAGTATGATTATAATATTGTATATTTATAGAGTCAATTAAATATTTATAAATTTAATAAACTTTAAAAACTTAATTTTACTAGAAAAACAATATACAGAGCAGAATTTTTATACATAAATAGTGTATAGTAGTTTTTTCATTTCACTTCAAGTACAATAAAACAATACATGTATACATACAGGCGGGGAAAAACATGAATGAGAAATTAATTGAGAAAATGATTATAAAAAGTTTTCAGCA
The DNA here is from genome assembly GCF_002571225.1 of Bacillus sp. AFS059628. Taxonomy (GTDB): domain Bacteria; phylum Bacillota; class Bacilli; order Bacillales; family Bacillaceae_G; genus Bacillus_A. The sequence continues at coordinate 203,035 of NZ_NVEC01000003.1, read as the reverse complement.
ATATCAATGTAATCCTATGTCAAATGAGGATCAGGAAATGCTTATTAAACATATTCAAACGATCATTCATTCAAATACTGAAATTGATGTATACGAGGCAGTTGAGGATATCGTTTACGATTATGTGACGGGAAAATAAAAAATAGGAGATTTCCAAATGGAAATCTCCTATTTTTTACTTAATGATTTGCCTGCAATACGCTCAAATAAACCTGGGAATAGAGCATACAGCTTCGGACCAATGCCCATCCACTTCGGTAAGTTTACTTCACGCTTTTTCGTTTGCATCGATTTTACGATTTGCCCTGCTACATATGTTGGTTTTAACATGTATCGTCCCATATTTTTCACATATGTACCGGATTGATCAGCTATTTCAAAAAAGTTCGTATCGATTGGACCTGGATTAATTGCTGTTACGAAAATATTTGTACTAGATAACTCCATGCGTAAACTATTCGTAAATCCTAATACTGCGTGTTTCGTCGCTGCATACGCACTCGATTTCGGAGTTGCAATTTTCCCAGCAAGTGAAGCAATATTAATAATATGACCTTCGTTTCTTTTCACCATATAAGGTAGTACTGCTTTCGTACAAGCTACTAACCCAAATACATTTACTTGGAACATATCTTTCACTTCATCCATTGACGCATCTTCAAACGTTTTAAAAATACCAAATCCCGCATTGTTTACTAATATATCAATACGTCCCACTTCCTGTAATACCTTTGAAAAAACAGATTGTACTTCCGTCTCTTCACTTACATCTAATACATAATAATAGCAAGGCGTATTATAAGTTTCTTTAATTTTTTCTGCTAATGCTTTTAATTTCTCTTCTGTTCTAGCCATTAATACTGGCGTTGCCCCTTGTTCTGCAACTTGCATTGCAACTTGCTCCCCAATTCCACTAGAAGCACCTGTAATGACGATTACTTTATTTTGTAAACGTCCCGTCATTGCTGTCACCTACTTTGCATAATAAATCAATTGTTGCGAAGATTCATCAATCATCACTTGTTGATTATATGCTAAAAAGTCTAATTGTCCAACCGTTTCTGAAATAGTAAGTGGCAATTGCTCCTTATATAATACTGGAAATAGTTTTACACATACTTCAAAGGCTGTCATTGGTTTTTCCTTTAATAACTCAAGCACTTTAAACGCACGTGTTTCTTGCTTTTGTAATCTCGTTTCAATAAGTTGTTTCACATTTAGAACATCTTCTCCATGTCCCGATAAAATGCGTGAAATATTCATTTCACTTAAACGCTTTAACGTTTGATTATATTGTAATAACGGGCGTGCCCTTTCTGTTTGTCCCTCATATGGTGGTTCTAATATTGGATTCGAAGAAATATGACTAATGAGAGCATCCCCGCCAATTAGTATTCCATCAGATTCTCTATATAATGAAATATGAGTGGAAGCATGACCTGGTGTTTCAATCACTGTAAAACCAGGCATTGAATCAATACGATCTCCCTCTCTCACAGTATGCGTTAACGATCTATTACAAGAATATTTCAGCGTCCTTGTCGTCAACAACGCCTCGTCTTTCAAAAATGCTGCTGGAACACCAAATTGTAAAGCCGTCTCTCTAAAAAACTCATGATATCGCTTTAAAAATTCTGGATTTTGTGTGATCCAAGGCTCATTCCAAGGGTGTCCAATAATGTTCGTCTTCTCAGAAAATATATTTAAAAGCCCACAATGATCCGCATGATGGTGCGTAATGACTACTGTTTCAATATCTTCTATCGTATATCCTAATGTACTTAATTGACTTTCTAACGCATTTCTTGCCTCTTCTGTATTGGTCCCTGTATCAATTAATGTTAATGTCTCCCCCTCAACTAAAAACACATTCACAGTTTCAACTGCAAATGGCACAGGAATCTCCATTCGGTGAATCGCCGTCATGCTTAGCCCCCCTGTCTCTTTCCGGTTCAAAAATGAATACTTCTTCAGTTTACAACTTCTATATATATTTGTCATTATTTTCAGATAAAAAGAGGTGTTTCCTATAAAAAAACGAATGTATGTACATTTATAAGAATTTCTAACCAAAATTAAAGGAGGAACATCATGTCTATTCAAAACATTTCCTTTCTCGGTGCGGGCTCTATTGCTGAAGCGATTATTGGTGGCTTGTTACATGCAAATGTTGTGAAAGGCGAACAAATTACTGTAAGTAATCGTTCTAACGAGACAAGATTACAGGAACTACATAACAAATACGGTGTCAAAGGTACACATAATAAAAAAGAACTACTTACTAATACAAATATTCTTTTTCTAGCAATGAAGCCAAAAGATGTTGCAGAAGCCCTTACCCCTTTTAAAGAAGACATACATAATAACCTGCTCATTATTTCGTTATTAGCAGGTGTTTCTACTCATTCAATTAGAAATCTACTGCAAAAGGACGTTCCGATTATTCGTGCCATGCCAAATACATCTGCAGCTATTTTAAAATCAGCTACTGCTATCTCACCTTCAAAACATGCAACAGCGGAACATATTCAAACTGCCATCGCTTTATTTGAAACGATCGGTCTCGTCTCTGTTGTAGAGGAAGAAGATATGCATGCTGTCACTGCATTATCTGGAAGTGGGCCTGCTTATATTTATTACGTAGTAGAAGCGATGGAAGAAGCTGCAAAAAAAATCGGTTTAAAAGAAGATGTTGCAAAGTCACTTATTCTTCAAACAATGATTGGTGCTGCTGAAATGCTAAAAGCAAGTGAAAAACACCCGTCTATTTTGCGAAAGGAAATTACCTCTCCTGGTGGAACGACCGAAGCAGGTATTGAAGTATTACAAGAACACCAATTTCAACAAGCGCTTATTTCTTGTATTACACAGGCTACACAACGATCGCATAATCTTGGGAAAACATTAGAACAACTAGCAAAAGAAAAATAAAAAATGGAGCTCAATCTTACTTGAGCTCCATTTTTTATAAATATATATTGTTTAGTTATTAGTCTTCCCAAAAATCTCTTCTTGCAGACGGCGACCAGTCGGTGTTGCTGCAAGTCCACCTTCAGCTGTTTCACGAAGTGCTACTGGCATCGTTTGTCCGATTCTAAACATTGCCTCAATTACTTCATCACATGGGATGGTACTCGTTACACCAGCTAATGCTAAATCAGCTGAAATCATCGCATTTGCAGCTCCTGCTGCATTACGTTTTACGCAAGGTACTTCTACAAGTCCTGCAACAGGATCACATACTAAACCAAGCATGTTCTTTAATGAAATTGCCATCGCTGTAGCTGCTTGCTCTTGTGTTCCACCAGCCATTTCAACTGCAGCTGCAGCTGCCATTCCACTTGCTGAACCAACTTCAGCTTGGCATCCTCCCGCTGCACCAGAAATACAAGCGTTATTGGCAACAACCATACCGAAAGCTCCCGCTGTAAATAAGAATTCAATCATTTCTTCACGTGTAGGCTGCAATTTTTCTCTTAGTGCAAATAGTACACCTGGCACTGTTCCAGCAGATCCTGCTGTTGGCGTTGCACAAATAATTCCCATCGCTGCGTTTACTTCATTTGTTGCAACGGCTTTACTCACTGCGTCCAAAATTGTATCTCCAGATAAGCCTTTTCCGCTATTCATATACGCCTGGACTTTTACAGCATCTCCACCAGTTAAACCAGTTGGTGATTTCACACCGCGAATACCACGTTCTACTGCTTGCTCCATTACGACTAAGTTCTTTTCCATACCAGCAATTACTTCTTCACGTGAAATACTTCTTGTTTCCATTTCACATTGAATCATAATTTCTGCGATTTTTACATTTTGTTCTTTAGCTTGCGCCACTAGTTCCGCTGCGTTCCGAAACATGGTGTGTCCCCCCTGCAATTATTCCATAATAGTTACTTGACAAATATTTTGTTGCGCTTTTATTTCTTCAATCACTTCATCTGCTAATATTTCATCTGTTTCGATGACCATAAGCGCTCTTCTTCCTTTTTCTTTACGAGAAACACTCATTGTACTAATGTTAATCTCGTGTTTCGCAAGGATTGAAGCTACTGCTGCAATAGCACCGAAGCGATCGTTATTTACAATAAGTAGTGCTGGACTCGTGCCTGATAATTGAAGATCGAATCCGTTTAATTCTACAACTTCAATTTTACCGCCACCAATTGAGCAAGCAACAACTTCAATTTCTTCTTCACCTTTATACAAACGAATTCTCGCTGTATTTGGGTGAGGTGCATTTGCATCTTCTTCAATGAATTCCACTTCAATTTCGCGCTCTTTTGCTATGTCTAGCGCCTCTGGAATACGTAAGTCATCTGTTTCAAACCCTAATATCCCACCTATTAGCGCTACATCTGTACCATGCCCACGATACGTCTTTGCAAATGATCCATATAATGAAATGCTTACTCTTTCTGGTTCATGACGAAACAGCTGGCGAGTAACTTGCCCCATTCTTGCTGCGCCTGCTGTATGTGAACTTGATGGACCAATCATAACTGGACCAATAATATCAAATACTGAGCGATACTTCATCATAACTCCCCCTAAACCTCTATGAAAAAATTTTTTACTATTCTATTAAGCTACCAAATCGGTTGCTTTTCCAGTTGTACTACGAATTTGTTTCGCTATACGAATTGGATCGTTTTTGAATAACAGTGAAACAATCTATCCTGAAATAATACTAGTTGTAATAATAAATAAGAAACTTAGCATTACCTTCATTTAAAAATAATATAAGCTAATCCACAATAAAGTCTGGTAGCAATCCAAAGTTTAACACAGAACCACTTACAAGGATAGCATAAACAAGTGAAACTATAATCACTGGGAGTTTTGTCCATTCCCACTGATTATTAACCCACAACAATCGTGCTTTTACGGGCAGTTATCTCTCGCCTACATTCCTCGCATTCGCGAATTTTGAGGTAGAGTCTCACTGTCCATTAAAGTGGGATAAATTATAATCTGCCCTCATTATAACTTGTTTTTAATAAAACGCTTACTTTTAATGAATTTTAAAAGTTCTGAATAAAAATCCATTTTTGCTATTTGTATCACTCGTATGTCGTCTGACTTATATAACAGTTTTTCTAAATAATCGATACTATGTATTTTTATCCTATATCTTCCCATCATTAAAACTTTCTGTTTCATCTAATATAAGCATAAAATGATAACAGTTTTATTTTAATTTTTTTTAGAAATAAAAAAATGGCAACCTCTCATCACCATTTTTTTATACCATTATTATCTTTCTACTGGAAATGATTTTAAATCCGTAGCTATTTCTGTATTAGAAAATAGTTCCCTTGCCTCTTTCAATAATTCCTTATACGTATCACCTTGGTAACGAGAACTAATATGAGTCAATATTAATCGTTTTGCATTTGCCTGAAGTGCAATACTCGCAGCTTGTTTAGAGGTGGAGTGAAAATAATCATACGCTTGTTGTTCATCTTCTGCTGCGAAAGTTGCTTCATGAACAAGTACATCAGCGTCTTGCGCCAGCTCTCTACTCGCTTCACAATATCTTGTATCACCTAAAATGGTAATAATTCTTCCCTTTTGAGGTGGGCCGATAAAATCTTTTCCATTTAGTATCGTACCATTTTCTAATTCAACTACTTCTCCATCTTTTAAACGTTTAAAGAGTGGACCAGGTTTCACACCCATCTCCAGCAATTTATCGACTAAAAGGGCGCCTTGTATATCTTTCTCTATAATACGATATCCAAAGCATTCAATACCATGTGACAACCTTTTCGTTTCCACATGAAATTCATTATCCTCAAACACAGTACCTTCTTCTGTTATCTCAATAATTTCAAGTGGGTATTTTACATGTGTCGTACTTACTGATAATGCCACTTCAATAAATTGTTTAATTCCCTTTGGTCCATACACGGTTAAAGGTGTATTCCCTCCTTGAAACGAACGGCTTCCTAATAAACCGGGCAATCCAAAAATATGATCACCATGTAAATGCGTAATAAATATTTTTTCAATGCGGCGTGGACGTACTGATGTATGTAATATTTGATGTTGCGTCGCCTCACCACAATCAAATAACCAAGTCTGTCCTCGTTCTTCTAACAATTGCAAAGCAATTGCTGAAACATTCCTTCCTTTCGAAGGAACACCTGCACCAGTTCCTAAAAATACAAATTCCACTTTCTTTCCTCCAGCTCTTTATATAATCTACCTTTCATCTTACGGAATGTTATTTCAAATGGCAAATCGAATTTACATAACCAATCATCTAGACAACTATATATCACGAACGTTATACTCAAAAAACTTAGCAATCGTTCGTGTTTTGTGTTAAAATGATTATACTACATTTTAAGGGAGCGTTTTATTATGAAAGAAGCATTTCGTTTACAAACTGATTTTTCATCTTCATTTGATCGCTGGGTAAGTTCTTTCGTGTCTGATCACCCAGCACAATTAGAATGGACGACTTTGAAAGAATTAATCCATGAATATACAACAACACACACAAATGATTCGTTACCAACATATATTTCTTCAGCTTTAACATATTACGCACAACGCGTTTCAACAACAAACAGTTCAGAAATTGTTATTTTTGAAAATGCTACAATCTCATAATCTATAAAAAAAGCACTGCAATCAGTGCTTTTTTTATGTCATTAAAGTATTTATTTCCCCTCTTTTTTCTTACTATATAGCCATCACAAACCTATTTGATTTTTCAAAAAAAGATATTGACACTACAATTTTACAGTGCTAACATTCAACATGTAATTGAATATGGTCTCTGTTAGGTGAGGCTCCTGTATAGAGAAACGCTGCTGCCCAAAAATGTCGAGAGACGCCAATGGGTCAACAGGAAAGGTCGGAATGAAGGCCTTTTTTAACGTAGCTGGTTTCAGTACCTATGCTATACAGTGCTAAAACTCAACGAGGGAGAGGTGCACATATTTTGACATACACAAAAACTGTTTTTATCTATGTTTACTAACAGTATTTGTTACGGACTCTTTTAACTGCGAATTCAGACCTTTACTCGTTTTGAGTAAAGGTCTTTTTACGTATATATGCACCTTACTATGAAACAAACATAGCATATTCAGAAACTACTAAATTGTACGGAGGTGAGGAACAGTTGGCAATTGATGATTCGGCCCAGATACCCATATGTTTTACGTTAATATTTCATCATGTAGGTAGGAAAGAAACTGTTCCTCCTCATTTTAAATAGTCGAGTAACAGCTTGTTTCCTCCTTCATGAAAAAGGAGGAACTATCAATGTTAAATTTACAAAGACAAGAAACAAAACATTCATACGATCAAGATTGTATGAAAACAAATAACAAATTATTAGTGGAAGTCCCAACGCAGGATGCAAACAAAGCGTTACGACTTTTAGAAACAACAGAAAATGGACTCTCTAAAGAAGAAGCGTCTCATAGACTTTCTTTATATGGCCCGAATGAAATCGCTCATAATAAAACATCGCCGTGGTACGTTCAATTTCTATTAGCATTTAAAAATCCATTTATTTTTGTTTTATTAGCTCTCGGCGCACTCTCTTTTTTCACAGATGACATACAAGGAACCCTTGTTGTATCTGTAATGGTAGTGCTAAGTGCAACGATTCGCTTTTTACAAGAATTTCGTTCTCAAAAAGCTGCGGATCAGTTAAAAGCTATGGTTCGAACAACGGCAAGTGTCTTTAGAATAGATAGATTTGTACACGAAACAAAAAACGTAATGTATCTAAAGCGAAATGATACAACGGAAATTCCAATTGAAGAACTTGTACCTGGCGATATTATTTCACTTTCAGCCGGTGATATCGTTCCGGCTGATGTGCGTATTTTATCAGCTAAAGATTTATTTGTGAATCAATCCTCTTTAACTGGGGAAGCACTTCCTGTAGAAAAGTACGAAAACTGCTATCATACAGAGAATCAACATATCTTACCGAAAAACATAAAAAAAAATTACAATCCACTCGATATGGAAAATCTTTGTTTTATGGGTACAACTATTGTAAGTGGTAGCGCAAAAGCTGTTGTCATCTCTACAAGTACGAATACGTATTTTGGCTCGTTAGCAAAACAGGTAATCGGTAAGCGCATAGAAACAAGCTTTGATAAAGGGGTAAATAAAGTAAGCTGGCTCTTAATTACATTCATGCTGATTATGGCACCTATCGTACTTCTCATTAACGGCTTTACAAAAGGTGATTGGCAAGAGGCTTTCTTCTTCGCTATCGCTATTGCTGTTGGTCTCACACCTGAAATGTTACCAATGATTGTAACTGCTAATTTAGCAAAAGGTGCCGTTAACATGTCTAAACAGAAAGTAATTGTAAAACAACTAAATTCTATTCAAAACTTAGGTGCTATGAACATTCTTTGTACCGATAAAACGGGAACTTTAACAGAAGATAAAGTTGTACTTGTTCACCATTCAGATCCTAACGGTAATACATGTAATCGTGTATTACACTTTGCCTATTTAAATAGTTTCTATCAAACAGGATTGAAAAATTTAATAGATAAAGCTGTTATGGAGCATACAGAAGAAAACCAAAAGTTTAATCCATCCATTTTTCAAAAACTAGATGAAATTCCATTTGATTTTGCTCGCCGGCGTATGTCTGTCATCGTGAAAGATATTTCAGGTGAACATACAATGGTTTGTAAAGGAGCAGTAGAAGAAATTTTATCTATTTGTAACTACACTGAAGTAGATGGCAAAGTTGTTTCTCTTACCGATGACATGCGCTCAAATGTAAAACAACTAAGTGAGACATTCAATAGTGAAGGTATGCGTGTCATTGCTGTAGCTTATAAAAAAGATAGACCAATAAATGATAAAGAGTACGCGGTACAAGATGAAAACGATATGATTCTCGCTGGATATATTAGCTTTTTAGATCCACCGAAACCATCTGCGGCTACTGCCATTCAAGCATTACAAAAACATGGTGTACAAGTGAAAATTTTAACTGGTGATAACGAAATTGTGACAAGAAAAGTTTGCAAAGAAGTTGGATTGAATATCGGTGAACCTGTCCTTGGTTACGAAATCGATTCTTTACCTGATAAAGCATTAGCGAAATTAGCCGAAGAAACAACTGTATTTGCTAAACTAAATCCAATGCAAAAATCACGCATTATACGAGTATTACAAGAAAACGGACACACTGTAGGTTATATGGGAGATGGCATTAACGATGCCGTAGCGTTACGTGAAGCTGACGTTGGCATTTCTGTTGATACTGCTACCGATATTGCAAAAGAGTCTTCCGACATTATTTTACTTGAGAAAAGTTTAACAATATTAGAAGCTGGTATTCTAGAAGGACGCACTACATTCGGAAATATTTTAAAATATATTAAAATGACAGCTAGTTCTAACTTTGGAAATGTATTTAGTGTGTTAGTAGCAAGTGCTTTCATCCCCTTCTTGCCTATGCTTGCCATTCACCTTTTAATTCAAAACTTACTTTATGATATTTCACAATTGTCTATTCCATGGGACAAAATGGATAAAGAGTTTTTAGAAAAACCAAGAAAATGGGATACTGCAAACTTACGGAACTTCATTATTTGCATCGGTCCTATTAGTTCCATATTTGATATCATCACATATGTAGTTATGTGGAACGTCTTCGGTGCGAATACAGCTAGCGAACAATCATTATTCCAATCTGGTTGGTTTGTCGTTGGATTGCTAACACAAACTTTAATTGTTCACATGATAAGAACACAGAAGATTCCGTTCATTCAAAGTACTGCATCAATACCGGTTCTTTTATTAACCGCTTGTATTATGGCAATCGGAATTTATATTCCATTCTCACCACTCGGAGCAGCCGTTGGATTACAAGCATTACCACTTAGCTATTTCCCTTGGTTAGTAACAATACTATTAGGCTATGCTTTTTTAACACAATTCCTGAAAAAGTTTTATATTAAAAAGTTTCATAGTTGGTTGTAAAAATAAGAATGAGTGGGTATTCCCCGCTCATTCTAAAAAACATAACACATATTTATATATGGAGGTGACCATGATGGTATGGTACGACATTGTATTCAGATTAGTTATAGCAATTATTGTAGGAGCTTGCATTGGAATGGAAAGACAATGGAGACACCGAATGGCTGGGTTACGGACAAATGCTCTCGTATCACTTGGTGCCTGTATATTTGTTTTATTATCTGTCATGCTTGACCATGATGCCAGCCCATCCCGCATTGCTGCTCAAGTCGTTAGTGGCATTGGCTTTTTAGGGGGCGGCGTTATTATTCGCGATGGTTTTAGTATTAGAGGGCTAAATACGGCAGCTACTTTATGGTGTGCAGCTGCTGTCGGTACTCTTACAGGCGCCGGTTTCCTCGTTGCAGCTATATTAGGTGCAACCGGCGTGTTACTTGCAAATATACTCCTTCGCCCAATAGCTCTTTTTATGAATAAAAAATCAAAAGAAGAATCACCAGAACAAACGAACTACTTACTTTCTCTTACTTGTTCAGAAGAAAATGAAGCACATATTCGTTTTTTACTTATGCATATGGTAAGTACAGAAGGACTCGGTTTAAAAGAGTTGTATAGTGAAGACGTAGATTCTAATCAAAAGGTGTGTATACAGGCTACATTACATTGCAAGACAAATGCTGCTATCTTAATTGAAAAAATAGTGAGTAGAATGCTATTAGAATCTGGCGTTACTGGAGCTGGCTGGAAGACTTCTTTAGATTTAGAAGCGAGTTAAATATGAAAGGTGTCATGATATTCACTACTCCATGACACCTTTTACATAAATTTATTTTCTAATTTTTGTTGAAAAGACTTTTCTTGCTTACGTAATAGTTGACTACCTCGTTGTAAAATCGGCATTCCATATTTATCATTAATTTGATCGATGACAGCTAGTAGCGGCTCTTCTTTTGCATCTTCTTCAAATGAAAATAAATCTAATTGTTTCACCGATTCTGTCTTCCACTCTATTTCAGTAGCTGTAACACCTAGTAAGCGAACGGAATCACCATCCCAATGTTGCTTCCATAAACGAGATGCTGCCTGGAAAATATCTCGTTCTTCCCAAATGGCATTTTTCAATTGCTTACTCCGCGTTACTGTCCGCCTATCATGATATTTAATCATAATTTGAATATTATAGCTGACAAGAGTTCGCTTTTGTAATCTTTTACTCACTGATTTTGATAGTCGTTCTAACATATCAAGTAATTCTTTCTCTTCATCCATATCCTTTGAAAAAGTCATCGAGTTACCAACGCTTTTATGTTGTCCCATTTGACTCGGATCAACTTCCCTATCATCCATACCTTTTGCCCGCCGCATTAAATCAACACCTTGCTTTCCAATTTTAGCGCGAATGATATGCTCGTTTCCTTTTGCTAACTGCTCAATTGTTTGTATATGAATATCGTTTAATTTCTCAGCTGTTTTTTCTCCAATTCCATGCATCGCTCCAACCGGAAGTGGCCAAATCATTTCTGGAATATCTCGTTTTCGAAGCACAGTAATACCGAGAGGCTTTTTCATATCAGAAGCTGTTTTTGCTAGGAAAAGGTTCGGAGCAATTCCAATGCTACAGGGTAGCTGTAACTCTGTTAATAATGCTTGTTGAATCATCTTTGCTATTTCAAGAGGCGAACCGAGTGCGTAGCAATCTGTAATATCTAAATATCCCTCATCTATAGAGACTGGTTGTATTTTTTCCGTAAAACGAGAAAGGATTTGAAACATTTGAAATGAAGCTTCACGATATAATGTAAAATTCGGACGCCTTACAACTAATTGCGGGCATAACCTTTTTGCTTCCCAAAGAGGCATCGTTGTACGTATTCCATATTCTCTCGCCTCATAACTACATGTTATAATAATTCCTTTTCTTTCTTTTTCATTTCCAGCAACCGCTAACGGCTTTCCTTGTAATGATGGGTCATGAGCAATTTCAACAGATGCGAAAAAACAATTCATATCTACATGTAAAATAACACGACCCTTTTTCGGATACATTTCTCGCATAGTACTCACCCCTCCAAAGAACATTTGTTCCTTTATTATACCAAATTCATGCACAATATAATAATTACTTATTCTTTTTATCCTTATTTTTGCTATACTTAATATAAATATGGATATTTTTGTAAAAGGAGTGATCTATTATGAAATCAAACAGTAACCTCAATTATACATTTCTCGTTATTATATTAATCATCTTAATTAATTATTTATTACTTCCTATTTTTGATATTAACGTAGCAGGGATTCTTCCAAGTCTACTAGGCATTATAACAAAGGACATACTGCCATGGATTTTCTTGTATTGGCTTATCCGTCTTGTAAAAGCCATCGAATCAAAATAAAAAGCGTGTAAATCCATTGTGATTTACACGCTTTTTCTATTACATTACTTCGCTACTTCTTCAATAATTGCAACAACTAATTCTGCTGTTTTCGCTAATTCTTCAACAGGAATCTTTTCGTTTGTTGTATGAATTTCTTCATAACCAACCGCTAAGTTAACTGTTGGAATCCCGTGTCCTGCAATTACGTTTGCATCACTTCCGCCACCACTTTGGTGAAGAGAAGGTGTACGACCAATTTTTTCAGCTGCACGTTTTGCAACTTCTACAACGTGATCGCCATCAGCAAATTTAAATCCTGGGTACATAACGTTTACTTCAACGTCTGCGTGACCGCCCATTTCTTTTGCAGTTGTTTCAAATGCTTCTTTCATTTTTGCAACTTGTGCTTCCATTTTTTCATTGATTAAAGAACGCGCTTCTGCAAAGATTTGCACGTGATCGCAAACGATATTCGTTTGTGTACCACCTTCAAAACGTCCAATATTTGCAGTTGTTTCAGAATCAATACGTCCAAGTGGCATCTTCGCAATTGCTTTCGCTGCGATCGTAATTGCAGATACACCTTTTTCTGGTGCTACACCAGCGTGAGCTGTTTTCCCTCGAATAATCGCATTCACTTTCGCTTGTGTTGGAGCTGCAACAACGATTTCACCAACTTTTCCATCGCTATCTAATGCATAACCGTATTTCGCTGTAATGCGCTCACGATCTAATGCTTTTGCACCAACAAGACCAGATTCTTCTCCAACTGTAATAATAAATTCAATTTTACCGTGAGGGATATTTTTCTCTTTTAAAACACGGATTGCTTCGAACATGGATGCTAATCCTGCTTTATCATCCGCACCTAAAATCGTAGTACCATCTGATACGATATATCCATCTTTAATAGAAGGCTTAATTCCATTACCAGGAACTACTGTATCCATATGAGAAGTAAAGTAAATTGTATCAACACCATCTTTTGTTGCTGGTAATGTACAAATTAAGTTACCTGCACCATGCCCAGTAACAGCCATTGTGTCATCTTCAAATACTTCTACACCTAAATCTGTGAATTTCTTTGTTAATACTTTGCAAATTTCTGCTTCAAATTTCGTTTCAGAATCTACTTGTACTAATTCCATAAATTCATTTACTAAACGTTCTTGATTAATCATAAGACTGCGCCTCCTGCACTACCATTATGTATGTAACACTATTAATTATAACAGAATTTCGCAAAAGTTTCGAAATACAAGACAAAAAACAGACGGTTTATATGTCTAGATAACCATCTGCTTTCCATTACTCATTTAACAATACCCAGCGCATATGATCTTCCCACACTCCGTTAACCATTAACATCTTCCTAGACACACCTTCATATTGAAAACCTATCTTCGTCACGACTTGTATAGATGCTAAATTTCGTGGCATAATCGGTGCTTCTATACGATGTAATTGAAATTCCTCAAAAGCAACTTGAATCGCTTTTCTAAGCGCTTCCGTCGTATAACCTTTGTTTAACTCTGCCTTATCTAATTTATAGCCGAGTACACAAGATTGATAAATTCCGCGAACAATTAAATTAAATGAAATACATCCAATTATTTTCGTATCATCACCCTTTTTAAAAATCCAAAGCCTGATGATTTTACCTTCTGCGATCTCTTTTCTATCCTTTTGCAACTTTTTCTTTTGATAATCTAACGTAAAAAAATCATCCGGTCTATACTCTTCCCAAGCTTTTAAAAATTCACGATTTCTGTCGTAATATTGAAGAACTTTTTCAGCATACGACTCATCAATTTCCCTTAAATGTAAACGATTTGTTTCATATATTTTCATCATCGTATCTCCATTCTTCAGCTTGCATAACAAAAAACTTACACTCCATCATTTTATATATTCTCTACATACATACAAATTTCCTGTTATACTTTACACGTACTTCTCGAATTTTGTCATTTCTCTCCCCTTGTCCACAATATCATTTCTCGTTACAATGATATTGTACTGATTTGCAAGGAGGTATAACGATGCATAAAAAAGCTCAAAAAGTTATGATTTATGTAATGCTAATTTCTATGCTTGTAACAACATTACTTGCTGGCGCGAGTATGTTTTGGTAAAAAGGACGATGTGTTCGTCCTTTTTTTACTTTTTACATATAACAAAATAAACCATCTCGATATCGAGATGGTTTATTTTATATAAAGCACAATCGCTACAATACTAAAGGAAAATGACATTACAAGTGCTATTACAAAACTTGTATATTGTTTTTGCTGAAATGCTCCAATAACAAAAGTAAGATTGAGTAATGCCATACATACAATTGCTACAAGATAAGAACATATATTAAAAGTTGCCAATATGAATGTAATAACAAATAGAAATCCCATTAAAAATTGCATATACGAAATTTTTGGATTCAAATACATATGAGCAACCCCTTTATCTAATTTTATCTTTCTATACTCTCATTAACTCATGGTTATGTACACATGTCAAGACAACTTATTACAATAGAAAAAGCCAACCTTTTTGTTGACTTTTTCATATGCAATGGCTCCTTTTTCTTTTGCCAATTGCTGAAATGACTTTTTCGATTTTACAATCCATACTTTCGTTCCAATTGGAATGCGATCAAATAAATATTCCACATCATTTTTCTTCATTCTTATACATCCTTGTGAAATATACTTTCCAATTGAACTTGGTTGGTTTGTTCCATGTATTCCATACTTACTCCCATCAGTTCCTCTTGCATTAAATCCCATCCACCTAGATCCAAGTGGATTTTTCGGTGATCCCCCTGGAATATTCTTCGCAATATAATATGGGTCCTTTGCTTTCATGACCATATCAAAAGTTCCCTCTGGAGTTAATTCATTTGTTTTCCCTGTAGCGACTGGAAAAACCTTTTGAATCTTTCCATCGTCAATATAAGCTAATTTATTCGGCGCTTTATTTACAATAATAAAAGGATCCCCGGCACGTGGATTATCACCAAGAGGCCAAATAGGCGATAAAGAAAGACATAATATGATAGAGAGAAGATACGGCATAGATAATTCCTACCTTCTATATAAGTTCTTTTATATTATCCTTTCCCTTAAAGCGACTTTTAATGAGTAAATATTGTTCCATTTCATACACAAGTTGAACAAGTTTCGCACGTATCTCAAATTCTTCGCGTGTAGCTGGCAATGGCATGTCTCTAAATAATTCCCTCATTTCTTGAAGCTGCCTTAAGGAAATAACGCCAGTACTCTCAGGGCTAATAGCATTACCAATGTTTTCAACAACATCTGCAATCATGTCAGCTTGTTCATATGTCCACGATAAAGAAGCTGCTAGTGGTATCATTCGCTCTAAAATTTCGAATTGTTGCATACGCATATTAAAATAACGATAGTAATAATCATCTTCTCGCATAAATGCATTCTCAAGTTTTTTAAACGATAAATCTCTTGCTTCATTTAACATATTCTCGGTTTCAATGAGTTCTGCTCCACTCCAACTACTTTCTCGATTTCGTAAATACACAACCATTTCAAACAAAATCGTTTTAAAATTATTCTCTATTTTATCCTGATACTCTTTTAGCTTATTTTCACTACTCGGCATATACATATTTACTAATAACGCCACGCTAATCCCTATCGTTAATATAGCAATTTCATTTCCAACTATAAGCCATGTAATTTGCTTCAATGAATATAGATGCATAACAATAACTGAACTCGTGACAATACCTTCTTGAATTTTAAGCATTACTGCAGTCGGAATAAATGTAAGTAACAATATGCTAATTGCAAGTGGTGTATAGCCAATCGTTTCAAAAATACAAAACGCGAATGCCATTGATAATACACACGCTAGAAAACGATGTAACGACACTTGAAGTGATTTGCGCTTCGTATTTTGTACACATAAAATAACTAAAATGCCTGCTGAACTATAAAATTCTAACCCTAATAACTGAGCAATAAAAACTGCCGCACCTGTCCCTATTGCTGTTTTTACTGTACGATATCCAATTTTAAACATATCATTACTCCTATATGTATAAACGTATTTACAGCTAGTATAAAAAAAGGATGACACAATGTCATCCTTTTCTACTTATTATTCACATAACCTTTTCATATTACAATATTTTTTGTAAAAATTGTTGCGCACGTTCACTTTTCGGCGCTGCAAAAAATTCTTCTGGCGCACTATCTTCTACAAGCTTTCCTCCGTCCAAGAAAAGAACACGATCTGCCACTTCTTTTGCAAAGCCCATTTCATGTGTAACGATAGCCATCGTCATTCCTGTCGTAACTAACGATTTCATAACTTCTAACACTTCTTTCACCATCTCTGGATCTAGCGCCGATGTCGGTTCATCAAATAACATAACTTCCGGTTCCATTGCTAACGCTCTTGCAATTGCTACACGTTGCTTTTGTCCTCCCGAAAGACGATTTGGATACGTATCTTTTTTATCTACTAATCCAACCTTTTCTAAAAGTTTCTCAGCTTTCTTTTCAGCTTCTTGCTTCATTACCCCTTTTACATTGATAGGAGCATACGTAATATTTTCTAATACAGTCATATGAGGAAATAAGTGGAAATGTTGAAAGACCATACCGACATTTTCACGAACATGCATAACATTCGTTTTCGGATTCGTTACTTCTTCCGTTCCAATCCAAATGTGACCATCCGTTGGTGCTTCTAACATATTCATACAACGTAAAAATGTTGATTTTCCTGATCCAGAAGGCCCTATAATTGCGACTACTTCCCCTTTTTCAATCGTTGTTGTAATTCCTTTTAATACTTCGTTTTTACCAAATGATTTATGAAGGTTTTCAATTTTAATCACTTTTCTTCATTCTCCCTTCAATTGCCTTCCCGACTAATGTAAGAATAATGACTAACATATAATAAATCAGTCCAACAAAAAGTAATGGTTCAAGATATTTAAATGTCTCACCGCCTACAATGTAAGCACGACGCATTAAATCAGTCGCGCCTATTACTGTTACTACAGCCGATTCTTTCGTAAGTGTCGCAAATTCGTTCACAAGCGCTGGTAATATATTTTTTAATGCTTGAGGGAAAATAATATTTCTCATCATTTTTCCGTACGGTATCCCTAAAGCCATTGCTGCTTCTGTTTGTCCTTTATCAACCGCTTGAATACCAGCACGAATTACTTCTGACATGTATGCACCTGAATTCAAGCTAAATGCAAGTACAGCAGCTAAGAATGCTGGTATTTCATAACCAATTATTTGTGGGACGCCGAAATAAATAATCATTAATTGCAATACAAGGGGTGTACCACGAAAAATTGATGTATAAAAATCTGCTGCTATATTTAATGCTCGTATTCTAGCAATTTTACAAAGTGCTAATAGCGTTCCTAAAATAAATCCTGCTAAAGCTGATACTGCTACAATTTTCAAAGTAACTTCTAAACCTTTTAGTATATATGGTATCGAAGGCGTAATCGCCGAAAAATCTAAGTTCATTCTTTTCATTCCCCTCACAGAAATTTGAAAGGCAGCTTATTTTCCGCCGCCAAACCATTTCTTCACTAATTTATCCATTTCTCCATTTTCTTGCATTTTTTTAATTACTTTATTAAATTCAGCTGTTTTATCACTGTTTTTCGGAAGGGCAATTGCTGCTCCAACTTCTTCTGGTGCTTCTTTAATTTCAATTCCTTGTAAATCTTTCATTTTCTCTAAATAATTTTTAGCAACTGTATCTTCTATAATTGCAGCGTCAAAACGACCAGCTTTAATTTCTTGTACGATTTCTGGTATACGGTCACGTCCCTCAACTTGGAAATCTACTTGTTTTTTAAATTCTGCAGCTTTCTCTTCTTGAATGGACCCTGTTTGTACCCCTACTTTTTTCCCTTTTAAATCCTCTACAGATTTAATGTTAGAATCCTTTTTAGAAACGACCATATTTTTCGCAACAAAATAAATATCTGTAAAATCAACATTATTTTTACGCTCTGCAGTTGGCGTCATACCTGCCATTACGAAATCAACTTTTTCTGAACTAAGAGATGCTAATAAACCACCAAAATCCATATCTTTCACTTTCACTTCATACCCAAGTTCTTTTCCGATATATTTAGCAACATCAACATCAAAGCCAATAATTTCATCGCTCTTTGACGCATCTACATATTCATAAGGTTTATAATCTGCTGAAGTTCCCATTACGAGTACTTTTTTATTTCCTTTTGTTTCTTTCGATTCCCCATTACTACAAGCGCTGAATATACTTACAATTAAAATAAGTGCAAACGATATTGATAATAACTTCTTCATCTTTCTTCCCCCTAATAATGTATATTTAAAAGTTTAATAGAATATTTATTCGATGTTTGTATTGTATCAGCACTTTTATTTTTATGCAATATATAAAATAAAAATAAATAAAATAACAACAAAAACAACATTATTAATGTATAAAACATTGCATAAAATAAAAAGGATATGCATACTCCATAAAACTTGACGCTAAATAAAAAAAGGCGGTATGTCCACAATTAAGTGGACGTACCGCCTTTTCGCTTATATTTATAGTTCTTCACAATTCTCTTCGAAATAAGATTGTAGTTTTGCAATAACTTGCATCGGTTCATGACCTTCAATTTCATGACGCTCAACCATCGTTACAATTTTTCCATCTTTTAATAAAGCAAATGATGGAGAAGATGGTGGGTACCCTTCGAAATATTCACGAGCTCTTGCTGTCGCTTCTTTATCTTGACCTGCAAACACCGTTACAAGATGGTTAGGTCGTTTATCATAATGTACGGAATGCGCAGCAGCAGGACGAGCAATACCGCCTGCACAACCACATACAGAGTTTACCATTACAAGTGTTGTTCCATTTCTTTTAAACGCTTCTTCTACTGCTTCTGGCGTCGTTAATTCTGTATATCCAGCAGAGACAATCTCTTCACGCGCTTGGCGGACAACATCATTCATAAAAAAGTTAAAATTAATCAATCTTTTCCCTCCTCTAAAACTACCTATTTGTATCTTACCAGTTAATGTTTATGAAATACAAGTAAGTTTACTTGTATTTCAGCATAGAAAAGGTGTTAGAGCAGGGCTCTAACACCTTTTCTTAATGACCACGATGTTTTTGCTTTGCTTTTTTTACTTTGATTAAACGTCTTCTTTGTTTTTCAGCTTCACGCTTCTCTTTAGATTGCACTTTCTTTTCTTGTTTATGCAGTTCATAGGATAAGCTAATTGCCTCTTGTGCCTTAGTAAAACGGTTTACATTTACTTCTTTTGCTACTTGTCGTATGATACGCTTTATATTTTTGGGACGCGTTTTTTCTTTCACTTCCACGCCACATTTTGCAAAGTGCTGAAAATACGCTAACATTGGACCATTTACAAATATAAGTATTTCTTCGTCTGACGGCTCTGTTCCAAAAATATACCTGGCTCCATACAATTTTCCTTTTTCTTTACATGTAATGATCCCAACAAAAAATTGGCCATCATGATATACTGTCAACTCCATTGACAGCCCCTCCTTTATAAAATTAGAAATACGGGACATCCCGGAGGGGAAGGTTACTAACATGAAATCATGCGTCTGGACTACCAACCAGAACTGTGTTTTTGTAGTTCTTTCACTATTATTATATCTTTTTTTCCATAATTTTCATATATTCAACAATCATTTTTTTATGCGATCCCACAATATAGTCAGGTAGTTCTGTTAGCGGGAAGAATTTAAGCTGAACCGCTTCTTCTTTATTCATAACAAAATCTCCATCGTATTCATCCGTATAATAAGCGGTCGTTACAGATTGAAATTCATCGCCGTTTGCTAATTTTGTAAAATAATTCGCTCCAGAAAATACGTTGATTAATTGTAGGTTCTTCACTTTTATCCCTGTTTCTTCGTATACTTCACGGCAAGCTGTTTCTTCTGGTGATTCACTAAGCTCCATTAATCCGCCAGGCAGCCCCCATTTTCCGTAAGGCTCTGTTCTTTGTTGTAATAATACATATCCATTTTCATTTATAACGAGTACAACAGCACCAACTAAAATTAAAGGGCGATGACCAACTATTTTTCGTAATTCTTCTACATATCCCATCGTATCCCTCCTTTTTCGTTGTCCACACTATTGTATCATATGTATGAAACGACAAAATGCGTATATTTTTCATTTTTTTAACAAAATATTTATTTTATGTGCTTCATCTACTGTAGCTAACAGAATGGATTCAACTTCTGCGTTTTTCTCTAGAAATTCTCTCGCCCATTCTTCTGTTTTCCCTAATAAAGCAAGAACATCTTTCTGAATGCTCCCATCCTTTACTAATACAAAAGAAACTGGAGATTTTTTTCCCGCCACTTTCAGATCAAGCCGCGAAACTGCTTCATGTTCTGGATACTGAAATATAGAAACGACACCGTTCGCTTCCCATAATGCTAATTTAATCTTTTGAATGTCGCTCACATTTCGCATACGAAGTTCCGAAAATAAATATTCCACCGTAATTCTTGCTTTTTTCAAATTGCTAAAATCAATGGAACCATTGTGTATAAGAATAATAGGTGCTGGCTCTAAAAAGCGCCTCCATCTATCCCATTTCAACATTAAGACTGAGCTTATAATGTGAAGTACAACGAGTATGAGCGTTGTAATCATTGAGCCGAGTAATCCTACTTTTTCATCAGATAATGCGTTAGAAATATTCCCGCCAAGCAATAATACTAATACAACATCTAAAAAACGAAGTTGTGCGATGGACCTTTGTCCCATTGCTTTCGCAACTAATATTAAAAATATGTATGCTATAATAGCCCGAATAACCCATTCACTATTAGAAAGATGCCTTGCCCCTTCAAAAATATGCATATGCATCACCTTGCACCCCTTACCCGTCTCAAACTGCTACTTTGTTTTAGTTTGCAACGTTTAAGAGCATATATGTAAAAAAGCTGATTCGTTTTTTAACGAATCAGCTTTTCTTACTTAACAGAAAACATATACTTTTTATACGTTTTTCGTACGGATAATATGAGACCCATCATAATCATATTCGAGAACAACGAACTTCCCCCATATGATAAGAACGGTAATGCAATCCCTTTTACAGGCATTAATCCAACGATCATACCGATGTTTTGGAATATTTGAACCGTTAATATCCCAATCGATCCAGCACATAATAATGTACCGAATAAATTATCAGCAGAATAACCGATAATAATTGTTCTATATAGTAGTAATAGGAACAAGAATACAACTAACGCTGCTACGATAAATCCACCTTCTTCGGCAATTGTAGCGAAAATAAAGTCAGTATGTTTCTCAGGGATATAGACGTTCCCTTCGCCAAACCCTTTCCCTTCCATACCGCCACTACCTACAGCTAAAATCGATTGCTGTGTTTGATAACCTTGATCTGTATGTTCAAATGGATCTAACCAACCTAAAATACGTGATTGTTGGTGCGGTTTTAGTAGCGTAACTAACTTATTAAAGAAGAAATCCTCATACCTTACGTAAATAAATATTAACGCAGATAATATGGTGACTGGAATAACTGTACATAACGCTATCAATTTCTTCTGAATACCTGACATAAATAAAATACATGCAATTGCAGCAGCATATAAGAACACCATCCCTGTATCCGGTTGGCTATATACAACAGCAATAGGCGGGAGGGATACTAGTACAATTTTACCTACTAATTTTAAGTCCGTTTGGAATGTCCTTGCCATATACTGTGCATTATGTTTCACTGCTATACTTGCTACCACGAGAAGCAATGAAATTTTGAAAAACTCAGATGGTTGAATTTGTCCAAGTAACGGAAATACAAACCATCTTTTTGCACCTAATTTTTCAGGTGTGAAAGTGGAAACCGGTAGTATTTTCAAAAGAATAAGTGAAGCAAATCCAACGATATAAAGCGGCCAAGACAATTTTTGTAGTTGATCTAAGTCAATGCTTGCAACAAGCAATAACAATACAACCCCAATTATGTAGTTCAAACCTTGTTTCATCGCAAAGTTTGCCTCTCCATATTGACCAGTTTGCTGACTGCTATATATAGCAGCTATACTCGTAACACATAATGCTAACAAAATTAATATTAATTTTACATCTAAACTTTTTAGAAACTCGGTACTTCTTTTCATGACATCCTCCTGAAACATTGTTACAGCAAAATAAAAAACCAGGAGTCAACATTCTTCATGTTTTGACGACTGATTACACATTATCTATAAAACACTTATATAGAATAACTCTCTTTTTCATACAATACAATATATTATACTACAGTTTCATCAGTAAGATTTGCCAAAAAAATTATTCTTTTCTTATTTTATATCCATATACCATATATCAGCAATGTATTTTCATAAATTCCTAATACATAATCGTTCATTGTAAGATTACTGGGAAAGGTATTATACATATAGTAGGATGTAGATGAAGAAATAGGACGATAAAAAGCTCGCATAAGCGAGCTTTTTATTAATATACAGATGTATTATTTTCTGACGTATTTTCTAAAATTTCTTTTACACGTCCTAAGAACTTACCACAAATTAAGCCATCTAGTACACGGTGATCAAGTGATAAACATAAGTTAACCATGTCACGAGCACCAAACATGCCATTATCCATAATTACTGGACGTTTTACAATTGATTCAACTTGTAAAATAGCCGCTTGTGGGTAATTAATAATACCCATAGATTGAACAGAACCGAATGATCCTGTGTTATTAATTGTAAATGTTCCGCCTTGCATTTCGTCCGCTTTTAACGATTTCGTACGTACTTTTCCTGCAAGTTCTGTAATTTCACGAGCGATGCCTTTAATTGTCTTCTCGTCTGCGTGTTTAATTACTGGTACAAACAGTTCGTCCTCTGTTGCAACAGCGATAGAAAGGTTAATATCTTTCTTCTGAACGATTTTATCGCCAGCCCACATTGAATTAATTTGAGGATACTCTTTTAACGCTTGTGCTACTGCTTTTACGAAGAAAGCAAAGAACGTTAAGTTAAAGCCTTCACGCTTTTTGAAATCACCTTTAATTGAATTACGGTATGACACAAGGTTTGTCACATCTACTTCAATCATCATCCAAGCGTGCGGTGCTTCGTGTTTGCTACGTAACATGTTCGCTGCGATTGCTTTACGCACACCTGTTACTGGAATTTCGATATCGCCAGGCATTGTTGGTACAGAAACTGGTTTCGCAGCTTCTACCTTTTGTGCTACTGGCGCTGCTTTTGGTGCTTCTGGACTCGCTTCTACTACTGCCGCTACCGCTTCCTCTTTTTTCGCACCTGCTTGCGGAATGTTTCCAGATTCCACTAGCTTTAAAATATCTTTACGAGTGATACGGCCATTTGCTCCCGTACCTTCCACTAGATCTAAATCAACGTTATGCTCACCCGCAAGTTTTAACACAGCTGGTGAAAAACGAGGTTTTCCATCAGTTGGTTGTTTTGCTTTCGGTGCTTTTTCAGGCGTAGCTACTTCTGCCTTTGGTTCTTCTTTTGTTTTTTCCTCAACAGCTGTTGCTGCTACTTCATCTGCGCCTTCTACTTGAATCACACAAACTACTTCACCTACAGCTAACGTATCACCTTCATCAGCGATTAACTCTTTCACAATACCAGTGAAAGAAGATGGTACTTCAGCATTTACTTTATCAGTCATTACTTCTGCAAGCGGATCATACTTGTTTACGTGATCGCCAACATTCACGAGCCATTTACTAATTGTACCCTCTGTAACGCTCTCCCCGAGCTGAGGCATTGTAATATTTTCTACAGCCATGTATAGTCCCCCCGATTAAAATTCCGCAAGCTCACGCATTGCTTTTTCAACTTTATCTGGATTTACCATAAAGAATTTTTCCATTGTTGGTGCATATGGCATTGCTGGTACGTCTGGCCCTGCAAGACGTGCGATTGGCGCATCTAAATCAAACAGACAGTTTTCAGCAATAATTGCTGCCACTTCACTCATAATACTTCCTTCTTTATTGTCTTCTGTTACAAGAAGAACTTTACCTGTTTTAGAAGCTGCTTCAATGATTGCTTCTTTATCTAATGGATATACAGTACGTAAATCAAGAATGTGTGCAGAGATGCCGTCCTGTGCTAACTTTTCAGCCGCTTGAAGAGCAAAGTGAACACATAATCCGTATGTGATAACAGTAATATCATCACCTTCACGTTTTACATCTGCTTTTCCGATTGGTAATACGTAATCATCTTCTGGCACTTCACCTTTAATTAAGCGATATGCACGTTTATGCTCAAAGAATAATACTGGATCTTCATCACGAATTGCAGCTTTTAGTAAGCCTTTTGCATCATATGGTGTAGAAGGGATAACAATTTTTAAACCAGGTTGGTTTGCAAACATCGCTTCTACAGATTGTGAATGATACAATGCACCGTGAACACCGCCACCAAATGGCGCACGAACTGTAATTGGACAAGTCCAATCATTATTAGAACGGTAACGAATTTTTGCTGCCTCAGAAACAATTTGGTTTACTGCTGGCATGATGAAATCAGCAAACTGCATTTCAGCGATTGGACGCATTCCATACATTGCTGCACCAATTGCTACCCCAGCGATTGCAGATTCTGCAAGTGGTGTATCTAGCGCACGATCTTCACCAAATTGATCATATAATCCGTGTGTCGCTTTAAATACGCCACCTTTTTTACCAACATCTTCACCTAAAACGAATACTTTCTCATCGCGTTCCATTTCCTCGCGCATTGCTAATGTAATAGCATCAATATAAGACATTACAGCCATGAAACGTTCCCCCCTATTCTGCGTATACGTGCTTCAATGCATCTTCAGGTGCTGCATACGGAGCATTTTCTGCATATTCTGTTGCTTCGTTTACGATATGCATAATTTCGTCTAACATTTGTTTTTCAGATTCCTCAGTTAACACGCCAACCTCTTTTAAATAAGCAGCAAATGTTATGATCGAATCATTTTTCTTCGCTTCTTCTACTTCTTCTTTATCACGATAAACACGATCATCATCGTCACTTGAATGTGCTGTTAAACGATATGATACTGTTTCAATTAATGTTGGACCTTCACCACGGCGGCCACGGTCTGCCGCTTCTTTTACAGCTTTATATACTGCAAGCGGATCATTTCCGTCTACTGTATATCCAGGCATACCGTATCCAATTGCACGGTCTGATACATTTTTACATGCTAATTGTTTTTCAACTGGAATAGAGATTGCGTATTTATTATTTTCACACATGAAAATAACAGGTAACTTGTGTACGCCAGCAAAGTTTGCACCTTCATGGAAATCCCCTTGGTTAGAAGAGCCTTCTCCAAATGTAACAAACGTTACTAAATCTTTCTTTTCCATTTTTCCAGCTAATGCAATACCAACTGCATGTGGTACTTGCGTTGTTACTGGAGATGAACCTGTCACAATACGATTTTTCTTTTGACCAAAGTGACCAGGCATTTGACGACCACCAGAGTTTGGATCTCCAGCTTTCGCGAAACCAGATAGCATAAGTTCTTTCGCTGTCATACCAAACGCTAGTACAACACCCATATCACGGTAGTATGGTAATGCATAATCTTTCTCTCTATCAAGAGCGAATGCTGCTCCAACTTGTGCTGCCTCTTGTCCTTGACAAGAAATTACGAATGGAATTTTACCAGCACGGTTTAATAACCACATACGTTCGTCGATTTTACGTGCAAGTAACATCGTACGGAACATTTCTAATACTTGCTCATCACTTAAGCCAAGCTCTTCATGGCGCTTTTCTTTTACTTCTGCCATTTTTCATAACCTCCTAAATCCACATTTTTATGCATGTAACGCTTTTCCATCTACAGCTAACGCTGCTTCACCAATCGCCTCAGATAATGATGGATGCGGATGAATTGTATGTGCTACTTCCCAAGGTGTTGCATCAAGTACTCTTGCAAGACCAGCTTCAGAAATCATATCTGTTACATGTGGTCCAATCATATGAACACCAAGAATGTCATTTGTTTCTTCATCAACTACAAGTTTTACGAAACCATCTGATTCGCCGTATACAAGCGCTTTTCCGATTGCACGGAATGAGAACTTACCTACTTTTAACTTATAGCCTTTTTCTTTCGCTTCTTGTTCTGTTAAACCGACAGAAGCAACTTCCGGACTGCTATATACGCATTTTGATACCATAGAATAATCAATTGGTGTAACTTCTTTACCAGCAATATGCTCTACTGCAACAATTCCTTCATGAGAAGCAACGTGAGCAAGCTGTAAACCGCCGATTACATCACCGATTGCGTAAATATGAGATTCTTTCGTTTGATAAAACTCATTTGTTTGAATGTATCCTTTTTCCACAACGATATCCGTATTCTCTAAACCAATATTTTGCGTATTGGCTTGTCGTCCTACAGATACAAGCATTTTTTCTGCTTTAAATTCTTTATTTTCACCGTTATGTTCAGCTTGGATTGTTACTCCATTATCTTTTACCAATGTTTCTGGTAATACTTTTGCACCAGTTACCACTTTAATACCTTTTTTCTTGAATAGACGTTGCATCTCTTTTGAAACGTCTTGATCTTCTAGTGGTAGTATTGTTTTCGCATACTCTAAGACTGTAACTTCTACACCAAAGTCAGCAAGCATAGATGCCCACTCAATACCGATTACACCGCCACCAACGATAATAATCGAACTAGGAAGCGTTTCCATTTTTAGAGCATGATCCGAAGACATTACATACTCTCCGTCTAATTCTAAACCTGGTAATGAATTTGGACGAGAACCTGTTGCAATAAGTACATTTTTCGGAATTAACATTTCATTCTCTTCTCCACTTGCAAGTTCAACTGAAATTGTCCCTGGCATCGGAGAGAAAATAGATGGGCCAAGAATACGGCCAATACCTTCAAACACATCAATTTTACCTTGTTTCATTAAGTGTTGAACACCTTTATGAAGTTGCGTTACAATCTTCTCTTTACGCTCTTGTACTTTCGCAAAGTTTAGTTCTACATTACTTGCAATAACCCCGAACTCTTCGCTTTTTTTAGCAGTTGCGTATACTTCCGCACTACGTAAAAGGGCTTTACTAGGAATACATCCTTTGTGTAAACAAGTACCGCCAAGATTTTCTTTTTCAACAAGTGCAGTTTTTAAACCTAGTTGTGATGCACGAATTGCAGCAACATATCCACCAGTACCGCCGCCAACGATGACTAAATCATATTCTTTTGCCATTATCTCAACCCCTAGCTACCGTTTCTTTTTCACGTACAATATATTCTTTTGGAGCTTCTTCTTCACGCAGTACACGAAGTGCTCCTTCTGCTAATGCTTGTAATTCATCTTCTCCTGGATGTACGATAACATCTGCAATCCAGTCTACTCGTTCTTTTATTTCATCAACAAGAATTTTACTGTAAGCAAGTCCACCAGTTAATACGATTGCATCGATTTTCCCGTGAAGTACAGCGCTAGCTCCGCCAATCTCTTTTGCAACTTGATACGCCATTGCCTTATAAATTAGGGTTGCTTCAGGATCACCTTTTTCAACCATTTGTTCTACTTTAATCGCATCATTTGTACCGATAAGACTTACAAGTCCACCTTGTCCAACAAGTTTTTTGACCATTTCGTCTCGGTAATACTCACCAGAGAAGCACATTTCAACTAATTGTCCTACTGGTACTGTACCCGCACGTTCTGGGCTAAATGGTCCTTCTCCATTTAAACCATTATTTACATCGATAACTTTTCCTTTTTTATGAGCACCAACTGTAATACCGCCGCCCATATGTGTAACTAATAAATTTAAATCCTCATATTTGTGGTTTAATTCTTCAGCTACTTTACGAGCAACTGCTTTTTGATTTAATGCATGGAAAATACTTTTCCGTTCCATGCCAGCGATACCACTTATACGAGCAATTGGCTCCATTTCATCTACAACGACAGGGTCTACAATAAATGCCGGAATATTTAATCCAGAAGCAATTTCATATGCTAAAATGCCCCCAAGGTTTGAAGCGTGATGACCGCTAAACCCATTTTTTAAATCTTCTAACATTGCATCGTTTACTGTGTATGTTCCGCCTTCGATTGGACGAAGTAATCCCCCGCGTCCACAAACTGCGTTTAACTTTGAAATGTTAATACCGTGAGAATGTAGAACTTCTAAGATCGTTTCTTTACGGAACTCATATTGGTCAATAATTCGCTTATATTTTCCAATCTGTTCTTCGTCATGACGAATAGTTTCTTCTAAAACGGGTCTTTCATTATCAAAAACACCGATTTTTGTGGATGTACTACCCGGATTAATAACAAGAATTCGATTTAAAGACACTGTTGCTACCTCCACTAATAAATTCAAAAGGAGGTGGAAACCTCATAAGAGGTAACCACACCTTTTGTAAAAGTAATATATGAATGATTAGCGACGGCTAATAATGTCGTGACCGTTGCGTAAGTATGTGCTACGAGAGTTTTTCAAGCTTGCAATGCGCTCTTCAGCTAGACGATCAGCTGCTACATAAGTTGCAATGCCATCGCGTTTTGAAATTTCGATTACTTTTGCAATTGTGTCATAAATTGACTCAACGCGTTTTAATGCACGTTCTCTATTGTATCCATATAACTCGTCTGCTACGTTAATTACGCCACCTGCATTAATTACATAATCTGGTGCGTATACGATACCCATTTCATGAATGATGTCGCCGTGACGATCTTCTTTTAATTGGTTATTTGCAGAACCAGCGATTACTTTTGCTTTAAGTTGTGGGATAGTTTCGTCATTAACTGTTGCGCCTAATGCACATGGTGCGTAAATATCACATTCAACACCGTAAATTTCATTTGGCTCAACTGCTGTTGCACCGAATTCTTCTACTGCACGTTGTACAGCTTCTTTATTAATATCTGTAACGATTAGTTTTGCTCCTTCAGCGTGTAAATGTTTGCATAGGTGATATGCTACGTTACCAACACCTTGAACAGCAATTACTTTTCCTTCTAAATTATCAGTACCGAAAGCCTCTTTCGCAGCAGCTTTCATACCACGATACACACCGTATGCAGTTACTGGAGATGGGTTACCAGAAGAACCGAATGATGGTGAAATACCTGTTACAAAGTCAGTTTCTTCGTGGATAATATCCATATCATCTACTGTTGTACCAACATCTTCAGCTGTAATGTAACGTCCGTTTAGTCCTTGAATGTAACGTCCTAATGCACGGAACATCGCTTCGCTCTTATCTTTACGTGGATCACCGATAATTACTGTTTTCGCACCACCTAAGTTTAAACCAGCTGCTGCGTTTTTGTATGTCATCCCTTTTGCAAGACGCAATGCATCTTCAATCGCCGCTTCTTCAGAATCATATGTCCACATTCTTGTTCCACCAAGAGCTGGTCCAAGTGTTGTATCATGAATTGCAATGATTGCTTTTAAACCAGATTCTTTATCTTGACAAAATACTACTTGCTCATAATCATATTTTTCTAAGTATTCGAAGATTTCTAATGTCATTGTCGTTTCCCCCTAATTGTTTTACCCTATTTGGTTTATTTTGAAGCAGTCGCAACTGCCAATGCTAATGAATATACTTTTGTTTCTGCTGAATCAGCACGAGATGTTAAAACAATCGGTGCTTTTGCGCCAGCAATCATTGCTCCTACTTTTGCATCCGCAAAGTATACGAGTGATTTATATAGCACATTTCCAGCTTCAATCGTTGGGACGAGTAAAATGTCTGCCTTACCTGCTACATCACTTACTATGCCTTTATGTTCTGCTGCAATTTGTGATACTGCATTATCTAAAGCAAGTGGTCCATCAACGACACAATTTTTAATTTGTCCGCGGCGATTCATTTGAGTTAACATCGCTGCATCAATTGTCGCTTGCATCGCAGGATTCACAACCTCTACTGCTGCAATTGGTGCTACCTTTGGCAAATCAATTCCTATTGCCCGGGCAACTTCTACAGTATTCTGTATAATAGCAGCTTTCTGTGTTACATCAGGTGCAATGTTCATCGCTGCATCTGTAACAAAAATGAGACGATCGTAATTTGGAACTTCAAATGCTGCAACGTGTGAAAGTACGCTACCTTTACGAAGTCCCCACTCTTTATTTAATACAGCTTTCAAAATATTTGCTGTTGGGATGTTTCCCTTCATGAGCACATCTGCTTCGCCATTTCTTACAGCTTTCACAGAAAGTTCTGCAGCCTCAGCACTTGACTGTACTGCAATTACTTCGATATGTTCTGAAGTTTGTAAACTATGTTCTTGTAACATCCCCATTATTTTTTCTTGGTTTCCATATAGACGAAATTGAGCTAGCTGTAATGTAATTGCTTTTGCTACAGCTTCAATTACTTCATGATCTTCAGCTACTGCTACAGCCACAGTTTTTTTAGGCTGGCCTGCCGCTTGATCAATTAAGTGTTCTAACTTCATATTTTGTAATCAACCCTTTCCGTCGTCCCTCGTCTTTTTATAAAGCAAATACCGTGCCAACTTTTCAAAGTGGTCTTACCAATAATGAAAACGCATTCAAAATGCAGTAAAATCAATACTTCGGAAAATAACAAAAGATTCTGTCTTATTTTGTCACTTTTTGTATACCATGCAATAAATTGCACGGTACGCAATTTATTGCATGCTATTTTTTGCACACTCATACTTTTCTAGCTTGTAATATAAATTTCGAACTGAAATTCCTAACGCTCTTGCCGTTTGTGTTTTATTTCCACCAAATCTCTCTAAATATTCATGAATGATATTCCCTTCAAACTCCGTCACTAAATGTTCAAGTGGCTTTTCTTCTAACTCAGGTAATAAATGAGCTTGCTTTGACTCCACTTGCTCTTCGTTATGTAATGGAGGTAAATGGTTTACATCAATATAAGTCTCGTTATAATTCATAAAGATAATAGCTCTCCCCAAAATATTTTCAAGTTCCCTCACATTCCCTGGCCATTCATATGATTGTAAATACGAAATAGCCGAATCGGTGAGCCCCTCTATATTCCGGCCATAATCCTGATTAATTTTTTGAATTAATCTTTCTGCAATCGCTGGTATATCACCTTTCCGCTGACGAAGAGATGGAATTTGGATTGGAATTTTATTTAATCGATAATATAAATCCTCCCTAAACTCTCCTTCTAGAATGGCCTTTTCTAAGTTCACGTGTGTTGCTGCAATTACCCGCACATTAATAGGGATCGCTTTCGTTCCACCAACTTTTACAATCTCTTTTTCTTGCAAAACGCGAAGGAGTTTTGCTTGTGTATTTGCAGATAGTTCCCCTATTTCATCTAAAAAGATACTACCGTTATTCGCTTCCTCAAAGAATCCACGTTTCCCCCCTCTTTTCGCGCCAGAAAACGCCCCTTCCTCATAACCAAATAATTCACTTTCTAACAACGTCTCCGAAATAGCTGCACAGTTTACACGAACGAACTTATTATATTTTCGATTACTTCCATTATGGATAGCATGTGCAAACAATTCTTTACCTGTCCCTGACTCCCCGCGTAGCAATACTGTTGCTGGTGTATTCGCCCCCAGTTTCGCCTGCTCAATAGCAGCCGTTGTTTCATCTGAATTTCCGACAATGTCATCAAATGAATATTTCGCTTCTAACGTTCGAATAATTTGCCTTGCTCGATTCAATTCATTTGTTAACTTTTGAATTTCTGATACGTCACGAATTACACCAACGCTTCCTTTTAATATTCCATCCACAATGACCGGTGCTACGTTTACAATTACGTCTCGCTTTTTTTGTCCAATCTTCATATGTATTCCTCGTACCGCCCTACGCGTTCGAAGTACTTTCATATGCATACTTTCACCTTCTACAATATCAGTTGTAGCTGGCTTCCCAATAATGTCCTCTTCTGTTAAACCTGTTAATTTCGTATATGCAGGGTTAATTACTAACCCTCGTCCTTTTTCATCCACGACCGAAATGGCTTCCTCAGACGAGTTAATAATCGCCTCAAGTAACGTTTGAATCTCCTTTAAATCTGTAACTTCTTCCGCAAGATCTACAACCTCTGTTATATCTTTAAAAATCGCAAATGCCCCTTGCACTTCTCCTCCCTCTTTTAATATTGGAATACGGGTTGTAATAATTTTCTTTCCATTCTCAAGCGTCAGTTCATAATTTACTTCTATTTGTTTCGTACGTATAATACGAAGCAACTTACTAGTCGGAATAACTTCTAAAATATATTTGCCTACCGCATCTTCTTTTTTATACCCAATAATACGCTCTGCACTTTTATTAAATAGGCGAACTTGCCCTTCTTGATCAATCACTATCATACCGTCATGCGTAGAGTTTAAAATTAAATCACCTTGCTGTGTTTGCTCTTCTAACTTTCCAATTAAATCTTCCTTCTCATGTGCTAATCTCGTAACAATCTTTGCAATATCACCTGGTATAAGAAGAGTATCTTTATGCTTTTTCTTTAATAAATCTTTATGTAAATCATCGTCACCTGTCATATCAAACATTACATCAATGTGCATAGAAAGAAACGGAGTCACACTCTCTCCAATTGCAATCCCGTATTCCTTTGCCATTTGTAACCCTTTTGCTATCGGATTTATATCAATAATCCCTATAATTTGAAATATATTCGAACTCTGTAACAGACGCAGCAGTGTACTACCACCTTCACCTGCACCAACAATTAAAACTTTTTGTTTCATATATTCCACTTCCTCTCGAAGTATCTCTGCAAAATTTTTCACACCCTTATCTTACTCGTTCAGCCCCCTCTTGACAAACCCCCTTTTCATATAACATCATTAAAATAAACAAAATAATCTGAAAAGGAGCGTTTATATGCAGCGTTACCTTGCTCTATTATTAGCACTCATCCCTATTTCATTAGCTGTGCTTGGCATTAAGTTAATGAGAGATACAGTATTCGGGATTCTATTTCCTCCACTCTCTATACTTTGGTTACAATTTTTAATTGGCGCTCTTTGCTTCGGACTCGGTTTTTATATTTTTGGTGGCTTCGTCTTACACCGAGACCGTAAACGAAATAAAGTACAAGCTCGCTTTAGAAGATAGGAAATCCTCACTATTTACCAATAAAAAAATGAGACCGTTACACGCGGCCTCATTTTTTTATTGGCAATAACGTTCTTGCCGTTTCAGGATAATCAGTAATAATTGCGGAAATTTTCATATCAAAATATTTCCGCATAAGTGTTTCTTCATTAATTGTATAGGGGCGAACCTCTACATCACTTTCCATCGTTAGTTCAGCAATAGCATCTTGAAGATAACGATAATTGGGGTGTACTGCTGTAGCGCCCATTTTTTTCGCATATGCCCATGGACTATGCAAACCTTCGCGATATAAAATCGCTGTTTGGATATCAGGAGCCATCATATGACACCTTTTCATACTGTAGTGATTAAATGAGGAAAATATAACACGATCTTCTAAATTAAATTTACGTACAAGCGTTATAACTTCTTCTTCTAAGCCTCTGTATGGAATTTTATTATTTTTAAGTTCAATATTAAGCAGCAACTCTGTTTGTTCAATCCATTCTAACACCTCTTCTAAAAGAGGTATTTTACAAAACCCTACTTTATCACCAAATTTATAGCTTGCATCTAATTTACATAAATCCTCATATACATAATTTCGAACCGCACCTTTTCCGTTTGTTGTCCGGTTCACTGTTTCATCATGAATGACGACAACCTTTCCGTCTTTCGTTAATTGAACATCAAGTTCAATTCCATCCGCTCTAAAAGATTCCGCTGCTTCAAATGAAATCATCGTATTTTCTGGGTATGTTCCCGCTGCACCACGATGTGCAAATATAAGAGTCATCCTCACTCCCCCAATCTTATGCTATACTATACGAAAAAGGAGGTACTTCTATGAGACCATTACAAATTTCTCCAGATACTGCTGTCCGCCTATCAAAAGCATTAGGTGTTCCACTTGAACAACTTATGCATATGCCGCAGCACATTTTAATTCAAAAGTTAGTTGAATTAGAAAAACAAAATAAAGACGAAGAATAATACAGTCCTGTTTTGCAGGACTTTTTATTATTTTCTATTATAACATGGATGACTTCCTCACTAAAATCCTTTAACGGATGTACTATAATTCCATTTAATCTTTTCTTTAAACATTTACCCCCTCTTTTAACAAAAGAGGGGGTTCTCATTACTCATTTTTAGTTACTCAAATTATACATTTTGCTTTTCTTTGTTAAAAATCATAAACAATTTATACAAGCCTAAAGAAGCTGGAATATTCATAAATGCAAATGACTCATACATATAATGAGGAGCTGTTTCCCATAGTAACAAGAAAGCAAATACCCCTAATGTACTAATTATCGTAATTCGTATAACCTCCGATTCATTTTCATCTTTCTTTTTATCAAACACTACTTAACACCTTTACAGAATATCCCTTGAAAATATAGATAAACACACTGCCATAACAATGATTAGGTAAACTCGATTCACTATTTTTTTACAGTCATTCTTCCATTCTCCTATTTCTCTTTTTTTCCAAATCAATGATACGTTATAGAGATTATGACGTCAAACCCATGTGTTTCCTGTACATATCCTTATTTCCACTGCATTTTTCTATATAAATATGTATTCCTTCAAAATCCTTAAATTAAAGTAAATAAAAAGACCAACGAATTCTAACATTCATTGGTCATGAAATAAAAAGTTCATTGGTTTTCCATTTAATATCAAGTATCAATTTAAAGAATGATTAAGCTTTACTAAAACTTATATCTCTTACTATTTTTACTCTCAGCTAGCCTTATGTTCAAGTCTCAACTTATCCGCAACCATTGCAATGAACTCGGAATTCGTAGGTTTTGCTTTTGACATAGATACTGTATAACCGAATAAGGACGAAATAGAATCGATATTCCCACGACTCCATGCTACTTCAATTGCATGACGGATTGCGCGTTCAACGCGGCTTGCTGTTGTATTATATTTCTTCGCGATATCTGGATACAATACTTTCGTAATAGATCCAAGTAATTCGATGTCATTATACACCATAGAAATTGCTTCCCTTAAGTACATGTACCCTTTAATATGAGCTGGCACACCAATTTCATGAATGATACTCGTAATGCTCGCGTCTAAGTTTTTCGGTTTTCCATCTACTGTTGTTGCTGATCGGAAAGATGGCAGTGGACGTTTAATAGTAGCGTTCGCTTTACCGCTCACTTGACGAATATGACTCGTTAAATTCTCCATATCAAATGGTTTTAATATAAAATATGAAGCACCTAAGTCAACTGCTTTTTTCGTCACATCTTCTTGTCCAAATGCTGTCAACATAATTACGCTAGGCTGTCTTAACCTTTCAATATGTCGCATTTTCTCTAGTACAGCTAAACCATCTAAATGTGGCATAATAATATCTAATACGAGTACATCCGGCTGTTTATCTTTTAATAAATTTAAACACTCTTGACCATTATAAGCAGTACCGATTACTTCCATATCATCTTGAGCAGCTACATAACTCTCTAGCATTGATACTAATTCTTTATTATCATCCACAAGACATACTTTAATTTTCTCCACAGCTTTTCCTCCCTTACCGAATCGATTCTCCGACATGTGTATCCTTCTAGGCTACATGAATTGTTCGACAATTGTGTGAAAATTCCCTTTTAAAGTTTGTTACTTTCCGATAAAATCACAAAAAAATATGTTTATCGTTCATTTATTCCCTTTCGCAACACATTCCATCATAGAAATACAACGAAACGTTCAACCCTTTCCTTTTATTTTACAACAAAAAACACCTCTTGCGGAGCTTTTACAAAATTTCAACGAATTTTTCAATAGAAAAGCGAGCTAATTATTAATTAGCTCGCTTTTCTTTCTTGATCATAAATGTTAATTCCAGCCTCATGTAACATCCATTCAATATGAACACCATATCCTGATGTTGGATCATTTACAAATACATGTGTAACAGCACCAATTACTTTCCCGTTTTGTACAATTGGACTTCCGCTCATCCCTTGTACGATACCACCCGTTTTCGCTAACAAACGTTTGTCTGTTACTTTTATTACCATGCCTTTCGTTGCTGGAAACTTTTGCGGTACTGTACTAACAACTTCAATATCAAACGCTTCCACTTTATCTTGATCAATAACTGTTAATATTTTTGCCGGTCCTTCTTTTACTTGATGAGATAGCGCAATAGGCATTGCTTTATCCATTACGCCATTTGTCATATTTGTATTCAATTTGCCAAAAATACCAAACGGACTGTTTATTGTAATATTGCCAATCACTTCACGATCCGGTGAGAATCTTGCTAATTTCTCTCCTGGATTCCCATGACTACCTCTTTCAATCGATGTAACTGTCGAACGCATAATTTGTCCATCTTCGACTTGAATCGGCTTTTTTGTATCGTTATCAGAAATAACATGACCAAGTGCTCCATATTTCATAGAATCAGGATGAACAAATGTCATTGTTCCAATTCCAGCTGCTGAATCACGAATATATAAACCAATGCGATATGACGATTCTCCACTGTCTTTTTGTGGTTTTAACTTAGTACGAATTTGTTTTCCATCTCTTAATAGAACAAGATTAAGCGGTTCGCCAGTTTCACCACTACTATGAATAAATGGCGCTACATCACTCATTCTTTCAATTGTTTTACCGTTAATTTCAGTAATCATATCTCCAATTTGCACACCAGCTGTTTCACCAGGAGATACTTTTCCTTTTTCAGTTTGAATTAAATGATGGCCTACAACAAGTACCCCTTTTGTGTTTAACTTCACACCAATTGATTGTCCACCTGGAATAACTTTGAAATCTTTCAATACTTTCACATTCACTTTTTTCACTGGAAAACCAGCAAGTTGAAACACCATATCTGCTTCACCATTTTGATGAGAATTTACCATAAGTCCTTGTTTTTGTTCATTTGAACTTACTGTAAACACATGACGATCTGTAGATGAAGCTTGAAACACTGGTAATGAAGCTATTTCTGATTGTTGTCCTTCAAAAACAACAAGTTGCTTCGGGGATGAAATAAACGTTCGAAGCGGTTTAAAACACCCTATAAAAACTAAAGAAACAAGGAGAAAAATACCTATTATTTTGCGAAATCTTTCTAATTTCAATTTGTTCACTCTCCTCGCTCCTACCCCACATTCAGCCTCTTGGCTTCACTTTTTAATCTCTCCTTGCAGTGCTTTATTTATAACCGGAAGAATTAAGAAATCATTTTTTGAGAAAAAAAGCTATCCATTACTGGATAGCCTCTGCTGTCTGTTTAAAATGATGCGCTTGCGTGAGTAATTCTTTCGCATGTTCTGTCGTTAAATCTGTAATTTCCACACCAGAAATCATTCGAGCTATTTCTGTTACTTTATCCTCCATAGTTAAAACGGTAACTGACGTAATTGTTCGATCATTCGCTACTTGTTTTCGAATAAATAAATGCGAATCCGCCATTGAAGCTACTTGAGGTAAGTGCGTAATACAAAGTACTTGTGAGTTTACTGATACTCGATAAATTTTTTCCGCAATAGCCTGTGCAACTCGACCACTTACACCAGTATCCACCTCATCAAAAATTACAGATGCAACACCTTGATGCTTAGAAAAAATACTTTTTAAAGCTAAAATAATACGAGATAACTCTCCGCCGGAAGCGACCTTTGAAAGTGGCTTTAACGGCTCACCTGGATTTGTTGAAATATAAAATTCCACATGGTCATAGCCATCCGCCGTAAGTCTTACTGGTGCTCCCTCCACAAGAGGCTCTTCAGCATTTCCTTCTCTCTTCATAATTCTCACTTCAAATTTTGTTTTTTCCATATATAATTCTTTTAATTCCTGATGAATGGCATTTGTAAGATGCTCTGCCAGCTCATGACGCATATTACTTAACAACGTTGCTTCTTTCAGAATAACACTTTCTAATTCCTTTAACTGCTTCTTCGTCGTTTCAATATGAACGTCTTTATTTTCAATCGTAAAAATTTCTTGTTCAATTTTATCAGCATACGCTAAAATCTCTTCTACAGTATTTCCATATTTTCTCTTTAGCATACGAATTTCATTTAAACGCGTTTCAATTTCGTCTAAACGATTCGGATCATATTCCATCATATCGAGCTTTTCTCTCAGTTGATACGCAACTTCTTCTAATAAGTAATAGCTATTTGCAATTGAGTCATGATTTTCTTGATACACTTCATCTAAATGTGTAATACTCTCCATTTGTCCCATTGCGCTTCTTACATTATCTAATCCTTGTCCGTCCGCGCTTAACGAGCGATATGCATCGCCTAATGCTTTATAAATTTTTTCGAAATTAGAAATTTGCAAGCGTTCTTCAGTCAATTCATTTTCTTCATCCATCTTTAAATCCGCCTTACGGATTTCTTCATGCTGGAATTGAATTAAATCTAAGCGATGCGCCATTTGTTGTTCATTTTCACTT
The DNA here is from genome assembly GCF_002571225.1 of Bacillus sp. AFS059628. Taxonomy (GTDB): domain Bacteria; phylum Bacillota; class Bacilli; order Bacillales; family Bacillaceae_G; genus Bacillus_A. Next base: position 164,035 of record NZ_NVEC01000003.1, on the reverse strand, counting down.
AACGATTTTAACTGTTTTTTTAACTTCTCATAATCAGCGTATACGTTTTGATATATATCCAATTGTTTAACAATACGCTCTCCATCAAAATGATCGAGCATAAATAAATGACGCTCTTCATTCATTAAATCTTGCGTTTCGTGCTGTCCATGAATATCAACAAGTGTTTTTCCAATTTCTTTTAATACACTAAGAGTAACTAATTTCCCATTTACACGACATACACTTTTTCCGTTTGCAGCGATATCACGCTTCAAAATAATCATGCCGTCTTCTATTTCTATGTCCAACTCTTCTGCCTTTTCAATACATGGATGCTTATCATCTTCTACATAAAATAGCCCCTCTATCTCAGCTTTTTCCGTCCCGTATCGAACGAATTCGGCTGAACCACGACCACCTACAAGTAAACTAATCGCATCAATAATAATCGATTTTCCGGCTCCTGTTTCACCACTTAAAACCGTTAATCCTTTTTGAAAAGAAATATTTAATGCCTCAATAATAGCAAAGTTTCTAATCGATAATTCCGATAACAATGCCCCATTCACCTCGTTATAAACTAATCCCCTATTCAGGGCTTTTCTCAGTTCTTTATTCAAATAGTCATACTATATGTTTGTATGTATAAATTACTCTTCTAACCGCTCCATTGTACCAAACATTTGTTTTACGGGTCAATCCACCTATTTTCTAATTTTATTCAAAGAAAATATTATATTACAATTAAGAATTCACGTTTTTAACCAATAAAAATATCCTGTTCACTTTCCACTTTACAGAGGAAAGCAAACAAGATTTTTTTGTTACAGCATATTTAAGAAACGATCAGAGACAACACCTGTATCTTCAGGTGTACGGCAAATAATTAAGCAAGTATCATCACCACAAATGGTTCCGATGATCTCATCCCACTCTAAATGATCAATAAGTGCCCCAAGTGAATGAGCGTTACCAGGCAATGTTTTTAGCACAAGCATATGTCCTGCCGTGTCTAATTTTACAAATGAATCCACTAGATTACGTTTTAATTTTTGTAACGGGTTAAATCGTTGATCTGCTGGCAAGCTATATTTATAGCGACCATCATGTAATGGTACTTTCACTAAGTGCAGTTCTTTAATATCGCGCGATACTGTTGCTTGCGTTACATTAAATCCCTCATTACGTAAAATATCAACTAATTCATCTTGTGTTTCAATTTCTTTGTTCGCAATAATTTCCCTGATTTTAATATGGCGCTGACCTTTATTCATACATTTGCACCTCACACTATCTCTTACCATAGTTTAAACATTGGTATACTTCACTTATTTATGTTAACTTATAATTCGTTACTTGTACACAATTGTTTTTACAATCATTATACAATTACAACAAAAAGAGGAACAACATATGTTATTCCCCTTTCCCTTTTTGTTTTAGGACATCATGCGCCTCTGCAACTACTTGCTCAACAGAAACCGGAGAATGATTTTCGCCATTCTCACGTTCACCATGCCATTTCAGATGAATTAAAAATTCAATGTTACCATCCCCGCCCGTAATCGGTGAGAACGTTAAACCTGCTACGTCGTATCCTTCTTTTATAGCAAAGTCGACAATCATTTCTACAACAGCCTCATGTACTTTTCGATCACGAACGATACCTTTTTTACCAACTTGCTCTCTTCCAGCTTCAAACTGCGGTTTAATTAACGCTGCTACATCTCCATTTGGCATAAGCATTGTTTTTAAAACTGGCAATATAAGCTTTAATGATATAAATGAAACATCGATACTAGCAAATTGCGGTAAACCACGTTCTAAGTCTGCTGGCGTTACGTAACGGAAGTTTGTTCGTTCCATTACGACAACACGCTCATCTTGACGCAATTTCCATGCAAGTTGATTATACCCTACATCTAATGCGTAAGATAATTTTGCTCCATTTTGAAGCGCACAATCGGTAAAGCCACCAGTTGATGAACCAATATCTATCATAACTTTATCTTGTAAATCAAGTTGAAATGTCTCTAACGCCTTTTCAAGTTTATAACCACCACGGCTTACATACGGCATAACTTGTCCCTTCACCGTAATTTCTGTATCTTGTGGGATTTTCTCTCCTGGCTTATCCAGCCTCATCTCATTCGCATATACAAGTCCGGCCATAATGGCGCGTTTTGCTTTCTCACGTGTTTCTATAAGTCCTCGCTCTACTAATAGTACATCTACTCTTTCTTTTTTTGCACTCATTTGTTACGCCCTTTTTTGTTTTGATGGAATCATTGTATGAATACGGTCTACAACAGCATCTGTCGTTAAACCAATTTCTTCTAATAATTTTGTTACACTACCGTGTTCTATGAAACGGTCTGGAATACCCATTCGTTCAATTAACGCACTATGGTACCCGTTCTCAGACGCAAATTCAACTACTCCCGTTCCAAAACCACCGATTAAACAAGCTTCTTCAATCGTTAAAATCGGTATATTTTTTCCTAAGAGGTCATGTAAATATGCTTCATCCATTGGTTTAATAAAGCGAGCGTTCACTACCTTCACTGAAACTCCAGCCTTTTCAAGACGCTCAGCCGCTTCCATTGCCATTGGTATTGTCGTACCAAATGTTAAAATAGCAGCTTGTGTACCTTCTTTTAACGTTTCCCATGAACCGATTGGAATCGTCTTTAATTCTTCATCCATATGAACACCAAGCCCATTACCACGCGCATAACGTAATGCGATCGGTCCATCTTCATATTGCATCGCCGTATATACTAAATGCTGCCCTTCATTTTCGTCTTTCGGCATCATAAGTACCATATTCGGCAAGTGGCGTAAGAATGAGATATCAAATACACCTTGATGCGTCTCACCATCTGCTCCTACTAAACCAGAGCGATCAATTCCGATGAAAACATTTAAATTTTGGCGGCATATATCATGAACAACTTGGTCATATGCTCTTTGTAAGAATGTTGAATAAATCGCTAAGAATGGCTTCATACCTTGCGTTGCCATACCTGCTGCCATTGTTGTAGCATGCTGTTCTGCAATACCTACATCAATCATACGATCTGGGAATTCTTTTTGGAATTTCTCAAGTTTCGATCCGACAGGCATCGCAGGTGTAATTGCAACGATACGCTCATCCGTTCTCGCTAATTTAAGTACCGTTTCACTAACAACCGCACTCCATGCTGGTGCAACTTCTTTCGGTTTAACGAAGTCACCTGATTCAATTTTATAAGGTCCTGTTCCATGCCAAGTGCCAATAACATCACTCTCAGCTGGTTTGTAACCTTTTCCTTTTTTCGTAATAACATGAACAAGCACTGGACCTTTTGTTTTCTTTGCATATTGCAACGTTTCGAATAACTTTTCATAATCATGTCCATCGACTGGACCTAAATACGTAAAGCCTAACTCCTCGAAAAAGACACCGGATACTAGTAAATATTTAAGACTATCTTTTATTTTCTCTGCTGTCGCAGCAACTTTCCCACCAACTGCTGGAATTTTCTTCAATATATACTCTAATTCATCTTTTACCCACTGATATTTTCCTGCGGTACGTAGACGTCCAAGTACATTATGAAGTGCACCAACGTTTGGTGCAATCGACATTTCATTATCATTCAAAATAACAATCATGTCTGTTTTTTCATGTCCAATATGGTTTAATGCCTCTAAAGCCATTCCGCCTGTTAAAGCACCATCACCAATGATTGGTATAACATATTCTTTCGTTTTCTTTAAATCACGTGCTAGAGCCATTCCCATCGCAGCAGATAATGATGTCGAGCTATGGCCAGTCTCCCATACATCGTGCTCACTCTCGCAACGTTTTGGGAAACCACATAGACCTTGATATTGCCTTAATGTACCGAATTCTTTTGCACGTCCAGTTAAAATTTTATGTACATAGGATTGATGTCCTACGTCCCATAAAAATTTATCTTTTGGGCTATCAAATAATTTATGCAGAGCAATTGTGAGTTCTACTACACCTAAATTTGGTGCAATATGTCCACCTGTTTGAGAGAGCTCTTCAATTAAAAACTTACGAATATCCTCACTCAATCCCTCTAGTTCACTGATAGACATATCTTTCAAAAAACTAGGGTTTTGAATTTGCGTTAGATCCACATGGATCACTCACTTTCATTTCATAATCTGTCAACATGTCAAATATAATAAAAAACATTTACACAAAACAAGAAATTCTCTTTTTTTATTTTTCAGCTTGTCCTGCTATTAACCAGTCTATTGCGCTCTAATCCTATTATAAACCATATTTCGTTAGGCGATGAAAAAAATAGCCGCTAACACGAAGTGATAACGGCAATGTAATCTACATATATTTTTGCCAATAACAAGAAAAGAAAAACCTTTTCCTACATTTATATCATAAAATGATGAATGACTCAACAAATGAAAACGCTGTTATATTAGTTATTACGTTTTGCAATCAAATCGCAAATAGATAGTAAATATTCGTCTTGTAATTGCAAGGAACCGATAGCATCTTTTGCTTTTGCAATCGTCTCTTCTAAAATATCCTTTGCTCTATCTACAGTAAATAACGTCGTATAGGTGCTCTTTTCGTTGGAAACATCACTACCAATCGGTTTTCCAATCTCTTCTTCGGTTCCTTCCACATCTAAAATATCATCTCGAATTTGGAAAGCTAGGCCGATATATTTTGCAAACGCAAGCAACTTTTCTTCCTGTTCTTCTGTGGCATCAGAAAGTATCGATCCGGCAAGTACAGCGAATTCAAGTAGTTTTCCAGTCTTATGCTTATGAATATACTCCAACTCATCAATCGTAAGCTGTTTCCCTTCCGCTTCCATATCTGCCACTTGTCCGCCAACCATTCCTTCTGGTCCTGCTGCTTTTGCAAGCTCAAGTACAAGTCTTACTTTTTTCTCAGCAGAGATTTCCTTTTGCTCATATGCCATAATAACTTGAAAAGCATATGTCAACAAACCATCACCCGCTAAAACCGCCATCGCTTCACCAAATACTTTATGATTTGTGGGCTTTCCTCTTCTTAAATCATCATCATCCATACAAGGTAAATCATCATGAACTAACGAGTATGTATGTATCATTTCAAGAGCACAAGCTGCACCTACTCCAACATTTCTTTCTTTCCCAAACGCTTGTAATGTTGCAAATAAAAGTAACGGGCGGAGACGCTTTCCACCCGCTTCCAAAGAATATGCCATCGCTTCACGAAGTACATTTGGACATTGTAATTCATTTGCATAGCTTACAAGCTTCTCTTCTACGAAAGTTTTACTCTCTTTCAAAAAAGTATCAAAAGCAATTGTCACTATGCTTCATCTCCTAAAGCAGTAAACGGTTCAAGCTCTCCATCTTCCCCAAGAATAACTGCCATTTGTTCTTGTACGTTCTTCAACTTCTCGTCACAAAGCTTAGATAATTCCATACCCTCTTTAAAATAAGAGATTGCTTCTTCTAAAGGTACGTCACCTTGCTCTAGCTTAGAAACGAGATGCTCAAGTTGCGAAATTGCCTCTTCAAAGCTTAATTTATTTTCCATTATTCAATTCACGCTCCTCTATTCCTGATACGCTACAATCTAGTATTCCATCTTGTAATTGAACTGAAACAGCATCTCCAAGGCTGACATCTTTCACACTTTTTAACACTTGCTTCTCTTCATCATATACAAGCCCGTACCCTCTCATCATTACTTTAAGCGGGCTTAACGCTTCCAGTTTTTGAGCAGCTCTTACAAAGGCAAATTCTTTCGTTTGAAGTAACGTTTGCATTTCACGTTGCAATTGCTTTTGCAACGTTTCAACTGCTACCTTCGTTTGCATAATTTTTTGAGATGGGTGGTGCTTCTCTAGATAAAATGAAAGTTGTTTTAACTGATTTACCTTTTTATCAATATAACGCTCTTTCGCTAAAACAAGCTGTTCTAACGCTCTATCCAACTGCTCTTCTTTTTGCTCATATACTTGTCTTGGATAACGGAACGCATAAGATTTTTGCAATACTTGTAGTTTTTCTTCTTTTTTATGTACTAACTCTCTCATTGCCCTTTGCAATCTTAGAGTTCTTTGTAATACCTTTTCTTGTAATTCAATAATATTAGGCGCTGCCAGCTCAGCCGCTGCAGTTGGTGTTGGTGCTCTTAAATCGGCAACAAAATCCGCAATTGTAAAGTCCGTTTCATGGCCTACTGCTGAAATAATAGGGATTTCACTCTTGAAAATGGCCCTTGCAACCATTTCTTCATTAAACGCCCATAATTCCTCAATCGAGCCTCCACCACGCCCAACGATTAGAACATCTATCTCTTCCATTTCATTGGCTGTACGAATTGCTTGTACAATCGAGGGAGCTGCTGACTCCCCCTGTACAAGTACTGGAAACACAATAACATTTCCAATTGGATAACGACGTTTAATCGTTGTTATAATATCACGAATCGCTGCGCCTGTTGGTGACGTAATCACACCTATTGTTTTTGCATAAGGAGGGATTGTTTTTTTATAAACTCGAGAAAATAATCCTTCTTCCTCTAGACGAACCTTTAATTGTTCGTAAGCTAAATGCAGGTTTCCGATTCCGTCAGGCTGCATGTCTTGAATATAAATTTGATAAGAACCACTCGCCTCGTAAACAGAGATTTTCCCTTTCACAAGCACCTTCATCCCATTTTCAGGTCTGAATTTAATATTACGATTATGACCCGCAAACATAACCGCTGCGATTCTTGCATTTTCATCTTTCAATGTAAAATACATGTGGCCACGGCTATGATTTTTAAAGTTGGAAATTTCACCTTTTAACCAAACAGACTGTAAATGCGGATCATATTCTATTTTTGTTTTTATATAGCGTGTTAACGCTGTAACGGTTAAATATTGTTTCTCCATTTCTCTCTCCTCATAGCCGACTCAAATTATTTACAAACGACACCTGCACGTTTAGCCGATTCAACAGTATTATGAAGAAGCATTGTGATCGTCATTGGACCAACACCCTTTGGCACAGGTGTAATGTAACCCGCAACATCTAACACATTGTCAAAGTCAACATCACCACAAAGTTTGCCTGTTTCTAAACGGTTTACACCAACGTCGATTACAACCGCTCCTTCTTTCATATAACCAGCTGTTATCATCTTAGGTCGTCCAACAGCGACGATTAAAATATCAGCTAACTTCGTTAACTCTTTCATATTTTGCGTCTTAGAATGACAATATGTGACAGTTGCATTTTCATTTAAGAACAATTGTCCCACTGGCTTGCCGACAATGTTACTTCTTCCAATTACTACAACATGTTTTCCCGAGATATCAAGATTTGTTTCTTTTACTAATTCTACAATACCGTGCGGTGTACATGGAAGGAATGTATCTTGTCCCGTCATCATACGTCCCACGCTGATTGGGTGAAATCCATCTACATCTTTTTCTGGTGAAATTCTTTCAATGATAGCTTTTTCTTCAATATGTTTTGGTAAAGGTAATTGCACTAATATGCCATTTATACGGTCATCGCCATTTAAGCGATCGATTTCAGCAAGCAAACGCTCCTCCGTAATTGTTTCAGGAAGTTCAATTAACTCTGAATAGATTCCTACTTGTTCACAGCCCTTCTCTTTCCCTTTTACATAAGAACGAGATGCTGGATCTTCTCCAACTAAAATAACTGCTAATCCTGGTACAATCCCTTGCTCTTTTAACTTCACAACTTCTTCTGTTAATTGTGCTCGTTTTTTCTCCGCAACTTCATTTCCTTTGATGATTACTGCTACCATTTTAAGATTCCCCCTTAAAGAAATTACAGTGTATCTTTTATATTAGATAAAACGCCGTTAATAAAACGACGAGATTCCTCATCCCCAAATGTTTTGGCAATTTCAATTGCTTCATTAATTGTTACGTTGTGTGGAATTTCTTCCATGTATTTCATTTCATACACAGCTAAACGTAAAATACTGCGATCAACAATACTAATACGCTCAAGCTTCCATTTTTTTAAGTTTTGACGAATTGCTTCGTCAATTACTTCTTTATTTTCTACAAAACCTACTACAAGTGATTCTAGAAACTCATTTGTTTCTTCACCTTCATCTAGCGTGTTTTCCACCGCTACTTTCGGTTCTAATTCACCTGTAATATCCATTTGATATAATGCTTGCATAGCTCTTTCTCTAGCCGTCCTACGTTTCATTGTAACTCTCCTTTATGCTTCAAGTCTTTCCTTATACTTTGTTATATTATTATAATTTATAAGCCGTCAATTCACTTACTCTTACAGTTTTCATTGATTTTCCAACCTTATAATACAATGATAATAACACAATTTATCGTTTCACACACGGGTTACAAGGCTGAAAAATAATAAAAAGATTAACTTCAAGTTCCATATCTTATCACAATGTACGTTTTTTGGTAAAACGAAACATTTTCTTTTTAATTTCTTATTTTTTGAAATAGTATAATAATTAGAGGGTTTTAATTTGTGAAGAAATGAAACGATAAAAAAGATGCCTATGTTACTAGGCACCTTTTTCATTCTTACACTGGTTCGATTTCTGTTTTTTGTGTTTCGAATGTTACGCCAACGATGTGAACATTCACTTCTTTTGGCTCAAGCCCTGTCATTGTAAAGAGTGCTTGGCGAATGTTGTCTTGAATCTTTTGTGCAACAACTGGAATTGCTACGCCAAAATACATTACCACATAAAGGTCAACGATAATATCTTCGTTTGCTAATTCAACCTTTACACCTTTACCATGATTTTTCTTACCTAACTTCTCAACAACATCTGTAGCAAAATTACCACGCATTGCCGCTACGCCTTCTACCTCAGCAGCCGCAATACCTGCGATTACTTCAATTACTTCTGGTGCAATTTCTACTTTACCAAGAGTTGTATCTTGACCCATATCTAACATATGTTCAGCCATGAAAAAAAACCTCCTTTAATGTATCACTGCGTCACAAGTTCATGCTCTTCCAAAAACTTCGTATTAAACTCACCTTTTACAAAATCAGGATGATCTAACAATTGCAAATGGAACGGGATTGTTGTATGTACGCCTTCAACGACAAACTCACTGAGTGCACGCTTCATTTTTGCAATTGCCTCTTCACGTGTTTTTCCGTGAACAATTAATTTAGCAACCATCGAATCATAGAAAGGTGGGATTGAATATCCCGGATATACAGCTGAATCGACGCGAATACCAAATCCGCCTGGTGGCAAGTACATTTCTACTTTACCTGGAGATGGCATAAATTTTTTGGCAGGGTTTTCCGCATTAATTCGGCATTCAATTGCCCAACCACTAAATTGTACTTCTTCTTGCTGTAACGATAACTTTTCTCCAGAAGCAACAAGAATTTGTTCTTTAATTAAGTCCACCCCTGTTACCATTTCAGTAACTGGATGTTCCACTTGAATTCTCGTATTCATCTCCATGAAATAAAAGCTTTTCGTTTTATATTCATAAATAAACTCAACCGTACCAGCACCTGTATAATCAACCGCAACCGCCGCTTTTACTGCTGCCTCACCCATCTGCTTGCGAACATTTTCATCAAGTGCAGGTGATGGGCTTTCTTCCAGTAGTTTTTGCAAACGGCGCTGAATTGTACAATCACGCTCTCCTAAATGAATGGCATTTCCGTGTGTATCTGCCATTATTTGAATCTCAACATGGCGGAAATCTTCAACGTACTTCTCTAAGTATACACCAGGGTTCCCAAAAGCGGTACTAGCTTCTTGCTGTGTGATTTGAATTCCCTTTACAAGCTCTTCCTCATGGCGCGCAACACGAATACCTTTTCCGCCGCCACCTGCAGTCGCTTTAATAATAACTGGATATCCAATTTGATTAGCAAGTTCGATCGCTTCTTCGGTATTTTTAATAATCCCTTGTGAACCTGGTACAATCGGAACCCCTGCTTCTTTCATTGTATCACGAGCAACGTCTTTTGTGCCCATCTTTGAAATAGCTTCTGGACTTGGACCGATAAAAATCAAGTTACATTCACGACATAACTCTGCGAAATCTGCATTCTCTGCTAAGAATCCGTATCCCGGATGAATAGCATCGCAACCTGTTAACTTCGCAACGCTAATAATATTCGTCAAATTTAAATAGCTTTCTTTCGAAATCGTTGGCCCTACACAATACGCCTCATCTGCAATTTGTACGTGAAGTGACTCTTTATCTGCTTCTGAATAAATTGCGACTGTTTCAATATCCATTTCTTTACAAGCACGAATAATTCGTACAGCAATTTCCCCACGATTGGCTATTAATACTTTTTTTATCATCACAAAGACTCCCTTATTACGCTTTTACAAGAAATAGCGGTTGTCCATACTCAACAAGCTGTCCGTTATTAACAAGAATCTCAACAATTTCGCCCTCTACATCAGCGTCAATTTCGTTAAATAACTTCATAGCCTCAACGATACATACGATAGAATCTTTCGATACTCTATCGCCAACACTTACATATGCAGGTGTGTCAGGCGAAGAAGAAGAATAGAATGTACCTACCATCGGTGATGTAATTTTATGTAGGTTTTCATTTTGAACAGCTTGTTTCTCTTCTTGTTTTGGTACTTCCACTTGTGCTGCCGCTACTGTTGTTTCAACTTCAACAGGTGCTACTGATTGTGCCACTTGTTTTGCTACAGGTGCTTGCACCGCAACAACTTCATTACCACGCTTTTTCATTTTGATTGTCGTACCATCTTTTTTGTATTCAAATTCATCAATATTAGAGCTATCAATTAATTTAATTAATTCACGAACTTCTTGAATTTTAAACATGTAAAATCCACTCCCATACTCTTGTTTGTCCCGTTTTTACAGATTCTCGTCACTGAAACTAGATTGACTGTAAAAATACGATGTACTCTATTAGATATTTCATTTACTAATAGAAATAGTTACTATTTCCATCTTACGATAAATTTTTTAAAGATTCCAATTTATATTTCTTTATAATAAATCGAAACTCCTGTAAAAATATTATTCCAATAAAAAAATTATTACCTAGTAATAATACCAAGTTTCACACAAAATTGGCAAGACCACTTCCTAAAAAACATTCCTTACTTTTTCAAAATGCTACAAAACAAATATATTATTACCGCTCTACTCTTCACCTTATCTATAGTCAATAACATATTTTTACCAAATATTATTTTTTAGTTTACACGTCGTTCATCATTCCTTCATATAAGAATAGTATGTTCAAAGTGTAGAAAATATATCGTATCGAGGTGTGGACATATGATATGGCTCATTCTCTTCTTACCTGCCGTGATAGTCTGGGCATTCGTTCTCTTCATCCACTTCAAATCAGGAAAAAGTAATCATCGTTACCATGAACCGCTAATCTTTTACTCACAGCGTATTTCTCCGTTCCGAGTTGAACATAGTAAAAACAACTACAAAGACGAAACAGAAAAAAGCTATCGAAAATGATAGCTTTTTCTACTATTATTTTCATCCCTCTATTTGCCGAGCAAAACTCAGAGAAAGCAAAGAAGTTAGGTTGGGGCGGGCTGCCCATTAAAACCCCATTAGTGAGGGCTGATTAAAGTTTCGCTTTATCTAACTATTTTCAAACAATTCGATGCGTAAAAACTAATAATCCGCGGAGGTTTCCCCGCGGATTATTAGTTTTTATTTTGTTGGTGGATCAAATTTTACACCTACATCTTTTGATCCACCTTCACTTCTTACAAGTTGGATAATTTTATTCGCTTCTTTTTGTGAATGTTTTGCTGCTTTTACAGTTACTTTAATATCAGTTCCATCAGCTCTTACAAGGGCATCTTGATATCCACCTTGAGATTTAATTACTGTCTCAAGTAGTTCTTGCTTCGTTTCCATTGTCGTAATGGCATCAAAATTATCTTTCGCTTTACTCTTTTCTGTCGCTGAAGATTTTGCTGAATTCATCACTTCTTGTAATCTTGCTTTTTGTTCACTTCGCTGATCTTCCATTTGCATACGTAACGCTGTGAAATTTTCATCACTTGATTGAACTGTTACATTCGCTTCTTTTTTGCTTGTTTCTTTGTTTGCACTCTCTTTTTTGTTTGTTTCTTTGTTTGTTTCTTTATTTGATGTTTCCTTGTTTGTATTCTCTTTTTTCGGCGTTTCTTTAGGTGCTTCATTTGTTACAGCTTTATCAGTACCTTGTTTTTCTTGTCCAATCTTTTCACCTGTTGTCGGCGATGCTGTATTCATCTTATCAGGAGTTGTTACGTAATAAACAGATAGTACAACAACTAAACTTAACATCGTTAATAACCAAACCGTTTGTTTTTTTAACACTTTATTTCCTCCCTATCAATTTTTCGGTGATACTGAAACGCGATGGGCTGGTACATCTAGCAGCCGTATGACAGCTTCTTTTACCATCGCTTTAACTTGTATATTATCCACTCCCTTTGCTACGACAAGAACACCTCGCACTTTCGGTTTCTCTGTTCGTAAAACAACGGGAGTTTCTTTATCCCCTTCACGTATAATGACTGTCTTTTCATCAAGAGACTCGTCTTCTACTTCCCTTTTGCCGCCTGTTTTATCTGTTTCACCTGTTGTTTGTGAACGTTTCACTGTATTTTTTTCTAATATTTTTTCCTCTGATGAATCTAAATTCACATTAATCGTTACATCTTTTACTCCTGCTATTTCTTCTAAGGCTGCTTTTAATTCTTGTTCATACGCTTTTTCATATTTTTCTACATTTGACATATTATCATTATTTTTTTGTCCAAAAGTTGGTACGTCTTTTTCTTGATTTTGAGTTTTTTGTTCTTTAAATACAGGCACTTCTTCTTTTTTACTTGAAAATAAACTACTAGAAAACATAAGCAACATTCCAAGTATGAGTAGGACAAGTAAAAACTTAGGTGTTACCTTTTTCCCTTTCTCATTACTCTCTTTTTCATCCCCATTCAATAAGTTTCGAAAAAATGAGAACTTCGAATTTTTATCTTTATTGTCCATTTACTCTACCTGTCCTCCCTTCCATTTGAACTTGGATTTGTTTATTCTCTAGTTGCCACCTGCTTGAAAAGAAGTCTTTCATTTCTACATTCGTTTCCTCTACTTTTTTCGGTGGTTCTTTCGCGTTAATTTCAACTGGTTTTACTGTTTCGATTGCATCATTTTTACTACGCTCTTTTTCTTTCAACGTCACAACAACAGATTGAATATCTTTCGCTGACTTTACTTCCGCTGTGCTTTCCGCTGCGACTATTTGTATTTCAGAGACTGACATACCATACTGTTTCTCAAACTCTTTTCCTACTTCTTTTTTCATTTTGGTAGCCATCTCTTCTAAACTATATGCACGTGTTAGAGCTTGTATTTCTTTTTTCTTCGAATCTATTGAATTTTTTACAGATCCTTCTGCTACGTACTTCTCTTCATTAAAATTTGCAATTACTTCATTTACATCTGTTTGCAATAGTTTAAAAAGAGGCGTTAAAATTAAAACAACTAATAATAGACTTACAACGAATTTAACGTACTTTTGCAAATTAGAATTTGGAAGAATAAGATGAAGCATTGTCGCTAAGAGTAAAAAAACGATAATATTTCGAATCCACTCTGTAACAAATTGCATACCCTTCACCTCCTACCGCATCATAAGTGTAATGTTCCCCGCAGCAATAATAATTGTGATACTTAAAAAGAACATAAACGATACAATAGCTAAGCAAGCAAATACATAAATGATGCTCCGTCCAATGATATCTAAACATTGAATAATTGCTCCGCCGCCAACTGGTTGCAATACTGCTGCTGCGAACTTATAAATAAATGCGATACAAAAAATTTGAATCGCTGGAAAAGCGACAATTAAGCATAGAATGACGAGCCCGATAATTCCGACTGTGTTTTTTAATAATCCCGACGCACTTATGACAGTATCCGCTGCCTCAGTAAACATCCTTCCTACTACGGGAATAAAGTTCCCTGTTACAAATTTAGCTGTTTTTACAGCGATCCCATCAGCAACAGCTGTCGCTGTTCCTTGTACAGATAATACCCCTAAAAAAATCGTTAAAAAGATACCGATAATCCCGACACTAACATTTTGCAAAAGCTTGGACAATTTCGTAACTTTATATTGATCGCTCATCGTACTTACAATGCTTAATATCGTTGCAAGTAATAAAAGTGGTAGAACGATATAATTCATCAAAAGCCCACTCGTATTCATTAAGAAGATGATAATCGGATGAAAAAACGATACAGATACAACACCACCGCCTGTCGCTATGAGTGCAAGCAAGATAGGCAATAACGCTAATATGAAATCTACCATTGTTTGAATCGTTTCTCTTGCATATGTCATGACGACATAAAAGCTATTTAAAGCGAAAATAATCAGTACCATATATACAACTGCATCGGCAATTTTGCTTACGCTACTCTTTGAAAATGCAGATTGCAGTGATTGCAACAATGCACTAAAAATTGTGAGCATAATGAGTGTTCCAAGTAGCTTCCCATTTGCAACAAGTTCATGAAATAAATACTTTAATAAACCTAACATCCACTCTTTTACAGAAATTTCTTTTTCTCCCTTTACAAACTCCATAAAGCTACCTTTTTGACTCTCTGGTAAGTAACCTCCATATTTTGTAACAAGCCCGTCCCAAAATTGCTTCACATCTTCAATTCCGAGCTTATCCAATTGTTGATCAACGACGTTTGTTTCTACAGGAGAAGCTTGTACAACAACCGGTAAAGAAAAGAAAAGGAAGCAAGCAAATAGCAGCTTAGCTCCAAAGCCCCTCAACATTCACTCCCCCTTATCCCGTCGGTAAAAATCCGAGAATAGTTTCAATTACAACCGTCAAAATAGGAATCGCCATAACGAGAATTAAAATCTTTCCAGCTAATTCAATTTTCGAAGCAATTGCACCTTGTCCGGCATCCTTTGTAATTTGTGCTCCAAACTCAGCAATATAAGCAATTCCAATAATTTTTAGCAATGTTTCTACATATACGTTGCTAACTTTCGCTTCACTCGCTACTCTCTCAATCATTTGTAAAATAGCGTGAATTTGATCAATTAAAATAAGAAACATCACACTACCTACGAACACAATAAATAATGACGTAATACTAGATTTATGCTGATTTAATACAGCTGCTAAAAACGTAGCAACGAGGCCTAATCCGACAATTTGTATAATTTCGATTCGAACCGCCCCCTTTTACTGGAAGAGAAAGACACTTTTAATCTTGTCGAATAACGTATTAATTAAAAACGCGACGTGAAATAAAATAACGACAAAACCGACGAGGATAACCCAATTCGCAATATCCTCACGCTTTAATTCTTTTAGTACGGTATGAATGAAAGCTAAAACTATGCCGATTCCGGCGATTTGAAATATTAATCCAACATCAATGGACATCGCCTTTCTCCCTCCTATAGCAGTAAAATTACGATAAGTAGCCCCGCTAGTACCCCTAAGCTCTTAATCATTTTTTCATATTGTAGTTGTAACGCTTTCGCTTCTTCTTCTTCTCTCTCTAAATGTGTAATACATAAGCGAATATGTTTTTGCTGTGATTCACGATCATGTTGTCCAAGCGTTTCACCAAATTGTTGCAAAATTTCATACTCAGTTTGTTGAAATGCTGTTAGCTTCCAATTTTCTTTCAAACTATCTATCCAAGCTTCTCTTACTGTTTGGTCCCCGCTTTCTAGCCTTCTAGCGAAACTTTGAAATATCCAATTTAACGGCTTCGGCATTTGTTTCACTAATCGCTCAGCAGCTTCAGACAATGGTGTATGCCCATACATAATTTCTGCCTCTAATGATTGCAGTGCCGCTTTTAATAATCTAAGTTGCCTCGGTCTCTCACTGTATCTTTTGGCGTATGAAAACCCGAAAAAGGTGCTGACCGCAACGATTAACACTGCACCAAATATTTTCACCATACGCCCTCAGCCTTTCTATGAGGTAATACCGGTTTTCCATATTTATCTTTCACTTGCATAACTGTTCCTGGCCCTCTTGCTTTTGATAGTTCCACAAACCTATCAAATATACCGAGCTCCAGCACCGCCTTTAATGATGGGCGTTTCACAACATCATCATAAGAAAATCCATGTGCACTTATAAAAAGCTGCACCCCTGCATGCACCGCTTCCATAATTGCTTCACTATCTTCTTTACGTCCGATTTCATCTACAATCAAAATATCTGGACTCATAGAACGGATCATCATCATCATTCCTTCAGCTTTTGGACATGCATCTAACACATCTACTCGTGTGCCAAAGTCATATTGCGGGATGCCTTTCACACAGCCAGCAATTTCTGACCGTTCATCAACAATACCCACTTTACAAGAAGGGATTGTTGATGCACTTACACCTTGACTCATACAACGTGCTACATCTCTTAAAAGTGTTGTTTTCCCCGTTTGCGGCGGGCCAATTACCATCGTGTTTAACCATCGTGATTCATACAAATACGGTAAAAGTGGTTCAGCAATTCCTATTTTTTGACGAGCAATACGAATATTAAAAGAAGAGACATCTCGAATCATTTTCACTGTGCTTTTTTCTGTAATGACTTTTCCTGCTAAGCCAATTCTATGCCCACCTCGAAGTGTTACATACCCACGCTTTAATTCTTCTTCCATCGTATAAATTGAGAATTGACTTAACTTATTCAATAAGTAAATAGCATCATCTGCTGTAACGACATAGTCATAAAAAAATACTTCACCATGAGCAATACACTCTAGCGGTCTTCCAATTCGAACACGGATTTCCTCTAGAGCATCGTACTGCTTACAACTTTCTACTAACTGCTTCATCGTTTTCGGTAAAACTTCTAATACTTCTTTCATCAGCTTCGCCCCACTATACTCGACTTACTTATTTCAACAACGCGATAAAAATGCAGCCAATTCCAAGAGCTAGAAAAAAGAGTTTCAAGAAAGAAATCTCACTTGCCACACTCGCTATGCCTATTGTCATTGTTAAAATTAATACGGTCGGTCCAACAAACGCCAACATACCATTTATAAACAATGCCTTCTTCGCATCATTCACATAGAGCATAAGCAAAGCGGCGAATATTTCCGCGCTACCTGAAAACAACCGAAGCAAACCCATTACAAGCACAGATGTTTCCATTGCCGCTAGCCACTGTTTCATTCTCCCACCTTCTCCCATAACGGTTACTAGTGCGTATGCTAAAAAAGAATATATTTGTACAACCATATGCAGAGGTTGTCTATTTCAGAATTAAAAACATAATTTTTATCTATCACCCGCGAATAATTTGAATATTCTCATTCTTCATGGTATTTTATGGTATATTTATTGAAAAGGAGGAAAAACGATGCGACGAGTTACTTTATTACCACTTGATTTCCGGTATGCAAATGCGATTTTCAAACTATCAAGTGATCCACATGTAAAAAACGCATTAGGAATACAAGTAGAAAGAATTGAAGACACGAAAGCATTTCTTCTTTTCGCCATAGAAGAAGAACGCCAAAAGAAGTCTTTATCAAGAATGGTTGTAAATGAAGATAAGGAAATAATCGGCCTCACCACGCTTAAACATATTAATTACGAAAAGAAGCAATGTCACATTGGCAGTTGGCTTGGCTATCCATACTGGGGAAAAGGATATAATGAGGCTGCTAAAAAAGAAATCTTTAAAATTGCTTTTTTAGATTTACAACTTTCCTACGTATTCACTGGCGCTAAAACGAATAATATCCGCTCGTTAAAAGCACAAGAAAAACTCCCTTATATTTCATTGCATGTGGAAGATACGTTCCCTGATGAACATTCTGCCTTAGAGAATGAAGTAAAATCTCCTTGTGTACTACATGTCGTATCACGTGAGAACTTTCTAAATTGGCTAGACCTACAAAAGGAGGAGGAAAAATATGAAGATATTAAAAATTAGTTTAACTGTCGTAGTAGAATTAGCTCTTATTTATCTTTTTTCATTATTGGTCGATTGGTCATTTATGGAGGCCTTTTTCCTTGGTAGTTTAGCGATATTCGGTGCAATTTGGCTCATTGCTTTAAATATAAACCGTAACGCCAACATTGATCACACTATATATAAAACAGGTACGGTAAAACCTTTTCAAATGACGTGGAGTCCTTACACAATAGGCGCTGCTAGTCTTACGGCTTTCAGTTTTATAATAACCACTATTCATTATCTGCCCTATTTTCTATAAAAAAAGCACTCGTGATAATCACGAGTGCTTTTCTACTATGCACGAGAAACGTATTTACCTTCACCAGTGTTGATGATAAGTGTTTCGCCTTCGTTAATGAAGATTGGTACTTGTACAACAAGGCCAGTTTCTAATGTAGCTGGTTTTGTTACGTTAGAAGCAGTATCACCTTTAATACCTGGCTCTGTTTCTGTAACTTGTAATTCAACTGTGTTTGGAAGTTCAACACCAAGTACTTCGCCTTGGTAAGTCATAATAGATACTTCCATGTTTTCTTTTAGGAATTTAAGCTCGCGCTCGATTTGTTTTTCACCAAGTTCGATTTGCTCATAAGTTCCGTTATCCATAAATACGTGAGCCTCACCGCTTGCGTATAAATATTGCATACGACGGTTTTCGATGTGTGCTTTTTCTACTTTCTCACCTGCACGGAATGTTTTCTCTTGAACAGAACCTGTGCGAAGGTTACGTAGTTTAGAACGAACGAATGCAGCCCCTTTACCTGGCTTTACGTGTTGGAAATCAAGTACTTGCCAAAGGCCATTATCCACTGCAATTGTTAAACCTGTACGAAAATCGTTTACTGAAATCATGTAAAAAAATCCTCCTGTATGTTACAAAATAATAAGTTCTTTTGGTGATTTCGTAATTACTTCATTACCTTCACTTGTTACAATGATATCATCTTCAATACGTACGCCACCAATACCTGGAATATAAATACCTGGTTCTACTGTTACAGCCATACCTGGTTCAAGAACTGTATCAGAACGGAACGCTAAGCCTGGTGCTTCATGGATTTCAAGACCGATTCCATGACCAGTAGAGTGTCCGAAGTATTCACCGTATCCTTTTTCCGTTATGTAATCGCGCGTTAACGCATCCGCTTCACGGCCTGTTAAACCAGCTTTAATACCGTTCACACCACGTAGTTGTGCTTCTAAAACGATATTATAAATTTCTTTCAATTTATCAGATGGTTCACCAACTGCTATCGTACGAGTAATATCAGAGCAATATCCTTTGTAATAAGCGCCGAAGTCTAATGTAACGAAATCTCCTGTTTCTATCACTTTTTCAGATGCCACGCCGTGCGGTAATGCCGAACGAAGACCTGAAGCAACGATAATATCAAACGAAGAAGATGTTGCTCCTTGTTTTCTCATGAAAAATTCAAGTTCATTTGACACTTCAATTTCAGATACTCCCGGGCGAATGAATGATAGAATATGTTCAAAGGCAGCATCTGCAATCTGTGCAGCTTCCTTTAATATCTTAATCTCTGAATCAGTCTTTATCAAGCGTAACTTTTCTACAAGCCCAGAAGTTGGGATAAATTTAGCATCGATTGCTTCTTTATGCGCTGAATAAGAACTATATGTAAGAGTATCTTGCTCAAAGCCAAGCTTTTGAATTCCTAGTTCCTTCACTTGCTTTGCAACTTCATCAATGATTAGTCCTGCATGTTGTACAATCTCGTATCCAACCGCTTGTTTAGTAGCCTGCTCTACATAACGGAAATCTGTAATAAATTGAGCACGTTTTTTCGAAATCAGTACAACACCAGCTGTTCCGGTGAAGTTAGCCATATATCTACGACTATGTTCATTTGTTAACAAAATACCGTCAATACCAGCCTCATCAAATGCACTTCTTAATCTTTCGATTTTCTCCATTACTTTATGCCTCCCTCAATTTCTCCATTAATGCAAATAACGCTAACTTATAGCCATAAAAACCAAATCCAACAATTTGTCCTGCACAAACAGCTGCCGTCACAGATTCATGGCGGAATGACTCACGCTGGTGAATGTTAGAAATATGTACTTCAATAACAGGAATCGAAATGCTCGCAATTGCATCTCGAATCGCATAGCTATAATGTGTAAATGCTCCAGGATTTAAAATGATCCCTTCATATATATCTTCCGCCTCATGAATACGATCGATAATCGCACCTTCATGATTCGATTGGAAACATTCTAATTCCACTCCCATTGTTTCTGCTTCTTGCTTCATATCTGCTTCAAGTGTCGCTAGCGTGCCCTTTCCATATACATTTACCTCTCTGACCCCAAGGCGATTTAGGTTAGGACCGTTTACGAGGAGTACCTTTTTCATATGCTTAAAACTCCTTAATATTAAATGTCTATACAACATTTTAACATAGGAGTTACTTATTTGAATAGTTTGTCTTCTCTTCCCCTTCTCGCTCGGCCTTATTGGTATTTACTGCGTAAGAAACAGAGTAGGCTATAAACACACCATACAATATAAAAATGCATATCGTCGTCACAATTGTTTCTTTCGGTAAATGGAGTGCGCTTTTAATAGCAGGCGCTATTAACCCCATTCCGAAAAATAGTAACGCCCACCAAAATAGACCATAAATCATCCCCGGAAGAATTCCTTCAAACTTTGCCAAAAACGCTTTATACAAAAAGGCAATTAAAATTGAGAGTAGTGCCATACAAACAATTCCTGACACATTGCCCCATACCCCTTCTTTCCAGCTTCCAAAGGCAAATGGTAATAATAAATAGTTCGGTCCCGCTTCCGTAAATGAAAATATATGAAGGAAATACCATATCCCTCCCCAAAAGAGTCCACCAAATAAACCAATTTGTACAAAATTCCTTGTTCCTAATTGTTCTTGACTCACATCGACACCTCCGCTCAATAGTATGCCCGAAACTATTTTGAACCATGTTTAAATACTGCGAAATTTGTCTATAAAAAGAATAAGAAATGTCCGACTCTCGTAACATTTTTCCTTGTCATATACTTGTATTTGTCGATAAAATAAAGGAAACTCGGTGATTGTCTTATTTCAAAACGACAGAACCCAGTATGACAATTGCCTCTTTTTCTACATAAGAGAGAAACAAATACAGGTTGGTGTTAACATGGCAGAAGAGTCAAAACAAATATATGGCGGGCAAGCAGTCATAGAAGGAGTTATGTTTGGCGGTAGAGAATATACTGTTACAGCGGTTCGTCGTAAAGATAAATCGATTGAATTTTATCGATTACCACGCGTTCGTAATAAAGCATTATCTATCCTAAAAAAAATTCCATTTTTACGAGGGATTGCCGCTATTGTGGATGCAAGCGCAAACGGAGCAAAACATTTGAACTTTGCTTCAGAACGATTTGATGTCCACCCAGAAGAAGATGAACAAATTGCAAATAAAAAAGAAGAACAATCGAAGTTAACGATGGTATTAGGAGTTGCAGCAGTTGGCGTTTTATCTTTCATATTCGGTAAAGTCATTTTCACAGCAGTCCCTGCACTACTAGCTGAATTAACGAGACCGATTTTCCCATCTCATACAGGGCAAATCATTGTCGAAAGTGTCATTAAGCTCATGCTATTATTGAGCTATATATACTTTATTTCTTTAACCCCACTTATTAAGCGGGTCTTTCAGTACCACGGTGCGGAGCATAAAGTAATTAATGCCTATGAGAATAATCTTTCACTGACTGTAGAAAATGTGCAAAAACAAACTCGCCTTCATTATCGCTGTGGCAGTAGCTTTATTATATTTACAGTCATTATCGGAATGTTTGTTTATTTCCTTGTCCCTACAGATCCACTGTGGGCCAGAGTCGTAAACCGAATTTTATTAATTCCTGTCGTTCTCGGCATTTCTTTTGAAGTGTTACAATTTACGAATCGCTTACGCGATATTCCAGTATTACGCATACTTGGATATCCCGGATTATGGCTACAACTATTAACAACGAAAGAACCAACAGATGATCAAGTGGAAGTAGCTATTGCATCGTTTGAAGAATTATTACGTTTAGAAAACAAATAATAATTATTTAAAAATGGTGTTCAACTCCTTTCCTCATCGTTAATATACTAATTTTAATATATGTTTTTAGGAGGTGTTCCTTATGAACGGTCGTTCGTTTACTTTCGCTATATTTGTGCTTATTATCGGATTAGCAATATTCGGCCTTGTTTCATCTGTCATTACAAACCCAATGGGAGTGTTAAGAAATATTGGTATCATGTTGGCTGTCGTTGGTATCTTTTATCTACTCTACAAAATGTTTACAAACTCTAGTGGTTCAGCAAATTCGCAAAGCTCATATAAGCGTGCTGCAAAACAATCGAGCCGCAAACATGGGAAACAAAATGTAGCACCCCTAAGCAATTCTTTCTTTAAATCAAACGCTTCTAATGACAAAGGGAAAAAAGGCACTCCTTCCACTTTGAAACGAAAAAGAAAACAATCTCATTTAACTGTCATTGAAGGTAAAAAAAACAAAAAGAAAGACCGTGCTTCCTTTTAGGAAATACGGTCTTTCTTTATATTTTGCAGTACTTCTTTCAAACTTTTATCTTTCATACTTTCAATTCTAAGATGATGATTTTCAAACGGTAATTTCCGTGTCACATCATTAGGCACAACGACGCACTTTAACCCTGCCGCAATCGCTGCTTTCAATCCGTTTAACGAGTCTTCAAATACAACAGCCTCAGACGGATCAATCCCTAAATCTTCTATCGCAATTTGATAAAGTTCTGGATCTGGTTTTACCTTTTCAACATCTTCTCTCGTTTTGATAACTTCAAAATAATCTCGAATTTGTAGCTCTTCCAAAAAAGGAACCACCCATTCTCTAGATGAACTAGAAGCTAACGCAATTTTTAATCCCATTTCTTTCGCTTCTTCTAGGTATTCTTTTACCCCGTCACGAGCTTCTGGTGTTTTCATTTTTTCTTTATGTAAAATTTTCACTTTTTCTTTTAATGCATGCTTGTTAAACTTCTCTTTTAATTGCTCATTTAAATATGCATACAGTACATCATCTGTCGTTCCAATACACTTTGCAAATTCCTCTAAAGGTAAATCTCCACCGTACTCACGAACGGCGTCTCTGAAAGAGTGAAACCATATTGTTTCTGTGTCCACAATTAATCCATCAAAATCAAAAATAATTGCTTTCATAATTCTCCCATCCTTTTCGATTGAAATAAAAAAGGAAACGACATACGTTCCCCTTAATTGCTTTTCTCTTCATTTGCCTTTTGAACACCACGAAGGGTTTCCACTCGAACCTCATCTTGTTCAAAGTATTGCACTAAATCACCAATGCGGTCAATTGCTTCCCAACTTAAATGATGCTCAATTCCTTCTACATCATTGTAAATCTTACTTTCATCCACACCGATAATACGCATAAATTGCTCTAGCAAGTCATGACGATATACGAGACGTTCTCCGATTTTTTTACCTTTTGATGTTAATACAAGCCCTCTATATTTTTCATAAATTAGATATTCATCTTTGTCTAATTTTTGCACCATTTTTGTTACAGAGGATGGATGTACACTAAGCGCTTCAGCAATATCAGATACGCGGGCATAACCCTTTTCATCAATCAACAAATAAATTTGTTCAATATAATCTTCCATACTAGGGGTAGGCATCGGTTTCCTCCATCCAATTTCATTTTGCTCATTCCGTACGAAGCAATCAATAAAATGATACACCAGAAAGAATAACGTGACAAGTTGAAAACAAGCCTAAATATATAAAACAAAAAAGAATCTGTATTTGTATACAGACTCCTCTTAAGTAAAGTATTGTATTTCTGCATCAGGGAAAAACTCATGTATATAACCTCTTATTGTTTCTTCTAATACTGCTGCGTCATCTTTTTTATATACGTATTTCCCAATGCCGTACCGTCCCCATTTATATTTTCGCTTCTCTTCATCCATTTCAAGCTTCGTACTCGGATAACGCTCTTGTATGACCTTTTTTGCAGGTTTTGTAAAGCGATGTTGAATTAATTCAAATGTTAAATTCGGTATGGACAAATCTTTTAGTGCATTATACAGTCGCTCAAATAGTTCACGATATCCTTCTTCCCATCCTTCATGCATATAAAGTGGCGCAACTATAAAACCAAGCGGATAACCCGCGCCTGCTACTTTACGAGCCGCTTCAATTCGTTCTTCAAACGGTGACGTCCCCGGCTCAAAATTTTTAATCACATACCGTGAATTAATACTGAACCTGAAACGAGTTTTCCTGTTATGTTTTGCATCTAACAAATGATCAACGTGCGAATATTTCGTAACGAAACGCAAACGCCCATATTCACTTTCTCCGATAAACTCTATCGCCCGCTTTAATGCATGTGTTAAATGGTCAATCCCAACAATATCTGATGTACAAGCCGCTTCAAATCTTGTTATTTCAGGTGCTCTTTCATCCATATATTGCTGTGCCTTCTCAAATATTTCATCAAGATTAACGTATACGCGAACGTAAGGCTTACTCCCAAGTGTCGTTTGCAAATAACAATAATGACAATGTCCCATACATCCTGTTGCGAGCGGAATCGCATATTCAGCTGACGGCTTTGACGTATCAAATTTTAATGTCTTCCTCACCCCAACGACAAGCGTTGCCTTTGCATTGCGATATTTTTGCAAATCATTTTCACCTGGCAAATTTCTAATTTGATTATGGGATGTCGTTTCACGAATTTCTAATCCCATCTTCGTAAACTTCTCATACAGCTCTTTTCCAAGTGGATATTCAAGTGCCTTCGGTTCAAAGTAAACAAGTTTTGGCATAAACGGTTTCATATACTTCCCTCCTCTCGTTAGTATGGGGAACGATGAAAAATTAACACGTATTAAAGTTTTCCACTTCAGTAACTTGCAACGCAAGTTACTGAATGTTATAATTTAGATAACAGCTACCTTGCACCGCAAGTTACCTGAGTAAAAGGTGGTGAAATCATGCACAGCCAAATGTTAAAAGGTGTACTCGAAGGATGCATCCTATACATCATTTCACAAGAAGAAGTGTACGGATATGAACTGAGTACAAAATTAAATAAACACGGATTTACATTCGTAAGCGAAGGAAGCATATATCCGTTATTGTTACGTATGCAAAAAGAAAAATTGATTGAAGGAACATTAAAAGCTTCCTCACTCGGTCCAAAACGGAAATATTATCACGTAACCGATAAAGGATTAGAACAGCTTGAAGAATTTAAACAAAGCTGGGGAATGGTTTCAACGACCGTAAACAACTTATTACAAGGGGAGTGATAGGGATGAAGGCGAAAGACATAGTTGAATTAAACAATAAAAAACGAGAACTCTTAACACCTGAAAACGAAGCTGCTTATGGGGATATGTTAGTATATCTTCGAATATCCAACGTACCTCAGCAACAAATGGAGGAACTGTTACTAGAAATATTGGATCATCTTATTGAGGCACAAGCGGAAAATAAAAGTGCTTACGACATTTTCGGTAACGATTTACAATCTTATTGCAATGAACTTATATCAGCTTTACCAAACCAAACAAAGTTAGAAAAAACTTCTCTAATCGGTTTTGCTATTAGTTTACTTCTTGCTATACAGTTTGGAATCGATGCAATTGTTTCATTCTTCATTTTAACCTTTGGAAATAATGCGGAACAATTCACTCCAGTTTTTAGCGTCCCTGGAACTACTTTGTCTATTTCACTAAATGTACTAGGAGTACTACTTATTTTATATTTATTAAAGCGTTATTCTTTTAATAAAAAGATAAATTGGAAAAGACGAATTCTATTCGGGCTCGCTTTTGCTACTCCATTTTGTTCAGCTATATTCGTAAATATTTATTTTAGAAAACAACCTTATCTCCTTTATCATCTAACCTTTTGGCAAAACGCCTTAATCGCTATACTATTTTTTGTTTTATATAAATTACTATACAAAAAATCAAATTTTTAACAGCCCTTCAAAAGGCTGTTTTTCTTCTGTCTAATTTTACAAATTGAAAAATTTCATAAAGAAAATAAGAAAAATGCAAAATAATTAAAGTTAATTGTTGACGTGATGCTTTTATTATCGGTATCATAAATCTTCGTGAGCAATTATTTTTCGTTATACGATTTTTTTATTATTACTGAATTTTTGAGAGGAGAAATTAGATGTCAGTTAAGAAGAAAACGCAAGTACGCACCGGCAAAATGGTACGTGAACTAATGTTAGCAGACGAAGATGTAAATGCTTCGCTAATTATGGTATATAGTGAAAACGGTGTAAACGCAGAAATTAAAATCGAGGGCTTAACGCCGAAATGTAACGAAGAATTATTTTTGAGCGGAAACGTGGATTGGAACAAGAGTGTTATTTATAAAATTGTTGATTTCACTGGAAACGCTGAAGTTGGTAAAGTTACATTAACAGCGATGAACAAAAATAATGTTTCTCTAGAAATAGAACGCGTTATGTGGAGTAAAGAAAATAAAGAGGCTGCTGAGCAAGAAGAAACAGTTGTAGAAGCTCCTCCGAAAAAAGAAGTAGTTGTAGAAGCTCCAAAAGCAGTTACAGCTGCTCCAAAACCTGTTACGCGAGTAGAAACACCTGTAGCACCAAAACCTACTCCAGTACTAGCGCCGAAGCCAGTAAGTGTAGAAGCTGCTGTGGAATTATCTACTCCAGCACCTGTGAAAAAAGAAGTACCAACTCCAGTTACAAAGCAAGAGACAGCACCGGTCGCGCCTACAAAACCGAAGCAACCTGCTTTGACTGAAACAAATTCAAAACTACAAGAAAATTATGTGAAACTCGTGAAAAAGACAATTGAAGTTTGTCAAGATTACGAGCTTGGCATCGACATAGATGATTCTATTGAAGGATTAAAAGAAGAGCTACAAAGCCAAGGTATTAGCGTTACATTTGACAAAGAAATTATGGACGTTGTAAATCGCCTTCGTTCTTTACAAGATAAAGGAATCAAAGTAGAAAAAGTACTTAATTTACTATAAAAAAGTAAGAGGTGGCAATTGCCACCTCTTATTTTTTATAATTCCATTCTTTACTTTCATACTTCTCTTTTGCTAATGTTTGCACTTCATGTAATTGTTCTTCTGTTAATTCATACGGAACAAGCTCTACATCTAATCCTTTTTCAAACCCAACCTCAAACGCTTTAATTAACTGCTCGATTGTAAACGTACGGTCTGTTAATTCATTAATTGCTACCGCTTTAGAAGAGAACATACTCTTCATACGTTCTTTTACACGTTCATTTGGGAATAAAAACAGATCGTATAATTCATCTAAATCTATTTCTAATGGAATCGATCCGTGCTGTAAAATAACACCTTTTTGACGTGTTTGAGCACTACCTGCGATTTTTCTTCCTTCTACTACAATTTCATACCAAGATGGTGCATCAAAGCATACGCCTGAGCGTGGATTTTTCAAATTTTCACGGTCTGCTTCTGTTTTTGGAACTGCATAATACGCTTCTAACCCTAATGCTTTAAAACCGTCTAATAAACCTTGCGAAATAACACGATACGCTTCTGTAACTGTTTTTGGCATATTTGGATGATCTTCAGACACAATAACACTGTACGTTAATTCTTTATCATGTAGTACACCCCTGCCGCCTGTTTGACGACGAACGAATCCATATTTCTTTTCGTTAACTACATCCATATTAATATCTTTTTCAACACGCTGGAAATACCCGACTGTTAATGTTGGTACTTCCCATTCATAAAAGCGAATAGTTGGTGGCATTTTCTTTTCACTTTGCCAGTTTAATAAACATTCATCTAACGCCATATTAAATGCCGGTGAACATTGACCAGAGTTAATATAACACCATTTTTCTTTTCCCATCCTGCACCTCATATAACCAATTATTTTTCACATTCTCTAGTCTACCAAATTCGACAAAATTTGTGAAAGAATACGAAATTTCTTCTTATATACAAATGAATCTGTTGCATAAATACATATGGGCATTATAATATTGAAAGTAGGATAAGAAAAAAGGGAGCGATAGAATCGTGTCAACAACTTGGATTATTTTATTAGCCGTAATCGTAGCGTTCATCGGTTACACTGTATGGATGTATTTCTATCAGAAGAAATTAATTACAACACTTTCAGAAGAAGAGTTTCGCGCTGGCTACCGTAAAGCACAGCTTATCGATATTCGCGAAGCAGACGAATATACTGCAGGACATATTTTAGGCGCACGTAACATCCCGTTATCACAAATTCGCCTTCGTCATAAAGAACTTCGTAAAGATCAACCAGTTTACTTATACTGCCAAAGCGGATTCCGTACTGGTCGCGCGGCTCAATACTTAAAGAAACAAGGCTACAAAGATTTCTACCAATTACAAGGTGGATTCAAAACGTGGACTGGAAAAATTAAAAAGAAATAATAACATACAAAAACTAGCTGAATGATTCAGCTAGTTTTTTCATTTCATATTATTTGCAATGTATAATAAATTTTTCTTAATCACATCTTGATCATTTTCTTGTGCATTCCGATACAAGAGCTGATATTCAAGTCCTTTCTCTTTCCATATAAGCGTAGCAAATTCATCTCCTTGCCCAGAGTCATCCTTATTTTTAAAATAAGCGAATGCTCCATTATTCAATTTCATTTGTTCTTGAAATCGCTTCTCTTCCACGAGATCTGGAAAACTATAAGGAAAGTTCGCAACATTTAACTCAATATATTCATTTCTACCTGGCTCCTGCTGTTTATATTTAATCATGACAACAGCCTTCTTTTTTCCAATCGTTCTGACTTCCCCCTTCACATCACTCGTAATGTCATACGGTAAAAACGCTGGCACTTTAAATTTCACTGGAAAATATTTTGGAAGCTCCTTCAGCGGAATTGGATCCGTAACACGATCTATAGTTCCTCCTGTTGTTCCTACAAATTGTTTTTCTTCTTGTATCGTTTGCTGAAACGAACATGAACTTAGTACGAAACTAGAAAACACGAAACAAATGATCCTTTTTTTCAATTTGTTTCCGCCCTTTCATACCGCCCTCTTAACGAACGAAGCGTTTATATGCTCTTCATATTCGCTTCGCCACCAAACTCCACCTTTGAAAACTTTCCACGTTATTCTCACACATTTTGACAAAACTATTTTGCAAACAAAAAGACCTCTATCATTCTTACGCCCAAGTGAAAAGGTTACGCGAATAAAAAGAAGCCTTATTCATACCATAGTTTGTGAAAAGCTTTTCAGGTCAAGATTTTTTCATTCTTATTATTTTCCCTTTATAATAAGGGGAAGAGGTGATACATATGGCCAATATAAAACAAATTGCAAAAACCGCTGGTGTATCCATATCAACTGTTTCTCGCGTCCTTAATAATCACCCTTACGTAAAAGAAGAAAAGCGTAAGCGGGTTCTCGATGCTGTTGAAGAATTGAACTATGCAAAAAATATAAATGCTATTCATTTAATAAAGGGAAAAACATATACGATCGGTGTGATGCTCCCTTTCATTAATCTTCCATACTTTAGTACCATTATTGAAGGAATCGGAAACGAAGCGTTAGCTGCTGGATATCACATTAATTTATGTCAAACAAATTACGATAGCATTGAAGAAATTCGTGTTCTTGAAATGATGAAAATGAAGCAATTCGACGGGATGATTATTTGCTCTCGAACGAGTTCATGGGAACAAATTGAACCTTTCGCAAAATTTGCTCCTATTATTTCATGTGAAAAAATGAACCACCCCCTCATTTCATCTGTCTACGTAGATCATTATGAAGGCTTCCGTCTCGGCACCGCCTATTTACTCAGTAAAGGCCATGAAAAAATCGGGATTTGTTTAGCAAGAAAAACAAGTGTAAATTCTATGGAACGTGAAAAAGCATTTGCTGATACACTTCGTAATGAATGCAAAACGTTACATCCCGAATGGATTTTTCATCAATGCTATACAATGCAGGACGGTGCAAGAATACTCCACCGTATTTTAAACATGAAAAATCGTCCAACCGCTATTTTTACAGCGAACGATCAAGTTGCAGCTGGTTTATTAACAGAGGCTCGAAAACATGGCATTCGAGTACCCGAAGACCTTGCTATCCTTGGATTTGATAACCATGAAATTTCAAAGGCGTTAGAAATTTCCACAATTGAACATCCCGGTCTCGCAATGGGCTCACATGCTTTTTCTTTATTCCATAAGCAGATCCAGAGCGAGCAAATTATCGGCAGCGCAAAAGAGCTTTCATTCCATTTAATTGAACGAGATACTGTCTAAAAAGAGCGTTACCTATAGCGCTCTTTTTTCAGCTCTTCCCCTATTGACTTTATATTTCCCATCTCATATAATGAACCTAACGAACGGTAGGTAGGGGATGAAAATGACAGCAAACCGCATTAAAGCTGTAGCACTTTCTCATTTCGCACGCTACGGCTACGAAGGAACTTCATTAGCAAATATTGCTCAAGAAGTTGGGATTAAAAAGCCATCGATTTACGCACACTTTAAAGGAAAAGAAGAGCTATATTTTATATGCTTAGAATCCGCTCTTCAAAAAGATTTACAGAGCTTCACTGACGATATCGAAAAATTTTCAAATTCGTCTACTGAAGAATTGCTCTTACAGTTACTAAAGGGCTATGCAAAACGATTTGGTGAAAGTGAAGAATCAATGTTTTGGTTACGAACTTCTTATTTTCCGCCTGATGCATTTCGCGAACAAATTATCGAAAAAGCGAATGCACACATCGAAAACGTCGGAAAACTTTTATTCCCTATATTTAAACAGGCAAACGAGCAAAGTGAACTGCATAACATTGAAGTGAAAGACGCTCTAGAAGCTTTCCTATGCTTACTGGACGGACTTATGGTTGAACTACTATTCGCAGGTTTAAATCGCTTTGAGACTCGTTTAAGCGCCTCTTGGCAAGTATTTTGGCGAGGCCTTTCAAACTGACGGATTGCTCCTTTGCAATGCGTCGTTTTTAAGCCCTTTACCTAACGACTGGTAGGAAGGAGAAATGACATATGGCATGGATTTATGTAATCTTAGCTGGTATTATTGAAATCTTTTGGGTTATTGGACTAAAACACGCGGAGGCACCACTTGAATGGGCTGGCGTTGCATTATTAATTACAATTAGTTTCGTTTTATTATTTAGAGCTTATAAAGATTTACCTGTCGGCACTGTATACGCCGTCTTTACAGGAATTGGAGCTGGTGGGATTGTTCTTACAGAAATTTTCATCTTCGGAGAACCTTTCTCTATTGTAAAAGTTTTATTAATCGGCTTAATCTTCTTCGGCGTAATTGGTTTAAAACGAGTAACAGAAGAAAAAGAAGCGAAGGAGGCCGCATAAAATGGCTTGGGTATTTTTAATTCTAGCTGGTATTTGTGAAATTATTGGTGTACTCTTTATGAAAGTAGCCACTGAAAAGAAAGGCTGGGCACCAAAAGTTATTTTGATCGCTAACTTCGGCGTAAGCTTCTTCTTCTTATCACTTGCGATGAATACATTACCGATGGGAACTGCTTATGCGATTTGGACTGGAATCGGAACTGCCGGAAGTGCACTTCTAGGTATTTTTATTTTCCGTGAATCAGCGGATTGGCGTCGTCTTGCCTTCTTAAGCTGCATTCTATGCGGCGCTGTTGGCTTAAAACTATTAAGCTAACGTGAGGTGAATGTCATGTGGAAAGAAAAAGGGAAGCAACTGTTAGCATGGATTACGCTTGGGACTGTCATTCTACTGCAAATCAGTTTTCATATAATAGAATGGTTGTTTCATAAAATAGTATCCATTCTCACATTCCTTCCTAACATGACACTTGAAATGATATCAATTGTTTGGTCCATCATTGCCTCCATTGCAATCGTCATTATATGGAGTATCGCCAAGCTATGGAATAAGTTATTTAAAAAGGACAGTTAATCTGAAAAAGAATAACTGTCCTTTTTATGTCTATTTAGATTTTTTATAGAAATTTGATGTAATAAGACAAAGTAGACCAACTATGGCAATACTCATACCAATCCCTTTATGCAAACTAGGAAGTGGTGATGGTATATCTGAGTAAAAATTTGCTAATATGAGACCGATTGAAGATAGAAATATTCCTATCCTATATAACCATTTTCTTTTGTTCATCCTTCTCCCCCTAACATTTTTCATACATTCCTTTCTGTTGGACATACTACCTAAAAAAGGAGTGGATAATATGCAAAATTCCGTACATAAGCAAATTCTATTTTTATTTTTCCTCTTTCTCATTCTCGTTATCGTTTTCAGCTTTATATTACATACTCCAAAAGATGTTGTACCAAGTAATCTCTCTGTTTATAAACTTTTACTTTCCTATTGTCGTTATTGAAGAAGGTGCCTTATATAAGGCACCTTTTAAAATTCTCTCTTCTCATACAATTTCACTGAAACGAAGATAGATATTATGAACATGCATATCGAACTAATGAATAACATGCTGTTATATAGTTGAATTTGTTCTAGGTTGATTCCAAAGAAAATAGAAGAAACAGCCATAGGCACTATCAATATAAAAATCGCAATAAAAATAGTTTTTTTATATGCTAACCAAAACGATATTGGTAAAACAAAACTTAAATACATTAAAATCAAGCTAATACTAGCAACCATTGTCGTTTCAATAAATTCAAATAGGTTAACCCCACTCTTCATTCCCATCGTGAAACAACTGACCGTTACGCTTATAAAAAGAATAATAATTGCTACTATATATTTCGCATACACAATTTGTTTTCTCCATATTGGTAAACTACTTACTATAACTTCACTCTCATTTTTACTATCTGCTTCAAACGTTTTTACTGTTGCCCCAATTGTAAAAATTACTGACATAATTATGAACAAATTTTCCGTATCTGTTAAGGCCATATAAAAGAAAACAGGATACAGTATATACCAAATTAAAAATTTCCATTGAATGATGAAATCTTTTAAAATTAGTTGTTTCAAAACTATTATCCTCCCCTCATAAATCACGCTCATTATATAAGTTAATTGAGAGTAACATAGACATAACATATAAAAGAAGCAATCCTGCTATAAAGCAACTATTTACGACTAGACTCATGCTCCAAACATTTTCTACATCTAACCATACTTTACTTACAATCAGTCCACTTAAATAACCAAATGCAATTCCGATAAAGGGAGCGATTTGTTTTACACTACTATATCCTACTGAAAATTCAATTGGGAGTACAATTATGCTACAAACAAACCCACCTGTTATACCTCCGAGCATTTCTCCCCACAGCATAAATCCAGTCATCTGTTCATTTTGTAACTGTATTAAACCAACCACTAGTGAGAAACATCCACCTAGAGCAACTAAAATACTTACAAATATGTACTTCCCTATGACAATATCTTTACGGTCAAACGGTAAACTATTTACTATTAGTTCACTTTTATTTTTCCCCTCATAGCTCATTGACAGTATCATGCCAAGAATAGGTACAAACATACTAAATGTCATCCAAAAACTATCACTACAAAAATCAACAATGAGCAGGAACAAGAAACATATAAGATAAACAAATCCTAACTTTCTTTGCATCATCATATCTTTTAAAACTAATTGCTTGATCATGTATTACACCTCCTAGTATGAAAATGTCCCTTCTATAACTCTGCCTCCTGAAACATTTTCATTGAGAGGAACATTGATACGAATATACTCACTAATACTCCGATACCAAGAACACCCATTGCTTGTGTAGCCTCTTGAGAGTGAAGTACTTTTAACATAATTGTTTTATCACCAAAAACATTGCACATAAGGCCAATCATACCGGTTAAAGGCAAAACCATAATAATATTCAAGACAGAAGTAGCTTTATATCCTCCAATGTAATTAGCAGGTATCGTTACTACACAATAAATCAAAGTTGCTACTATTGCTGAAAATATCGCATATCCAGGAATAACTATATCTCTGTCCAATAAAACATTTCCTAATGTTATGACTATAAAAGTGATACTCAAACCAGCTATAATAAATAATGAGCTCGAAATATATTTAGCTATAACTATCTCTTTTCTCGTTATAGGCAAACTCACTAATACTTTTTCTGTTTTACTTTTCTCCTCATGATAAAAAGAAATATAAAGAATTGTACTACATGTTATAAATAACCCTATTGCAATCCCCATTGGTTGAACGGAATCCCTAAAAACAGATAAAATAGGTATTAAAAAATAGAAAGGAAATATCTTCTTCTGTAAGAAAAACTCCTTCAAAATCAACTGTTGCATATGAATTCTCCTCTCTATAAATCACGTGCTTCATAAATTTTAATTGTAAGAAACATAGAAATGATATAGACACTAGCTACTATGATTCCTCCAACTATAAATAAAGCAATATGCATTGGATTCATAATCCACTCAATGAATGAAGGTGTTGTTGCATTCAATCCATCTCCTATGAATATCCAAGCAATTCCACCAACTGCCATTGATGCTCCTGACACTATACTCCGTGCTATCTTTGACCTTGTAACATAATAACTAGGAAAAAATATTACAACAAAAAACATGGCGTAAACAGCTCCATTTATTACTTCATACCACGGAATTTCAATGTATAAATTAGGATGATATACACCGATATCACCAATAACCGCAATGCCCCTTATAAGAAAAACAACTAACATCGTAGAGAGCATGCCACCAACAATAAATATTGCACAGGAAATATATCTAGCAATTATGATATCCTTTCGACTTACCGGCAAACTATTTATAATAATGTCACTTTTATTCCTTTCATCCATAAAGGTTAACGTCATAACGGAAGAAAGGGTTATAAATAGACAACTCATCGAAAATAACAATTCAACACTTGGGTCTAACATAAATAATACAAGAGGCATAATTAGATTCACTAACCACGTTACCCTAAAAAAGAACAAATCTTTATAGATGAGCTGACGCATAGGCACCTCTCCCTTTCGCAGTGTAAACGATAATATCATCTAATGTAGGCTTTTCTAGTACAACCTCATTTCCAAACCAATCGACAATTGCTTGTTTATCCTTCGCTAAACCTTCGAAACCAAATTTATTTTTTCGTAATCCAACAAATAGCTCTTTTCCTTCTCGGTCTAATAAATCATTACTTCCCTTTACAATTACGTAGTTCTCCATTAGTTCATCTTTCTCACCAGTAAATATAATTTCTCCATCATTGATGAACGTAATATAATCTGCGATACGCTCTAAGTCTGTTGTAATATGAGTTGAGAATAATACAGATACTTCATCTTCCATTACAATCTCTTGCAACATATCAAGCAATTCACTTCGAACAACTGGATCTAATCCTGCTGTCGGTTCATCCATGATGATAAACTCTGCGTGATGTGAAAGTGCGATGGCAATCGCAAATTTCATTTTCATCCCTTTTGATAGTTCTTTAATTTTTTTATACTTTGGAACTTGTAATCTATGCATATACGATTGATACTGCTCTTCGTCCCACCTTTTATATAACGGTGCAATAATACGTTTCATTTGTTCACACGTTAAATCTTCATAATAATGATTTTCATCATATACAAAACCAATATTTTGTTTTATTTCCTTTTCGGCTTTCTTATTGTCCTTGCCAAAAATTTTTATATCGCCGCTATCTTTTCGAATTAAGTTCATAATCATTTTGATCGTCGTACTTTTTCCGGCTCCATTCGGTCCGACAAATCCCATAATATATCCGCGTGGTAGTGTAAAACTTATATTTTTCACTGCAAAATCTTGATAACTTTTACAAACATTTTTTAGCTCTAACATCCCTTATTCCCCCTCATATAAACACGCAATCATCTGCTGTAAATCTTCAAGTGAAAGCTGCAACGCTTTACTTTCATTTACAATCTCTTCCGCTTTACTTTCCAATAGACGAATTCGCTGTTCTTTTAGTAGTTCATTATTTTTACGTGAAACATAAGTCCCCTTCCCAGCAACAGTTTCTATATATCCTTCTTTTTCAAGCTCCTCGTACGCACGCTTCGTAGTAATTACACTAATTTGTAATTCTTTCGCTAAGCTACGAATAGACGGTAATTGGTCTCCACCCTTTAAACCACCATTTAAAATAAGCTGGCTTAATTGTTTTCTTATTTGTACATAAATAGGGTCTTGGGAAGAATTCGAAATAATAATATTCATGTTTTCCTCCAGTGTGTACATACTGTATATACCTTATATATACAGTATATACACACCATCCTATTTTTGGCAAGAAAAAAAGACCAACATTTTCCTGTTGGTCTTTCGTATATGTATCACTTTTCAAAGCGATCTAACATCTCATCTCTCATTCCGAAACTCACTACCGCAATTCCTACATACATAAACAGAAGGAACGCCGGATGAACTGTGTTGTACCAAGTGCTATCAACAATTAAATAAATCGTTAATGCCACAACTAGAACAAACGCTAAGATAAACATATAAAAGTGTCTTGTACTACCCATGATAAACTCCTCTCTTCTCACTTCACCATTCAACAGTATATTTTATCGAATAATTCGATATGACTCAAGGTTAACTTTCTGTTATGTAATCAAGTTCCACCTTTACAATGTCCTCACATGCTATTGAAATGATCGTTCCTTGCTTATCAATTGCCGTTACTTCTCTATTATCCATTACACGATGCGCTACTCTTTCTAGCACTTTTCCTTGGTCTCGATAACAAAATTCTTTTACATCTTTAATCGTTTTTCCGTTTTCTAAATGGTATATCATTCTATAACACCGATATCCCACATTTTCACCCCCAACTTGCTCGTTTTTTCACATATACATAAAAATGAGTCATTCCTATCTCATTACATCTTCTTAATTTCAATAAAATTCTAACAAAAATAAATACTTTTATCAAACTGACTTTTTCAACAAAATCACCTATAAAACTGCTTCTTTACACCATTATGAAACAAAAAATATAAATTTTTAACATTTTCTTCACCACTTCTGCATAAAGTGAAACTTTAATCAGTGGGTGTTTTTTTCATCTCTACTGATTATCAGACCACAAATTGCGGAACAAATTCTCCATACAAAAAAAGAACTCGCATATAGCGAGTTCTTCCTTTGTTATTCTAATCAAACTTGTACAGGAGCTGGCTTTTCATAACGTAAAACTGGTTTACGTGCAGCCATCGTTTCGTCTAAACGTTTAATGACTGTTGTATGAGGTGCTTCTTGTACAACTTCTGGATTTTCTTCTACTTCTTTAGCGATCTGAATCATCTTATCAATGAAACCGTCTAATGTTTCTTTTGATTCTGTTTCTGTCGGCTCAATCATAATACATTCTTCCACATTTAATGGGAAGTAAATTGTTGGTGGATGGTAACCGAAATCAAGCAGGCGTTTTGCAATATCTAATGTACGGACACCAAGTTTCTTTTGACGACGACCTGATAATACAAACTCATGCTTACAATGTCTATCGAACGGAAGATCATAGAATGGTGCTAATCTTCTCATCATATAGTTCGCATTTAATACCGCATACTCCGTTACTGCACGTAATCCATCTGGCCCCATAGAACGAATGTATGTGTATGCACGAACGTTAATTCCGAAGTTACCGTAGAATGGTTTTACGCGCCCAATTGCTTCTGGACGGTCATAGTTAAAGCGATAGCCATCTTCCGTTTTCTCTAAAATTGGTTTTGGTAAGTACGGAATTAAATCAGCTTTCACACCTACTGGACCAGAACCTGGGCCACCGCCGCCGTGAGGACCTGTAAATGTTTTATGAAGGTTTAAATGCACAACGTCAAATCCCATATCTCCTGGGCGCGCTTGGCTTAATACCGCATTTAAGTTTGCACCATCATAGTATAATTTACCGCCTGCGTTATGGACGATTTCTGCCATTTCTAAAATATTTTCTTCGAATAGACCTAATGTATTAGGGTTTGTTAACATAAGTGCTGCTGTTTCTTCATTTACAACACGTTTTAAATCTTCTAGGTCAACAAGACCATGTTCATTTGATTTTACTGTAATTGTTTCAAAACCAGCTACAGTTGCAGATGCTGGATTTGTTCCGTGAGCAGAGTCAGGAACAATTACTTTCGTACGGTTAAAGTCACCATTTGCTTCATGGTATGCACGAATTAACATTAAGCCTGTCCATTCTCCGTGTGCACCAGCAGCTGGTTGTAATGTAACAGTATCCATACCTGTAATTTCAATTAAATGCTCTTGTAAGTCGTACATTAATTCCATTGCACCTTGTACTGTCTTTTCATCTTGCAACGGATGAATATTTGCAAATCCTGCGAAACGAGCTACACTTTCATTAATTTTCGGATTATATTTCATCGTACAAGATCCAAGTGGATAGAATCCAGAATCTACACCGTGGTTACGGTTTGAAAGTGCTGTATAGTGGCGCATAATATCAAGTTCAGATACTTCTGGTAGCTCTGCATCTTCTACTCGAATATAATCGCTCTCAAATACATCTTCTAGTTTCACTTCTTCTACATCTAATTTTGGTAGGCTATATCCTATGCGTCCTTCTTTACTCACTTCAAAGATAAGTGCTTGGTCTTGGTTCTTCATTGGATAGCCCCCATTTCGTTTACAAGTGTGTCAATTTCCTCTTTTGTACGAAGCTCTGTTACTGCTACAAGCATATGGTTCTCATGCTCTTTATAATCACGGCCTAGGTCGTAACCGCCGATAATATTCTTTTGTAATAATGCATCGTTTACTTCTTTCACTGGGCGCTTGCAATCTACAACGAACTCATTGAAGAATGGTCCAGCAAATGTAACTGTGAAGCCTTTTGCTTCAAATTGACGTTTTGCATATTGTGCTTTAGAAATGTTTTGACGTGCCATTTCTTTCACACCTTGTTTACCAAGTGCCGTCATTGCAACTGATGCTGCTAATGCATTTAACGCTTGGTTTGAACAAATGTTAGATGTCGCTTTGTCACGGCGAATATGCTGTTCACGTGCTTGTAACGTTAATACAAATCCACGTTTACCATCTGAATCTACAGTTTGTCCGACAAGACGTCCTGGAATTTTACGCATAAATGCTTTCGTCGTTGCAAAGTAACCACAGTGTGGTCCACCAAACTGCGTTGGGATACCAAATGGTTGTGCATCACCGATGACAATATCAGCACCAAATTTTCCTGGTGGTGTTAATGCGCCTAATGATAATGGATTTGAAGAAACGATAAATAATGATTTTTGTTGATGAACGATTTTTTCAATATCAGCTAATTTTTCAACTTGTCCGAAGAAGTTTGGATATTGAACGATTACACAAGCAACTGTATCATCTACTTCACCTTGTAATACGTCTAAATCTGTTACACCATCTTTATGATTAATTTCAACAACTTCAAGATGTTGACCTTTTGCATATGTTTCAAGTACAGCTCTTGATTCTGGATGAACTGCGCTAGATACAAGAATTTTCTTTTTACGAGTATGGCCAGCTGCTAGCATTGCCGCTTCAGCTAAAGCTGTACCTCCGTCGTACATAGAAGAGTTTGCTACATCCATTCCTGTTAATTCACAAATCATTGTTTGGAATTCAAAAATTGCTTGTAATTCCCCTTGTGAAATTTCCGGTTGGTATGGCGTGTAAGCTGTATAAAATTCTGAGCGAGAGATAACATGATCTACGATTACTGGAGCGTAATGATCGTATACGCCTGCTCCTAAGAAAGAAGCGTACTCTTTTAAGTTAGCATTTTTACTAGCCATTTGAGTTAACTCTTTTAACAGCTCTGGCTCTGATTTTGCTTCTTTAATTTTTAAATCCCCTTTAAAACGAACACTCTCTGGAATATCAGAGAATAACTCATCAATCGTTTGAACGCCGATCGTTTGTAACATTTCTTTTTTGTCTTCTTCTGTCATTGGAAGATAACGATGCAACATGAAATCTACCCCTCTCCCCGTTACTTTGAACGTTTATAAAATGGTGTTGGAACAACTACTGCTTTGACGCGTTTATTACGAATTTCAATTTCTACTTCTGTATCAACTGCTGCGTATTTTACATCAATTAGTGCTAAACCAATGCTTTTCTTTAACGTTGGAGATTGTGTACCACTCGTTACTTCCCCGATTTTTTCTTCTCCAATAAATACAGGGTAATGCGTACGAGGAATTCCACGTTCAATTACTTCGATGCCGACTAACTTACGAGGCGCACCGTTTTCTTTTTGCTCTTTTAAAGTCGCTTTTCCAAAGAAGTCTGCTTCTTTATTTGGTTTTACCGCAAAGCCAATTCCAGCTTCAATCGGTGTAATATCTTTTGATAATTCTTGACCGTAAAGTGGTAATGTTGCTTCAAAGCGAAGTGTATCACGAGCACCTAAACCACATGGTTTTAAGCCTTCTGCTTCACCAACTTCAAGAAGTTTCTCCCAAAGTTTTGCAGCATCTTCACTCTTACAATAAATTTCAAATCCATCTTCACCTGTGTAACCTGTACGAGATACAAGTGCTGGAATTCCATCTACAAGAATATCGTTTTTAAATTTAAAGAACTTAATTTCTTTCAAATCTTCTGACACAACTTTTTGTAAAATGCCTTCTGCTTTTGGTCCTTGAATTGCAAGCTGTGCAACTTCACTAGAAACATTGACTACTGTCGCATCGCCAATTACATGGCTAGCTAACCATTCGTAATCTTTCTCGATATTTGATGCGTTGATAACTAATAAATAGTCTTCTTCACCACGTTTGTAGATTAATAAATCATCTACTGTACCACCATTTTCGTAGCACATAGCTGTATATTGTGCGCCCCCTACCTTTAAGGTAGATACGTCATTTGTAACAACACGTTGTAAAAATGCTAAACTATCTACACCTTTTACCTCAACTTCTCCCATATGAGACACATCGAACAAACCTGCCGCTGTACGTACAGCTTCATGTTCTTCTTTAATGCTTGAAAATTGAACTGGTAACTCCCAACCACCGAAGTCGATTGTTTTTCCACCATACTTCGCGTATACATCAAATAACGGTGTACGTTGTAATGTAATCATGCTCTCTCCCCCTTATGCTCTGACAAATCAATAAAAGTTGTTTCCCTTATCTAAACATTTTCACTCTGAAAAGATAGGATATACGGAATCTCATTATATTTTTTTATGAAAGCGTAAATAAAAAATCACTTTCTTGGATAAAATACGAAAGATTCCACACATTTCACACCATTATCCTAACATTATTCGCTATATTTCATCAATATTCTAGCATAAAAAATAATTTAGAATTTTTTATGCTTAATCTTATTACATACAGTTTTTTAGATTTAGCTCTTTATCTTTGTTTATTCTTTACCTTTCAACAAGTGTAATAGAGCCTTATTACAAGGCTTATAAATACGGATTTTTTAATAATTACTTTAGTTTATAAAAGGTGGGAGAGTCGTAATGAATGTCGATATTTCCATAGATCGAACGTGGCAAAACAATTTTTTAAATAGAATTGACGAAGATGGCCCTTGGACAAACTGGGATTTATATCATTTAGCTTATGAAACAGAAAAATCGTTACTTGTTCCTACTTTCGATGGATTACAAGCACCGAAGCATTTATCCCATTTCACACCACTTCCTCATCAATTAGAAGTCGCTCAAAATGTTATTGAACAAATGAATGGTAAAGCGATACTAGCAGATGAAGTAGGACTTGGGAAAACGATTGAAGCTGGGCTTATTTTAAAAGAATATATGGTCCGCGGCCTTGTGAAAAAAGTACTTATACTCGTCCCTGCCTCCCTCGTTTCACAATGGGCATACGAACTAAATACAAAGTTCTTCATTCCTGCTGTAGCCCAGAAGAAAAGCTACTCATGGGAACAAGCTGATGTGATTGTATCATCAATTGATACTGCAAAACGTTCACCGCATCGCGATATCGTTTTGAATTTAGAATATGACCTTATTATTATTGATGAAGCACATAAACTTAAAAATAATAAAACA
The DNA here is from genome assembly GCF_002571225.1 of Bacillus sp. AFS059628. GTDB lineage: Bacteria > Bacillota > Bacilli > Bacillales > Bacillaceae_G > Bacillus_A. Next base: position 121,916 of record NZ_NVEC01000003.1, on the reverse strand, counting down.
AAAAACTATGAATTTGCACAGCGATTAAAAAAGAAATTTTGTTTATTATTAACCGCTACTCCTGTTCAAAATAAGATTGATGAAATTTTCAACCTTGTTTCTTTATTAAAGCCGGGACATTTAGGCAATCAATCCAACTTTGAAGAATATTACGCTTCAAAAAATCGTTCTGCCGAATCTGATGAAGATTTAAAAGCTCTTATTAATAAAGTGATGGTCCGAAATCGACGGCATAATACCGGAATTGATTGGCCAAAGAGACATGTACGTACAATTTTTGTTGAGTTTAATGAACAAGAACAAGCTCTATATAATGATATCGAAAATTGGCGAGGACAAGACGCCTTCACATCTGCTTTCTCATCATTAACTTTAAAACGGGAAGCGTGTAGTAGTCGCGAGGCTGTTTACTATTCATTAAAAAAACATGTAGAAAAACGACAGAAGGAAAATGAGAATTATATAAAAGACCCGCATATTGATGTGCTAATGGACAAAATTAATCATATTCCTTTCAACTCAAAAGCGAATAAAACTCTTGAGCTTATTAAAGAAATTGACGATAAAGTCGTCATCTTCACAGAATATCGAGCGTCACAAATGTACTTACAATGGTTTTTACAACAACACGGTATTTCTTCCGTTCCATTCCGCGGCGGATTTAAACGAGGGAAGAAAGATTGGATGAAAGAGCTTTTCCAAAACCATGCACAAGTATTAATTGCAACCGAAGCTGGTGGTGAAGGGATTAACTTACAGTTTTGTAGCCATATGATTAACTATGATTTGCCATGGAATCCAATGCGTCTTGAGCAAAGAATCGGACGCATTCACCGTCTTGGTCAAAAAAATGATGTTCATATTTATAACTTAGCTACAAAGCACACTGTTGAAGAACATATTTTGAAACTGTTATATGAAAAAATCAATTTATTCGAGCGTGTTATCGGGGAACTTGATGAAATTTTAACAAGAATTAATATGAAAAACATCGACGCGCACATTCAAGAAATATTTGCGCAGTCAAAAAGCGAAGGAGAAATCCGAATTAAGATGGAAAACTTAACATCTATTATTGACTTCGCAAAACGAAATGAAGCTGAGGTGCAAGGCTATGCAGCAACATGAAATTCATAATTACTTATACAATTTCTTTGAGGCGAATAACTGTGAAATTTTAGAACGTTCTCCTCATTTATTAGATGTGCAGTTAACAATTGAAATGGATAAATTATTAATGAATCGCCCTTTTTATTGGCACTATCTTGAGAAAACAGGAGGCGTACCGAATCCGATGCGCCTTACTCTTATTACAAATCCAGAAAATGAAGAAAACGATGGCGAGCTTATTCACTACGGTTCCCCACGCCTTCATCAAATTTTTCAAACGACAAAAGAATTAGGTTCTTACATACGTTTATATGAAGAAGTACGGCATAGCGGAGCAACGCATACACCGCTCCATCCGTGGCTCGGTGTAAATATAAAAGTTTCCTATCAATGTGATCGAAAAAAAGATATCCTTCACTCGATTGGGATTCATCTCATTTCTGGCACAATGATTGCAAACTTTCATGAAACATTAACTAAAATTAAACTTACACCGAAAATACCTGATTTTTGTTTTACGCTCTCACCTATCATTAAACCGCAAAGCGGTTTACAACGTATAGAGGACGCTTTAAAGAATATTATTGCAGAAGATGACCATACGTGGGCGAAAGAAGCAAGAGTGCGCTGGAATCACGATTTAGATCTTTTAAATCGCTTTTATGAAGAAAGCGATGAACTTCCCGAAAGTTATGAAATTGAAAAACAAGCTTTGCAAGAACAATATGAACCACGCATTACAGTACAAATTATTAATGGCGGACTCTTTTATGTTACCGCGAATCATTTTCTATCTTAAAAAGCCCCTTCTGTTTTAGAAGGAGCTTTTTTGAGTTATCCTTTATCGCCATTACGTTCTTGTTGTTTTTGCTTTGCCATGCGTTTTTGATACGCGCGATCTTTTGCACTCACATGATTTGCATCAGTAGGAAGGTTTTCTTTTGAACGGCCAATTCCATTACTCATCTTTTCCACTCCTTCTTATGTCTTTCAAAGTACACCCTTATTTTCAGCTAGAGATACAATCCTTATACAAAAAAATAAGAGCAGCCATTGGCTACTCTTACTCGCTCACGTATTTTTGAAACATATCATGGATGCCTTTATTTGCTAGGTTCGAGATCTGCTCGTCAGATTTATTCGGATAACGATCACGCAATCTGATAGATGCCTTCACCATTAAATTTTCTAATACAGAACGGCCACCTTCTCCATAAATAATTTCAGCATATTTAACAAGCCTTCCATCCTCTACTGTTGCTGGATTATGATTGAAGAAAAATTTACTCATTGTCTCCACCTCTCTCTTTTGATAACGTTTACATTTATATAAATTATTTATGTTATTTATTTCACAATATTGTATGCATGTATATTTAATTAGTTTCATTATAAAGCAACATATCGATAGTAAATATGTGATTTTCCGTCCATTTTGTGAACAAAATAAAAATGAAAGCGTTTCCTTTATTATATACTAAAAAAACTTACTACGCTAGGGGCAATTTTTTTCAATCTACTAATCCCTCAAAAAGTGATATATTTTTCCTTTTCCTATTAAACCTTATACAATTTTCAGAAATTATATTATAAAATATATGTATGACTTAAGGAGGATTTGTATGAATCAAAATAAAAAAGCTATATTAGATCTTGTCTTTTATCTCGTAATCCCATTCCTCATTTGGAAATTTGCAAAACCTTATATTGACCCTTATTACGCGATGTTACTTTCCTCTGTTCCGGGAATTATTTATACACTGTATACCTTTAAAAAAGAAAAACAATTTAACGTGACAGGGTTCTTTATTTTAATTACACTCATTTCTAATACAACAGTAGATCTATTATCTGGATCAGCTGAACGAATGCTGTGGAACGATGCGTATTATCACATCGTACTCGGTATTATCGTAATATGTACAATTTTTATAAAGAAACCACTTATGTTATATTTCGCAGCAGATATTGCCGCACTGCAAGGCCATGACCGTGATAAAAGTCGTGAACTGTATCGTGATAGTCGTATTTATCCAGCACTACAATATTTAACGCTATTTTTCGGTCTACAATTCATATTAAAAAGCTTCTTAAAAATTTATTTCATCTCTGTTTTCGGTGTAGATGGCTATGGTGAAATGAGAGCGATTATGACCGCTGTTGGATGGGGCATTTCCATTTGTATCGGAATAGGATTCGTATGGGTGAACAATAAAATACATGCCGTTACAGAAGAAAAGGAATCTGCGCAGTAAATAAAAAATCCCCTAGTAGTATGATGCTACTAGGGGATTTTCACTTTGCTACACATATTATGAAATCGTTAACTTGATTTTTTTCTTTTATTTTTTACATTTCGATAAAACAAAGCAGCACTTAGCGGCATAACACCAAACCATTTATTCATAAATGGCTCTTTTTCAGCACGACGTTGTTCTTTCTTTTGTTTACGATCTTCTTTTGGAGCATCCATATACGACACAAACTGCTGCGTCACAAAGCGAACATAATCATTAGTAGACATATTATCATCACCTCTACTTGATTAGTATGTCCACTTTTTTATTCATTAATCTTTTCTTTTAATTCATTCATAATTTCCTTTACAGACTTATTCGTCGTATCAATATGAATATGAGCCTCTTCATAATAAGCTCGGCGCGATTCAAATTTTGCCACAAATGCCTCTATATCTTTCTCCTGAAATAGTGGACGTGTCGTATCTTCACGAAGTCTTTCTGCAATTACATGTGGATCACAATATAAATACACGATGGTGCCATTTTCCTTCATCCACTTTCGGTTTTCCTCTCGTTCAATGATGCCGCCACCAGTTGTAATAATTACATTACGACTCGGTAATGAACGTAACATTTCACTTTCATATTCGCGAAAAGCCATTTCACCTTCTTCGGCAAAAATATCACGAATTGCCTTCTCCTGCTTCTCTTCAATTTTTTGGTCTGTATCAACAACATCCATATGAAGTTCTTTACTTAACGCTTTTCCAATTGTTGTTTTCCCAGCTCCCATATAACCGGTTATGTATATAGATTTCATGTTCGTTCCTCTCAATCATTCGTTATTATTTGTTATTATAACGAATGATTCCATTATTTAATAAAAAAACGTTTTGTTCTTCTTATACAATGAAGAACAAAACGTTTCATACACGATTTTACTTATAAGCGCCTCTTCTTACCCACTGCGTCGCAATCCATTTCTCACCTTTCGTTACAGGTGCCCCTCCATGTAACGTAAGCTCATTTAATGATTGGTCTTGATAAAAATACTCAAAGTATACTGCCATTCCCTTTCTAGGGTGCACAGAAAGATTTAATTTCGGAAAGAACGTTTCTCCGCCTTCTTCTACATCATTTAAATACATGACAAGCGTACTAATACGATTATTCGCAGCTGATCTACTGTGCTCTGCAAAATAATCATAATGCGCTTTATATTGTTGATCCACTTCATATTTTAAAATGTGCAATCCTTCTCCATGCGACACAGGAACATTCATGATAGATGAAATTCGTTTTTCAATCTTCGCAGTAAGTTCATTATCGTCTAAAAATGCACCCTTACTCGTTCGGATATCATTTACATCACGTGATGAACCAACTTTAGAACGTGCTAACTTATTTTTAGACAATTCGATCAATTTATCACATTCTTCATCGCTTAATACATTTCCTAACACGACAATAAGAGGTTCTTCGAATTTTGAAATAATGTGTATTTCCCTATCTTCCGTCATAATTGCATTTCCTTTATGATCAAAAATAGTTTGTTCCCTGTTTTCACCTATTTGATTGTTGTTTGTCATTTCCCTATTCTCCCTAAAAATAATGATTGGATAGCATGAATATATCATATTCTTTCTACCTTTCTCTTTTTTAAGAAAATTTAAACTTTTGATTGTTTTATTTATCCATTTCCTTTGAAAAAACAGCCTATTTTTAAAGGAAAAATTATGGTTTTTCATCCGTATATGTTACATACTATCCTTCTATCCAATCGAATATTTTTTCATCCTTTTTTCTATACCGAAAGCTTACTTTATAGAAAACTTCTTGTTTGATTTTGCACTGTAACGAAACAAAAATGACATCATTTTCAAAGACATAATTTCCACTTGCTTCTCCCTTTTCATATGGAAAGAAAAAAATACCTTCCTGTTCTTTTTGCTGTAAATCCTGTTTTATATTTGTAATAGATCGATTTAGTAGTTCCTCTAATACAAACTTTTGCTCTATTTCAATATAAAAATTTTTATCTATAAGCAACATATTCGTTTCGTATACAAAGAACGAAGTTAATAATACAAGAAAAATAATTGTTCCTGGCAACGTAAACCCTTCTTGTTTTCTCATGTATTTATTTCCATTTCACTATACCTAATAGCTACACCTTCATATATTTTCCCGCTCATATCTTCCACATTTATAAAGAGCAAATGAGGTGTTACTTCATACGAAACCATTTCAACATTTTGTAATATAACTTCTCTTCCTCGCGTATTCACTTTTCTTATTAGACGATTATTCAATTTTTCATACGTCACTTCATCTCCAGTTCGAAGGCGGAAGCGCAAAAGATTCCCCTTATTTTCAGGGACTATTTTCTCTACAAATGATACTTCACGAAATTCTAATTGTACTTGCCCTATAAACACATCCCATTCCCAATTATTTAACCCTTTCGATTGTTTGTTTTCTATTGCAATAAAGTTTAAACGTGGAAAGAGTAAAAAGAACAGTGATAACAGAAAAAAACATACGATCATTTCAAGTAATGTAAATCCAACTTCTAATTTATTTTTTCTCCTGCATAAAAGCATTGTTCCGTCATTCTTCCTTTCACATCTTTCCACATAGCACAAACTTCATTTCCTCCCCAATATGTGTAATATACATTTCCGTTCACGACTGTTTCTTTCTGTTGTTTTGCCTCATTCTCATACATATATAAAGCTGCTTCCTTTTTTAATAATACAAATGCCTTATAACGAATTTGTATGTTCTTTCGTTCTTGCATAATCAATACTGATTGCGGGAGTATTATAGATACTGCCATCATTACTATACCTAATGCTATAAGCATCTCAACCATCACTGACCCCTTTTGACATTTCACGATACGTAAATCTCCCTCTTCCAAGCTGAAATACAATTTCATATTTATAACTCCGATACGAAAGTAAAATCGTACCACCTCTATTAATATTTCCACTCGGATTATATGTCATCGGATTCGGAAAAGTATTTAAATCAATTTGTATATCGCTATCATATTCTCTTTTAATAATAGTCAGATTCGTACTTAGCTCTCCTATATAGTACGTATGTCTATCTTTATACCATCGTAATGTATAGTGTTTTTGACGGTTTATCGCTAATTGTTGCATATACAAAATATCATTTGAAAACTGTCTTAAAAATTGTTCAATTTTTTGTTTTTCATATAATGAACGTACGTTAAAATACGTGAACATACTTAGTACAGAAATTGCAAATAAAACGAGTAGCATTTCTAAAAGAGTAAAACCTTTTTGTTTCACAGTTTCCCACTTGTTACTGTGCCATCATTTGAAATGTGAATAGACTCACCATTCGGACACTCATCCTTCGTAATATATTTCCCATCAACTAGCTCTTTTAGAGAGGGAATTTTATTATGTTGCAATTGGTATACTTGTATTTGCGCTTCTATAGATTTCACATAGGCTTTACATCCTTTTCCTTCGACGGATGAACGCTGTGTAACTACATTCGGAATAATTAATAGTAATAATACAGTGATGACGACCATAACTAATAACATTTCCAAAAGGGTAAACCCTTCCTCATTCTGCATGTAAATACCTCCTATATAGAATTCATCATTTGAAACATTGGCATAATCATTGCTAAATACATAAGAACGACTATTCCTCCAATACACACAAATAAAATTGGTTGAATGATTACTAACATTCGTCTAACTTTTTTCTCAATCTTTTCTATAATAAGATCACTATAGTCACCTAATTCAATCGCCAAATTACCGTTTGCTTGTCCATGCGTAATAATATAAGAAAGTTCTTCCTCATAATATCCGCTTTTAGCAATAATAGATTGCAACGGCTCTCCTGCAATTAATTGGCGTTCAATTCGGCCCGCTTCATACTGAAAGAACGGATGATATTTTTGCTCCATCATTATTGTTAGAGCCTCAAGTACGGATAGTCCGCCGTGTAATAAACTGCTCAATTGATTAGCAAAATAATGTGAATGCTTTAAAATAAGAAATGTTTTTACGAGGGGGATACGAAGTATAATGTTTACCTGCTTCATATGAGGGAGTTTCCGAAAGTAAAAAAAATATATACTACAGCCAATTATGACTAGACAAATAGTGCTAAAAATAAGATAGGGTAGTAGCTTAATTACACTTAATATTTGTTCTGTAAATAACGGTACTGTAGAACCAAACGAACTATATACCATGTCAACCTGCGGTAATAAAATGCGATTAAAAATTAAAATCATGATTATTAAAAAGAACGCCAAAAACATAGGATACTGCATTATTTTTATCATATCTTTTCTATACTTATCCTTTTTATAAAGAAGTGCGCTCCCTTGTTGCAATGCAAAAGAAATATCACCATGTTGCTCAGCATAAAATAAATAGCTTAACATCTCCTGATGAAACTTTAATTGATAAAAAGAATCGTGTAGACTTTTTCCATCTTTTAATCCATCGATCATGTGCTGCAATTGCACTTTCTTTTCTACAGGTAATTGAAACCGTAAAAATTCTAAAGCCTGCAAAAGGGAGTATCCTTTTTCTAATAGTTCTCCTAATCGTTTCAGTAATATTACTTGATCACTTAAACTCCATATTTTCTTAAACATACACATCCTCTTCTAAGAAACCTAAAGCGTACCCTTTTCGTATCGAAGATTGTAATGTTTCGTGCTTATAAGTGACACATTCCCCATTTGCTTCTTTAACCGCTTGTTTTAACTCATATCCATATAACAACTCATAAATACTCGCTTGTCTTACTTTCCTCATTGATTTACATAAAGTTGAGCACTTTCTTTTGCAAAACGGACACTTCAATTCGACAAGTCGCTGTGCAGCTATAGCCAATAAAGATTGTTCAATCTCTTGCCTCGTTATGCCAAAATCCATAAATCTAAGTATTGCCCCTTTCGCATCATTCGTATGCAGTGTTGTCATTACTAAGTGGCCAGTCAAACTTGCTCTTATAGCAATTTTTGCTGTTTCTTCATCACGAATTTCACCGACTAAAATAACATCTGGATCATGACGTAAAATAGCCTTTAGTCCCGCCTCATATGTGATACCTGCTTTTTCATTTATTTGAATTTGTAATACATCGTCATTTCTTTTTTCAACTGGATCTTCTAGTGTAACGATGCGACGTGTTTTCTTTTTTCTAATTACCTCTAATAACGCATACATTGTTGTTGTCTTTCCCGAACCAGTCGGTCCAGTAAATACGAGTAACCCATGGGAATAATGTAAAAAAGAAAGTAGTTTCTTCGCTGTACTTGGAAATAACGAAAGATGAGATAACGGCTGAATAGATGCCTGTAAATGAAGACGGATAACGAGACTTTCTTGATATACAGTTGGTAGCGTGGAAAGGCGTAAATATACTTCTTGTCCATCCATTTGTAAATACAGGGAACCATTTTGTGGCTTCCGCCTCTCCCCTATATCCATGGATGCTAAAAATTTAAAATGTGAAACAAGTTTTTCTCCAAATTCCTTTTCAATGTATTGTTTCGTCATTAAATCTTTTCCTATACGTAGTTGAACCGCCACATCCTTCTTCCGGGGCACAATGTGTAAATCCGAAGCTTGTACCCTGCACGCTTCTTTCAAAATCGTATTCGCAAAGCTTTCAATTCCATTCATCATTTTTCCCTCCCCACTATGTATATAGCATGAAAAAGTTCATAAGAAAAATTACTACTTTTGTATTTTCACTAGAGCGAAAAGGAAAAATATGTTTGTGAAATTATGAACAATTTCCGAATTATTGTCTGAAATTACCTATACTTATGTTTATCTGTATTATAATGTTATTATCTTGGATAAAGTGATAAAGGTGGAGATCCTCATGGAACAAGCTTTAAAAATTACAGGTGTATTATCTGATCCAACTCGTTATTACATTTATAAATATATTTCTCAAAAACATAGTTACGTAACGGTACAAGAAATTGCAGATGAGTTTGACATTCATCCAAACGTAGCGCGTTTACATTTATCTAAATTAGAAGATGTTCATATGCTGAAATCGGAAACGAAGAAAACTGGAAAAGGCGGAAGACCAAGCAGATTGTATGTATTATCTGAAGATGTTATCCAATTACAATTTCCATTCCGTGATTATCAATTGTTAGCAAGAATCGCATTTAATTCTTTACTTAGCCTTGGCGCTGCTGGTGAAAAAGCGCTATACGAAACTGGAAAACAATTCGGGACCGAATTAATGCAACAACATATGCTGCGTTTAAATGTGAGTGAAGATGCTTTAACAGTGGAACAAAAAGTTCAAATTGCAAAAGAAGCTTTCTCAACAGCTGGCTTATCACCTGCATTTGAATTAAGTACAGATGGAACGAAAATTTTCTATGATGTACACAATTGTCCATTTAAAGAAGTTGCCGTTCATCATCCAACTGAAATTTGTAATATGCACGGAGATATGATGAAAGGGATTTTTGAAATCCTATTCCCTAACATGGAATTAACACGAAACGATAGTTTACTAGATGGATGTAAATCTTGTAACTATAAACTAACAATTTAATTTCTCATATAAAAAGAAGCCAATCATAATTGGCTTCTTTTTATATGAACGAATATTTACAATAGTAAGAAAAATAAACTATAATGAGGTGAGGTTTACTTTTTTTAGAAAAGGAGGGAGATGGCATGGAGCGCATGTTTCGCGTTCTCGGCTTTTGGACTGGAATTTTCTCGGTTATGTTTTACGTAGGGGATATGCACTCGACCGCACTACTATTTTTAGGACAAACAGGATTTTTCGTACTTTTAAGCTATTTAAATTTAACAGAGCGTATGTATATATACGTATTTGGGGCATATTTAACTGTTTTCTTCATAGGATTTACATACTACACGACGTTTTTACTTGTCCCTGGGGCTGGACATTAAAAGATGGCATTTTGCCATCTTTTTTTTAAATCCGCAATTTCCTAGTTGACTTATAGGTTTTATTACCTTATATTCTATATAACAGATTGGAATTAGGGGGAATCAACATGAATACACTGCTTGTCGGAATTAACGTTGCAGTCATGCTCATCTTAGTTGGCGTATTATATTATATGCAACGTAAGCATGTATCTTTTAATAAACGTGTATTTACTGCATTAGGAGTCGGAATTATATTCGGTCTTATATTACAATTTATTTATGAACCAACTTCTAAAGTAATTATTGAATCAAATACTTGGTTTGGCTTAATCGGTAACGGTTATGTAAAATTACTTCAAATGATCGTTATGCCACTTATTTTAGTATCTATTATTTCAGCATTTACAAAATTACAGTTAACGAAAAACCTTGGTAAAATTAGTGGTCTTATTATCGGAATTTTAATTCTTACTACAGGAATCGCTGCAGCTGTCGGTATCGCTGCAAGTGCAGGATTCGATGTATCTGCAACAGGTCTGCAACAAGGTGATGCAGAATCTGCTCGTCTGAAGCTAGTTGAAGAAAGGTTTACTTCTATTGAAAAAACAACAATTCCAGATAAATTATTAGAACTATTGCCTACAAATCCGTTTCTTGATTTAACAGGTGCTCGTCCAACGTCAACAATTTCGGTTGTAATATTTGCAGCCTTTATCGGTATCGCCTTTATCGGTGTAAAACGAAAATATCCAGAACAAGCAGAACTATTTAAGAAAATGCTTGATGCTGTATATGCAATCGTAATGCGTATGGTAACATTAATTTTACGTCTTACTCCATACGGCGTATTAGCTCTTATGGCAAAAACAGTTGCTGGTAGCGATATAAACGCTATTTTAAAACTTGGTAACTTCGTGTTAGCGTCTTACGTAGCACTTATCGTAATGTTCGTTATCCACTTATTATTAATTGCTCTATCTGGTTTAAATCCAATTCAATATTTGAAAAAGGTATTCCCTGTATTAACATTTGCATTCACATCTCGCTCTAGTGCTGGTGCAATGCCATTAAATATTGAAGCGCAAAAAGAAAAGCTTGGTATTTCTGAAGGGATTGCAAACTTCGCAGCATCATTTGGAGTATCTATCGGACAAAACGGTTGCGCAGGTATTTATCCAGCAATGCTTGCAATGATGGTCGCTCCAACTGTAGGAATTGATCCATTACAACCACAATTTATTTTAACTTTAATCGCTGTCGTTGCAATTAGCTCATTCGGCGTTGCCGGTGTTGGTGGCGGCGCAACATTTGCAGCGTTAATCGTACTATCTACAATGAACTTACCAATTGGTATTGTCGCTCTTGTTATCTCAGTTGAACCATTAATCGATATGGGGCGTACAGCTCTTAACGTAAGTGGTTCTATGACAGCAGGTCTTATTTCTAGTAAATGGCTTGGTGAATTAGATCAAGATACGTACAATCAAGATGATACAAAAACTGGTGAAATTGCTTCATAATGAAAAGGACGCTAACAGAAACTGTTAGCGCCCTTTTTTAGTTCTTTTCATCTTCCTCTTTATCTTTTATATATAAGGCATAGCATATTGTTTCAAACACTATGTATAAAGCTCTATCAATTACTTCAGCCGTGTAGAACAACACCTACATATTATCATGTATTGATATAAAGGAAATATACCATTTTTCATTTTTTTAATAACTATTAATTATAAACTAAAGACTAACTATTATTCCTCATCTGCAAACTGTAAAAACTCTTCCAACCGCTCCTTTAACTCCTCCTCTATCTCACAATAAGATTCATCAACAAGTTCACCACTTAACTTACTTCCCCAAAACCTTATTTGAAGCGGTACTCCTAAAAAATAACTACAACATTCCCAGATAGGAACTGTATAAAATTCAATCATCTTTCCTTCTTCATCTAATACAGCTATCGAAATTGATGAAGAATATCCTGTTTCAAAAGGATTTTCTTTATCTCTAATGAGTTCTATAAATAATTCCATGTTTTTTTCTATGTACAAATGTGAATAATCTTTAAAAAGTTTAAATGATATTCTCTCTATTTCCTTCTCCATGCATTGAATCTTCTCTTTTAACTCCAATGTAAAATCTCTTTCTGTATACTTCATCTCCGTCTCCTTACACATAGAAAAAGAGAATACAATGACATATTCTCTTTTCTCAAATATATTTCATTATCTCACAGCCCGTCCTTTTCACAAATAACCATTTCGTTCGCACCATTTATGAAATTGTCCTACGTCTACCCCAACTAACACGATATCTTTTAGCTCTACATCAATGATTTGTTCTCCAATTACAATAGCAAACTGCGATTCTAATTTTGTCTCATTTTTCTTTACAATTCCAATTCGGTTCCGATGCGGTCCATCTTTTATATATGCTTTTTGTCCTACAATATCAAAGTTCAAGATTTTCACCTCTTTTACTGCGCTCAAATTGGAAATACGATCTCCACCTCGGAAAATTTCCTTTCATTGCACTATTTCTCTATATATATGACGAAACAATAAAAGAGTCCTCCCTTCTTTACAATTATTTTTTCTTTGTTTCATTTTTGTGATTGAAACGTAAAGTTTATAATAAAATACACTTGGAAGCGCTTTCTCTGTAATTTTTTATGGTATAATGTATAAGTAGAACTTCGTAAAGAGGGTTAAAAAAATGAATACAAAAATGATTAAAAAAGTAATTGAAGCATTAAAAGTATATGGCTTTCAGAATGTATCATTCTGTGACAAAACGAAACAATTTTTATTTCATAACGAAATGGATATTATGAGCGGCTATGCAGAAATAACATATAGTAGTCAATTTGAAAAATTCAACGTACAAATTCATCCGATTGAAACACATCACCAAGCAGAGTTGCAAGAGGTTGAAAGACATATACAGGCTTGTATAAGAAAAGTAGAATATTTAAACGCACTTCTTAGCGGGCAAACAAAACTAGATGATAAAATTATTATAATGTAAAAAAGAACGTGATTACCTCACGTTCTTTTTTTACATTATACGTTCATCTTTTCCTTCAGTTGTAATTCCGTAATAGACTCTAATACATCCATTGCTTCTCCAAATGTCATATCAAAAATTGTCTTGTCCTCTATGTATGGAAATTGTCTAAAACGCTTTTCTAACGTTTTCACGGCGTCTGACGTAAAGTTTGCACTATCAATGCCAAATTCTGTTTCAAGAAGAACGATCCAATCTAACACATGAAAACCTAATCCATTTACGAATGAAATAAGTTTTTCTTCTGGCTGTGCAGATAAGAATACGTGTCGTTCCATTTCACTAAAAAGCTCTTCTCCTAAAATATCAGCTAATTCATCATCATGTTCGCGGTCAATGATTTCTTCATAACCATAATCATCAACAAGCTCCTCAACCTCTTCACTATCCTCACAAAGCAATTGACTAAGCTGTGCATCTTTCTTAAATCCACTATTTTGCACGACTTCTAAAAAGCTCGTTTCCCATCCATTTTCTAATTTCATATTATGTACTCCTTTATATATGTTTCTTATCATCACTGTACCCAAAAGATCCCTTTTATAACCTTTTAAGTAGTTACTATTATTTCACATGATTCATAACATAAGATGCAAATTCAGTTGCATCTCCTTCAAAAATATTTATTTCTGGCAAATGATAGAACGTTGTTTGGAGCGGATTTCTTTCATGATATACATATATCTTTTTCTCTAGCGCAATCGCCATTCCAAACTCTGTATGGCTCCCGTTCCCACCATCTAATATAAGTAAAAATACATCCGCTTCTTTAATAGCATTCTTTTCTGCCTGACCAATTTCTCTTAATTGTTCTTGATTCACTGCTCTTTCGTTTTTAGTCCAATCATATGTATGGTTCCATCCTGCATGTTCCAATTCATTTGCTATAGAACGTACAAGGTGTTTATTTTGAAATCCTGAGGCAATATAAAAATTCATTTATATACACTCCTTCATTATATAAGGGGGAAACTCCATTTTAGCGTTATTTGCTATAAACATAATAAAGAACAACTTCAAAAAAAATCCCCATCTTTAAAACTTATTTGCGTTTAAATGATGGGATGCCTCATGGTCTTCTTTTATTTTTTGTTTTTTATAACTTTCATCAGCTAACATTTCTAGTTCAGCTGTTATTTCTGATTTTTCAAGCTCTCTTTCTTGCGAAAACTTCCTTGAAATATAAACAATAACACTACCAACGTACAACACAAAGCATATAATAAGTGCAGTATTTTCATAGAGACTTAGCTCCAACACAGTCACTCCTAATCCATTCGTATTTTCACGCTTCATTAATTGGAATTTCCCTACTAATCCATTTGCTACCCCGCATTAACGGGCAGTAAAACCCACACCTCAAAATTCAGCAAAATAAAGAAGTTAGGTGTGGGATTAACTGCCCGTAAAAGCCCGANNCTAATAATCAGTGGGGGATTAACCCCTTCCCCACTGATTAAAGTTTCACTTTATTGTAACATAAAAACACCGTTTCTTGGAATCTTTCATCCTACTAAAAAAGGCATGATTGTTTCATCATGCCTCTGAAATATGGTGAATGATTGTTTGAATTGCTTCTTTTCCATTATATTTTTTTAATGCGGTTTTATATGCCTCATTATTATAAGATAACTCTTCAACATGCTTTATAAGAGAATTGACATTCACATCTTCTTCATACAATACGGAAGCATATCCTTGTCTCTCAAAAGACTCTGCATTTAGTATTTGATCTCCACGACTTGCAAATTTGGATAGCGGAATTAAAAGCATCGGCTTTTGCAATGTTAAAAACTCAAAAATGGCATTAGAGCCCGCACGTGAAATAACAAAATCTGTTATCGCTAATATGTCTGGCAGTTCTCCATGTATATATTCAAATTGTCTATATCCTTCTTTATTTTGTAAGCTTTTATCAAGATTACCTTTTCCGCAAAGATGAACAACTTGATACTTTTTCAGAAGTTCTGGTAACGCTTCTCGAACCGTTTCATTAATTTTCTTTGCGCCCAAGCTTCCTCCCATAATTGTAATAACTGGCTTTTTACGTGAAAAACCTAAAAACGCTAAACCTTTTTCACGATTTCCCTTTAGCACGTCTTCACGTACAGGCGATCCTGTATAGATTACTTTTTCTTTCGGTAAATGTTTCGCAGCTTCTTCAAATGTAACAAATATTTTCGAAGCAAAACGGAGCGCAATTTTATTTGCTAGTCCTGGCGTCATATCAGATTCATGTAATAAGACTGGCACTCTATTTAACCATCCTCCAATTACGACTGGTACAGATACGAAACCACCTTTTGAAAAAATCACATCCGGCTTTAGTTTTCGAATCCTTACATACGCATCCATAACACCCTTCATTACAAGAAAAGGATCTTTTATATTTTTCAAATCAAAATAACGGCGTAGCTTTCCGCTTGCAATACTATAGTACGGAATGCCTTCCTTTTCTATAATTGTTTTCTCAATTCCTTGATGAGAACCAATATAAGAAATATCCCAATTCTGTTCTTGTAAATGCGGAATGATGGCTAAATTAGGTGTTACATGCCCTGCCGAACCGCCACCTGTAAAGACTATTTTTTTCATACGTCTCCCCCTTCTACACTATAATACACTAAAATATCTTGCCTCAGGGTGAGAAAATACCATAGCCGTTACAGATGCTTCTGGCTCCATCATAAATCCTTCCGTTAATGAAATACCTATCTCTTCTGGATGAATAAGTCGAAATAATTTTTCTTGATCCGCGAGTTCTGGACATGCTGGATAACCGAAGGATACGCGTATTCCTCTATATTTCGTGCGAAAACGTTCTTCCATTGTCAGTTCTGGTGAATCTGGAATACCCCAGCGATCCCGAATAAGCATATGTGTTTTTTCAGCAAGTCCCTCTGCTAGTTCAAGCGCTAACGATTGAATAGCATGACTGCGTAAATAATCACCCTTCGCCTTCCACTCTTCAGCAATGTCCCGAACGCCTTCCCCAACCGTAACAGATAGGAAAGCAACATAGTCCATTTCATCTCCAACTGGGCGTAAATAATCACCTAAAGTACGATATGGTGCTTTTCCTTGTCTTGGGAATGTGAAACGTTCTATAACACGCGTATGATCTTCTGGATCATATATTACAATATTTTGTCCGTCACTTTGCGCTGGGAAAAATTGATACACCGCTTTCGGCTTTAACCAAGATTGTCCTTCCTGCAATAATTCGTCTATTAAATCATTTAATTCATGTGCTCTTTTATCTCCCTCTCGCAAAAGCTTCTTCACACTTCCTTTTAATCCAAGGTGATGTCCAAGTAGCATTTGTCTATTTAAAAATGGAGCGAGATGAAGGGCTGGGATATCGCGTAATACGACTCGTTTTGTTGAATCAGGCACTATAATCTCGGCCTTCGGTAATGGTTCAATTACTGCTGGAATTTCTACTTTCTTCTCTTCTTTTGTTACGATATGAAGATGACGTTCTTTTTTATCCTGTTTCATCTTCTCTCTCTCTTCTTCTTTTTGAAGCTTATTAATAATATCAAGCCCCGTCATCGCATCACTTGCATAACATACGAGCCCTTTATAGGATGGCGAAATACGATTATCTGTAAACTTTCTCGTTAACGCTGCCCCGCCTACAACAATTGGAATATCAATATCCGCCGCTTTTAAATCTTCAGCAGTCATTACCATTTGTTGCGCTGATTTTACTAATAAACCAGAAAGCCCAATAATATCAGGCTTCTTTTCTTGTACTTCTTGCACAATTCGATCCGAGCGAACATTGATTCCTAAATTAATAATCTCATAGCCGTTATTCGCTAAAATAATTTCAACGAGATTTTTCCCGATATCATGTACGTCACCTTTAACGGTTGCTAATAATACTTTCCCTTTTTTAGCACTATCGCTAGATTCCATATGTGGCTCTAAATAGCTTACGGCAGCTTTCATACTTTCAGCACTTTGCAATACTTCAGCAACGATAAGCTCATTATTATTAAATAATCGTCCTACCTCATCCATCCCTGTCATAAGTGGACCATTAATAATATCCAAAGGTTTTCTTCCTTCTGTAAGTGCGAGGCTTAAATCTTCATGTAATCCCTGTTTCGTACCTTCTACAATGTAATTTGCGAGCCTTTCATCAAGAGTTAATGTTTCTTGGACAACAACATCTTTCTTTTTTGCCACGCGATAAAAGTTTGTAAATTCTTCTAATGTCTCTTGCGTCGTTTCAAAAAGTAATGCATCTGCAAGGCGTTTTTCTTCATCAGGAATTGACGCATAGCGCTCTAATTTTTCCGTATTTACAATCGCGTAATCTAATCCTGCTTTTGTTGCATGATATAAAAAGACGGAATTTAACACTTCACGCCCAGCTGGTGGTAAACCAAATGATATGTTACTTACACCTAAAATCGTTAAACACTCTGGTAACGCTTCTTTAATAAGACGAATACCTTCTATCGTCGCTGCCGCCGAGCCAATATATTCTTCATCACCTGTACCTACAGGAAATACAAGTGCGTCAAAAATAATATCCGACGGGCGTATACCATATTTCGTCGTCAATAACTCATAACTTCTTTTCGCAATTTCGAGTTTTCGTTCTGCATTAACCGCCATACCTTCTTCATCAATTGTTCCTACAACAATAGCGGCACCATATTTCTGAAGAAGCGGTGTCACTTTTTTAAATCGTTCTTCTCCATCTTCTAAATTAATTGAATTAATAACAGCTTTTCCTTGAATATAAGTAAGAGCTCGCTCCATCACATTTTCATCTGTTGAGTCAATCATAATCGGTACTTTTAACACTTTCGTAACTTCTGCCAAGAAGTTTTCCATATCTTCTATTTCATCCCGGTCCGGGTCTGCCATACAAATATCAATAATATGAGCATTTTTCTTCACTTGCGCTCTTGCAACTTCCGCAGCCTCTTCAAATTTCCCTTCTGCTACTAATCGTTTAAATTTACGTGATCCAATAACGTTTGTTCTTTCACCAACAAATAACGGTCTCATAGAGTCATCATATTGCAGTGCCTCTAATCCACTAACACCGTGCCCAGCTCTTTCGTGATGTTCACGCGGATTAAGAGACGCTAACGCAGCCTTCATTGCTTTTATATGTTCTGGTGTTGTGCCACAACAACCACCGATAATATTAACCCATCCTTCTTCAGCAAATCGCTTCACCTTTTCAGCGAGAGAAGATGGAGATTCATGATAATGTCCATCTTCATCAGGAAGACCTGCATTGGGATAACAAGAAATGTAACACTCCGACAAATCTGATAGGGAACGAATATGGTCTCTCATAAACTCCGGACCAGTCGCACAGTTTAATCCAACAGATAATGGCTTCATATGTTCTACCGATAGGTAAAAAGCCTCAATTGTTTGCCCAGCTAGAGTCGTTCCCATCGGTTCAATCGTTCCCGAAATCATGATAGGTACAATTGTATTTAGTTCGTCAAAAGCTGCTTGAATTCCAATATAAGCAGCCTTCACGTTACGCATATCTTGACTCGTCTCAACGAGCAATACATCAACTTCTCCCTTCAACAATCCTCTTGCCTGCCGCGTATAAGCTTCAATTAATTCTTCAAATGTTACACCACCAGTAACACTAATCGCTTTCGTTGTCGGCCCCATCGCTCCCGCAACGTATACTTCCTTCCCGCTTTCTTGGACCGCTTGCTTCGCTAAACGTGCTGCCTTCTCATTTAGTTCTTCATCTAAATGGGACAGATCATAATCACTCAATACAATATTTGTCGCCCCAAATGTATTTGTTTCAATAATATCCGCCCCAGCTTCAATATAAGCTTTATGAATCTTCAAAATGACATCAGGTCTTGTTTCTACTAAATATTCATTACAGCCTTCGTACTCTTCCCCTCCGAAATCTTCCGCAGTTAAGTCCTCTTGCTGGATCATTGTTCCCATTGCACCATCTAATATTAAGATGTTATTTTGTAATTTTCCCTCTATACTTTTCATCAATTAATACCTTCTTTCACTTCTTGCTTTTCTCTCACATATTTAACGAGGTGTTCTGTAATTTCATATTTTAGAAATGGTGTAATAAGATAAATGCCGTTAAAATATTTCATCGCCGCATCAATCAACTCTTGAGAAATACGAATCCCTTCCTCAATTGCTGCCTCTTTCATTTCATGTCCATCCATTCTCTCTCTTACTGCTTCAGGTAAAGTAATACCTGGCACCTCAAAATGAAGAAAATCTGCATTCCGTTTACTTATTAATGGCATAATCCCAATAAAAATAGGTTGTTCTAAATGCTTTGTCGCTTCATACACTTCTTCAATTAACGCGATATCATAAATTGGCTGCGTTAAGAAATATTCTGCTCCAGCATCTATTTTCCGTTCCATTCGCTTAACCGCTGCTTTTAAATGCCTTACATGCGGATTAAACGCACCTCCTACTGAAAACCTTGTTGCTGGACCTATTGATTTCCCTAAAATGGAGCGCCCATCGTTCATTTCTTTAATCATTTTAATGAGCTCAATAGAGGACAAATCATATACAGAAGTGGCACCTGGAAAATCACCAACGCGTGCTGGATCACCAGTTAAAGCTAACACTTCTTCCATGCCTAACGCTGATAATCCTAGTAAATGAGATTGTAATCCGATGACGTTATGGTCTCTACACGTTAAGTGCGTCAATACCGGAATATCGTGTTTCATTAATAATGCACCCATTGCCATATTCGAGACGCGAGGCGATGCTAATGAATTATCTGCTAGAGTAATAGCATCTGCTCCAGCTCTTTTCAATGCCCTTGCGCCTTCAAAAAAACGCTGTGTATCTAACGTTTTCGGTGGATCTAATTCCACTACTACTGTCGTTTGTTTTTTCGCTTTCTCTGCTAAAGTAACATGCGCTTTTGAACGTTTCTCATGTGTATGAATTACTTTCGGTCTTTGAATCGTATCCTTCTCTATTACAGGCGTAACGTGTAAAGTAGCACGTTTCATACTTTCAATATGTTCTGGTGTTGTGCCACAACAACCACCTAATAACCGAATACCTTGCTCAATAAATTTCGGTGCCATCGCTTCGAAATAAGCTGGACTTCCCTCATATACGTAACGTCCCTCCACATAATTCGGGAGACCTGCATTTGGATATGCTGACAAATAACCATTTTGCGGGATCGATATCATTTTAAAAGCTTCCGTCATATGAAGTGGCCCTAGTTGGCAGTTCAATCCAACAACATTTGCACCATAGTCTAAAAGCTGTTTTAATATTTCATTTACATCATTTCCATTTTGAGTCGTACCTGCCTCATGTAACGCTAATTGAGCTACAATTGGAATATTCGTTTGTTTTCGTAACACCTGAACAGCATGAAGTAATTCAAACTCATCATAGAAAGTCTCTAATAGTAATCCATCAACCTGTTCTTCTAGTAAAGCACTTGCCTGCTCAAGTAGCATAAATTCTCTTTCCATATCAGTTGTCGTAACAGCTCCGATATGTTTCATACCACCGATTGTTCCTAAAATGGCATTTCTGTCTGTAACAGATGCTTTCGCCAGTTTGACTGCCGCTCTATTAATTTCAGTAACTTGATTTTCTAAACCATACATACGTAATTTCGCTTCATTTGCTCCGTACGTATTTGTTTGAATTACATCTGCCCCAGCAGCTACATATTGCTTATGAATCGATATAATTAAATCTGGATCAGATATATTCAATTCTTCAAAACTACTTTGCAAGCCATGTGAATGTAATAACGTTCCAACCGCACCATCACCTATTACAATTCCTTTTGATAATAAATCTAGTAATTTCACCAATCTCCCTCATTTCTATCAATATAAAAACCCCCTCTTCACTTTGAAGAGGGGGACATAATCGATCCTCCTCTTATTATGCAAAACACTCGTTTTGCAGGTATTAGCACCGTTTCAAACATTTCGTTTGAAGGTTGCCGGGTTTCACAGGGCCTTTCCCTCCACCGCTCTCAATAAGAGTTTGTCTTTATTATTTTATTTATGTAGCTAAAAGGAAATGCGTTCCCCTTTTAACAATGTTTGTTAATTTTTTAATAAATTTAGCACGCACAAATGCAAAAGTCAATGACACTTGCGGAAAAATAAAAATTATTTAAAATAAAGTTGCAATTCAATTATCTTTTGTTGTAAAGTTAAAAACATAATAAAATTTCATACAAACATTCTTATCTAGAGAGGTAGAGGGACTGGCCCTATGACGCCTCAGCAACCATTAACATTTGTTAATAAGGTGCTAATTCCAGCAAATTGTGAAAGATTTGACAGATGAGAAGAAGACTCTATTCAAACCGAAAGCCTTCTTCTTAGAAGGCTTTTTTTATTTTACATTCACTTAATTGTTAATTTAAAAAGGAGGAATTTTCACATGTCAACTATTGAAACAAAACTAGCACAAATCGGAAACCGAAGCGAAACTACAACAGGGACTGTTAATCCACCTGTTTATTTTTCAACTGCTTATCGTCACGAAGGAATTGGTAAATCGACTGGCTTTGACTATTCACGAACTGGCAATCCAACTCGCGGCCTGTTAGAGCAGGCAATTGCAGACTTAGAACACGGTGAACAAGGATATGCCTGTAGTTCAGGGATGGCAGCTGTTCTCCTCGTCCTGTCCCTATTCCGTTCTGGAGATGAACTTATTGTATCCGAAGATTTATACGGGGGCACTTATCGATTATTTTCTGAGCACGAAAAAAAGTGGAACGTTCGATGTAGATACGTAAATACACAGTCTATTAAACAAATTGAGCAAGCTATCACAACTGAAACGAAAGCTATTTTCATAGAAACTCCAACTAATCCATTAATGCAAGTTACTGATATTGCTGCTGTCGCAACTGTAGCGAAAAGACACAGACTACTTCTTATCGTAGACAACACATTCTACACGCCTTATATACAGCAGCCATTAACAGAAGGCGCGGACATTGTAATTCATAGCGCAACAAAATATTTAGGAGGACATAACGATGTACTAAGCGGACTTGTCGTTGCAAAAGGAAAGGAACTTTGTGAGGAAATCGCTCATTATCATAATGCATCAGGCGCGGTATTAAGCCCATTTGATTCATGGCTATTAATTCGTGGTATGAAAACGTTAGCGCTTCGCATGAGACAACATGAAGAAAATGCAAAAGCAGTTGTCGCTTATTTAAATGATGAAGACGGTGTGACAGATGTATTTTACCCTGGAAGAGGCGGTATGATCTCATTTCGTCTAAAAGATGAAACGTGGATTAATCCATTCCTACAATCTTTATCCTTAATTACATTTGCTGAAAGTCTCGGTGGTGTTGAAAGTTTAATGACATATCCGGCAACACAAACACACGCTGATATTCCTGAAGAAATTAGAACAGCAAACGGTGTATGTAATCGTCTTCTTCGATTTTCTGTTGGTATTGAAAATAGTAACGATTTAATTCAAGACTTACAACAAGCCATTAAACTTGTAAAAGAAGGTGTAAGAATATGAGTTATTCTATAGATACACTTTTACTACACAACCAATATAAACATGACTCACAAACAGGAGCTGTTAACGTTCCCATTTATAATACATCAACATTCCACCAATTTGATGTAGATACGTTCGGGAAATATGACTATAGCCGCTCTGGTAATCCAACTCGCGAAGCGCTTGAAGATATTATCGCTTTATTAGAAGGCGGAACAAAAGGGCTTGCATTCGCATCAGGAATTGCAGCGATTTCTACTGCATTCCTCCTCCTTTCACAAGGTGATCACGTACTCATTTCAGAAGACGTATACGGAGGGACTTATCGAATGATAACTGAAGTTCTCTCTCGTTACGGTGTGTCACATACATTTGTTGATATGACCAATTTAGAAGAAATAAAACAAAACATTAAGCCAAATACAAAGCTTTTTTATGTGGAAACACCCTCTAACCCACTTTTAAAAGTGACAGATATTCGTGCTGTTTCTAAACTTGCAAAATCTATTGACGCCCTTACTTTTGTTGATAATACATTTTTGACACCACTATTCCAGAAGCCACTTGACCTTGGCGCCGATGTCGTTCTTCATAGTGCCACAAAATTTATTGCCGGACATAGTGATGTTACTGCAGGATTAGCGGTTGTAAAAGATCCCAAACTCGCTCAAAAACTTGGGTTTTTACAAAATG
Organism: Bacillus sp. AFS059628; assembly: GCF_002571225.1. Taxonomy (GTDB): domain Bacteria; phylum Bacillota; class Bacilli; order Bacillales; family Bacillaceae_G; genus Bacillus_A. Next base: position 98,333 of record NZ_NVEC01000003.1, on the reverse strand, counting down.
CATTCGGCGCTATTTTAGGTCCGCAAGATTGTTCTCTCGTACTTCGCGGTCTAAAAACATTGCATGTACGTCTTGAGCACTCAGCTGCTAACGCCAATAAAATTGCACACTATTTACAAGAGCACAATAAAGTTCAAAACGTCTATTATCCTGGCTTACAAACACATCTGGGATTTAATATTCAACAATCTCAAGCTACATCAGCCGGAGCTGTCCTATCTTTCACTTTACAATCAGAAGACGCACTCCGCCAATTTTTATCAAGAGTTAAATTACCTGTCTTTGCGGTTAGTTTAGGAGCTGTCGAATCAATCCTTTCCTACCCAGCTAAAATGTCACATGCAGCACTATCGCAAGAAGCTCGTGATGAAAGAGGGATTTCGAATTCATTACTTCGGTTATCCGTCGGCCTTGAAAATGTTGACGATTTAATATCCGATTTTGAAAATGCCCTTTCTTATGTAGAAGAACCTGTAAATGCATAGAGAGAAAAGAAGATATGAAATGAAGCTTTCATATCTTTTTTTATGTTGTTTCGTATAGTTCATAAAAAAACAAAAGAGCACCATCTATTTTCAAGTAATAAATTAATTGATATATTAAAAAATAAAAAGGGGCAAAAATAATGGATACTTGTGCAGATGTCTTAATCGTTATCGACTTACAAAATGGAGTATGTTATAGCGAAGAACATTTATTTGACTTACAAAACTTACTTACAAAAGTAAATACAAGAATTTCTTCATACAGAGAATCAAATAAACCAATTCTTTTCGTTCAACATTGTGATGATGATTTAGTACCTGAAAAAGAACTTTGGGCTATTCATGGTGATTTAGATGTTCAAGAACGAGATTTTTTTGTAAGAAAAACACATGCCAATTCATTTTATAAGACAAACTTAAAAGAGGTTTTAGATCAATTATCTGTCCATCGTATTGAATTTTGTGGTGCCCAAACAGAGTATTGTATGGATGCTACGATTAAATTCGCTCATGGACTAGGATACGAAAACTTCATGGTCCAGAAAGCAACCTCTACGCTAAATAATCCATTTATGTCCGCAAAAGAGACAATTAACTTTTATGAGAATATATGGAACAACAGATTTTTAAAATTGATAAATGATGAAATCTAGAATACATAACTAATGTCTTGGTAATTCTAAGATTTATCAGCTATATTCGAACATTTCATTTTCACCATAAAGAAGCTGATTACATTCAGCTTCTTTTCTTTTAACCTGTTTTATATTCTATATATAACATTACAATTCCTTTGTCATATTATTTTAAAAATTTTGTATATTCATTTGAAAGAATAAGAAAATCGTGATAAAATTGTGTTACAAATATATCTATATCTTTCAATTTTTAAAACGCATCGAAATTTTCACCCAAAAATGTCATTTTACAAAACCGTGCTAATTCATCTACTTTATTTACATCAGGGTCTCTTTTCTTACAATTTCTTTACTTTAGGACTTTTTTTCTGCAACAACTGTTTCCTTTTCTTTAATTTTTTGGTATGTATAATATGGTATAACAGCTCACACGGAGGTGGAAAAGAACATGTTAGAAACCTTTCAAAAAGAAATTGAACTATATGAAAGCAATGCAGAATTATTGAAAGTACTTGCTCATCCTGTTCGCTTATGTATTGTAAAAGGATTAATTGAACGTGGTCCAAGCAACGTTTCTACAATGTACACTGGCTTAAACATGCCACAATCTACAATTTCACAGCATTTAGCAAAGTTAAAAAGCGCTAAAATTGTTTCAAGTGAAAGAAAAGGATTGGAAATTTATTACAAAGTAGAAAACGAGACAATTATTCAACTCGTTCGCGTATTATTAGGTTAGGGATTCATAAACAGAGAAAAAGGACGTATTTTATATTTTTCATCTCATATCTTTAATATAAATATATATCATGAGAGGAAATATATGATGCTACATAATTAAAAAGTCGTATTAAAAAACAAGACACAGAAATATGCTGTGTCTTGTTTTTTTATATTTTCAAATACCGATCTAAGTGTAGCTGTTGCATATGTTTCGTATGTATAGCAACTTCAAATGTACTCCCTAATCCTCCGCCCAAAATCATTGAACGCACTGCGCGATTTTGTTTTTGAGTTTCAGAAAAAGGATCCCGGTCTTGATGATTCGTAAGTTGCCCTAATATTCCTGCTGCTAACAAAAACTCAGATTGCTTCTTATGCCATACTGTATGCATACCTTGCAGGCTAAACATCTCTTTCAGTTCGTCCCAATGAATATGAGTAGTAAGGTCCATTTCACCTGGATACGCTAAAGGATTACGAATTAACTTATGCTCGTAATAGCCTCGTAAACTTCCTTCTTGATGTGCAGGATGCATCCATTCTTCTTTTGTATATCCATAATCAACTGTAATACATACACCTCGTTGAAACCATTTCGCAATTCCTTTTATATATTCTTCCATTGCAATCGGCACTTCAAAACGTTGGCCTTCAGCAAGATGAATATTATATTTCAATAAGTATCGACCAATTCGTTTATGTAACGGCCTACATACTTCCGCAAGCTTCCCTTCCTCTGTGTACGTAACACGTACTTCATACAATATTCCATTTCTCTTCTCAATTACTTCAACAGGAAATGCATCAAATAACTCATTCGAAAAAAGAATTCCTTCGAACGATTCCCCCATTTCATTATGCGATGTATAATATGACACATTAGAAAATGAACAAAGATTTTTCTGCTGTAATTTTCTATGAAAAGGGCTCATTTCAATCATTGAATAGTTTAAATCAATAAAGGTTTTCGGTGATAATTGCTTCCATTCTTGTAAAACATCATAGGCAAACTTCCCAGTTCCCCCACCAATCTCACAAATATGTGGAGCAACTTCACCATTTTCAACAAGACGAATAAAAAACTTAGCAAAAGTTTTTGCAAACACAGAGGATACATTACTACTTGTAAAAAAATCCCCTTGTCTTCCGATTTTTTCACGTTCTTTCATATAATATCCATGTTCCTCTGCATATAATGCGAGGTTCATATATGTACTGTATGAAATTGAATAATCCTTTTCTTTTTTCATCCATTCTTTTAAAATGAGCTCCATCTCCATACTAGCTCCTTACTGTAAAAATGGATTATTTTCTTTTTCAAAACCAATGCTTGTTTCTGGACCATGTCCACATAACACCGCTGTTTCATCAGGTAATACAAATAATTTCTCTTCAATACTTCCAATCAATTCTGCAAAACTTCCACCAGGTAAATCTGTTCTTCCAATACTCATTTGGAACAATACATCTCCAGAAAATACAGCATTCGCCTCTTTACAGTAATAAGAAATACTGCCTGGAGAATGTCCTGGTGTCTCAAAAATTTCAAAGTTAAATGAACCAATTGCTAATGCACCTTCTGCATCAATAATATGATCTGCTGGTTTTGCTGTAATGCTGCGATTCATCATAAAAATTTGAGAACCGTTTACAGTTGCATCGCCTAACCACTCTGCTTCTTCTTTATGTACGTACACAGGAATATGAAAAGCGTCTCTTACCGCATCAACAGCACCAATATGATCAAAGTGAGCATGTGTTAATAAAACAGCCAGTGGCTTTAATTTTTCTTCTTGTAAATATGTAACGAGCTTCTCTCCTTCGTGACCAGGATCAAAGATAATACACTCATTTTGCTCATTCGTTAAAATGTAAGCATTTGTTTGTAATGGGCCTAACGGCATTTGTATCCATTTCATATGAAAATCTCCTCCAATTATTAAACTTACTTTCAATGATACAACATTTTTTTCTCTTAGGAAAAGAAAGGATGCTATCTCGACAATCATTTTTAAAACATGTACAATATAAAAGAGTAAATATTCCAAAAACTCATATTAAGAAATGGGTAGACAGAGGAGGATATTGTATGGGCCTTGTTATTATTTTTACGCTTGTCACTCTGTTAGCTGTATTTGCTACGCTTAGAACAATTCGCGAAAAGAATTTTCTCGCGGGCGGCTTTGCAATTGCAACTGTACTCGTTTTCGGATGGTTTACAATCATGACTGTTCTATATAACGGGTACCCACCAGCAGCTTAATTCATTTACATGCTATTCTTCATCAAGATTTCGCACAAAAAGAGGAAGGGTTTCCCCTTCCTCTTTTCATACTTCACAACTTATATCATCTTCGCTTCGTATTTGTGCTTTTTTACAAGCCAAGCTCCTCCGATAACACCTGCATCATTACCAAGTGTTGCAATCGCTAACTTCGTGCTCTTTACAGCACGTGAGAAAGCATATTGCTCAAAATAGCGTTGAATTGGTTCTAATAGTGCATCTCCAGCTTTAGAAACGCCTCCGCCAATAACGATTTTCTCTGGGTTCAACGTGCTAGAAAGGTTCGCTACAGCTAATCCTAAATAAGAAGCTACCTTTTCTACTACTTCGCCTGCTAGTTCATCACCTTGTCCATGTGCTTCAAATACGTCTTTTGATGTGATACGTCCTTCTTCTGCTAACATAGAACGTAGAATACTTTCTTTATCAGTTTCTTGTATTTTTTGCATAGCAACACGCACAATACCTGTTGCAGATGCTACAGTTTCTAGGCAACCAGACTTCCCGCAATTACATGGGAAAGCATTCTCTGTAACGACTGTAATGTGTCCGATTTCACCAGCAGCACCGCTTACGCCGTGTACAATCTCTCCATTGGCAATTACACCGCCACCAACACCAGTGCCAAGCGTCATACAAATTAAATCTTTTGCTCCTTCACCAGCACCTTTCCACATTTCACCAAGCGCTGCTAAGTTCGCATCATTATCAATAACAACAGGTAATCCTGTTTCTACTTCTAATAAATCTTTTAACGGATAGTTTTTCCATCCTAAGTTAACCGCTTCATAAATCATTCCAGACGCCACGTGTACAGGACCAGGAGCTCCCATACCAATACCGATTAACTTACTTTTTAATTCGCCTAACTCTTCTAACTTTTTATCAATAGCTTTTGCTACATCAAGTGTAATATGCTTTCCCTGCTCATTTGTATTCGTAGGGATTTCCCACTTATGTAAAATTTCACCGTACACATTAATAAATGCTAATTTAATAGTTGTACCACCAAGGTCAACACCAACTAACCATTTCTCTTCCATGTTGCTTACCTACCTTTATCTAATTCTTATTTAGCTCTTTTTGAATTTCTTGCTTCAATAAAAATAAAGCTGTTTGATAGTCTTGTGGATCGATTAGCTGTGATTGATTTAATTCACGCAATTCATCTTGCATTAATTGTAAATCTGCAATTCGATCACCCGTATAAATAATCGTACCAAATTTCTTTAGTAACTGCTGAATATCATAAATAGATACCATTTCATCACCCTCTATGCTCACTTACTATAAAAAATTATAATAAGAAAACGTTCACATATTTTATTATAATCAAGAAGAAAAAGTCTCGTCAATTTTTATTTGTCTATACAAGCCCATTTTTAACCATTGTTCCTTTTTCTGTAATAATTTTTTCTATATTTTTATCAAACGGCTCTACTGGAATATGGTCTACCATTTGAAAACTATAGGCTAATGATAGCGTTTTCCCTTTGTAATGTACGAGATAACGATCATAATAGCCACCGCCATATCCAATCCGTTCTCCTCGCTCTGTATAAGCTACGCCTGGCACGATTTGAAGATTAATTTCATCTGCATTCACTTCTTCCGTAAGCGCTGGAATTGGTTCACGTAAGTTCATATACACTGTTTCTAATTGATCAAAATTACTTATTTTCCTAAAGGACATTGTTCGTGTTTCTTTATTACACTTCGGAACAACAACTTTCTTTCCTTCTTCCCAAGCTTTTTCGATAATAGGATATGTATTTACTTCATTTTCCATTGAAAGGGTGATTCCAATTGTTTTAGCTTCAGCCCACTCTTTTTGTGCATACAACGAAAATGCAATTTGTTCTGATAAAGTTGTATACCGTTCTTCCGATAAAGAATTCATGTGCTCTATTATTTGTTTACGTAAACGTACTTTCTCTTCTCTCACACATTTTCCCCCTCACAGTGATACTTTGCTCTACGATGATAGTGTATCATTTTTAACAGAGGAATCGAATAAAAAAAGAAACAGTAGGAAAATATTCCTACTGCTTACTTTGTTTCACGGTGTAACGTAGACTTCTTGTCACGCTTGCAATACTTTTTAAGCTCGATACGCTCAGCGTTGTTACGTTTGTTTTTCTTTGAGATATAGTTACGATCTCCGCATTCTGTACATGCTAGAGTAATATTCACACGCATTCTTATTTCCCTCCAGTACTAATAACTTAAATCAGACTATACTATAATACCACTTTTAAAATAAAAATTCTACACCTTTTGATATTGTCTAATTTTTTCTATAAGATTTTTCATGTTTTCCCTTGCTATTACTGGGTTTCTAGCATGTGAATACACTAAAAATTTAGGTTGTTTTGTGTCAGAAACGATATAAGACCACTCTTTTTCGGTATATTTGAACTGTACTCCTTCAAATATGCCTTCTTCCTTTCTTTCCATATCAGCCAGTAATTTCCTCATTACTTTCCCTTTTTCATTCCACGAACATACAACTTCATCACAAAGTAAATAAAGCGGCGGCGATTGCTCTACTATGCTGAGAAAGGTTTTTCCCTGCAATGCTATTAACTCGAATAATTTTCCAATTCGATACAAAATATCTCGCTTCCATCTCGCTTGAAACGACTTTTTTTCATCCTGCGTATAAAATAGAAGATAACATTCTCCTAATTTCAAAGACATTGGGTAAATATTACCTGTCGATTCAAGTAATAAATCTGGAATATCAATCTCTTCAAAATCTGTCCCTTGGTAAATATTACTATGGTTATCATATAACTCGAAGTAATTTCCTTGCTCTGAAAACATAAGCGCCATATTTGCTTTACTTGATTTCATCAAAGCTTTCACATGATCCTTTTGTTCGCCCGCATAAATCCACGTAACTGTGCATCCGAGCCTTTGCAAAAAGAGCATAAGCAAATGTTGTAACATATCATTTCTCTTATTAATAAGAAGATGGAACTTCTGTTTTTGTATTTTCTCAATATCAATGCGCTCTAATACAGCCTCTATATAATCATGTAAAGAAACGTGTACTAGCTTATTCCGCCCCATTTCCTTCTCACATACGTAATAAAACGACTCAGACATATACACTTGTTCTATCGCTTTTTGCTGCTTATACGTTAATTGTACCCCATCCTTGCCATACAACTTTATAACAACCTCTTTTTCCTTTTCCACTTGGATGAAAACCCCGCCCGCACATCGCAAATCTTGAATACTGTACTGAAAAAGTGATTCGTTCATTTCTTTGCATTCCATCGTATGAATTCCGATACCATGAATTGCATGAAGAAAAAGATTTTTATAAGAGGTCGTTTCTATATGTTCTTGACTTCCAATTAATATACTTTCCCCTTTGGCAAAAAGAGATCCGTACGCCATCGCAACCTTTACAATAAATTGAGGCGTAATCTCCACATTACCTCTTCCTACAATGCGGCTTTTTTGCAACCAGCCTGCACTCTTTTCACTTTCTTGAACACCAGCCGATCCGACTACCGAATGACTGTCAATCGCCTTATATGGCCATAGCTTTCCCTTTTGCTTAATTACCGTACTTTTCCCTATATGACAATGGTCCGCTACAATACTTTTTTGAAACAATGTAACGTCGTCTTCCACCATTGTATGTTCTCCTATTGTCGTTTCTAATAACTCGCAATATTTCCCAATCTGCGCATTTGCAAAAATAATACTCTTTTGAAGATGAGAATAACTTGAAACAACACTATTTTTCCCGATAATAGAGTACGGCTCAATTACAGATCCAGCACCAATTTTTGCTCCTTCACCAATAAAAGAAGGGCCGTGAATTTTCGTTCCTTTTCCAATCGTTACCCCTTCTCCCATCCATACCATCGGTAATACTTCCGTATACGGAATAGGTACTTGCAATTTTTTCGTTAACAAATCAAATTGTGCTTGTCGATATTGATCAAATGTACCGATATCTAACCAATAGCCTTCTGACAAATACGCAAATAATGCATTCTTATTTGCTAATAAGGGAAACACATCTTGACTGAAATCAAAAAATTCTCGGGGCGGTATGTATGAAAAAATTTCTGGCTCCATAATATATATACCTGTATTCACAATATTAGAGACCACTTCATTCCAACTCGGTTTTTCAATATATCGTGTAACCTCTTGTTCTTTGTTCATTACAACTAAACCAAATGAGAGTGGATTTTCTACTTCCTTTACAAACATAGTTACCATTCTTTTCTTTTGTTCATGAAACGTAATTCCTTCTGATAATTGAAAATCAGTTAAAGCATCCCCACTTATGACAACAAACGTTTCATCTAAAAATTTTTCCGCTTGTTTAATACTTCCTGCAGTACCAAGCGGAGGAGAGTCTTCAAAGTAATACAAGTTAACGTCCCATTTGCTACCGTCACCAAAATATTGTTTAATGGCCGTACTCATATACTGAACAGTAATTGCAATCTCACGAATACCATGCTGACGTAATAATTCAATATTGTATTCCAAAACTGGCTTTTCTAATAATGGCAACATCGGCTTTGGAGTATTACATGTTAATGGTCTAAGGCGTCGTCCTTTTCCTCCAGCTAAAATAACCCCCTTCATATACTTCAGCCTCCACTTATATAATGTTCAGTAACTTCATATACGATATGTATATTATCTAACCCGCAGTAACTAGCAGTATAAAATGAAACTTTAACTTAGTAGGGATTTTTTTCATCTCCCGCTGATGGCTGACAAATGGTAAAACTCCCTATATACATGCACCTTTTAAAGGTATAAAGTAAGCGCTTACTATTAACTTAGTAAAATATTACTTAATAAGTGAACAACATATATGCCCTATTTTTTCCATTATATTATGATACATCTTATCATCATAAACTAAAGGAAACAACGAGCTTTTTTTGTCATGTTTTGACTAAAAAAAGCAGGTGATGTTTCACCTGCTTTTTTTCTTTATTCATTTAATAAGTAATGCTTTCCTTTTACTAAATAAAAAACATTTTCAGCAATATTTGTAATATGGTCTGCTACACGCTCAATATATCTTGCTACAAACGATAATTGTGTAATTTGTGTAATTGCTTCTGGTTGTTCTGGGACTGAAGATATAAATTCACGAATCGCTTTCCCATATATTTCATCAACTGAATCATCCATTTCAGCAATTTGTTTCGCAAAAGTTAAATTTTCTTGCTCATATGCATCTAACGCTAACTGTAACATCTTATTTGCAATCGCAAACATTTCATCAAGATTGTGCAAACTAACAGACGCTTCTTTTTCCCCAAGACGAATTGTTGATTTCGCAATATTAACAGCATGATCTGCAATACGTTCTAAATCTGTCGCTGTCTTAATTGAAATGAAAATCCTTCTTAAATCACTTGCTACAGGTTGCTGCTTCGTAATAAGCATAAGCGCAAGATCATTTATTTCCTCTTCTAAATTATCCATACGATAATCACCATCTATTACCTCTAACGCTTTCTCTACATCCCTTTTATGAAGACCTTCCATAGCAAGCAATAAAGCTTCTCTCGCTAGTTCACCAAGCTCAATCACCTTTTGCTGTAACGTTTTTAAATCACATTGAAATTGTTCTCTTACCATTGTTTCTTCCCCCTCAATATTCCATGCCATTATATATAAATCTCTTATGTAAGGCCTCTTATCTCTGTAATCCGTCTTAAATAGGAGAAATATTCCTTCTCAGTAAAACAAGAAATACCCTCTGTTAAGAGGGTATTTTCTCTTAGCCTTGCTAGCGACATCAACCGAATCGGCCTGTAATATAATCTTCTGTACGCTTATCTGAAGGTGTCGTAAATAATTTATTTGTATCTGTATATTCCACAACTTCTCCACTTAAGAAGAAAGCTGTTTTGTCTGAAATACGCGCTGCTTGTTGCATATTATGCGTTACGATAACAATACTAAAGTCTTTCTTTAACTCTTGAATTAATTCTTCTACTTTTAATGTTGAAATTGGATCTAGTGCCGATGTTGGCTCATCCATTAAAATGACGTCTGGTTCAATCGCTAAACAACGCGCGATACATAGACGCTGTTGCTGCCCACCGGATAAACCGTATGCATTATCGTGCAAACGATCTTTTAACTCATCCCAAATTGCTGCTCCACGTAAACTTTTTTCAACAATTTCATCCAACGTTTTCTTGTCCTTAATACCATGAATTTTCGGACCGTATGCTACATTTTCATAAATAGATTTTGGAAATGGATTTGGCTTTTGGAACACCATTCCTACATGTGTTCGCAATTCTTCAACTGGATATGATTTATCAAATATATTGCGCTCTCTATATTCAATTACACCTGTAGTTCTCACGATTGGTACTAACTCTACCATACGATTTAATGTTTTTAAGTACGTTGATTTACCACAACCACTTGGCCCGATAATTGCTGTAACTTCATTCTCATGAATGCTTAAGTTAATATCTTTTAAAGCGTGATCTTCACCGTACCATAAATTTAAGTTTTTCGTATCAAATACTACTTTCTTTGGCGCAGTCTCAATTTTCTCCTCGTTTTTCACCTGTACATTTACTACTGTTGCTACCATTTGAATTCCCCTTTCATCCATTTCCAACTTATTTTCGATTTCGTAACCATAGGACAAATATATTAATAAAGAGCAACAAACCTAACAAAACAATCATTCCAGCAGCTGCCACATACTGAAATTCTTCTTGCGGTCTACTCATCCAATTAAAAATTTGAATTGGTAAAACTGTAAATCTATCAAACATGCTAAATGGAACATAATTTGCAAATGCAAGTGCTCCAATAACTAATAACGGTGCCGCTTCTCCAATCGCTCTTGATATCGCTAACGTGCAACCCGTTATAATTCCCGGGAAAGCATATGGCAAGACAATCTGATACATCGTTTGCCACTTCGTAGCACCTAACCCGTAAGAAGCTTCTAATAACGAACTTGGTACAGATCGTATCGCTTCTTGACTTGCCACAACAACTGTAGGTAAGACGAGTAAACTCATCGTCAGTGCCGCCGCAATGATACTCTCCCCTAAATGAAGAGCATATACAAAAATAGTTAAGCCGAGTAATCCAAATACGACGGAAGGTACTCCTGCTAACGTTTGATTATTAATTTCTATCATCTTTTTAAATATAGATTCCTTCGCATATTGCTCTAAATAAAGAGCAGTTCCAACTCCAAATATAAAGGAAACTGGTATAACAATACTCATAAATAATATTGTTCCTGACAATGCTGCAGCAATTCCAGCTTCTTTCGGATTCCGCGAAGCAAAGCTTGTAAAGAAATCTAATGAAAGATAACTTATACCTTTTTCAAAAATTTGAAAAAGCAAAACAAGCAGTATTACTATTGAAAACAAGATGGCTATATAAAATAACATTTTGTAAACTCGATCTTTTAAAAACCGCGATGCCATATTTTCTTGTATTTTTTTATGATTCAACATTCGCATATTATGTCACCCTCCTAAAGCGGCGCATAATAAACTGCGAAATGATATTCATTATAAAAGTAAACAAGAATAACGTTGCGCCTACGGCGTACATGCTGTAATACGTAATTGTTCCATGCGGAGCATCACCTAAACTCACTTGCACAATATAAGCTGTTAGCGTTTGAATAGAGTGTGTCGGATCAAGCGATACGTTCGGCGTGGATCCCGCTGCAATTACAACAATCATCGTTTCACCAATTGCCCTAGAAGCCGCTAGTATAATCGCTGCCATAATCCCTGTAAAAGCCGAAGGAAACACGACTTGTTTTACCATTTCAAACCGAGTTGCTCCAAGTGCTAACGAAGCTTCTTTCGTCCCTTTCGCTACAGCTCTCATTGCATCTTCAGACAAAGATGCAATTATAGGTATCATCATAAAGCCAATAACAATACCTGGACTAATCGCATTAAAAAACTGTAAATCTGGTATAATCCGCTGTAAAAGCGGTGTGACAACTGTTAATGCAAAAAAACCATATACAATCGTCGGGATACCTGCTAATAGTTCTAACATCGGTTTTAATACTTTTCTTGTACCGTTTGAAGCATATTCGCTTAAAAATACGGCACACGCTAAACCGATAGGAATTGCTACAAACATAGCAATTGTTGTTACAAGGAACGTTCCACATATAAGTGGTAATATACCGAATTTAGGATCTTCAAAAAAAGGTAACCATTCTTTCTCTGTCAAAAAGGAGAGCAATGGTATTTTTCGGAAAAACATCATTGTTTCATTTGCCAATGTGAAAATAATTCCAAGTGTCGTCACAATAGACACGCTAGCAATTATTTTTAGTAAAAATGGAACGATTCGATTGATTCGCTGCGTTTTTTTTCTTTGTTTTGTATTTCTTTCAATCAAATGTTGTACAGAAAATGTAATTTGACTTTTGTCATTATGAGCCAAAGATGAAAACCCCTTTCCACCCTGACATTACCTTTTTATTTCTGTTAACATCCGCAGCTGTTCATTGTATTTTTCTTTTGGTAATTTTACATACCCAACTTCTTCAGCAAGATTACCAACATGTTGAATCATAAACTCAACATAATTTGCTACAGTCATTTTATTTCGGATAGATGCATTATTTACATAAGCAAATAGCGACCTAGATAATGGCTTATATTTACCTGATTGAATCGTATCTTTCGTTGGAAGTACATCATTCACTTTTATTGCTCTCACCTTATCTTGATTGGCCATATAATAAGCATATCCTACAAAAGCAATAGCATTTTTATCATTCATTACCCCTTGCATAATAACTTGATCATCTTCAGACAAAGAGACTTTTTTTACAATGCGATTATTTTGTAAGATGACGTTTTGAAAATAATCATACGTGCCAGAGTCTACACCTGGCGCATAAAACTTCACCTGTTTACGTGGCCATGAAGAATGAATTTGTGACCATCGCTTTTCGTTTCCATCTTCACTCCATAATAGACGTAACTCGTCTACTGTCATATTGTCTACCCAAGTATTTTGGCGATTCACAACGATCGTAAGACCATCGTAAGCAACTTCAAACGGTGTAAACTGAATGGAGTTTTTCTTCATTTCATTTTCTTCCACTTGTTTCATTACTCTCGAAGCATTATTTATATCCACTTCTCCTTTACTGAAACGATTAAATCCTCCTCCTGTTCCAGAAACACTGATGGAAATTTTCACGTTTGGATGCACCTTTGTATATTCCTCCGCTACCGCTTCTATAATAGGAAAAACCGTTGAGGATCCATCAACTCTCACTTCTCCCATTTCATTCACAGCAAATGCAGTAGACGTGCCAACATAAAGGAAACATGTCGACAGTATGAAAACTTTAATTGATGCACTTATCCATTTCACGTGTTCTTCCTCCTAGAAGTAACCGGAAATAACAGGATTACAGATATAAGAATACTGCTAAACTATTAATTCGGTTTTAATTGTTTGTAAAAGTTTTGTAAAGTTCCACAAGAATCAACATTAGGTAAAATTCTAATCCGTAACCACCATTCATCTTCACTAATAATTGGTCCATAAAATCGTTATCTCCCATAGAGAAATGCATACGTATCACTTACGAGGCCCCTTAATTTCCCGATATAATATGCTTGTCCACTTTATTAAAACGTATGCATGAACCATAAAAAAAAGCACACTATCTTTTCAGATAGTGTGCTTTTTTTACAACTTTTTTATTCATCATCTTGCTCTTTATTTTTCTTTTTATTATCTATTTCTTCTTTTGTAGCTTCACCATTTTCTATTTTTTTCAAATCAAAGTACGCGTCCATAATGTCACGGCTAATATATCCGTTAATACCTGATTTATCATCTACCCAAGGTACAACAACAGAAAATGCTACTTCAGGGTCTTCAAGTGGCGCATAACCTACTAATGTTAAGTTATATGTTTCTTTACGCTCACCGTTTGCTTTTCTACCAATCTCTTTATCTCCGCCATACACAGTTTGAGCTGTACCTGTCTTACCAGCAGCTTTATATTGTGCGCCTGTAAAGTATTTCGCAGCTGTACCACCAGACTCATTAAATACTTGTCTAAACCCTTCCTGAACACGTTTAATTTGTGATTCAGGCATATCGATACGGTTTAGTACTTTCGGTTCCATTGAATGAACAACTTTTCCAGTTTCTTCTGGTTTCACTGACGGTTGACGAATTTCCTTTACAACTTGCGGCTGCATACGGTAACCACCATTTGCAATTGTTGAAACATACTGTGCTAATTGAAGTGGTGTATACGTGTCATACTGTCCAATTGATAAATCTAATAGGAAACCTGGCTGATTCCCTCTACCTGTTTGACCCGCAGATTCATTTGGTAAATCAATACCTGTTTTTACGCCAAGTCCAAACTGTCCGAAATAATAACGCATCGTATCAAATGCTTTTTGTGGTATATCTAACGTACCACCTCTTACGTATTGAACACCTGCGAGATTCATCGCTGTTTTAAACATATATACGTTAGAAGACATTTTTAATGCTGTTAAATCATTAATATATCCCATCGTCTTCCACGAAGATTTTTGTGGCGTTCCCTTTAATCTGATTGGTTCATCAAGTTGCACTGAACCCGGTTGAATTGCACCTGTTTGATATCCTGTAAGTACTGTCGCACCTTTTACAGTTGATCCCATCGGATAAGAGCTTGTCATCGTTCCTAATGCGAAATCTTGCACTTTCGTTTCGCCATTTTCTTCCACTAACTGTTTCCCTGCCATAGATAAAACTTCACCATTTTTTGGATTCATCATTACAACGAATGCACGATCTAAAAGAGGTTGTCCCCCTTTATATCTCAATAAATTTTTCGTGATAATTTCTTCTACACGCTTTTGTAATTCCATATCAATTGTTAAATTTAGATCGTTACCACTTTGCCCTTTTGATACATTAATCGTTTCTAAAATATTACCGTTTTTATCTGTAATATTTCTCACTTCCGCTTTATTACCGTGCAAACTATCTTCATATTGCTGCTCAAGATAACTTTTCCCTACGCGGTCATTTCGATTATAATCACGAACAAGATAGTAATCTAGTCTTTCTCTCGGTAAACCTTCATCAGACGTTGACACCCCGCCAAGTACACTTCGGAACAAATCATCATAAACGTATTTTCGATCCCAATCAACATTCGTATCTACACCCGGTAATGTTGCTAGATTTTCACTAATAATCGCATATTCCTGTTCTGTAGCATCCTTCTTAATGACTTGTGGTGTCATTGCATATCCGCCGTCCATTTTGCTTTTAATCGCTAGTACTTCTAAATCTTTTGCGGATAATTGACTCACTTCTTCTTCTGTCACGCGATTTCGTTGACGCTCATCTAATTCTTTATCGTCAATTTTTTTATCTTTAAAATCTTGACGATCTTTATTCGTAATTTTTTCTTTCGCTTCCTCTTTATGAATAGCAAGCCAATAATCTTTTTTATCGCGATCTGTTAATTTATCTGTCGGTACTTCAATCAAATCTGCTAGCCTTTTCGCTGTTTCTAAGCGAGCCTCTGCAGTTGATCCTTTCATTTTTGTAAATGTAATCGTACGTACAGCTGCATTATCTACTACAGGTCGCCCAAAACGGTCAAATATTTTCCCACGTGGTACAGGATTACTTATCGTCGAGTTTTCTTTCCTCTCCACTTCATTCTTATATTCCTCACCGCGAACAATTTGTACATAACCAAGCCTTACAATAACCGCGGAGAACATTAAAAACACGCAGAAAAACAGCACGTTTAACCGAAAAGGAACGTGAGTCTTTTTCTTTTGTTGTTTCTGCTTCTTGCCCATACAAACCCCCTCTACCAACAGCTATGTAATGTGAAAGGGACACCTTCATACAGGTGTCCTCACTGCTGTCTTACATCTTTTTCTATTCTAGCATAAAACAACCGAGAAGTTAACCTTCTGGTTCTGTTTGATTCTGCGTGGTCCCTTGCGTTACAATGGTTGTATTACTCGCATTTCCCTCATTATATTTGACATTTTTAACTGCAAAATAAATAAGAAAATGTCCTGCACCTAAAATACATAATAAGTAAGGCAAACTTTTTTCAGGCGGGAAGAATAGTACAGCACATAAAAAACTTAAAATCGAGCAAATTCTTCCTGCATTTAACCATAATTCCCGAACAACTACATACTCAACTCGCCACTCTCTCGCATTTTTCGCTCTACCAATTACATCATATGTCATGGATCCGTACGGAACGAGTAAAATGGGGTATGCAATCGCGATACACGCTGCATAAATAAGTAATTTTGTGTATGTAACGTTGAATATGACTAAAAATACGACAGCATATAAAATAATGCCTCCAAGCAAAATTGCTTTTTTCCGCCATTCCTTCTTTAACATACGAGTGACTAAGTAGTAACATACAAATGATACTGCAGAATTTACTAAGCTATATTTACCTAATGCAAGCTCGCTATCAGTTGCTAAATACACGTACACTGAAATAACAAAAATAAACGTTCCCTCTCGCAACCCTTGGAAAAAATGAGCACGTGTAATTCTTCCCCAATTTTTATCAATTTGCCGCTCTTTCAATACTTGTACAATTTCATATCGTCCTTCACATTCTCTCTTAGATACAAAAAAGCTTAAAATGACAGCAATTGCAAATAACAGTAACGAAAGAAAGAATATGACCGTATAACCACTCCACTTTTCCATACGTGAAATTGTGTATCCAGCTGCTATCGGTCCAATCATGCCAGAGAAGGATGTAAGAAGCCCAAGAAATCCGTTAAAGAAATCTCTTGTTTCTGGTTCTGTAATCTCAAATGTTAATAAGTTAAACGCGAGCCAGTAAAAACCATATCCGACTCCTAAAAGAGCCCCCATCAATAAAATATAGTGAGAAGCGCTTTTCCCCGCTACTAAAACAACGATAAAAAAAATCGCGAGCGTGCCTACACCTATTCGTAACAAGATTGAGCGATCAATACGCTTCGCTAATTTCCCACCTACAAGAAATGTGAGGGGCTGCAATACAACGCTGGCCAAATTATACAAGCCAAGATTCACATAATTTTGTGTTTGTTTCCATAAATAAATGTTAACAAACGTATTCGATAAAGAAATTGCGAGCGTGTATAAACCTCCGATAAGGAGTAATAACACTAAATCCCGATTCACTTCAACGTCACCAATTACATGTTTCCACTTCATACACAACTCTCCTTTACTTCATGTTCTAGTCTTCCAAAGACAAGCCCAATTATGTAAAAGGAAAGTACAGAAAAAAGCTAGGAGCATTCTCCTAGCTTTTTCTATCGTTATTACAATTATTTTGCTTCTTGGTAACGTTTTTCAGCAGCGTTCCAATCTACAACGTTCCAGAATGCACCGATGTAGTCTGGACGTCGGTTTTGGTAATTTAAGTAGTAAGCATGCTCCCAAACATCTAAACCGATAACTGGAGTTTTACCTTCAGTTAGAGGAGAATCTTGGTTTGGTGTGCTTGTTACTTCTAACTCACCATTATTTACTACTAACCAAGCCCAACCAGAACCGAAACGAGTTGCGCCAGCTTTTGCGAATTCTTCTTTGAATGCATCGAAGCTACCGAATTTCGCTTCAATTGCAGTTGCAAGTTCGCCTACTGGTTGTCCGCCGCCGTTTGGAGATAAGATTGTCCAGAAGAATGTATGGTTAGCATGTCCGCCACCATTGTTACGTACTGCTGTACGGATTGCTTCTGGTACTTCGTTTAAGTTTGCAACTAATTCTTCTACGCTTTTGTCAGCTAATTCTGCATGACCTTCTAAAGCAGCGTTTAAGTTTGTGATGTACGTGTTATGATGTTTTGTATGATGGATGTTCATTGTTTCTTTGTCAAAGTGAGGCTCTAAAGCATCATACGCATAAGATAAATTTGGTAATTCGTGTTTTGCCATTGTTATATTCCTCCCAGTTTATGTATTGCCACTTAAGTGACATACAACTTCATTCTACCCTAATTGCCATAGGGTGCAAACAAATAAATCACATTGTCTTGCTATCATTAAAGTAGCAAAATTCCCACTTCTTTTCAATTAAAATGCTCATATATTCCGTAAAAAAAGCTCCCTTCTACAAGGAAGCTTCCTGCTGACATAATAAACATGTGAAATGGATATGGACCCTGTAGGACTCGAACCTACGACCGGACGGTTATGAGCCGTCTGCTCTAACCAGCTGAGCTAAGGGTCCACAATTATGTATGTAACAATACATCAAATAAAGGAATTCCTATCGGATATATTCTTTAAGAAATGTAAGATAAATTTACCATATAAAAAAGAAAAGTGTCAATTGTATTTTTCTCGTTTAAAAGAAGAAAATTAATAAAAAGAAATTTAGTTATCTCCACTATATGTAAATATAATATATCTTGAGATTCCTTAGATTCCTACGTTACAATGATTTTATACATACATAAAGGAAGTGAATCTATGTCCATATTTACCCAATTAGCCAAAAGCGTATATTCGCCTAAAGATATGGCGTTATTCCGTTTTCAAAAAATCGGAAAAACCATTTTGTATATTATGCTACTTTGTCTAATCACTACTATTCCAAGAACATTCTTTTACGGTAGCTTTATCCAAGATAGTGTTACTATGGTAAATCAAGCAATTGAAAAAGATTTACCTGATTTTAAAATCGAAAATGGTGAACTAAAAGCTGATATTGAGCAACCTGTTCAAAAAGAAGAGGGAGATGCCCTTTTCGTATTTGACCCAAACACAACAGATATAGAAAAATATCAGAATAAAACTGGTTTATTTATTTTAAAAGATAAAGTAGTTTCTATGGGAAATGGTCAAACACAAACATACTCCTACAATGATTTATTAGGGACATCTCTTGAGAAGAAAGATTTGCAAGATTTTATTTCTGTATTCGATAGTATTTATCCAATTTTATTAGCAGTTATTGGCGTGTTAGTATACCTATTCCAACTGTTTATTACTTTCTTAGGAATTACTTTACTTGCGTTTATCGGTTCTGCTATGAGTGGTCAACGTAAATTATCTTATAAGCAAGTATGGACGTTAACTGCTTACAGCTACACAATTCCAACAATCTTCTTTATGATTATGGATTTATTCAAAATCGTTGTACCTGGTTCAACATTCATTTATATCGCAGTTGTTTTAATTGTCCTATACTTAACTATTAAAGAAGTTCCAAAACCGAACGAAAAAAATGCCTAAATAGGCATTTTTTTTTTGGACAAGCATATATTCCTAGCAAAGGAGTGAAGAATATGAAAAGATTAGGTATATTCTTATTCGTGCTTGTTCTTGGTTATATATTTTATTACGATATAAAAATCGGCACTTTACCGATGTTAAGTTCATATAAAAAGACAAATGCGGCCGAAACGATAAAAAAAGAAAGTACAGATACGAAACAAAAGAAAGAGAACAAAGCGGAAAAAGAAACAGATGTCACTTATAAAACAATCGAAGTCAAAACAGGTGATACGGTTCTTTCCATTACAGAAGCGATTAATAAGAAGAAAATTCCTTCTATCGAAAAAGTAATTGATGATTTTAAACAATTAAATAAAAATACATCTGCTACAAAAATACAACTTGGAAAGTCTTATAAATTCCCGTTATATCAATAAGCAATCACTTAATCCTTGTCAATTACATAAAGGCGCTGATACAATAGTAAAAGTGAAACCGAGCACTTCGGTTTCTATAGCCCTGTATCACGTATACTTTCATTGATATAAGGGACTAAATAAGAAACTTCTTTTATAAGGAGAGCGATCTATTCGTGAACGAAATGACTCATCGTACAAAAACACGTCCAGTTAAAGTCGGTAATTTAACAATTGGCGGTAATAATGAATTAATTATACAAAGTATGACAACAACAAAAACACATGATGTTGAGGCAACAGTTGCTGAAATTAAACGTTTAGAAGAAGCTGGCTGTCAAGTCGTGCGTGTTGCTGTTCCAGACGAACGCGCAGCAAATGCTATTGCTGATATTAAAAAACAAATCAACATTCCACTTGTTGCTGATATTCATTTTGATTATCGCCTTGCTTTAAAAGCAATTGAAGGTGGCATTGATAAAGTACGTATCAATCCAGGTAACATTGGTCGTCGCCATAAAGTAGAAGCTGTTGTAAATGCAGCAAAAGAACGCGGTATTCCAATCCGTATCGGTGTAAACGCAGGTTCATTAGAGCGTCACATTTTAGAAAAGTACGGATACCCAACTGCAGATGGTATGGTTGAGAGCGCCCTACATCACATTAAAATTTTAGAGGACTTAGATTTCCATGATATTATCGTATCTATGAAAGCCTCTGATGTTAACTTAGCAATTGAAGCATACGAAAAAGCTGCACGTGCTTTTGATTACCCATTACATTTAGGTATTACAGAATCTGGAACGTTATTTGCTGGAACTGTAAAAAGTGCCGCTGGTCTTGGAGCAATCTTAAGTAAAGGCATCGGAAATACACTACGTATTTCATTAAGTGCTGATCCAGTTGAAGAAGTAAAAGTTGCGCGTGAACTATTAAAGTCATTCGGTCTTGCATCTAATGCAGCAACACTTATTTCTTGTCCAACTTGCGGTCGTATTGAAATTGATTTAATTAGTATCGCTAATGAAGTGGAAGAATATATCTCTACACTACAAGTACCAATTAAAGTTGCAGTACTTGGCTGCGCTGTAAATGGTCCTGGTGAAGCTCGTGAAGCTGATATCGGCATTGCCGGCGCACGTGGAGAAGGACTATTATTCCGTAAAGGGCAAGTCGTTCGTAAAGTCCCAGAAGAAATAATGGTAGAAGAACTAAAAAAAGAAATCGACGTAATTGCTGCTGAAATGGCTGCTGAACGAGAAAAAGAAAAAGAAAAAGAAACACAAGAACAATAAAAAGAAGGTTGCCACAATATTTGTGAGCAACCTTCTTTTCTACGTAAAAAAGCTCGTCAGTTACATAACTGACGAGCTTTTACTTTGCACATTTTGGACAACGGCCGTATATTTCAAACTTATGACCAGTTACTTCATAACCGTTAAAATCTTTATTCATAAAATCCATCGGGCAAGAAGTAATCTCTTTCGTCCCTCCGCAATCTAAACAAATAAAATGATGATGATGTTCCATAATAGAACATGTAAAACGAAAATGTTTTTCACCGTTTAATTCCGTCTGTTCTAAAACACCGATTTCAGCAAACACCGTTAAGTTACGATAAATCGTGTCAAAGCTAAGACCTGGATAATCATCCTTCATATGCTCTAAAACGTCTTTCGCCGTTAAATAACGATTGTGAGCTGCAAATAACCTAAGCATCTCTTCTCTTTTCCCAGTATGTTTGTATCCTTTATCTTTCATTAGGCGTAAAGCTTCTGTTAGATTCATATCTATCCCTACTTTATGCAGTTTTTTTCTTTTTCCATAAAATCGCACCAATTAAAATAAGAACCGCTATCATAACAATTGTACCACCTGGTGCTAAATCAAGTTGATACGAAGCAAACATTCCACCAATTACTGCAATTTCACCAAATAAAATGGAAAAGAAAATTGTTTGTTTAAATCCATTCGCAATACGAATACTTGCTGCAACTGGTAACGTCATTAATGATGATACGAGAAGAACCCCTACCACACGCATTGATACCGCAATGACAAGCGCAACCAATATAATGAAAATAAAGTGAATCCACTTTGCACTCAAACCAGTTGATACAGCGTACTCCTCATCAAACGATAGTAAAAATAACTCTTTGTATAATAAAGTAATCGTTACAATAACAGCAATTGCTACAATACCAATGATTATTAAATCCGTACTTGTTACAGCACTTACACTACCAAATAAGTAACTAAATAAATCTGTGTTAAATCCATTTGCAAGTGAAATAAAAATAACGCCAATCCCCATTCCTGCTGAAAGAATAATCGGAATTGCTAATTCTTGATAATGTTTATATACAGTACGTAATTTTTCAATAAGTAACGCTCCACCAATAGAAAAAATCATTCCCATATATAACGGATTTAAAAATCCCCCTGTGAAAATTGTTTTTTCTAGTAGTAAACTTGCAGCAATACCCGATAATGTTACGTGGCTTAATGCATCTGCAATAAGCGACATACGGCGAATGACAACAAATACACCGATAAGTGGCGCAACAAGTCCTATTAAAATCCCTGCATATAAAGAGTTACGTAAAAAGTCATATTGTAAAAAATCTTGTATCATTATATCCTCCCGTGATGCTCATGCTCGTGTTCTAAACGATGAACATGATGTCCATATAAGACGGACATTTCCGCATCTTCTAACTCTCGGAACTTCTCTACATTTCCATGGAAATGTAAATGTTGGTTTAGGCATGCAACATGTGTTACTTTCTCGGTAACAGCTCCCATATCATGCGTAACGAGAATTAATGTGATTCCTAACCTCTTGTTTAAATCCTCTAATATCTCATAAAAACTTTCTACATTCTTCACATCGATTCCAACAGTAGGCTCGTCCAAAATAAGTAATTCAGGATCACTAACGAGCGCACGAGCAATAAATACACGCTGTTGTTGTCCACCAGAAAGTTCTCCGATATTGCGCCCTTGAAACTCACTCATTCCTACATCAGCAATCGCTTTTTCTACCTTTTCCTTATCGCTTTTCGTGAAAAAGCGAAATAGCCCTTTTTTCGAAACGAGTCCCATTGACACAACTTCAAACACAGTTGCCGGAAAACCAGAATTAAAGCTATTTGCCTTTTGCGACACATAACCAACTTTGTTCCATTCTTTAAACTTCTTACTATCAACACCAAACAAACGAATACTTCCCTGTTTTGGCTTTAAAACGCCTAATAAACATTTTAGCAACGTTGATTTCCCAGAACCATTTGGTCCAACTAAACCTAAAAAAGCTCCCTTCGGAACTTGCAAATTAATATCTTCTAACACATTTCGATCTTCATATCGAAATGACAGTCCTTCTATTTCTAATATATTATTCATAGCATCTCACCTATTTTAATTCAGAATGATTCCGATTTATATCTATTTGAATTATAGTATAGCTTATTATAGTTGTAAACCAATCTGCCTAAAATATATCTACTTTTTCAAGAAACCTTATTATTATAACAAAAAGCAGAGAAAAATTCTCTGCTTTCAAAAAATATCTCTATAAAGTGGAAGTTTAATTAAATGAGTCCATCCCATTTCCAATTGGCTAGAGCTATTACTCGATATATTTTTAGTGAATAGCCGATTTAAACTTACCACCATTTGTCTCTTGTGTACTCATAATTGTAACAAACGCATTCGCATCAATTTCATACACAATTGATTTTAACTTTGTCACTTCCAGACGCGTTACAACTGCATAAATCACTTCTTTTTCCTTATCCGTGTAACCGCCTTTCGCTACAAGTTTTGTAGTTCCACGACCAAGACGATGCAAAATCGCATTTGATACTTCTTCATATTGATCTGATACAATTAAAACTGCTTTCGTTTCATCTAAACCTTGAATGACTGTATCAATGGTTTTGAATGCGATATAGTACGTCATGACAGAATACATAGCTTGTTCCACACCAAATACAAATGCTGCCCATGCAAAAATAAATAAGTTCACAAACATTACAAATTCGCCAACGGAGAAAGGTAATTTCTTCGTTAATAAAATACCCATAATTTCTGTTCCGTCCATTGATCCACCGTGACGAATAACGAGCCCTACACCAAGACCTAAAATAAGACCACCAAACACTGTCGCTAAAATCGGCTCTGTTGTAAATGGCGGAACAGCATGTAACGTTGATTCAATAAACGCTAAAGCTACAATACCGAATGCCGAAGATAACATGAATGTTTTTCCGATTTGCTTATAACCCGAATACATAAATGGGATATTGAGGATAACGACTAAAGTAGAAAAACTTAACCACCAAATATTAGGAGTAAGATAATCTAATATAAGAGAAATACCAATAATTCCACCATCAATAATTTTATTTGGCATTAAGAATAGTTCAATTGCTACCGCTGCGCATGCTGCCCCAAAAATAATCATAACTAAACGATAAATAAGATGGATAACACTTTCTTTTCGATGTTGCTTCTGCTCCATAAGTCCTCCCTTATACTCTTTTTCTATAGTTTTGTCCTTATATTATAACATACGCTTCTTTTTCTCATGAAAAAAGAAGCTCTATACGAATATGTACAAGCTACGTACTCATATATTTCGATAGAAGAACGTGTGAAGGAGGATAACTCGATGAACCTCATTAAACAACTTGTAAATAAAAAGTTAAATCATATTTCTACAAAGGAATTATTGAAATATAGTAAAGAATATGACGTTCCAATTACGACTGCACAAGCTGATCAAATTGTTGGACTTATGAAAGGAAAGAATATTAACATTTACGATAATGACGAACGACTAGCGCTCTTAAAACAAATAGCCCAGGTAACCTCGCCCGCTACTGCTCAACAAGTAAATACTTTATTTCAGCAACTACTAAAATAAGGAGGGGATTTCCCCCTCCTTATTGCTTATTGCGCTTTAATTTTCTCAAGAAGTCCTTCATCAAAAGTACCATTTTTCAGCATTTCGATTTCTAATTTATATGGCGGCTTCTTGTCCTTTTTATCTTCACCTACATATGGCGTTTCCAGAATTTTTGGTACGTGCATTAATTGCGGATGATGCACAATATAATGCAACGCTTTATAACCAATATGACCGAAACCGATATTTTCATGACGGTCCTTTCCTGCGCCGCGTACATTTTTACTATCATTAATATGAAGTACTTGTAAGCGATCAATACCAACAGTCTTATCAAACTCATTTAATACACCGTCAAAGTCATTTACGATATCGTATCCTGCATCGTGCGTATGACACGTGTCAAAGCATACGGATAGTTTTTCATTATATGTTACACCGTCAATTATCTTTGCAATTTCTTCAAAGCTACGGCCGCATTCTGTCCCTTTACCTGCCATCGTTTCTAACGCGATGTTAACCGTCTGGTCTGGCGTTAATACTTCATTCAGCCCTTTAATAATTTGTTGAATACCAGCATCCGCTCCTGCACCAACGTGCGCACCTGGGTGAAGAACGATTTGTTTCGCTACACCTAATGCCGATGTCCTTTCGATTTCCATGCGAAGGAAGTCTACACCTAATTGGAATGTTTCTGGTTTCGTCGTATTTCCGACATTAATAATATATGGCGCATGTACAATAATTTCCTCAATACCGTTTAGTTCCATATGTTTTCTTCCTGCTTCTATGTTCAATTCTTCAATTGGTTTTCTTCTTGTATTTTGCGGTGCACCTGTATAAATCATAAACGTTGTTGCACCGTATGAAACAGCCTCTTCACTTGCTGCTAATAACATTTTCTTACCACTCATAGAAACATGAGATCCAATCTTTAACATACAATCACCTCTTCAATATACAATAGATATAATGATAGCATAATTTGTAGAAATATGTAGTGCATTGTTTTTTTCCATTCTCCACTGATTATTATCTCCATAAATAGCGGGATAAAAAAAGATAAGGGAAATCCCTTATCTTTTTTTATTGCTATATTTTCTTTTCACTTTGTCACGTTCTGTTGCAAGTTTACGTTTATAATTTGGTTTTACCTTTTTCGGCTTTTTAACAACTTTTGTTGCCATAACATCCATTTCATCATTTGGTTTTTTACGACTCTTACGACGACGGCGTTCACCTAAATCCGCCCACTCATCTCCGCGTAAATCTACATGCTTGAACTCAATATGACGTTGTTTTTCTAAACTATCTAACGCTTCTTCGTTCGCTGGATCATAAATCGTCACTGCAATACCTGAATGCCCTGCACGTGCTGTTCTTCCAACGCGGTGAACGAAGAAATCTAAATCTGATGGAAGTTCGTAGTTAATAACATGACTAATCCCTTCAATATCAATACCACGTGCTGCTAAATCAGTTGCAACAATATATTGGAATTCAAGGTCACGAATTTGTTTCATCATTTTTTTACGGTCACGCGGTGATAAATCTCCATGAATTCGTCCAACTTTTAAGCCACGTTCCATTAATCCGTCAGCAACCTGATCCGCCATCTTCTTCGTATTCGTGAAAACAACTGCTAAATACGGTTTAAATTGTAGCAACATTTTGTTCACTAAATCGATTTTGTTACGGTGTTTAGAAGGCACTAAATAATGCTCAATATTTCCAGCCGCAACTTGTTTTGGATTGATATGAATATGCTCTGGATTCTCCATATATTTCTTCAGAAACGGCTTTAGTTTTTGAGGAATTGTTGCAGAGAAAACTAACATTTGCAAGTTTTTAGGCATGCGTGCTGCAATTTTGTCTACATCATGAATGAATCCCATATCAAGCATTAAGTCTGCTTCATCGACAATAATAGTATTTGCTTTATGAACAAATAGTGCTTGCTCTTCCACTAAATCTTTAATACGTCCTGGTGTTCCAACTACAATATGAGGTTGTTTTTTCAACTTTTCAATTGATCGTTGTTTATCAGTTCCACCAATTAAACAACGTGCTGTGATCATTTGATCTTCCGCACAGAACTTTGTTAATTTCACGATTTCTTCGTAAATTTGTTGTGCTAACTCACGAGTAGGCGCTGTAATAACAAGTTGTACTTCTTCACGACTTGCATTAATTCTGTTCAATGTAGGAAGTAAGTATGCATGTGTTTTCCCAGAACCTGTTTGGGATTGTCCAATTACACTTACACCTTTTTTCACGACCGGGAAAATTTTCTGTTGAATTCCTGTCGGCTCTGTAAAGCGTAGTTCACGAACTGCATCTATTAAAAATGGTTTAAAATCATACTGTGTAAAAGTTTGTTGTGTCATAAGTTACACCTTCTTTCTAAATTTCTACTGCGCGCACAAATCAGTCAAGTCTACATTATATCGAAATCTACAAGTAAAATCCATCTTTAGTTTAGGTTTTTACTTCAAAAACTAACCTTCTTGCCTCTTATTGCATAGTGTATGTGTATATACCTAATTGAAGAAAGGAGGATTTGTCACATGTTTCCAAAATCCCCTACAAGGCAAATGTATCCGAATCCAGGGCAGCAACCTTATACACCATATCCAATTCCACAACTACCACCGATGGCACAAAAAAAGAAAGGATTCCTTGCTAAACTCTTTAAAAAACACGATCCAACCGAACCTTACATGCAAATGGTTCCACCTTATCGACAAATGGAAGGACCGCCAATGATGCACCAGCAACCGCCGCCCCAATATCGACAGCAATATCAACCACAATACCAACAACAATACTCACAGCAATACTCACCACAATACTCACCACAATACTCACCACAATACTCACTACAATATCAACCTTATATGCAGCAGCATCCAGAGCGAATGTTCCCCCTTCAAATGTATGAATCAAATGAAACACGAGGTGGTGCAGAAACTACAGCCGCATCAAGCAGCGGCATCGGTAGCTTTATTTCAAATTTAATTTCGAATCCAACTAATATGATAAACAATATCGAAAAAGTATCCCAAGTCGTTCAATCTGTAAGCCCTGTCGTCGAACAATACGGTCCCATTATGCGTAACCTACCAAGCATTGTTAAAATCCTCACCTCTGGAAAAAGCACGGAAGAAGATCAAACCGAAGATCAAACTGAAGACGTAACAGAGAAGGTTGAGGTAGCAACTCCACCTCCTTCTCCGAAAAAAAGAAAAAGAAAAAAAATAATGATTGAGCCGGTCATAGAAAAAGAGGTGCAAGAGGGGCCCGTTCAAAAAATAGCAACAAAACCAAAACTATATGTGTAACAATCCTTTGTTTTCTATTCACTCCTCCTTTATAATGTAAAAGACTATGCACAAAAGTATCCCTTGTTTAGAAGGAGAGGATTACTCATATGAAAATTGTTAAAATTTCCCCTCGTGGTTATTGCTACGGTGTTGTGGACGCGATGGTTATTGCACGTAACGCCGCATTAGATACATCATTACCAAGACCTATTTATATTTTAGGTATGATTGTTCACAACAAACATGTAACAGATGCATTCGAAGAAGATGGTATCATCACATTAGACGGCCCAAGTCGATTAGACATTTTAGATAAAATCGATTCTGGTACTGTTATTTTCACTGCACACGGTGTTTCTCCAGAAGTTAAACAACGTGCAAAAGAAAAAGGTTTAACAACAATCGATGCCACTTGCCCAGATGTCACAAAAACACATGACCTTATTGAGGCAAAGAAAGCTGAAGGTTACCATGTCATTTATATCGGCAAAAAAAATCATCCAGAACCAGAAGGCGCAGTTGGTATTGCACCTGATATCGTTCATCTAATTGAAAGAGCTGATGATTTAAAAACATTAGAAATTCCAACGGATAAAATTTTAGTTACAAATCAAACAACGATGAGCCAATGGGATGTTCAACATTTAATGGAGGACATTCAGAAAAAATTCCCAACAGCAGAATTCCATAAGGAAATTTGTTTAGCAACTCAAGTTCGCCAAGAAGCCGTTGCTAAGCAAGCTGATGTTGCAGACTTAACAATTGTTGTCGGTGATCCGAAAAGTAACAACTCAAACCGTTTAGCACAAGTATCACAAGAAATCGCTGGTACGAAAGCATACCGCGTTGCAGACGTAAGTGAAATCAAATTAGAATGGCTACAAGGTGTAGAAAACGTAGCTGTTACAGCAGGTGCTTCTACTCCAACTCCAATTACAAAAGAGGTTATCGCTTTCTTAGAGCAATATGACCCAATGAATCCTGCTACATGGGAAAGAGTTCGAAAAGTACCGTTACAAAAAATATTACCTCGTGTAAAAGTGAAAAAAGAACAATAATAAAAACCGTTGCCTTCATGAGCAACGGTTTTTATTTTTCTTATACAAATGTAAATGGATCTGTATGTAATTGCGAAGCATGAATATGTACATTCAGTTTCTTTGCATCTGCTTTTTCTTGTAATTGCTTTTGTACACCTTGCTTCATTACCTTTTCAACGTTATGTCCTGGGTCAACTATATTTAAACCGAGCATCATCGCATCATGGGCAACATGATAATACATGTCACCTGTTACATATACATCCGCACCTTTAAATTTAGCTTGATTGATGTATTTGTTACCATCGCCACCAAGTACAGCTACTTTGCGCACTTTATCATCTAATTTCCCAACAACTCGCGCACCCTTTACATCTAATGATTGCTTTACATGTTCTGCAAACTGTCCAAGTGTCATTTCTTCTTGTAAATACCCTATTTTTCCAAGCCCTAACGTTTCACCTTTGTTATCAAGTGGATACACATCATAGGCTACTTCTTCATATGGATGTGCTGTTACCATTGCTTTAATCACTTTTCGTTGT
Organism: Bacillus sp. AFS059628; assembly: GCF_002571225.1. GTDB lineage: Bacteria > Bacillota > Bacilli > Bacillales > Bacillaceae_G > Bacillus_A. The sequence goes on along the minus strand of NZ_NVEC01000003.1, from coordinate 68,704 downwards.
AGTGAAGCTGGAATAATCGTTTCGATTCGCACTTCTTCTACGCGCTCTAACTGTCCAGTTTCCCCGATATAAGGATTTGTCCCCTCTTGAGGTACAAACGTACCTGTACCCTCGCTACTAAACGTACAGTGGCTATAATTGCCGATATGACCAGCACCTGCGTCTCCTAATGCTTTTCGTACTTCTTCTGCATGCGTTTTTGGCACAAACACAACAACCTTTTTCATTTCTTCTGCATATGTTGGTGCCAAAACTTCTGTATTTTGCAATCCTAGCGCCTCAGCAAGTAAATCATTTACCCCGCCCTTAGCAACATCCACATTTGTATGCGCTGCATAAATTGCAATATCATTTTTAATACACTTTTCAATAATTTTTCCATACGCCTTGTCTGTATGAATCGCTTTTAACGGATTAAAAATTAAAGGGTGATGTGCAATAATGACATTCGCTCCTAATTGAATTGCTTCCTCTACCACTTCTTCCGTTACATCCAACGCAATTAATACGTGCTGCACGGGTTTATTAAGCGCCCCAATCTGCAGGCCAATCTTATCTCCTTCCATCGCCAAATGCTTTGGATACATACTTTCAAATAAAGAAATAATTTCATGGCCATTTGGAATTTTACTCATGATAAAACCTCCCCTATCATTTTCATTTTCGCTTCTACTTCTGCACGCTTCGCTTTTGTTTCTTCAGAATCAGTCGCACGTTCTAACTGCTTTAAAATATTTTGGAAGTTTTTCAATTCTCCTTCCCATTTTTCAACGAAAGCTTCACTTTTTTCTTTTATTAAAAATGGTCCCATAAACAATTCAGCTTGTTTATTTTCAGAATAAGGCGACGCGATGTTTCCTCGCTCTCCTACTAAAATCTCGTAAATTTTCCCATCTTCTTTTACGATTTTTTCATGGATAAGCTCCCATCCATTCTCAATAAACCATTCACGAATGTGATGTGCTGCAATATTCGGCTGTAAAATTAAACGCGTTACACCTTCTAACTTTTCTTTACCACTTTCTAAAATGTCACGAATTAACGCTCCGCCCATTCCGGCAACCGTAATTACATCTACTTCTCCTGGCGTGATAACAGCTAATCCATTCCCTTTACGCACATCTACTTTATCTTGTAAGCCACTTTCAGCTACAGTTGCTTGTGCAGAGCGAAACGGCCCCTCTACAACCTCTCCTGCAACTGCTTTTGTAGCAATATTATTTATAATTGTATAACACGGTAAATACGCATGATCTGATCCAATATCAGCAACTGTAGATCCTACTGGTATTTCACGCACAACTTCTTCTAATCGTTTTGAAAGCTTTACTTCATTCATGTATTTCCATTACTCCTTCTCTTGTCAGTCTGTCTCCATGATAATGAATTTATAGTAGTTGTTGCAAGCCCATAACAACAATTCACTTCTCTATCATTTATCGTATTTTAGAAAATATAGAAAAACAAGCCTTTTGCTTAAGCAAAAGGCTTGTCATACGGAACTTTATTTTTTCTTCGATAACCAATCAGCTACTTTAGCAGCTTGATCAGCTGGAACAATGTTGGCAGGCATATTGCCTTTACCTTTCGAAAGAATTTCTTTAATTTCATCTTTTGAAAGTTTCCCACCAATTTTTTGCAAATTAGGTCCTACTGCCCCTTGTAATTGATCACCGTGGCAGCTCGTACAGCTTTGCTTCACAATATCCTCTGGCTTGGATGCTGTTTGTGCTGGCTTCCCGCCATTTTTTGCATCAGCTAACTCTTTAGATTTATTTAGCCCCTGAAATGAAAATACAAACATAACGATAATACCTAATGCTGCAATAAGAGCGAACGGAATCAGCGGATTACGTTTCATATCTCTTCTCCCCCCTCTATACCCCTAAATAGTTAGATGATTCAGTTATTTCCATTGTACTTGAAAACGCTCTATCAGAAAAGAGTAAACTACTAATCGTTAAAAATATTCCATAAATTCAGTTTATTGTTTTTTATTGTCATATCGCTTATTATTTCGATAATTATTAACGTTTCTCATCATATTTTTCACTTTTCTACATATATTTTTGTATAGAATAAACAAAATTAATCGAAAAATCGAAAAATGAGCATTTGCAAATCAAAAGACAATTCTGTAAAATAAATTACAAGAAATTGTAATCGTTGCCGACAGCTAAAGTTTAATAAAAATTAACAAAATAAAAAAGTTTACTTCACAAAGGTGAAGTAAACTTAAAGGTAGCCTATTCTAAGAAATCCTTAAGACGCTTACTACGGCTTGGATGTCTTAATTTACGAAGTGCTTTTGCTTCAATTTGACGGATACGTTCTCTCGTTACGCCGAATACTTTCCCAACTTCTTCAAGCGTACGAGTTCGTCCATCATCTAAACCAAAACGAAGACGTAGAACATTTTCTTCACGATCTGTTAGTGTATCTAACACATCTTCTAACTGTTCTTTTAGCAATTCATACGCTGCATGGTCCGCAGGCGATGTTGCTTCTTGGTCTTCAATGAAATCACCTAAATGGGAGTCATCTTCTTCACCAATTGGTGTTTCAAGAGAAACTGGCTCCTGTGCAATTTTTAAGATTTCGCGTACTTTTTCTGGAGCAAGATCCATTTCTTCACCAATCTCTTCAGGAGATGGTTCGCGTCCTAAATCTTGTAATAATTGACGTTGTACACGAATTAACTTATTAATCGTTTCAACCATATGAACTGGGATACGAATTGTTCTTGCTTGGTCTGCAATCGCACGTGTAATTGCTTGGCGAATCCACCAAGTTGCATACGTACTAAATTTGAAACCTTTACGATAGTCGAACTTTTCAACCGCTTTAATTAGACCCATATTCCCTTCTTGAATTAAGTCTAAGAAAAGCATACCACGGCCCACGTAGCGCTTTGCAATACTTACTACAAGACGTAAGTTTGCTTCTGCAAGACGACGTTTCGCTTCTTCATCGCCTTCTTCAATACGCGTTGCAAGTCGAATTTCTTCTTCTGCAGATAGTAAATCTACACGACCAATTTCTTTTAAATACATACGAACAGGATCGTTGATTTTAACCCCTGGTGGTACACTTAAATCATTGAGGTCGAATTCTTCTTCCGATTTTGCTATTTGGCGATTATTAGGGCCTTCGTCGTTGTCATTGTCGCCAACTAAGTCAATCCCTTGTTCACCTAAATATTCATAGTATTCATCCATTTGATCGGATTCAATTTCAAATCCATTCATGCGTTCTGCAATCTCTTCATATGTAAGAACGCCACGTTTTTTTCCGAGCTCAGTGAGTTGTTCTTTCACTTGCTCAAGGGTCATTTCAGTTTCAATTTGTTTAGAACGAGCTGGTTTGTCAGCCATCTGTTCCCCTCCTTACGCGAGATACAAACATTCATTATACTAAAAATTTATCAAAAAAGCTATTTTCTCGCTTTTTGATTTTGTAAATATGCTACATAATATTTAGCAGCCTCTACAGGATCTGTTTTTTCCATTTGTTTTATCTTGAAGATGATTTCCATCTTTTCAAGTTTTTCTTGATGACGTCTAAGCGTCTCCAAATGGCCTTGTAACACTTCTTCTGTGTATTCTGGATTAATAAATTCATCCGTCGAAATATCAGTAATAATATTTTTCAACTTTTCATCAGAGAGCCAACTTAAAAATGTTCCGACTGAAGGTTCATTTCCCTTTTCATAATATGCGTATAGTTCATATAAAATCCCTTTATGTTCTTCTGTATGAAAATCTTCTATGTGTGATTCCATACGAACGGCCACTTCTGGACTTTGCAACATATGGTAAATAATTTCTCTTTCTGCCCTTTCAAAACCTGTTAACTTCGGTTTTGTTTGAACAATTTGAGACGGCTTAGAAACCTGCTTTACTTGTTTTTGCTGTACCTTTTGTTCTTTGCGATATTGGTGCAATTGATTCAAAAGTGTTTCCATTGAATACGAAAATTCTTGCGATAATGACTTCAAATATGATTCTGCCTGCATCGCATCTTGTAACAACGATAACTCTTTTAAAACACTTTTCACATACTCTTCTTTGCCAGACTCATCTTGCAAATTTTTCCCTAAACGCAAATAATTTATTTTAAAACCAACAAAACTTATACTTGATTTCACAAGATTTTCAAAAGCAGTTGTCCCATATTGTTGCACATATTCATCAGGATCAAGCTTATCTGGCAAGGATGTAACTTTCACTTGGCAACCAACTTGCAACAATAATTGCCCGGCTTTCATCGTTGCTTCTCGCCCTGCTTTATCACCATCATAGCAAAGAACAACAGTTTCAACGTTACGTCGCAGAAGTTTTGCTTGTTCTTCAGTTAAAGCTGTCCCCATTGTCGCAACAGCTTCTTCCACACCACTTTTCACCGCAGCTAGTACGTCAGCATATCCTTCAAAAAGAACCACTTGTCCACGTTTTCTAATAAACGGCCTTGCTTGGTGGAAGTTATACAACAATTTACTTTTGTGAAAAATTGGTGTTTCTGGGCTATTTAAATATTTCGGAGTATCGTCTCCTAATGCCCTTCCACTAAACGCTATCACTTTACCTTGTAACGTATAGATTGGAAACATAACTCTTCCACGGAAGCGATCATAATGACTACCATCTTTCTCGCTTCTTATGAGAAGACCAGCTTGTTCCATACTAGACAGCGATAAACCTCTTTTTTGTAAAATTTTCGTCGCTGCATCCCAAGCAGGTGATGCATAACCAATTTCAAACTTCTCAATCATCTCTTTTGTAATACCACGTTTTAACAAATACGAAAGTGCTTCATTTCCTTCTTCTGTATTTACTAATAAATGGTGATAATACTTTTTCAAAAGTTCATGAGCCTGTTGCATGATGACAGTGTCATCAGATATGTCTTCTTGTTGTCCTTGCCCTGATGTATACTCTGCAACCGCAATTCCATTTCTTTCACCTAGCTTTTGAACAGCCTCGGTAAAAGCCAGTCCTTCCATTTTCATTAGAAAGGAAAATATATTTCCACCTTCTCCACATCCAAAGCAATGAAAAATTTGCTTATCAGATGAAACAGAAAATGAAGGAGAATTCTCACCATGAAACGGACAAAGGCCGAAATAGTTACGCCCCTGTTTTCTAAGTTGAACGTATTCACCAATCACTTCGACAATATCGGATGACGTCCGAATCTGTTCAACAACTTCTTCGGGAATTCTGTTCCCCATAACTCCATCTCCGTGTCGTATTTTGTATTCGATATAAATTAAAAAATTCCTTTATAATTCGACAATATTTTTTCTAAACTTATTAGAAAGTATTGTCGATCACGTTATCAAGCGATTTTGCAGACCTTTTCTGCGTAACTTCGCAGATACGTACCTACTATATAAAATTGTATCCATTTACTCATCTGTTACAAATGCATCTTCTTTGAGACAATACATATGCACTTTTTCACAAGAAGACTAGCAAGCGCCTTATCCTATGTGATCACGAGATCTGTTCCTTTTACAAGTTGATACATTTATAAATGTCATCTTGCACTTTTTCAGCATCTACATAGATCCAAATTCCCTTGCCGCTTCCTTAAACGATGAGCATACGATGTGACAAACAAAATTTCGACATGAAATTTCGTCCCAACTTGCACAATTTTCAGCATTCACAGTATGTGCATTTGCATCAACTAATACCATATTGATGTTTTGCATATTTCTGTATTCTACATCCCTTCTGCGAATCCTTCCATAATGTGCGTTTTCTTGTATAGATTTTGTCGATTTAACGTAATTACATGTCTTTTCGTAAATCCTATCCCTAGTTTATTCTGAAAAATTAAAGTCTAAACGTAAAATATAGGTTTTTATCACAATTTTTTATTATAATATATTTTCTTCAACTACGCTACATATCCCTTTATTTTTTCATCTTCTATTTTAGGATAATGAAACCCTGCCTGTAACATAATAAAAAGAGGGAAGAATATAAGTATAACCACTCCGCTATCATCTATTACGAAATCAGCAGGCACCGCTTTTCTCACGAGCGAAAAAAGCACATTCACCTTTGGTAAATGTGCTAAAACATTTTTTGGTTTTGCACTGCATTCACAATAATGTTAGCTGTTTCTTCAATCGCTTTGTTCGATACATCAATTACTTGACAATTTATTTTACTAACTACATTCTCAAAGTGATCAATTTCTTCTTTAATACGATTAATATTGGCATATGTTGCACCGTCACTTAGTCCAAGTGATTTCAATCGCTCTTTTCGAATATGATTCAACTTTTCTGGTGTAATTTTCAAACCGAAGCATTTTTCTTTAGCCACTTGATATAATTCTTCAGGCGGATCTACTTCTGGTACGAGTGGTACATTGGCAACTTTCAAACGTTTGTTATGAGCTAAATATTGAGAAAGTGGCGTTTTTGATGTGCGCGAAATCCCAATCAGCACGATATCTGCTTTCAAAATACCACGTGCATCTCTACCATCATCATATTTTACCGCAAACTCAATCGCTTCAATCTTTTTAAAGTATTCTTCATCTAATCTACGAACAACACCTGGCTCATATCTTGGCACTTGCCCTGTAATTTCTTCAATTTGATCGATCAGAGGCCCGATAATATCATATGCCTCTACACCTTCTTTTGCAGCCTCTGTCACTAAATACTGGCGCATGTCAGGTTTTACTAACGTAAAACAAATAAGCGCTTGATTGCTCTTAGCAATCGAAATCACTTCTTTTAACGTCCCTGTATCTTCTACATATGGTACACGTCTAATATCAGGAGCAAATGGGAATTGACCCATTGCTGCTCGAACAACCAAATCAGCCGTTTCTCCTACAGAGTCAGATACGACATATACGATTTTATTATCCATTACATTACCTCACTTTAAACAAATTACACTTATTCGTTATTTACTAAGTTTACAAACGCACGTGTAATATTTGTTTTTGTAATTCGTCCAACCACTTCTAAACCTTGTTTCGTATCTTTTACAACTGGCATCGCATCAATCTGTCTTTCTATTAATTCCATCGCAATATCATATAAAGAATCTTCTCTACGACACATTGCAATGTTTGGCATCCTTGTCATGATAATATTAACCGGAAGAGAGGTTAAATCCTGCTTTCCTAAGCTAGCTCGTAATAAATCTTTACGAGATACAACGCCAACTAATAGAGTCGATTGATCTACAACGAATAATGTACCTACATCCTCTAAAAACATAGTACAAATCGCATCGTATACTGATACATTTTTATCAATTACAACTGGTCTAGATTGATAATCTTGTACTTTAATTTTCTTAACAGCTTCAGATAATAGCTGTCCCCCAGTTTTACCCGTATAAAAATAACCTACGCGTGGACGTGCTTCTAAATAACCAGCCATCGTTAAAATTGCTAAGTCCGGTCTTAGCGTGGCACGTGTTAATCCCAATTGCGCAGCAATTGACTCCCCTGTAATAGGACCGTGATCTTTTACAATCTGAATGATATGTTCTTGTCGTTTATTCAGCTCTATGATAATCACCACCTTTAATGCACAACGAAAAAAGTTATACTATCTCTTAAATATTATATACTAAATATGCTATTCGAAAAAGAAAGGATGTAAAAAGGACCGTATACGGTCCCAAATTATATTTGAAACTTATCAAGTTGTTCTAAGAAACGTCTTGATTTCAAATAAATTCCGCAATATTCATCATAATATGTATTCAATACTAAACGCATTTGTTTTTTTGTACTATCCTTCACTGATACATTGCCAAGTCTATGTAAATCGAAGTGGTAGAAAAGACGTAATAATTTATGAACGGCTTCCCCCACTGGTATACGATACTGGTCTTGCTCAGCATGACGCGAGCACAGAAAACCGCCTTCTCTGACAGAGAAGGCGACAAAATCTGTTTCTTGATGACAAATCGCACATGTATCAAAGTACGGGCGCATCCCTAATACTGGAAGCATTTTCGTTTGATAAATTAATGATAATACTTCTGGATCAACACCCTCACACATATAATGCAACGTTTGATATAACATTTCAAATAAATATGGATTATGTTTTTTATCTTCTGTTGCTTTATCAGTTAACTCAACAATAAATGATGCATAAGCAGTTAAAAATATATCCTCGCGAATTTCTTTCATAGTTGAAATAATCTCGCCTTGTTGCAAAGTTCCAAGTCCAGATCCCATTTGAATAAGAAAATGCCCATGTGTCATAAGTTGCGAAACAGATGCTAACCGGCTTTTCGGTTTTTTCGCCCCTCTTGCCATCGCACTTACCTTACCCAATTCTCTTGAGAATATTGTAACAATCTTGTTCGTTTCTCCGTAATCTGTCGTACGGATAACGATGCCCTCAACTTTTTGAAACATGTTCGTCACCATCCAAGGTTTGAACAAAACGGGTCAAGAAATTGGAGAGTCTAGATGCGCTAGCTCCTCGTCATGTTGATCCATCTCATCGTTTACGTCTTTTTCCATTTCTTTTAAAAGCAAGTACGTCTCAATGCTTCCTGTTTTGGAGAAAAACTTCCAGGTAAAATCTAGCATAAGAATCCACCTTTCTCAATAAGCGTAGCCTATAAACCAATTTCCTTTGTTGTTATTAAATTGACCCATTTTGTCCATTTTCATGTGAGAAAAATTTTTCCTAATTTATCAAAACTCATAAAAACCAATAATCAGCGGATGAACAAAACATCCGCTGATTACAGCTTTACTCTATTTTAATACTCGTCTTCGCGGAAACCAAGGTCACGAAGCTGAGACATTTTATTACGCCAATCTTTTTGCACTTTTACCCATACTTCTAAAAATACTTTAGAACCAAGTAATGCTTCAATATCAAAACGCGCTCGCTTACCGACTTCTTTTAACATCTTCCCTTGTTTTCCGATAATAATCCCTTTTTGCGACGGACGTTCCACAACAATCGTTGCATTGATATAAACTGCCCCGCCTTCGCGTTTTTGAATTGCATCGATAACAACAGCCACAGAATGCGGCACTTCTTCACGTGTTAAATGTAGTACTTTCTCACGAATAAGCTCTGCAATAATAAATCTCTCCGGATGATCCGTTACTTGATTATCTGGGTAGTATTGTGGTCCTTCTGGTAAATACTTTTTAATTGTTCCAATTAGAGCTTCCACGTTATTACCGTCTAATGCAGAAATTGGTACAATCTCTGCAAAATCATGTAATTTGCGATATTGATCGATTAACTCTAATAATTGTTCTGGGTGAACTTGGTCAATTTTATTAATAACTAAAAATACTGGTTGTTTCGTTTCTTTTAACTTCTCAATGATGAATTCCTCACCACGACCAAATCCTTCGACCGCATTCACCATAAACAGAACGATATCAACTTCTTTTAATGTCGTTTGCGCCATCTTCACCATAAAGTCGCCTAGTTTATGTTTCGGTTTATGTATTCCTGGTGTATCAATGAAAATTACTTGTGAATCATTTTCTGTATATACGCCTTGAATTTTATTACGAGTTGTTTGTGGCTTATCACTCATAATAGCAATCTTTTGGCCGATAATACGATTTAAAAATGTAGATTTCCCAACATTCGGTCTGCCAATAATAGAGACAAAACCTGATTTATAACCTTTTCTATTCATGTAAATCCTCCGCTAAAAATGCTCCTGGTAACAATTCTCCGACTGTTGTCTCTTGAACGTCACCATGTAAATTTGATAGGTATACTTTCGTATCCTGTTTACATAATTCTACCATAACTTGTCGACATGCTCCACAAGGAGGTACTGGACGCTTTGTATCCGCCACAATTGCGATAGCTACAAACTCTTTATCTCCTTCAGAAACCGCCTTAAATAAAGCTGTTCTTTCTGCACAGTTACATAAACCATATGATGCATTCTCAACATTACATCCACGATATACTTTTCCATCCTGCGTTAATAATGCTGCACCTACTTGAAATTTAGAATATGGTACGTACGCTTGTTTACGCGCTTCGATTGCTTCTTGAATTAATTGTTTACTATTCATATTCCCGCATCCTTCCTGTTCACAACTGTGAATAGATACACTCTCTCATAAAAGGCCTTTACGGCACTTCCAAAGCTTAATAAAAGCTTTGGAATGCAACTATACCACATACGGTAAAAAGATAATAGCACCAATTATAACAGCTATTATCGCAAACAATAAAACCGCTCCCGCTGCGACATCCTTTGCAATTTCCGCAAACGGATGTATATCGGTAGTCGCTAAATCTACTGTTTTTTCCACAGCCGTATTTACCATCTCTAAACTCATTACAATTCCTATTACAATAAGTAGTACCATCCACTCTACCTTCGTAATATGGAAATAAAAGCCGCAGCATATAACAATGACTGCGGCTACATAATGAATTTTCATATTTCGTTCATGACGAAGACAAAAGAATACACCTGCTATAGCATATCCAAAACTATCTATAAGTTTTCCTTTTTTCATCGTCCTAATCCAAATGCTTCTAAAATTTCTTTTTGTCTTCCAAACATTTCTTTTTCATCCTCTTCTGTCATGTGGTCATAACCAAGCAAATGTAAAAAGCCATGTAACGCTAAAAAGCCAAGTTCACGATCAAAAGAATGTCCATACTCTTCAGCTTGTTCTTTCGCTCTCGGAATAGAAATAATAAGGTCACCTAACATACGCGGCATTTCTGCGCCCACAATTTCCATTTCCCCTTCTCCCATTTCTTCCATAGCAAAGGAAATGACATCAGTAGGCTGATCTTTATCTCGGTAATCACGATTAATCTCGCGAATCCGTTCATTATCTACAAATGTCACTGATACCTCCGCACCATCCTCTATTTTTTCCATTTGAGCTGCTTTTCCTAATATCTCACGAATTAAATTCACATATTCTTCTTTCACTTCTTCTGTTTCATCAATGAAATCAATTAATAAACTCATTCTTTCTCCTTTTCTTCCGGTGGTTCCGGATATGTAATACGCGAATGGAAAATACCATTTAACGTTTCACATAACGTTTTTCCAACGATTTGTAGTTCCTTAAATGTCAAATCACATTCACTAAATTGCCCATCTTGCAGGCGATCTTTAATAATACTTTGTACTAAATTATTAATTTGGTCTGGCGTTGGGTGATTCATAGAACGTACCGCCGCTTCAACACTATCAGCAATACCAACGATTGCCGATTCTTTAGAAGTTGCTTTTGATCCCGGATATCGGAACATCTCTTCTGTATATTTTTCTTTATCTTCTTTAATCGCTTTATAATAAAAATATTTAAGGAGCGTTGTACCATGGTGTTGTCCAGCAATATCAATAATTTCTTGCGGTATATGGTATTCTTCGAGCATTTTCACTCCATCTGTTACATGAGCAATGATAATATCTTTACTCGTCACAGGATCTAATTTATCATGCGGATTTTCAATTCCCATCTGGTTTTCAATAAAGAATTGCGGTTGTACTGTTTTTCCTACGTCATGATAATATGCCCCTACACGTGCTAATACACCATTTGCTCCAACAGCTTCACAAGCCGCCTCAGAGAGATTCGCTACCATTACACTATGATGATATGTTCCTGGCGCTTCTAACAAAATTCTGCGCAAAAGTGGATGATTCGGACTTGATAGCTCCATAAGTTTCATGCTTGATACAATTCCAAGTCCACTTTCTAAATATGGTAATATTCCCATAGCCAGAACGGATGAGATAATTCCTGAAAGGGAAGCCATTAATAATTGCGTACCAATTTCAAGAGGTGAAAAATTCCCATTACGTAATAATAATAACGCCGCCAAGACGACTACATTTAAGATAGATACGAGTATACCAGCTTGCAAAATCATCGTACGGCGATTTTTTTCTCGTAAGAAAATACTCACTGATAATGAACTTAATAACACATAAATACCTACACTATAATTCAGTGTACTTGTTACTCCTTCATTAAACATAATACTTCCGCACACAGAAAAAATCATACTTGTTAAAAATACAAAGCGATCACCAATCATTAGTTTTACAAGTATGGTTCCCATCGCAACAGGGACGACATACGCAATTCCTGCATATTCAAGCTTTTGAAACAAACTAATAATTTTCATTAATACAATCGTGATAGACAAAATTGTAATATACGCTAAAATGTACGGTTTGTCCTCTCTTTTCCGCTGTAAAAATACTTCAAACTGTTTATGCATAAAGTATAGTAACACACCAATGAGCACCGCTAATCCAACATAAGGCTGAAAACTATTACCTTTCTCTAATAAACCGACTAATTTCAACTGATTATACATATCACTTGAAATTGTTTCACCTTCTCTAACAATAACTTGTCCTTGAAGAATATAAACAGGTGGAACTAAATCTTCTTCTGCTTTCTTCTTCTCTTTCGTTACAGCCGGATCATAGAAATAATTTGCTGTAATCGCATATGATCCTAGCGCATTCACAGCTTCTTTCAATCCGCTATTCACATTCAGGCTTTTCATTTCATTAACAAATCGCTCTTTCGCTGCCATTTCTTCGGACATTTTAATATTTCCACCCATGATAACGCTAACAGACGTTAAAGCCGCATTCTTTGCTAATTCTAATTGATCTGGTTCTGCATTAATAAAGTATAATAAATTCTCATCCGATAATTCCTTCGTTAAATTAGATGGCAACTTCTTCTTCAATTTTTCTAATTTATTAGCATCGGTCATCTTTTTTTGCTCTTCAGGTCCAGCAGCTTTCATCTCCTGAATTACTTCATTCACCTTAGCAAAAACATCATTTACAATATCTACTCTATTTTGTTTATATTCACTTCTATATGTATATTGATCCCCGACTTTTTGAGCGGCCTCTTGTTTTTTTCTGTCCGTTATAACCTTATCTTCAATTTTAATAGGAGAGTGAATTGTTTTTTTCGCAATAGAATACATATCAACATCTAATTGCTCTGGTTTCACATTATTCAAAAGTGCAAAAAACAGCACTGCTCCTAATAAAACGTAAGAAATCCAACTTAGTTTTTTCGAATGTTGTAAATTACGAAACCACTTAGAAATTTCTTGAGATCTTAACATGATTTCAATACCTTCTCCTCTCCAGAAATAAAGTGAAACTATTTATAGCTTTCATTTCTTTTAGGTAACATTTTATACACCAGTACCTATAGTTTATTTCTCTTATCTTTTATGATAGTAAAAAATATGCTGTTCGCCAACCTTAATACAAAAAGAAATGATCCTGACAAATAGGATCATTCCATTTTATCATATGCCTCAATAATACGTTGCACCAGTGGATGCCTTACAACGTCCGTTTGTTCTAATGTAATGAATGAAAGACCTGATACACCAGATAAAATGTTAGAAGCTAGCGTAAGCCCTGATTTTACCCCTTTTGGTAAATCTACTTGTGAAGGATCCCCCGTAATAACCATTTTAGAACTAAAACCCAATCTTGTTAAAAACATTTTTATTTGTGCACCCGTTGTATTTTGCGCTTCATCTAAAATAACAAATGAATCATCGAGTGTACGCCCTCTCATATAAGCAAGAGGCGCGATTTCAATTACCCCTCGCTCCATCATACGCTGTGTATATTCTTGTCCAAGAATATCATGCAGAGCATCATACAACGGACGTAAGTATGGATCTACCTTCTCTTTCAAATCACCTGGTAAAAACCCTAAACTTTCTCCAGCTTCTACAGCTGGTCTCGTTAAAATAATTTTCTTTACATATCCTTGTTTTAAAGCTCTTACAGCCATTACTACAGCTAAGTATGTTTTCCCAGTCCCAGCAGGTCCTATTCCAAATACAATATCATTTTTCTTCATTGCATGAATATATCTTCTTTGCCCCATTGTTTTTACACGAATGGATTTACCTTTTGCCGTTTTAAAGATTTCTTCTTCATATAACTCTTCAAATTGAGCAATTTTCCCTTGTTGTGCGAGCTGAATTGCATACGCAACATCTCTTTCTGTAATTGATACACCTTTTCGAATAACAACAAGTAATTGCTGTAAGATTTTTTCTACAAGTGTCACAGTTTCAACTGCTCCAGATGCATGAACAGTTTCACCTCTAGTTACAATCGATACATTCAGTTCCCGTTCAATTACTTTCAAATGAGCATCATTGACTCCAAAAAGAGCGATTGCTTCGTTAGTATTTTCCAATTGTTGGTTCATTTCTACTAATTGTTCTGCCATTACTCAGTCTCCTTGAATATCGGATTCGGATATTGGTTGTGGCTCTGCAATATTTTCAATCACAGTATAATGCAATGTGACTTTTAGTTGATCCGCCTCAACCTTTTTACTCAAAATCTTATCACTTACAATCATAGCATGTTCATCCAATTTTTTCTTTAGTTCTTTTTCAGCCATTTCTTTTGCTACTTTCATTGCCTGTTTTTCTGTATATTCTCGATTTGCCTCTTCCTCTTCCCGCACTATATCTTTTTCGTATGCAATCGGTAGTGTAAAACCAAATAATTTCACATCATGCTTTACACTTTCCGTACGAGAGCGTTTATACTTATCATGTTGAAATCCCCATATTTTTATTTTTGCACTCCCAAACGTAAGGTAATGCTCATTATATGCATTGCCAGTATATACTTGGAATTGTGTCTTTAGCGGCACATTCACATTAGATGTATACCAAGTTTCTCCATATACAATACCTTTCGCCGAAACAATCGTCGGACTCTCCTCATTACCGTATATCCCTGATACGAGAAGCTGCCCTTTTTCTACATGATCATTTTTTAGAACGACTGGTTTTCCTACTTCAACAAATGTTTTTGTAACAATCGCTTCTTTTTTTGCCACTAAATTTTGTGGTTTTTGTTCTTTTTCTTTTTTCGGCTCGTTTTTTTCAACAATTTTAAAATGGTACGTCGTTCCTCTTATTTCTAATCCTGCCCAAGTAATCGCATTAATATTGTCTGTCAAATGACGTTGTACATCTTCTACACTAGGCATTTGAAATTGCAATTTTCCTTTTTTAATACCCATTTTGTCCAATTCTTTCATTAATATATATTCTGTTTCAGGTTTCGCTCCTGAAATTTCAATCTTCCAAACCATATTCGATAATGCGATCATACCAAAAAAGAAAATTAAAAAACCAATTAAGAATCCACTATTCTTAATTAGACGCTTATTCCAAAAAGGGAAACCGTAACGCCCAATAAAATATAGTTTACATTCATTTTTTCTATAAATTGGCTTTATTTTTTTCACATCTCGCAATAGCATACAAAAAACTAACGTTTCTTCAGCAATTTTCTTAACGTCCCAAACTAATAATTTCCTACGCACACATTCATTAACAAATCGTTCCGCTCCTCTACCTTCAATTCGTACCTTTACATATCCAAGCCACTTTATAAACCATTTATTTTTCATCTACCACCTTCACTACCTTTCCAAAAGTAGACACTCTACTTTTCACTTTAATTAGCAAAATAGCTCGTACGAAAATGAAATAAAGAGTTTTATTTTCCATAAATAGCGGGATAAACTAACTAGTAGGGTCAAATCATTAGAATAAAGAAGAAAAACTTCACATACGGAAGTTTCCCTTACTTCTCTTTCTTTTCGTCTTCTAAAAATGTCACTTGCTCAATTATCCCTTCAAGCAAAAGTTCTTCTGGAAGGATTGTTTTAATAACAAAGGACTGCCCCTTAATTAATAACTGACCATGCTTTAGCAATAATCTTACTTCTTTATCTGAAAACACTAATAAACCTCGATGATTTTCTATATAGATATGCACTTGCCCAACAAGCGTGATCCGAGGTAGATCCATTAGCACATCCACTGGCAGGTCTATTTGCTTCGTTAACCAATTCTTCATTTGTTCTAATTTTTTCATCCCAAAAGACCCCCTCTCATCCCATATGTATGAAAAAAGAGCTTGTAATATCACGTCCAAACTGAAAAAAAGCATAAAAAAACGTCTCATAAGAAATGAGACGTTTTTTTATGCTAATAGCTGGATAACCAGCTTATTCACAAGCGATCCGTCTGTTTTACCTTTTACTTTCGGCATAACAGCAGTCATCACCTTACCCATATCTGCTTTAGAAGTCGCACCAACTTCAGAAATAACTTGCTTGATTACATCAACTAGTTCTTCTTCAGTTAATTGCTCCGGCAAATATGCGCTTAAAATCTGAATTTCACTTTGCAGTTTATTAACAAGGTCTTCACGACCAGCTTTTTTAAATTCAAGGAGGGAGTCCTTATGCTGTTTTACTTCACGAGCTAAAACTGTTAGTTCCTCTTCTTCAGTAAGAGTATGCTGTAGTTTAATACCTTCATTTTGTAAAGCAGCCTTAACCATACGAATGACGGTTAATTTTTCTTTTTGTTTATTCTTCATCGCTTGTTTCATATCATCGTTTAAACGACCGAGAAGACTCATAACTTACACCCTCTCTTAGAATTTACGCTTTCTTGCCGCTTCAGATTTCTTCTTACGTTTTACACTTGGTTTTTCATAAAACTCGCGCTTTCTTGCTTCAGCAAGTGTACCAGTTTTAGAAACCGATCTTTTAAAACGGCGAAGTGCATCCTCCAAAGACTCGTTTTTACGAACGACTGTTTTTGACATTCTCTTTCCCTCCCTCCGAAACATCACACTTACATACTAACTCCAGCATGCAAAAAGAAACATTTCTTCAGCATGTCTTTTACGATTATAATACATTTTATCACTTCAGGTCAACTATTTGGCAGAATAAAAGAAGAATAGATGCTCTTCCTTTTTTAAAAACTATGTAGATAGCTGTTATCCTTTTCCCTGAAGACAACTATATTTTTGTCATTACACCTTTTTTCATGCAGGAACGTACGAAACAACTATTCTTTTCGTACATTTTCAGTACTTAACTTCTCCACTAAAAAAGAAAGCATGCAAATCGTTTCCATTTGCATGCTTTTTTATCACGCTATTTGCCCTGCCACCCGATTGGTGAGGACTGATAATCAGCGAGGGATACCCCACTGATTAAAGTTTCACTTTATGCGCTTGCTGATTCTTTTTTTACATCATCTTCAAGAACACGAACAAATTGCGCTTCATTATATGGATAACCAGCTTTCGTAATTTTTACTTTCACTAGTTTACCAATTAATTCTTCTGATCCTTCAAATACAATTTTCAAGTAGTTATCTGTATAACCTACATATAACCCTTCGCGGTCGCCCTCTTTAAATTGCTCTTCCGGAATGATTTCAAGTACTTCGCCTTCAAACTGTGACGCATACTCTTTCGCTAATTGATTAGATAGTTCAATTAAACGGTGAACACGATCGTTCTTTACATCTTCAGGAACTTGATCTTCCATGCGCGCTGCAGGTGTTCCTGTGCGTTTTGAGTAAGGGAATACATGTAACTCAGAGAAGCGATTGTCTTTAATGAAATTGTATGTTTCCATGAATTCTTCTTCTGTTTCACCTGGGAAACCAACGATTACGTCCGATGTAATCGCAAGACCTGGTAACGCTTCTTTCAAACGATCTAAACGCTCTTGGAAAAATTCCATCGTATACTTACGACGCATACGTTTTAATACTGTATTAGATCCAGATTGCAACGGAATGTGTAAGTGACGTACAACTACTTCAGACTTATCTAACACTTCAATTACTTCATCTGAAATCTGACTCGCTTCAATAGAAGAAATACGAAGACGTTTTAATCCGCTGACTTCCGCTTCCATATCACGAAGTAATCCAGCTAAGTTATAATCTTTAATATCTTCACCGTACCCACCTGTATGAATACCTGTTAATACGATTTCTTTATAGCCTGCATCTACTAGTTGCTGTGCTTGTTTAATAACTTCTTTCCCATCACGAGAACGCATTAAACCACGCGCCCAAGGAATAATACAGAATGTACAGAAGTTATTACAACCTTCTTGTATTTTTAAAGATGCACGTGTACGATCCGTGAAGTAAGGTACATCTAGTTCTTCGTATACACGTGTTTTCATAATGTTGCGGACAGCATTAATTGGCTGACGCTCTTTGCGGAATTCTTCGATGTATCCTAACATCTTTTCACGATCTTGTGTACCAACTACAATATCTACGCCTGGAATCGCCATAATTTCCGCTGGAGATGTTTGCGCATAACATCCAGTTACACAAATAACCGCATCCGGGTTTTGACGAACAGCACGTCTAATAACTTGACGACTTTTCTTATCTCCCGTATTCGTTACTGTACACGTATTGATAACGTATACATCAGCTTTCTTTTCATATTCAGTTCTTTCATATCCACCTTGTTTAAACAATTGCCAAATGGCTTCTGTTTCATAGTGGTTTACTTTACAACCTAACGTATGGAACGCAACAGTTGACATTGATCATCACCCCATCAATTCAAAATGATACGAAGCAGCACTTAACGCGTATAACGGCGCCGTTTCTGTTCTTAAAATTCTTGGTCCTAAACTACATGGTACAAATTTATGTTCACGAAGTGCTGTAATCTCTTCCTCAGCTAAACCGCCTTCTGGGCCAAATACAATCAATAGCTTTTGACCTGGTTTCATCGTCGTTAAAGCTTTCGCAAAGTTAGATTTCTCGCCTTGTTTTGCTTCCTCTTCGTAAGCAACAAGACAAACATCATACTCACCACTCATCGAAAGCAATTGTTTAAATGATGCTGGAGCATGTACTTCTGGAACTTCACTTCTATGTGATTGTTCCGCAGCTTCTTTCACAATTTTTCTTAAACGCTCAACTTTTTTATCAGCTTTTTTCGCATCCCATTTTACGATAGAGCGAGATGCTTGAAATGGTAGGAATGCAGCCGCCCCAAGCTCAGTTCCTTTTTGGAAAATTAACTCGAGCTTGTCTCCTTTCGGCAGTCCACTTGCAATCGTCACGAAAACAGGAAGTTCACTTGACGTCTCTACCCATTCTACAATAGCCGTATTAATAAATTCACTGGTAATTTCATCAATTGAACATATTGCTGTTTTTCCGTTTACACAGCAATAAATGTGATCACCAGCTGACATACGCATCACTCTTGCGATATGATGTACGTCATCACCTACAATGCGAATACTTGTCTCATTTACATATTTCTCTTCTACAAAATAACGTTGCATATAATCACCTTAGTAGAGTTTCGTTCCTTTCGTAAGTCAACACTTACGAAAAGAACGAAACGTTATCATTTTTCATATAACAAACGGCAAGTCCCTCACCTTATAGTGAGAGACTCCCCTTTTCATTATAGACTAAAATCTATATTACGCATTTCGTGCAATAATTGCTACCCAATCTTCCATTCGTAACACTTCTTCAATTGTAAATCCGGCCTTTTCTAACGCTTCAGAAATTACTTTTTCTTTCGCAGCAATAATGCCCGATGTAATAAATAATCCACCTGACTTCACAACTCTCGCTGCATCTTCAGGGAATAATAGAATAATTTCTGCTAATAAGTTAGCTACGATTAAATCAACAGGACCTTCAATGCCTTCTAAAAGACTATTTTGTCCAACAGACACGATATCATCTGTTTTATTTAAACGTACATTCATTTCTGCACTTTCAACTGCAACCGGATCTAAATCATACGCTTGAACAGAAGACGCACCTAATTTTGCTGCTGCAATACTAAGTACACCAGAACCTGTTCCTACATCAATGACAGTGTCACCCGGCTGAACTGTTTTCTCTAAAGCACGAATACACATCGTTGTTGTTGGATGAGTTCCTGTTCCAAACGCCATACCTGGATCTAATTCAATAATTTTTTCTTCCGGAGAAGACGTTGTATATTCTTCCCACGTCGGCACAATTGTGAATGTATCAGAAATTTGTACTGGATGGTAATATTTTTTCCAAGCAGTAGCCCAATCCTCTTCATTGACTTCGTTAACGGTAATATTTCCAGTACCAATTTCGATGTCGTAAGATGGAAGCACATCAATAGATGATTTTACACCTGCAATCGTTTCATGTAAAGAATCCGTTTGCGGGAAATATGCTTTTATTAATACACCTTCCGCCGGATATTCATCTGGGTTCAATGCATAAATTTCACCGTATTGTTGCTCGCGCTCTTTCGTCAACTCCGCTGGATCCTCAATCGCAACTCCACTAGCACCAGCTTCATGTAAAATATGAGAGACAGCTTCTACTGCTTCTTCTGTTGTATGAATACTAATTTCTGACCATTTCACAATTTACCAACTCCATTTTTTATTTCCATTATTCCCCTTTGAAAGCACGTTTAAGCTTTCCAAATAAACTATCATCCTGCTCTTCTTGTCCCGCGAATTCACGCAATAAATCTTTTTGATGTGAAGTTAATTTCGTCGGTACAACAACACGAACGACTACATATTGATCTCCTTGACCATATCCACGTACGTTCGGAGCACCTTTCCCTTTTAAGCGGAATTCTGTTCCTGTTTGTGTACCTGCTGGAATTTTCAGCTTCACTTTCCCATGAACAGTAGGAACTTCCACTTCAGCACCAAGTGCCATTTGCGCGAATGTTAATGGCATTTCGCAAATAATGTGATCTCCTTCACGTTCAAAGAATTCATGATCTCTTACATGAACAACAACATATAAATCTCCTGCCGGTCCGCCATTTACGCCCGCTTCACCTTTTCCAGATACACGGATTTGCTGACCATTATCGATACCTGCTGGAATTTTAACGTTGATTTTTTTACGTTTACGTACTTTACCAGAACCGTGGCATGTCGTACATTTTTCTTTAATCATTTGACCAGTTCCTGAACAATGACCACAAGCTTGACGGTTTACGATACGACCAAATGGTGTATTTTGTTCTACACTTACTTGCCCTGATCCTGAGCAATGTTTACATGTTTCTTTTGAAGTTCCTGGTTTTGCCCCGCTACCTTTACAAGTATCACATGGATCTTCTACTGGAATCTCGACATTTAATTCTTTACCAAAAATAGCTTCTTCAAAATCTAAAGTGACTTGATATTGTAAGTCAGCACCTTGGCGCGGAGCATTTGGATCACGACGTCTGCCGCCACCGCCGCCAAAGAATGAACTAAAGATATCTTCAAAACCGAAACCACCGCCGAAGTCTCCTCCGCCGCCAAAGCCACCGAAGCCTTGATTAGCACCAGCATGACCAAACTGATCATATTGCGCGCGCTTTTGATCGTCGCTTAACACTTCGTATGCTTCTTGTACTTCTTTAAACTTTTCAATTGCATTTTCTTCTTTACTTACGTCTGGATGGTATTTTTTAGCCAAACGACGATACGCTTTTTTTATTTCATCTTTTGAAGCACCCTTGCTAAGTCCAAGGACCTCATAATAGTCTCGTTTACTCATAAATTTACAACCCCCGAATCTTTCACATAAACGTAATTTTAACATCGAAAGAAAGTGCTTTGCAACAAAGTTTCCTCACTTACAGTATGCAAAGCAAAAAACTTAAGAACCTCACACTTTTCTTCTCATTCGTGAAAAAAGCCAAAGTCAAGGCACGCTTGACTTTGACTTTTTGTCATCTTACTTATTATGTTTACAGTTGAATTACTTGTCTTCTTTTACTTCTTCAAACTCAGCGTCAACTACATTGTCTTTCTTAGCGCCAGCATCTTGTGCTCCTTGCGCACCTTCTGCTTGCCCTGCAGCAGCTTGAGCTTGCTCGTATAATTTAACAGTTAATTGTTGTACGATTTCTTGTAAAGCGTCTTTTTTCGCACGGATTTCCTCAAGCTCGTTCTTTTCGATCGCAGCTTGTAATGCTTCTTTCGCTTCTGTTGCTTTCGCAACTTCAGCAGCATCCACTTTACCTTCTAAGTCTTTTACAACTTTATCTGTTTGGAATACAAGTTGGTCAGCTTCGTTACGAAGTTCAACTTCTTCCTTACGTTTTTGATCAGCGTCAGCGTTTGCTTCTGCTTCTTTTACCATACGATCTACTTCTTCATCAGAAAGACCTGAAGAAGATTGGATTGTAATAGCTTGTTCTTTGCTTGTTCCTAGATCTTTCGCACGTACGTTAACGATACCGTTCGCATCAATATCGAATGTTACTTCGATTTGTGGAATACCACGTGGTGCTGGTGGGATATCTGTTAATTGGAAACGTCCTAACGTTTTGTTGTCAGCTGACATTGGACGCTCACCTTGTAATACATGAATATCTACTGCTGGTTGGTTATCAGCAGCTGTTGAGAATACTTGTGACTTACTTGTTGGAATTGTAGTGTTACGCTCGATTAATTTCGTGAACACGCCACCCATAGTTTCAATACCTAAAGAAAGTGGAGTTACGTCTAATAATAGTACGCCTTCTACATCACCAGTAAGTACGCCACCTTGAACTGCAGCACCTAATGCTACAACTTCATCAGGGTTTACACCTTTATATGGTTCTTTACCAGTTTCACGTTTAATAGCTTCTTGTACAGCTGGGATACGAGTAGAACCACCAACAAGGATAACGCGATCTAATTCACTTGCAGATAGACCAGCATCTTTTAAAGCACGACGAGTTGGCTCTAATGTTCTTTCAACAAGGTTTGCTGAAAGCTCTTCGAATTTCGCTCTTGTTAATGTTAATTCTAAATGTAATGGACCAGCAGCTCCAGCACTAATGAATGGTAATGAAATTTGTGTTTGTGTTACACCTGAAAGATCTTTTTTCGCTTTTTCAGCTGCATCTTTCAAACGTTGAAGTGCCATTTTATCTTGGCTTAAATCAATGTTATTTTCTTTTTTGAACTCAGCCACTAAGTGATCGATGATAACTTGGTCAAAGTCATCTCCACCAAGACGGTTGTCACCAGCAGTTGAAATAACTTCGAACGTTCCATCTGCTAACTCAAGGATAGATACGTCAAATGTACCGCCACCTAAGTCATATACTAAGATTTTTTGCTCTTCATCTTGTTTTTCTAAACCGTAAGCAAGGGCTGCTGCTGTTGGTTCGTTAATGATACGCTCAACTTCTAAACCAGCGATACGACCAGCATCTTTTGTTGCTTGACGTTCTGCATCGTTGAAGTATGCAGGTACTGTAATAACAGCTTTCGTTACTGTTTCACCTAAGTATGCTTCAGCAGAAGCTTTTAAGTTTTGTAAAATGATTGCAGAAATTTCTTGAGGTGTATATTCTTTACCTTCGATTTCTACTTTGTAGTCTGTACCCATATGACGTTTAACAGACATGATTGTATTTGGGTTTGTAATTGCTTGACGCTTTGCTACTTCCCCAACTTGACGTTCTTCATTTTTGAAAGCTACAACAGAAGGTGTTGTACGGTTTCCTTCTGGATTTGGGATAACCTTTGGTTCTCCACCTTCCATAACAGCTACACAAGAGTTTGTTGTACCTAAGTCAATACCGATAATTTTACTCATGGCGAATCCTCCTACTTTTATGTAAATTATTGATTTACTTTTACCATCGATGGGCGAATTACACGGTCTTTTAATTTATAACCTTTTTGGAATTCTTCCACAACCGCGTTTGATTCAAATTCGCTGTCTTCTACTTGCATAACAGCTTGGTGTTCATGAGGATCAAACTGTTTACCAACAGCTTCAATCGCTTCTACACCTTCTTTTGTCATCGCTTCTAACAATTGACGATATACCATTTCCATCCCTTGTAATAAGGACTTCATTTGCTCATCAGTTGCTTCCACTTGCATCGCTCTTTCAAAATTATCAAGAGCTGGCAAAATATCTGAAACAAGACTTTGTGCTCTATATTTTTCAGCAGCCTGTTTATCCATTTGAACACGGCGCTTATAATTTTCAAAATCTGCTTGTAGACGTAGCATACGGCCTTCCGTTTCCGTGAGTTTCGCTTGCAATTCATCTACCTTTTCTTGTAAAAGAGCAGCCTCACTTTTTTCTTCAACAGTTTCTTCGCTGTTTTCAGATGTTACGGCTTCTTCAACTTTTGCTTCTTTTACTTCTTCTTTCATTTCTTCTACAACTTGTTCGTTACGCTCTTCCACAATTTTCACCTCCTTAAAAGGTATTAGGTATCATGCATAGCATGATTACCTAAGCATAGTTATATATTACACACAGCGATGTATTGTTCATCACTTGAGCGCATGTATTCTTCTTTATTTTTTTAGTCCATCTGTAATTTGCCTTGTAAATAACTGCAACAAACTAATTACACGAGAGTATTGCATTCTCGTTGGACCTAAAATTGCAATTGTTCCAAGCTGTTCTTCTCCAATCGAATATGTTGCAGAAATCAAACTACAATCTTCCATGGCTGTCGCAGAGTTTTCCCTACCAATTTTCACTTGAATACCTACTTGTTTATGACGCAAAATGTCATAAAACTCAGCTTCGTTATCAATCATCGTCAGCAAGGATCTTACTTTGTGAATGTCATGGAACTCTGGTTGCGAAAGCATATTTGCTTTTCCCCCAAAGTATATCTTTTCCGATAAAGGAACTTGAAATGTACCATCTAGCATTTTTATTGCACTATCGTAGTTATGAACATACCCGCGCAATACCGTAACAATCTCTTTAAAGATTTTATTATGGAGTTCCGACATTGGTACGCCTGATAGCTTTTCATTTAAAATATTAACCATTTTTTCTAAATCTGATAAATCAACAGATTCCGGAACGGTAATCGTTTTGCTTTGTACATGCCCTGTATCCGTTACAATAATAGCGACTGCAGTTTGACGATCAAGCGGTACAATTTGTACGTTTTTAAGTTTATTTGTGCTTAACTTCGGTCCAAGAACAATGGCTGTATAATTCGTAAGCTCTGATAAAATTTGAGCCGATTGCTGCGCAATCTTTTCTGCTTCAAAAATTCTTTCAGCAAATAAATCTTTAATTTGTACAATTTCATCGTTCGGTAAGTTTTGCGGCGCTAAAAGATGATCTACATAAAATCGGTATCCTTTTTCAGAAGGAACACGTCCAGAAGAACTGTGCGTTTTTTCAATAAATCCTAGTTCCTCTAAATCAGCCATTTCATTTCGAATAGTAGCTGAACTAAATGTAATTTCATCTTTCTTAGCCAGCGTCCTTGACCCAACAGGTTGCGCTGATCCAATAAAGTCATCAATAATTGTTTGTAAAATTAAGAGCTGACGTTCCGTAAGCATCTCATCATCACCTCTGTTAGCACTCTTTGTCTTCGAGTGCTAAATCTATTAATAACTTACCAAAATTGACATTCAATTGTCAACGGAAACGTCACGAAATAATGAAACTTTTTCACGTTAATGAAACATTTAATTAGTCAATCAAAAATGATTGGAATACTTCATTCCCCAATAATTTTCCCTTTCGCGTTAAACGAACATATCCATCGCTCTCTTCAAGCAATCCTTGTTCTTGGTTGTTTTGTAACTGCTTCGCGAAAACTTGATCCATCTCCATACTAAATTTCTTTTGAAACGCTATTTTAGATACACCTTTTGTTTTTCGAAGCCCTAAGAATAACTCTTCTTCCATTTTTTCTTTCTCCGTCACCATGTGAACATCTAAATACGGAAATCCAGTTTCATCAATTTTATTGAAGTATTGCTTGAGCGGTCCTACATTTTGAATACGTTCCCCATTTACATAACTATGTGCCCCAGCTCCAAATCCATAATACTCTTCATTATTCCAGTATGTGAGATTATGTCTACTTTCATTATCACCTTTTGAGAAATTACTAATTTCATACTGGCTATAGCCATGTTTCTCCATTTCATCCATTACCATTTCGTACATTTTCGCTTCATGGTCTTCACCTGGAAGTCTTAATTTCCCTTTATTCATTAAGTTATAAAATACCGTTTTTGGTTCCACGATTAATGAATATGCCGAGAAATGTTGTACACCAAGCGTAAAAGCAATGTCTAATGTTTCTTTTACGTCTTCTATCGTCTGCCCTGGCAGAGCGTAAATAATATCTACATTTATATTTTTAAAGCCTACTTCCTGCGCTTCTCTAATTGCTACAAATGCATCTTCCCTCGTATGCTTACGTCCAATTTTCTCAAGCAATTCATCTCGAAATGTTTGCACACCAAAACTAATTCGGTTCACTCCACCTTCTAGTAACAGATTTAACTTCTCTTTCGGCAAATCACCCGGATTCGCTTCAAATGTTAATTCACAATTCGGGGCAAACGGACGTAAACGACGATTTATAATATCTAATAATTTCTTTGTCTGCTCCATATTTAATGCTGTCGGAGTTCCTCCACCAACAAAAATCGTTTTTATACTATCAAACGGTACCTTTTGAACTGTATTTATAATTTCTTTCTCTAAATACTCTAAATATTGATCGACTGGCTGGCGTTCAATAAACACTTTATTAAAATCACAATAGTGACAAATATGCTGACAAAACGGAATATGAATATATGCAGCTTGTACCAAAAATAACTCCTACCTTTCTAAAAAGAAAACCTTCGCGCTCGGGAGGCTTCCTTTACTTCTCTAACGTATTACGAATTTGTTCCATTCGCATTTTTCCCCAATCATACATCATTTCAACGATTGGTAAAAGCGACATGCCTAATTCCGTCATATAATATTCCACTCGCGGAGGAATTTCTGGGTATACCGTTCGATCAACAATCCCATCTTCCATTAACTCTTTTAATTGGTTTGACAAAACTTTATGAGAAATACTTGGAAATAATCGTTGTAATTCACTAAAACGATGAGGCCCTTCCACACCAAGATGCCACAATATTACAACTTTCCACTTTCCACTAATAATAGAAAGCGTCAATTCCTTTTCACAATTAAAATTGCCATTTTGTATTTTTTCTTGAATATCTTTTCGAATATTTTCGGACATTAACAAACTCCTAACTCTATATGAACTAAAAAGCTCTCTCACTATTGTAATTGAGAGAAGCTACGTTGTCTAAAAAGTAATGATATAAAAAAGAAGCCGTATAAAACGACTTCTTTTTTTTATATCAATTCACATGAAATAACAATCAATTATTAGTTGTCATCCATTTTCAATACAGCCATGAATGCTTCTTGTGGTACTTCTACAGAACCAACAGACTTCATACGTTTTTTACCTTCTTTTTGCTTATCAAGAAGTTTACGTTTACGAGAAATGTCACCACCGTAACATTTCGCAAGTACGTTTTTACGCATCGCTTTAATTGTAGAACGCGCTACAACTTTGTTTCCGATCGTCGCTTGAATTGGTACTTCGAACTGCTGTCTTGGAATTAAATCTTTTAACTTTTCTACAATCACTTTACCACGGTCATACGCTGAATCACGGTGTACGATAAATGATAGGGCATCGACTTGTTCATTATTTAAAAGAATATCCATTTTCACAAGTTTAGATGGTTTGTAGCCAATTAACTCGTAATCAAATGATGCATATCCTTTTGTGTTTGATTTCAATTGATCGAAGAAATCATATACGATTTCTGATAACGGGATTTCATATGTTAATGTAACACGTGTTTCATCTAAATATTGCATATCAATAAACGTTCCACGTTTACCTTGGCAAATTTCCATTACAGCTCCAACGTAGTCATTTGGAACCATAATTGAAGCCTTCACAAACGGCTCTTCTACACGATCGATAGACTGTGGATCTGGCATATTAGATGGGTTATCAACAATAACATCTTCACCATTTGTTAAATAAACTTTATAAATAACGCTTGGCGCCGTTGTAATTAAGTCAATTTTAAATTCACGTTCAATACGCTCTTGAATGATTTCCATGTGAAGAAGTCCTAAGAAACCACAACGGAAACCAAATCCTAGCGCTTGAGATGTTTCTGGTTCAAACTCAAGAGCAGAATCATTTAACTCTAATTTTTCTAACGCATCACGTAAATCATTGTAACGTGCAGAATCAATCGGATATAAACCACAGAATACCATTGGATTTAATTTACGGTAACCTGCTAACGGCTCTGCAGCTGGACGTTTCGCATGTGTAATCGTATCACCAACGCGTGTGTCACCAACATTTTTAATCGATGCTGCTAAGAAACCTACATCACCTACTGTTAACTCATCACGTTGCGTAGTTTTCGGTGTGAATACACCTACTTCTGTTACTTCAAACTCTTTTCCAGTTGCCATCATACGTACTTTATCGCCAACTTTTACCGTTCCGTTAACAACACGAATATATGCAATTACACCGCGGTATGGATCATATAAAGAGTCAAAAATCATACATTGTAACGGCTCTTCTGAATCTCCTGTTGGTGCTGGTACTTTTTCAACGATTTGTTCTAAAATCTCTTCAATACCAATCCCAGCTTTTGCAGAAGCAAGTACAGCTTCTGATGCATCTAAACCGATTACATCTTCTACCTCTTGGCGTACACGCTCTGGGTCTGCACTTGGTAAATCGATTTTATTAATAACTGGTAAAATCTCTAAATTGTTATCAAGCGCTAAGTATACGTTCGCTAACGTTTGCGCTTCAATACCTTGCGCTGCATCTACTACAAGAATCGCACCTTCACAAGCCGCTAAACTGCGAGATACTTCGTACGTAAAGTCGACGTGTCCTGGTGTATCAATTAAGTGAAGAATATATTCTTCACCGTCTTTCGCTTTATAGTTTAACTGTACTGCGTTTAATTTAATTGTAATACCACGCTCACGCTCTAAATCCATAGAGTCAAGCAACTGAGCTTTCATTTCACGTTGTGTTAACGCGTTTGTTTTCTCTAAAATACGGTCTGCTAACGTTGACTTTCCGTGGTCAATATGAGCAATGATAGAGAAGTTACGAATTTTGGACTGTCTTTTTGCTCTTTCTTCTTTGTTCATCTATGTTCTCAACTCCTAATAGTCTCGCCAATATACACTAGCACTGATTATATCAATAGAGCAGCAAAGATTCAATGAAAACTCGTGCTGCTTACAATACAAATCATTCTATCTATATCTTATGCGAACAAACCATAAGAGACAAACCTTTTTCAAATTAAAAAACGGCTGTCTTACAAATCTGTAAAACAGCCATCCCCGTTTGACTCTTAACTAAAAATTTCTTTTACTTTCCCGACAACTATGTCTGTTCCAAACTTTGTTATTTCATAGGCAACACTTGCTATCGCCATACCCATTCCTTCTACAACATTAAAACTTCTTAAGCTTTCTAATTGTTTTTGTTTTTCAGTAGCGGAAAACGAACCCTCCAAAATCTCTGACTCAGTAGCCTCGCCTTTTGTTCCTGTCATATGTGCAATTTGTTCATACGACATTTGCTGATAACCTTTCATACTTTTCAAACCATGATTAGCAAGTGCCACCCCCGCTATCACCATAAGTAAGCATATGGCCGCACTACATATACATAAAAGCGAAAAGCGGCTTAAATGATTATCCTCTCTCCCCCTCAATGTGTGTATGCTCCTGTATTATCTTGGTCAATTTGATGATGCAGTGCTGCATTTAAACCACTTGCTATTACATTTGCCATATCCTCTATAAAAGCATCCACTTCTTTCGGAGTCACCATTAAATTATGACCTAGAGGAGATAACACTTCATAAATTAATTTCCTCTTCTCTTCATCTTCCAGTGTACCTACAGCACCTAAAAACATATTTCGGCTCTTTTCATCCGGCATATCTTCTTCTGTTAATTTTTTCTTTTCTCCAAATGTAAAACCAGCCGGTAACAAAGATCGGGAAGGTTTGTTACCTTCTTTCATCTCCCTGCCAAAATGTTTCAAAATAAAATCAATCGTATCGCTTGTAATCGAAACGGCATCCACCACAGTCGGAACGCCAATTGCGATAACAGGAATTCCTAATGTTTCTTTACTGAGTTCCTTACGTTTATTCCCAACACCCGACCCAGGATGAATTCCTGTATCAGAAATTTGTATCGTACTATTTACCCTTTCAATAGAACGAGCAGCTAATGCATCAATTGCAATGACAAAGTCTGGCTTTGTCTTCTCAATGATTCCATAAATGACATCGCTCGTTTCAATTCCTGTAATCCCCATTACCCCCGGCCGAATCGCACTAACAGGCCTAAACCCTTCTTCTACGCTTTCAGGCTGCAATTGAAACAAATGTCTCGTTACTAATACATTTTCTACAACTATTGGTCCAAGCGCATCGGGCGTTACATTCCAATTTCCCAGACCAACAATTAAACAACTCGCTTCTTTCGTAACGCCAACCTCTTCTAAGAAATACGAAAATTCTTTTGCAAAAATACGCTCTACTTTTTGTTGCAATTCTGTATCTTGTTGACGTATCCCTTGTACTTCAAGCGTTAAATAATTTCCAGGTTTTTTCCCCATCGATTCAGAGGCAACTTCATCAATCGTTACTTTCGTAATGGTAATACCTTCTTCTTCCCTCTCTTTTACAATAACTCCTTGTATTCCTTGTTGCTCTTCTTGACGCTCTTGCAACATTTGATGTGCCTCTACAGCAAGGTCCGTTCTAACACTATATTTACTTAAATCTAATGGTTCTTTCATCGTATCTCCTCCGTAATTCATAGTAAATATCGTTAGATTTCCCAAAGTTATATAAGGTCATTCTTTCCTTTACGTGAAATTTCATGGATATACTATTGCAATTCTCTTCACCGTTTGATAGAATATCACTTGTTCTATGTTATGAATCGAGTCATTCGATTGCACCAGGGAGGTGAAAAGTATGGCAAACATCAAATCTGCTATCAAACGCGCTAAACTTAGCGAAGAGCGTCGTGCACATAACGCTTCTATCAAGTCTGACATGCGTTCTGCTGTTAAAACTGTTGAAGCTTTAGTTACTAATAACGATCTTGAAAATGCTAAAGAAGCTTTCAAAACTGCTTCTAAAAAACTTGACAAAGCAGCTCGTAAAGGTCTTATCCACCAAAACGCTGCAGCTCGTCAAAAATCTCGCTTAGCGAAACAAGTAAACGCGTAAGGCGTTTAAAAAACGATCCATTTGGATCGTTTTTTTATATACAAAAAAGTTCACTTGCTAAGCACGTGAACTTTTTTGTTCCATCACATATGATTTAACCGCATTAAGAAAAACTCAAGTACAAGTTTCTTATCCATTTTTCCAGTTTTCATACTATAATCAGCTTCCGCTAATTCTATAATTACTTTTTTTAATTCTTCAAAAGAAAAAAACTTCGTTTGATTCATCGCTAACTTTACACGATATGGATGCACACCAATATGAGACGCAATTTGATTCTGCCCATAACCACGTTGCTGTAACTCTTTCACTTGATGCAGCAAACGGAATTGACTTACTAATAATGCAAGCAATTTAATAGGTTCCTCCTGCTGCGTAAATAATCCATCCAAAATTTGCATCGCACCCGCGATATCCTTTTTCACCACTTTTTCTGTCAAAGCAAACACATTTTGTTCAACTGATTTTGGCACAAGCTCTGCAACGAGTTTCGGTGTAATCTCTCCGCCCATACCGACATATAACGTTAACTTGTCCATTTCTTTCGCCAACATCGTTACATTGCTTCCCACAAGCTCTAACAACAAACTAACAGCTGCATGATCAATATGTACATGCACTTCATCTGCACGAGCAACAATCCACTTCTGAACATCTTGCACTTGCATTGCATTCGCTTCTATTACATCCGCTGTTTTCTTTAATAGTTTTGTAATTTTTTTTCGTTCATCAAGCTTTTCGTAAGATGCAACAAAAACAAGAATAGAAAACGGAGAAGGCTCCCCAATATATTCTTCTAAAATTTTTATATTTTGTTCTAACTTTTCTTTTTGTGAAGTTAAAAATAGTGGTGATTTTATTAATAGTACTTTACGCTCTCCGAAAAAAGGCAGTGTACGTGCATCCTCAACCACATCTTCTAAATACGCTTCTTCTAAATCATATGTCACGACATTAAACTCGCGATCTTCCTCTTCTAGCGCTTCTGTTGTAATAAGCTTTATCGTTTCATTTATAAAAAACGCTTCCGTTCCATACAGTAAATACAACGGAGCAAACTGCTTCTTTTTAATCTTTTTATGTATATCACTCATACTTTTTCCTACTCCCTAACTTGGCAATATATATTTATACTAATGCCCTAGCTATTGTTTTACAAGTACAAAGGAACAGGCTGTATAACCCGTCCCTTTATTTATATTAAACGCCACGCAATAAGCCCCGGGTTTCTTATTGGTGTGCGGTAATCACCTTCCCTTTATTATTCACAATAAAAATTCGAGTATAAGTGCCAACTGTTAACATGCTTGGAAACAAAAAATTAACGTTACTTCATAATCTAAAAATAGTAAAAACGCTATATTTCTCTTCATATGGAAATTGTAGATTTTTTTCTGACAATATTTTATACTAAAGTGGAATGTTGGGGAGGGATTCTAAATGAATGATTTTGAACAAAATGTTCAAAGCAAACGCAATGACGCTATTGATTCAGGGGTAGGATTTATCGTCTCATTTGGTTTTTTCGCAACACTTTTCATCATTGCAACTGTTATTAAATTTATTGGTTCTTAAAGACTGCTGCTTACTGGCAGTCTTCTTTTTTATCGATTATGTGTTTCATCATATGTGATTTTGCTACGAAAGGTTCCGTTTTCCCCTTTAAAAACATAGGAAATAGCACCTTGCTTATCCGTGCGCCATATTTCAATCCCCATCTTCTCAAAACGCTCTATAACTTCCTTATGGGGGTGCCCATACCTATTACGCTCACCGACAGAAATAATCGCTATATCAGGCTGTACAGCACTTAGAAAAGGCGTTACAGATGACGTTTTACTCCCATGATGAGCAACCTTTAAAACATCCGCCCGTAACTCTGGATACGTAGCTACTAAAAACTTCTCTCCTTCTTCTTCTAAATCACCTGTAAACAACCACGTTAGTCCTCCTACTTTTGCCCACATTACAATTGAAGCGTTATTTTCACTGCTCTCCTTTCCTACTGGCGCTAATACGAAAAATTCTGCTCCATTTATGCTCCAGCTTTCTCCTTCTCCTACCTCTCTTATTTTCACTTCCTTTTCTAACGCCTGTTTCTTTACTACTTTTTCTAATTCCGCATCTTGTTCCTTTCGGCCAAATACAACTTCTTTTACGGTTATATTTGATAATAACTCTTGCGCAGCACCTATATGATCCGCATCTCCATGCGTTACGATTAATTTATCGATTTTTTTAATACCTTCCTTTTGTAAATAAGGAATCAAAATATCATTTCCGACAGAAAATTCATGCTTTTTCCGTTGCCACTCTTCCTTGTTTACACGAATTGTTCCACCAGTATCAATGAGGTAAATCTCTTTATCGTATGGGAGACGAATTAATATCGCATCTCCCTGTCCAACATCAAGAAATGTAACACTTCCACTTTCCCGAAAATACGGATATATATAATGACATGTACTAATAAAAAGAAATATCCCCGAAGCTACACACATAATTCCTTTCGGCATTCGCCTTTCCCAAACTATCAATATACTAATCATACTAACGCAATATAGGGCTACAAGAAGTATAGGTGTTTGCCCAAAATTAAGACTGGTAAATGGTAAACTTTCACAATAACTTAAAACATCATTAGAAAGATTCAAACCTATTGATAGTACATTCGCAAGTCCTTTTGCAAAAAACGGGATAATCGGTATACATATTAAAATAACGATACTACACGGCAATACAATGAGGGATAGAAACGGAACGTATAGGATATTAAGAAAAATACTATATGGAGAAAAATAACCGAAGTGATATAACAAAATTGGGGTACTAACAAGTTGTGAAATAAGAGAAATGTAAATAGAATTTCGAATCAATCCATTACTACTCTCTAGTAAAAGCGGGGCAGATAACAGTAAAGCAAAACTACCAACGAAAGAAAACTGAAAACCAATATTAAACAGAAGATACGGATCAAATATAAGCATACATATAGCTGTTATACTTAAAGCATCTAAGCTAGATAAACGAATAGAGTACATAAAAGCGATTAACATTAACACTCCTGTTATAGAAGCTCTTATAACAGACGGTGACGCTCCTGCTAAAATCATATATAGAGGAATACAGAAGATAAGACATACTGTTGCTACCTCCCTCGTCACACCACTTCTCAGCAAAATGAAATACACGATCGCCATTAACAATACGATATGTGAACCTGAAATCGCCAACAAATGCACAAGACCAAATTGTTGATATTGCTCTTCAACTTCAAATGTCATTTGTTGTCTATCACCAAATACTAACGCATTCATAAAAGCACCTGATTGTTCTGGAAACATTTCTGTAACGCCCGAGATTGCTTGCTGTCTCAACAGAAGAATCCATTGCACGAGTGACAACGATGTTTTATGGCATTCAGAAATATATGTAGCTTCCAATATGAAATGAATATTTTGCTTATACAAATAATCATGATAATTAAAACCATGAAAATTCCGAGCTATTGGCGGGACTTTCCTCTCACCTTCGAATACACATGATACTCCTGCATGTAATTTTCGTAGTTGTTTCTTTTCTGAGGCTGATTTAATTTTGTAACTTAACTGCACTATATTTTCATTCTGATCTTCAACTTGAAATGATAGACGATCCCCGTTAATAAGAGGTGTATTGTGTATCACTCCTCTTGTAGCTTCGTAGGATTCTCCTAGAGGCTTGTTTTGCCCTTGAACATACGTAGTGTACATAGCGCCGCTAAAACACGCTACCATACAATAAAAAAAGGTTTTACGCGAAGTACGATACAAACAAAAGAAAACATATAGAACGAGACAACAAGTCAGCAATAAAACCGAAGAGGAGAAGGCAATTGCAATCCCTATTATAAATGAGATTGCAACATAGCCCCATTGTCCTTGCAACTCATACTCACTCCTTATAGCATCATTTTTGCTTTCGTGAATACATGCTGTAATTCTTCCATTGATAAGTTCTCTTTTTCTAAAGATGCGAATAGTTCTTTTAACTCCATATGGCGCTTTTGATCCTCTAATGCTGCAATATCATATTCTAGCGGAACATGTTTCACTGTTACATTCGCTTTTTCAAATAACTCTATGGCATATGGATGATTTTTATAATCCTGCGCATAATAAACTGCCGTAATCCCACTTTGAATAATTGCCTTACAGCATTGTAAACAAGGAAAATGCGTAACATAAATTTCTGCTTCCTCTGTTTTCACACCAAACTTTGCACATTGTAATAAAGCATTCATTTCTGCATGAATTGTACGAACACAATGATTATCAATAACATAGCATCCATCATCTATACAATGTACGCCACCTTTAATTGAACCATTATATCCACCAGCAATAATTCGTTTATCACGAACGATTGTCGCCCCTACTGCAAGCCTTGTACATGTACTACGTAAAGATAGCAAATGGCTTTGCGTCATAAAATATTGATCCCATGAAATTCGTTCCATATTCTTCACCTACTTTTTTGTCTACTTGTAGTGTAGCGAATGAAGAAAAACTTCGTCAATCTTTTACGGAATAATAATTTGATCTTTTATTTTTTCCAAAGACTTCACACCAATTCCGTCAATCTCTAACAAATCTTCTATTTTCTGAAACGGACCATGTTCCTCTCGATATTTCAAAATACTTTCCGCTTTCCGAGAACCGATACCTGTAATTTTTTCAATTTGTTCTTTAGAAGCTGTATTTATTTGAACTTTGCCCTCTCCCTTTGAAACAGCAGCTACTTCTTGCGTTGGTTCGTTTTTATTCGGTACGTAAAGAATCATTTGGTCTTGTACCATTTGTGCTAAATTCACCTTCATCCTATCTGCCTCGGGCAAAAAACCACCTGCCTTTTCAATGGCATCCTTGACCCGGTCTCCTTCTTTCATTTCATACACTCCCTCTTTAACAACAGCTCCTTTCATATCAATTACAATTATTTTTTTCTGCTGCTTTGTATCCGATATTTTCGGTTTACTTTTTTTCTCTATCTCTTTCACTTGCACATCCGTTGCAATGACTGACCGCTCTGTATGCTCGTTCGCTTTCCAAAAAAGAAAAAAAAGTAAAGTTCCCATAATAGCTACTAATCCTAACCATTTCTTTGGAAAATCCCACATCATTTTTCACCTCTAATCATAAATTTATAACATCATTCATATTGTTTAGGAGAAAGCTGTTACGAAGGAGGGATGAAACATTGAACATAGGAATTATAGGGACAGGAAACATGGGGAATATACTAATCGATGCATTTTTAGAAACCCGTGCTGTCAAACCTTCGTGCCTTACAATCATTAATCGAACACCCGCCAAAGCATATCATATAAAGGAAAAATACCCTTCTGTTCATATAGCCAAAACTATTGATGAGGTAATTGAACGATCACATCTTATTTTTATTTGCGTAAAGCCGATAGATATATACCCGATCCTACAAAAATACGCTGAACATTTTTCTGATGAAAAGTGCTTAGTTTCTATCACAAGTCCAATATCTCCATCACAATTAGAGACACTTGTACCTTGCCATGTTGCCCGTATTATTCCGAGCATTACAAACCGCGCCCTATCTGGCGCATCACTATTTACATTCGGAAGTAAATGCTCTGAAGAGTGGCAACAAAAACTATTTCGCCTATTCAAAAACATTTCCACTCCCCTTGTAATAGAAGAAGATATAACGCGCGTTTCATCTGATATAGCAAGCTGCGGCCCTGCATTCTTTAGTTATTTATTACAATGTTTCATTAACGCTGCTGTAGATAAAACAAATATTACACATGAAGAAGCCACTACTTTAGTAAGTGAAATGGTCGTCGGAATGGGTAAACTACTCGAAAAAGAGATTTTCACATTGCCTACTTTACAAGAAAAAGTATGTGTTAAAGGCGGCGTTACAGGAGAAGGTATTCGTGTTTTAGAAGAACATGTTGGGGATATGTTTCACAAATTAATCGAGCGGACACACGAAAAATTTGATGAAGATTTAAAATGCGTTGATCAGCAATTCAATAAACACACATAATAAATACGTCATCGTCATTCCAAATCCTTTTTATAAATACTTAATTTTTTCACATTACAACTTCACTTAAACTAGCATTTTCACAATTCACGTATAACACCTTCTAATTATGCTAGAACGAAAAGTACATCTTCTTTACAAAACAAAAGCAACCTTCTCGGTTGCTTTTGTTTTATCCCTCTATTTGCCGGGCAGTAGTAGCCCGCTGATTAAAGTTTTACTTTATCCGTTTTTCTTCGCCATGAAGAAAATACGCTCTGTTTGCTCTGTAACTTCAAGTCGTTCAAAGTCACCAGTTACGCGAAGCACTGTAAAACCAGCTTCTTCAAGCCATTTCGTTAACTCTTCAACCGGATATGCACGTTGCACGTGACATTCGTCAAAACGATGGTACACATCTTCCTCCGGATCTTGAACAAAGAATGTTAGATCATGTTCTACACTATTTGATTCTTCACCAGGGAAGCAATTCCAAATAAGAGATATTTCTTCTCCATTCACTGTATATGTTTCATTTTGAAATACATGATGTATTTTATATAAAGAATGTACATCAAATAAAAACAAACCATCTTGACGTAAATGGTGAAACACTCTCCGGAATGTTTCTTGCACTCCATCTTCTTGCAATACATAATTTAATGAATCACAAAAGATCGTTACACAGTCAAACTCACCCGGAACATCAAGCTCTCGCATGTCTTGTTGGTAAAAAGGAATAAAATATCCTTCTCCGCCTAGTTTTTGCTGAGCAACTGCTAACATTTCTTCTGAAAGATCGACACCGATTACATCGTAACCTTTTTGTACAAGCGGAAGCGTTACATTACCAGTACCGCATGCTACATCAAGAATCTTAGCCTCTTTCATATCCGCTTGCTGCAAGCTTTCCTCTGTGAATTCTACCCATTTATCATAAGGAACATCATTCATTAGTTCGTCGTACAGCAATGCAAATTGTTCGTAATTCATTGGCCTAGCTCTTCTGTAATATCTTCACGCGGCACATCGCCCCATAGACGCTCTAAATTATAGTGATTACGCTCATCTTTATGGAATACATGAGCAACTACATCTCCAAGGTCAACTAATACCCAGCGCGCTTCGTCAAAACCTTCCATACGTTGTACGTCGATTTGGAATTCGTGTGCTTTTGCTTTAATTTCACGTGCAATTGCTTGCACTTGCTTATCTGAGTTACCGTGACAAATAATGAAATAATCTGCAATTGGTGAAATACCTTGCATATTTAGGACAACCATATCTTCTGCTCTCTTATCATCAGCTGCTTTTGCCGCTAATACTAATAAATCTTTATCTTTCATTTACTCATTTCCTCCTTGATAACTGCGTTGTATGTTTGGAATGTTAATGGATAAATCGTTTGATCTTTTTCCATTAAAAATTGAATTGTTCTCTTTAACGCAAATAATAAAGCTTGATTTATATCCGTATATGCGAGTTTACGAGCTTCCTCCACTCCTGGAAACTTTCGACCAGGCTCAATGTAATCCGCTACATAAATTACTTTATCTAACATCGTCATTTTTTCATGACCACTTGTATGATATGTAATAGCTTGCAGGATTTCAGGATCCGTAATGCCTACTTCTTTTTCTACTAAGTATGCCCCAACAGGTGCATGCCATAACTCTTTGTTGTAACAAAGTAAATCTTTCGGCAAATCTTCATTGTTAATGATCTCTTCCATCTCTGAAATCGCTCTACACTTCGCATAATCATGGAATATAGCTGCAACTTCAGCCTTTTTTTCATCCACACCGTATAACTTAGCAAGTTCAATTGCTGTTTCCATTACACCAATTGTGTGTATATAACGCTTTTCATGCATTTGTTGTTTGACAATATGAAGTGCTTTCTCACGATTCATACAACCCATTCCTCTCAATATATACCTGTACTTTTTCAGGAAGTAAATATTTGCATGTTTTCTTCTCTTTATATCTCTCACGTAATAAAGATGAAGAAACTGCAAACTCCGGAATTTCCACTGTGGTGATAGGATAAGGTGTATGCAATGTATAACCAGGTCTTGCAACCCCAACAAACGTTACAAGATTAAGTAACGCCTCAATGTTATACCACTTCGGTAAATACTCAACCATATCTCCACCAATAATAAAGTGAAACTGCACATCCGGATGTTTCTTCGTCAATTGTAGCATAGTGTCATACGTATAAGATGGGCCCTTCCTGCTTAGCTCTTCTAAACAAATGGAAAAATGTTCCTCTGCCTCAGTCGCAAGCTCTAACATTTGTAAGCGACTTTCTACACTTGTAATATTTCGCCCTTGTTTATGCGGCGGAATTTGGTTTGGTAAGAACCACACTTCTTCTAAATTCAAAGCGTGATATACTTCATTTGCAATGAGCAAATGTCCATAATGTGGCGGATCAAATGTACCG
Source organism: Bacillus sp. AFS059628 (assembly GCF_002571225.1). GTDB lineage: Bacteria > Bacillota > Bacilli > Bacillales > Bacillaceae_G > Bacillus_A. The sequence continues at coordinate 29,227 of NZ_NVEC01000003.1, read as the reverse complement.
CCAATGATGCCAATTTTTCTCAAAAGAAACGCCCCTTCCTTTTACGTACAGCAACTCTCTTCGGTTAGGAATGAAGAGAGTTGCTATTAATAAAAGTTCAATTGGTTTCGCTCTCTACATCATTACGCATCAACAATAAAAATAGCGTATGCTAATCTTTTTATCGAGGAAGCTTAATTTGTTTATTTTCTCTTGACTCTTTGTATAAAACGATTGTGCTTCCAATTACTTGAACGATTTCAGCACGTGCACCTTTTGCAAGTTCTTCTGCAACTTCACGGCGATCGAATTCACAGTTTTGTAGCACACTTACTTTAAATAGCTCACGAGCTTCTAAAGTATCTGCGATTTGTTTAATCATATTTTCATTTACTCCGCCTTTTCCTACTTGAAAAATCGGTGTTAAATGATGTGCTTGTGCACGTAAAAATCTTTTTTGTTTTCCTGTTAACATATATGTTAGCCTCCAAGCTTTCTTATAACTAATTGTTTCATTCGTTCGATATTTGGCGCGCGTCCCGTCCACATTTCAAACGCAAGTGCACCTTGATAAACAAACATATCAATACCATTTTGAATGATTGCACCTTGCTCTTTCGCCTCACATAAAATTTTCGTTTCAAATGGATTATAAATTATATCTGATACAATCGTTCCTTTTTTTAACGAAGAAATTTGTAAAGGCGTATGTTCGACACGTGGATGCATACCTATTGTTGTCGTCTGAATGATAATATCATAATTCCCTTGTTCTTCTGTTGCTTTTTCTAACGATAAAGCAACAGAATGAACAGTAGCCGTACATGCAGCAATAAGTTCTTTCGCCTTATCTACTGTACGATTAGCTACATCAATCTCCTTCACACCTACGTCAGCTAGAGAAAAATAAATCGCTCGACTAGCACCACCTGCGCCAAGTAATAAAATACGTTTCTCTTGAAGTGGTTCGCTACTAATGGACTGCAGTGCTCGGACAAAACCAATTCCGTCTGTATTGTAGCCAATCAACTTTCCATCCTTATGAACCACTGTATTTACTGCACCAATTTGTTTTGCTAGCGGATCAATCTCATCCAAACAATCCATAATCGCAACTTTGTGCGGAGTTGTTACATTAAATCCTGAAATACCTAATGCTTTTAAACCTCTTACTGCTTCCCCTAGCTCTTCCTCTTTAACAAGAAAGGCATGATAATGGGCATCCATATTCAAGTGTTCAAATGCATTGTTATGCATAACGGGTGATAATGAATGTCCAATTGGATTTCCGATTACGCCATATAATTGTTTCATAAATCCCTCTCCATATTAAATTAAAGATTTACGCAATGAAACACTTACTCCTTTTGGTACGTGTGCAACAATTTTTGCTCCCGGTTCGTTTACAGTAACCCATCCTAATCCAGAGAATACAACATCCGTTTTTGGTTCGCGAATATTAAACTCGTATTTCACTAGCTCTGGCATATTTTCTAATTCTTCTGGTGTTGGTGGGCTTAGTAAATCTCCAGCATGATTTTTATACAATTCATCTGCTTTCTCAAGCTTTGTACGATGGATTGTTAAACGATTTGAGAAATGACAAGTAAATGCACGACGACCGCCACTTACATAATCAAAACGTGCCAGTCCACTAAAGAACAATGTTTGTTCTTCATTTAATTGGAACACCATCGGCTTAATTTCTTTTGTTGGTGTAATAAGCTTTAAGCTTTGTTTTCCAACATAGTGAGCCATTTGATGGTGGTTAATAATACCTGGTGTATCATATAAAGAAGATTCTTCATCTAATGGAATATCAATTAAATCAAGCGTTGTTCCTGGGAAATGAGATGTTGTAATTACATTTTCAGTCTCATCACTAAATTCTTTAATCATACGATTAATAAATGTTGATTTCCCTACATTTGTACATCCAACAACGTAAACATCTTTTCCACCGCGGTAATACTCAATTGCATCTGCCAGCTCAGCAATTCCTTGTCCCTTCGCTGCACTGATTAAAAAGACATCCTCTGGCTTTAATCCTAGCTGCTTTGCACTATAGCGCATCCAATGCTTTACTTTATCATGTTTTACTGACTTAGGAATTAAATCCGCTTTATTTCCAACAAGTAATACTTTATTATTTCCTACGAAACGATGTAAGCCAGGTAACCAGCTACCATTAAAGTCAAAAATATCTACAATCTTAACTACTAATGCATCCGATTTTCCAATTCCGTTTAGAATACGTAGGAAATCATCGTCTGTTAATGATACATCCTGAATTTCGTTATAATGTTTTAAACGAAAACAGCGTTGGCAAATGACTTGTTCTTTTTCTAAAGATGAGGCAGGAGCATATCCCACTTCATTTTTATCTTCTGTTTGAATTTCTACACCGCAACCAATACATTTAATTGTTTCAGTCAAACTTTATTCCTCCCAGTTAATTAAACCTTTTTTCTTCATGTTTCTCATAATTCTTCGTTCAATTTTTCGATTAAAGCGCGTTACTAATCCGTCCGTTTGTGCTACCGGTACAACTAAAATTGTATGAAGTCCTACTCGATTTCCACCTAGCACATCCGTTAGTAACTGATCCCCAATTACTACAACTTCATCTGGCTGCAACTGCATCTCTTGTATCGCACGCTTAAACGCACGAACAAATGGCTTACGCGCACTATGAATAAATGGAATACCTAATGGATCAGCAAAGTCTTTCACTCGTTGCTCATTATTATTTGAAACGACCGTTACTTGAATGCCTTGCTCTTTCATTTTCAAAAACCATTCTTCAAGTTGTGGCGTTGCATTTGGACGATCCCATTCAATTAAAGTGTTATCTAAATCAGTAATAACGCCTTTAATACCACGCTTTTTCAAATCTTCTGGTTGAACATGATATACATTTTTCACGTATTCATTTGGTAAAAATAGTTTCAATTTCTTTCACCTCTTTGAGGAGTTTTCATAAAAATTTTTCGACAACATATTTCGATATATGACCTGTGGATAAAATTGTACACATTTTCCACATTAATTTTTCAGCTAATTTGGAATTTACTAACAATCTATACACATTTTATCCACCTAGGTATGTGGATAACCACTCGTTTGTGACTGTCATATTTTTTTGGTACATTAAATGCAACAACGAATCAATCCTTATATTATTAGGAGGTGACTCACCTTGAAAACAAAACATATGGAACAGTTATCTACTGAGTTACTCACTGAGTCTTATTATAAAGCAAAAGAACTAAAATTAAATCCCGACTTCATTTTACTTATAAAACAAGAAATTATTAGACGCTCATTAGAGGACAAGCTTGTCAAATCGTCTTGATTACATATAAAGTGAAACTTTAATTAGCTAACTTGTAAAAAGAGCCATCCTGCGATGGCTCTCGAATAAACAAGTACTCCCATCTAGGGAATTTCATCATTAAGCATCTTTGTCCATAACTCTTGCTTACAGTTATAAAATCTTTTTTACTTATGAGCCAATCGAGTAGCAATTGTTTCACCAAGGCGAAGCTCTTGTCCACTCTTCAACTCCTGCACTACTCTTATCATATCTTTTTCAAACAATAACACAACTGTTGAACCGAATGTAAAGTATGCCATTTCTTCACCTTTTTGAACAACGTCTCTTTCATGTAGCAGCTCAATACTATTAACAAACATAGCTCCTACTTTTACAAGCGCCATATGTTCACCGTCACTATTCACTTCTGTAACAGAGCGATAATTTTTTGACAACGGTTCTTTCCCATATTCCATACCAGCTGCATTTACCGGATATGATTTTCTACCGAGTACAAATCTTTCAGTCACAGAACCAGAAAGCGGACTATGAATACGATGATAATGACTTGGGCTTAAATAAATAACCATGTATGTACCACCTGCATATCGCTGTGCACGCTCTTCATTACCTAGCATATCCACAATTGAATAACGCTTTCCTTTAATATCAAATGTTTTTGTGTCCTCAATAGGACCGTGATCAGCAAAAACACCATCAACAGGACTAACGATACTCGATGCATCTGTATCGATACTACGCTTTCCTTCTTTTAGCTTACGCGTAAATAATTCATGCAATGTTCTATATTCCTTCAAGCCCTTTTCCATCTCATCTTGATTAATTTGAAAAACTTTCGCATACGATGGAATAATGATAGAGCTCAAACGAGATTGTGCAAATTTACGTAATATATAAGAAGTAAAACGACCATTTGTAAGTTCGATCATAAGTCGATATAATGTACGTCGCAAATTGCGAAACCTCCTAATCAGTCTATAACTTTAGCTTCCCCTTCTTTTCCTTCTATATCATATGTAAAATTGGTTCTTATTCCCACATATCATATAGAACCACCATATTATACATGCGGAAAACTAAGTATGGTATTATTCTTAAATTGTTTAGCACCCTCTAATATTACAGATAGAATCCGTCATTTTCAACAGTGAACATGTATTTCTTCTGAACAGAACTCTTTTTCTTTCCTTATTTCCAAAAAGAAAAGCAGCCCATTTTAAAATACGGCTGCTTGCAATGTACATTATTCTTTCGCTTTTTTCTCTTTCTCTGCTCTTACAAATTCATGGAACATTTTCATTAAAGCACGCTTTTCAATTCTTGATACGTAGCTTCTGGAAATACCGAGTGCCTTTGCAATCTCTCGTTGCGTTTTCTCCTTATCAAGTCCTAGTCCAAAACGCTTCACGATCACTTCTTTCTCTCGTTCGTCTAAAATATCGATATACTCTTTAATCTTTTCTAACTCCATACTAAGCTGGATCATATCAATTACATCTTCAGACTCTGATTTTAATATATCAATAAGCGATATCTCATTCCCCTCTTTATCTTGCCCAATCGGGTCATGAAGTGAAACGTCCTTTTTCGTCTTCTTTAGTACACGTAAATGCATCAAAATTTCATTTTCAATACAACGTGCTGCATACGTCGCAAGTTTTGTGCCTTTCCCTGCCGAATAGCTCTCGATCGCTTTAATAAGCCCGATTGTACCAATTGAAATTAAATCTTCTGCATCTTCCCCTGTATTTTCAAATTTCTTAACGATATGAGCTACAAGCCGTAAATTATGTTCAATTAACAAATTCCTCGCTTGAGCATCACCTTGCTCCATTAACTCTAAGTACTTCCTCTCATCATCTGATGATAACGGCTGCGGAAACGCATTATTCTTCACATAAGAAACAAAGACAAACACTTCTCGAACCATATATCCAATTGCGGCGAATAGACTCAAACCTTTCACCCCCGCCAAAATAGTGGTCTTTACTAAGTGTATGTGGGCATGAGGTTGTTTGTGTCTGTACAGTTTTTTTATAAAACTCAACACTTCCAATATTTAAAATAATTTATCATTATATTATAATTATATAAATTATTAGTTATATATGAATATGCTATTAAAGGGGACACTATTCATGCTTACATTAGATCGATTATTAAATGTAACAATTTATTTAGGGGTATTTTTACTTTTCATTTCGTTCATTACTTTTGTTATTAAGAGAGGGCCTGATTTATTATTTTTTCAATTTGGAATTTCTTTGTTTTTTGGAGCTCAAATTATAATTGGAATGAAATTTCTTCATAACTATGGTTTCTCCTTTCACTCAAAACTAGAACTACTTATCTTTATTTTCTATGTAATTGGATTTATTACATGTATACTATTGTTCTTTCACTTTCAAAATCACTATCGAATTTTTTTATTAATTTGTAGTTTTTTATTTTTAACTGGATCCAATTATTACTTTAAAGAAACATTAAAGTTTAGTGAAAAAATTCCAAAGCAACATAAAACTTTTTTAAGTACAAAAGAAGAAGACTCTTTCCCAAAAGAAGTCCGTAAATTTTCCGAGGATTACAACAATATAATAAGGAATGATTTTTATGAAATACCGATGATTCCCACTGAATTACAGATTACAAGCAAAAAAGATTCTTCCCATAGTACATCTTTCTTAGTTGAACTTCATAATATGGAGGATGAAATTACTGATGACTCTGTACAATTAACTCCATCAGACCGTTTTTATATACTGTTAAATACACAAAAAACAAAAATATCAAAAATAGTATATGAAGGGCGAAATTTTTTCACATTAACAGTCACACTAAAGGCTCTTAATTTACAGCAAGAACCAGAAATTCATAATATGTTTTTAGAAATAGATAAACGTAGAGCAATGAACCTTCTTGATTTCGAAATTAAAGCTCATTCTAAAGAATGGAAAGTAACATTTAAAAGTGATAGTTCTCCTTGCAACCTTCCTATCACATTTACATTTGAAAAACGAACAGGCAAATTATAAAAATAAAAAGAGTTATTTTCTTTGAAAAATAACTCTTTTTATTCTTGTCTAGCTTTCAAATTTTCTAAGACGACGTTCTCCTCAACAATTTCACTTGGCCATACCGTTTTTTTCTCAATAGCTTTTTGTCCATTATAACGAAAATGCACAACATTACCTGAAGGACAAACTTGCACGACACATCCTGTATTCGGCAGTGGATAGCTATTCACTTCTTGCATATAATTTACTTCTTTCCAACCACTTCTGTCGTCCTTAACCGTTACGTATGTATAACATTCATAACCTTCTTTTGTATATTTTTTTAAAAATACATTTGCAATCTCTCTTGCTTTCTTTTCCTCTATCGCTTCCTTATCACTCGAAAAATAATTTTTATCATCTATCCTAAACTCTATTAAATTACCAGTATGTCTATTCAACGTAATTTGTATCGTTCTCTCCTCATCCTCTTTATGCTCCCACCATAATAGATGATACGGGTCGTCTACGCCTTCTTGATCGTCTACTACAAGCCTATAATCATCTGAAATGTCAATCATATGAGCCACTTGCTCTTTTCTTTCTTTATCTTTTTGATTCATCATACCGCTCCCTTTATTACAATTTAAGGTGATTATAACAAACAAAAAAGACTAGAGATATCTCTAGTCTTCTACTTCGTCTCACGATGTAGCGTTACTCGCTTTAATCGTGGACAATATTTTTTTAGTTCGATGCGCTCTGGATTATTTCGTTTATTTTTTTAGAAATATAATTACGATCACCGCACTCTGTACAAGCTAATGTAATATTTACACGCATATATAATTCTCCTTTCTTTTAAAGATCGCAAACTAAAACGTAATGATTACGATTTAAATATTATATAACTTCATTCTATTTGTCAATTGCAAAAAAAGACAAAAAGCTGAAACAATTAGTTCATACGAAATTCACACGAATCTATTACTATAGGAATTGTACATAGTGAACTTATTAACAATCACGTTTATTTATATAGAATTTTAATCGAAAGGAGCTGAAATTATGAAAACTAAATATCGTTTTATGATCTCATCATTTGCTGCTTGCGCTTATATGCTTTGGTATTTAGTGTAATAACAACCTCACTTGTAAATAGGAAAAGGTGTGTATATAAATGGAATATAATCAATCAACAGTTAACTACTGGAAAGCTTTTGTACTACCATATACATTTGCTTTAGAAGAGTTAAAAACTAAATTTGAAATTATGAACCGGGAAGCTCAATTTTTAGAGGATTACAACCCGTTTGAACATATAAAAACAAGATTAAAACAGCCCGAAAGTATTATTAAAAAGCTTGAGCGTAAAAATTTATTACCGACAGTTGAAAATGCACAAACGCATTTACAAGACATCATCGGCATTCGTATTACATGTTGCTTCGTAGAAGATATCTATCATTTGAAAAATGTCATTCAAAAACGTGAAGATATGGAAATCATAGAAGTAAAAGATTATATCGCTAATCCAAAACAAAATGGATATAAAAGTTTACACATGATTATTAAATATCCTTTATCGCTAAACTCTGGTACAAAAGAAGTCTTTGCCGAGATTCAATTACGCACGCTAGCAATGGACTTCTGGGCAAGTTTAGAACATAAACTTTATTATAAATATGAAGGGAAAATACCTGAGTATTTAAAAGATGAACTACATGATGCCGCAATGAAAGCTGAAGATCTTGATAATAAAATGGCAACCATTCGCCAGGATATTGATGATATCGAAGCATGCTCAAATCAAATTATGTTACCACTATAAAGTGAAACTTTAATCAGTGGGGGTTTTGTTTATTCCCCACTGATTATCAGCCCTCACCAATCGGACGTTAACGGACAGCCCGACTCCCACCCAACTTCTTTGCTCCAACTGAATTTTGAGGTGGGAGTTTTACTGTCCGTTAACGCGGGATAAAAAAAGGTTCTCGCCAATGAGAACCTTTTTTGTGCTATTTACGGAAAGTTTCACTTTATTTCTTCTCTATCGTGCGAACCTCTTCAATTTTCCATCCATCCTCTTCTTTTCCAAGTGCATACCGTACTTTCTTCTGAAGATTGACTTCTCCCTCTATTTCCTTTTCCTTTGCTTCAACAACAACATACCCTGCTTTACTAGCTTTCATGTCTATATGTTCCAATTCAATTTTTTTATTTCCCTTTTGAAAAGCTGCTTCTTTTTGCGTTTTTAAGTCTTCAGCACTAGGCATGTTCTTTGAAAATAACTCCATATGTTCAGTAAGATTTTTTTCATTTGTGGTCCGTACAAATTTCTCTATCACACCTTGAATCGCTTTCTCTTCTTCTTTCGTTATTTGTATCTTTTCTTCAGCTTTTGTAGTAGTAGCTTTTTGTTCTATCTTATTCTCTTTGGATTGACATCCAACTAGCAATAATACACCTATTAGAAGGGATCCTATCCCTCTGAAAAAAGCCCTCATTTTCCCATCTCCTAAAAAGAAAAGTGAGGCATTTCGCCTCACTTTCATTTATAATTAGCGTCTTCCTTTATTCGGGTCGCCACCGCCAACGATATCAAAGACACGTTTAGCGATATTTGTATTCTCTTGAACGCCAGAGAACAAGTATTTACCAGGGCCAAATGCATATACGTTTACATCTTCTCCTGTATGTCCACCTGTTGTCCATCCTGTAACCGAACGCTTATTGAAAATATCTTCAATCGCATTATCAATCTTTGTTACATCTTTTGAAGGAGCAATATCATTTACCGCTTTAATTTCTTCCGGTGTTAATTGTAAATCAATATATTTTTTCAATGTTTCTTCTACATTTGCACCGTTTGCAATCTCATTTGCCATAAAGTCTGGTGTGCGTTTTGCAGCTTTAATTGGATCTACTTTAAAGTTATACTCGCCATTTGCACCTAAAGATAATCCGCCAGTAGCATGGTCTGCCGTTGCAATAACTAACGTATTTTTATCTTTTTTCGCAAATTCAATCGCAGCTTTAAATGCTTTTTCAAAGTCTTCCATTTCACTCATTGCACCAACGATATCATTATCATGTCCTGCCCAGTCAATTTGACTTCCTTCAACCATTAAGAAGAAACCTTTTTTATTTTTGTTCAAACGCTCAATTGCTGCATTTGTCATTTCTTCTAATGAAGGTGTTTTATCAGTGCGATCAATCATTTTATCTAAACCGCCTGGTGCAAATAAACCAAGGATTTGATCATTTTTATCATTTAACAATTGATCTCGATCTGTTACGTAGCTATAACCAGATTTCTTAAATTCTTCTGTAAGATTGCGATCTTTTCTAACAAAGTTTTTTACGCCGCCGCCAAGCATAACGTCTACTTTATGCTTCCCTTTTACTTTCTCATCAAAATAATCATTTGCAATTGCGTCCATATTTTTACGACTAATGTCATGTGCACCGAAAGCAGCTGGTGTTGCATGTGTAATTTCAGAAGTAGCAACGAGTCCCGTTGATTTCCCCTTTTCTTTCGCTTGTTCAAGAACAGTTTTCACTTCTGCTTTATCGTTATCAACTGCAATTGCCGCATTATATGTTTTAATTCCTGCTGACATAGCTGTTGCTGCTGATGCAGAGTCTGTGATATTTTCATGTTCATCTTCCGGATATGTCTTTTGTGTTCCTACAAGATGTTTATCAAACTCTGTAGATTCCATCTCAAAAGTTTTTGGATTATCTTTCATATAACGGTGAGCCGTCATATATGAAGGGCCCATACCATCCCCAATTAATACAATGACATTTTTAATCTTTGCATTGCTTCCGCTCTCATCTGCACTCACTTCACTAGAACGTGTAAAATTCCATGTTGCCACCGAAGTAACTGCTAACGACGCCACAACTGCAAATGGCCATGCTTTTTTCACAAACTTTTTCACTGTCTTGTCCCCCTAATTAGGTTATTCATTTCCCACTATCAAATTTAATAGAATACTGTTAAGAGAAAATTAGTTATATGTAAATTTTTTGTTAACTTATGTAAATATCAGTTATAATTTGTATAACTTTGTCTTTTCGTATCAACCATCTTCTCCTTTACAATCAAAATATAAACAAGTTGGATTTCATTTAACGTAAATCTCTTATTTAACATTTTCAATCTACTTTTATGAAAATTAATAGAAATGTGGTGAACATTTATGAAAATAATAAAGCTAGATGAAACTTTTATTTTTGATTTACTCGACCTTTGCAAATCTATTGGATGGTTACAAAATAAAGCATTTATGAGAAAACAATTCGAAATGTACCTTTCTCTTGGCACACTTATCGGTTATATGCATGACAATAAACTGATTGCAACTGGAGGAGTATTTCCTTTTAAAGATAGTTTTTCTACTATTGGCATGTTAATCGTCCATCCTGATTTTCAAGGCCAGGGCATCGGACGAACTTTGCTAAATCATTGCTTAGCACACACTCACCCAAAACAACCAATTGCACTTATTGCAACAAAAGCTGGCGAGCCTCTTTATACATCATGCGAATTTAAAACAGTAACAAGGATTCATCGTTTTGAGAAACAAACTACTAAAACACATATTACTCATACGCAACAAGTGAAAGAACAAGATCTTGTCTCACTTATTTCTCTCGATCAAATTACAACTGGTGCTAATCGTTCCTTACTTTACTCATCGCTATTACCAAGAACGAGCCACTCTTTTAAAATTGAGAGAAATAACTGTATAGAAGCTTTTTCCTTATGTATACAAAAAGGAAATATATTATGCGTCAATCCACTTATTGCAAAGCAAGAGATGGATGCCATTCAATTATTCAAGCAAATCTGTGAAAGCTGGAGTGGCACAGTAAGGATTGATGTCCCACATTCACAATTTTCATTTCGTAAATTTCTTCAAACAGAAAATTTCCAAGAAACGCTCCTTTCACCTCTTATGATAAAAAATGGTAGCCAACTTCCTGGAAATCGTAATATGCTATTTGCTATGATAGATACAGCGTTATGTTAGAAAGGGGACACCTCATTGAAGCGATTTAGCTATTTTATGGTAGGTTGTCTTACTCTTACACTATTAGTAGGATGTAGTGCAGCAGAAAAGCCAGTAGAACAAGTAAAACAAGTTAAAAATACACTTACAGCGAAACTAGCTACCGAGGAAAAGATGGTGGAAATAGATGGTCAAACCATTTACTTTAAGCAGATCGGTAACGAAAAGCCACCTTTACTTATGATCCATGGATTTGGAGGATCATCAGATGGTTTTCAAAAGATTTACTCAGACTTAGCAAAAGATCATACAATTATTTCTGTAGATGCTTTAGGATTCGGGCGCTCATCTAAACCGATGGATTTTTATTATTCTTTCCCAACCCATGCAAATTTGTATTATAAATTAATGAAAAAACTAGGTTATGATTCGTTTGCGATACTAGGACACTCAATGGGCGGAGAAATCTCCCTTAATTTAACATATTTATATCCTGAAGCCGTTACCCACCTTATTTTAACTGATGCTACAGGTGGTCCTCATACACTCGTTAATAAACAAGGGTCACCAAAACCACAATTGTCGACCGATTTAAATACCGTTTCTGCTATTACAGATTATGATGAGAGCAAAGTGAAATTTAAACGTAACGATGAAGAGCATTACAATAAAATGAAATTATGGCCGAGACGTCTTCAAATCAATGCAAATGAAATACAACAACCAACCTTAATTATATGGGGAAGAAACGATAGTAGCGTTTCTTGGAAAGAAGGAGAAACGTATCATCAATTCTTAAAAAATAGTACTTTCCATATTATCGAAAAAGGTTATCATGCACCATTTCGTCAAGAACCACAAGAATTTGTAGGGTATGTAAAAGAATTCTTTAAGGACAATCCAATAAAGTGAAACTTTAATCAGTGGGGGTTTTGTTCATCCCCCACTGATTANNGGTGGGGGGCTTACTGCCCGTTAAATGCGGGATAAAAGTTGAAAAATAACATAAGCGGGTATCTCATTTTGAGATACCCGCTTTCATATATTAAGCAGCTTGCTTTTGGCGTTTTTGAGTTTTTGAACCTAATACTTTCGGAATAACGAAACCATCTATTCCAAATTTACCAGCATTCATACCAGAAACTAGAACGAACATTGATAGAATAACCATTTCAGGATTCACACCAATTGACCCACTAAACATATAGGAAAAGTTCATTACAAGACCGAAAAAGACCGCTGTTTTTGTTAAACAACCTACAATTAAACCAATTCCAACTAAAATTTCTCCCCACGTTACAAGCGTATTAAATAGATCAACGTTTGGAATTGCGAAATCTTGTAAAAATGATGCCCACCAAGATTGAACAGCCGGTTGTGCTCCTTTAGATTTTTCAATTGCACCTTGTAAATAACCAGTTGCATCGAATCCTTTTCCTTGTAGTTTACCGATTCCAGCCATTAACCATGTGTAACCAAGATACACTCGAATTACTGCTAACACAAAAGAAACTGCTTTGTTTTCTCTTAAAAATTGAATAACCATATCTTCCTCCTAAAGTTGTAATTAAGTTAGTTACAGATAATATAATAACATTAGTTACTTATTTTTCAAACGTTAATTATGAATAATTCGTGACATGTGTATGAAACATCAAAAACTAACGTTTATATAGTAACTTTTATTACCTGTAAAAACTTGAACATATCATACCATAAGTGATAATGGTTTTCATTGAAGAAAATGTAAAAAAAATGTGAGTTAAATGTGAAACACGTTTATTCGAATATAGAATAAACGTGTTTCACACTACTTATATAATCGAAATGTATATGTCTCTTTATCAATTAACCGTGCTTCTTCAAAAGCCCCTCCTAACGTTTTTTCATGGTTAATAAGCCCGTAAAATAAGCGTATTGTAAACATAAGTGCTGCATTCCCATCTACATAATCTATCGATCCAATATACGATTTCGCGCCACTACGTAAGAAAGATTCTGCTAGTTTTCGCTCCCCTAACGTACACCCGCTATTTACAATATGTGTATTATGCAATTTTGCATATTTATAAAGTGAAACTTTAATCAGTGGGGGTTTTGTTCATCCCCCACTGATTATTAGTTGAACCAATCGGACGTTTACGGACAATTGATCTCCCACCTAACTTCTTTGCTCCAACTGAATTTTGAGGTGGGCGTTTTACTGTCCGTTAACGCGGGATAAATTTCTGCTGTACCAAAGTATCCCCTCGGTTCATCTTGTTCATATATATCTTCACCTAACTCTTCCATGACAAACTTTCCTTCCTCACCATGAAAGCAAAAGACAACATAATCGATATCATTATATAAACCCTTTCCAGAAAGAATATCGATGAACTCTTTCGGTCTACCAATCCAATATGTGACAACTTTTGCCCCAAAATATTCAAGCGATGCACGGATTGATTGCGCCTCTAAATCAGAATTAAAACCAACTACTAGTGCAACATTCAACATACACCCTCCATCCTAGTATTAGATCTCATCCATCAAACTTTCAAGCGATACATCCATTTCATATATACCCGTTTCTTTCAAAAAATCAGTTCTAGTTAAAACGACTTTCTGTAAATATTGCCTATATGCTGTAATTGTCCCGTCGTGAGATACAATGCAAATCCTTTCAGCTCCCAGTTCATAACACCAAAGAAGAAATTCATCTACTACTTGCTGAAAGCTTTTCTCTGAAATAGTATTTATGCCTGCCGTCCATAACTGCTTATTTGTACTTTTCTCTATTGAAAAATGTGGCAATAAATCTGCTATCATTCCCTGATCTACTATGTAATCACATGGTAATGTTTTCGCTCCTAATCGATAAGGAAAAATACGTGGGGATACAGATGGATGAACAATTTTTTGACAAGCTACTTTCGCACTCCATATTGTCGCCGTTTGTAAAGTTCTAATTGTAGGACTGGCGACTAATATATCCGTCTCTTGCAATGGCACATTGCATTGAAGTAATTTAGCCTGATTCCTTCCTTCATCCGTTAATGATGGATGCAATACTTGTAAAGTTGACGGCAAATCTTTTGTATGTTCACCTTCTCCATGCCGAACGAAAACGAGTTTCATATCAATCCTCCTCTCCCTATGAAATCCTTCAACATAATTCCTTCCCTATTTCATCCATTATTCCTGCTATAAAAAAACTAATGTGTAAAAAATATTTGACACAACATGTTGGAAAACATTACAATTTTATATGTCAAATGTTTTTTACAATAGAGAGGGGAATCACCAATATGAAATGGATAACCATCTTAATTGGAATGATTATATGGGGATATATAAACGGATTTTTTAGTAGTGATAAAACTGCTAACCCTTGGATTACAGATGATGAACGGGAAACAAAAATTAAGCAGAAAGCAATTATTGCAAGCTGGTCTGGTGTTTTTATGTTTTGTACCATTAATCTCTTAAACAAATGGTTAGGTGTAGGAACAAACGATACATCGCCTTACTTACCATCTTCTGTCGCAACTATTTTAAAAGAAAATGTAGAGTTACAAATTTTATTTATGCTATTTATTACGTATGGCATATTTTACGTATACTATCGAAGAAAACTAAGTGCTTAACTTTTTATTCATGATTATCCTCCTAAATGGTTATAGTAATTAGGACAAGATGAAAGGAGCGATAGAAAAATGAGTAATTCAAATGAGTTTTTAGATACACTGCATGAAAAACAAGCAAAAGATGAACAAAACAGAAAGCGTCAGGGAAACGGAAACCCAGCGAAAAAAAAGCCAAATAAAACACATAAATAATAATAAAACGTGCCTAAAATTATCTTTTAGGCACGTTTTTTATTCTTCTTTCACCGAGATAACATTTTCCCAATTCCATTTCTCATAATACCACTCTGGTACATCTATATTTTCAATCCACTTCTTTTCTTGCTTTCCATCACTATTGGCAATCCATACATTGGCTTTCTCACGGTCTGAACGTATCCATATTAATTGATTGCTCTTCTTCATAAAGATCGGATGATAATCACCTTTCTTATGAGGTGGCTTTGTGATTTGATGTTGTTTATCGCTTGTACGATCGATTTCATATAAAGATGGCAGTGGCCTTTTTTCCGGCGGAGTTTCTATCCCTGCCTCTTTTGCCCTTGAAACGATCATTACTCTATCGTTCTTCCATGCAAAATCCCAATCGACATATCCTTTCGGCGTAAATGTGTTCTGCTGAAGTACTGGCAATTCTTTTACTTTTAAATGTTTATTCTCTAACGCAACTCTCCCGCTTCCTTCAATGTAGGCTAATATGTTGCTAGATGGCGCCCATTTGAACCATTGTGTGTTTAGTAACATTTGATCTACTTTTTCAAACCGACTACCATCTGCTCGAACTAAACAAAGCGTATTACTATCAGCTGACCATGAAGCTGTCGGTACTGCTAAAAATGAAATCCATTTTTGATCTGGTGACCACTTAAACCCACTTGCAACTAAAGCTAGAAAATCATCATGTTCATTTGGTAATGCATATAAATGTTTCATTTTATGAGGGTTCATATGTGCATCTTTTTGCACTTCATATAGCTGGGCTCCTGTCCATCCTGTTGGAAGTAAGTGTGCTTCAGAGGATACAAGAAACTTCTTTCCATCAGGGTACCATGCATAATCACCTACACCAGCTGATACATTTTCAAAATCTGCATTCTTTTTTTGGACATCAAACGTATTTAATGTGTTCATAAATATAAATGCAATAGTATTCTCTGTCGGTGACCATTGATAATTTGATACTTCAGATTGAAATGGTCTAACTTTCTTTCCATCTTCCAGTCGGTACAATTCCAAAGTGTTTTGCTTCTTTCCTTTAGCATAGGCAATCCATTTCCCATCATGAGACCACTTCGGTCCTGTTATGTACTCACCTTTTGTTATTTGTTTTTCTTTTTCATCAACTTTAATCCAAAGGTCATGATGACAAATAAAAGCAACTTTTGCCCCATTATGTTCCGCACTAGCACTAAAAATTGAAGATATAAAAATGAATAAACCCACACTACTACTCACGATAATTTTTTTCATACGTTCCTCCATTCTCCTTATAGCATTCCTCATATTCCGCTTACTATATGCGAATTTCACTCCTTATTAATTGCAGAATTGTTATGGATTTATCCCCAATAAGAATGGGCCTTCCTCGCTGAATATTAATCATTCGACATAATCCCAAAAAATTTCCCAAGAAACTTTCAATTCAAAGAGGATTAGTATGAATTATGTCGAAAATATAGTTTAGTCAACATTCATTTTTATATTTTGTGATAAAAATGTAAGATAACTCTTCGGAATATTGGCACTTTTTATTAGGGGGAGTTTCAATGAAAAAAACTGCATCTGCACTACTAAGTATGGCGCTCGTCTTTTCTAGTTTTGGAGCTTTAAGCGCACATGCTGAATCGCTACAAAAGGAAAAGCAATTTAGCCCACAGTTAAAAGCAAATATTGAACAATGGGGAGAAAGTAAAATTGCGCAAAATGTTGAAACAAAAACATCAAAAGAAATTTCAGTCATTGTAGAATTGCAACATGCTCCGCTCACTTCACAAAGTAACATTCAGCATGCTCCAGATTTAAAAAATGGCAGTGTGCAATCATACCATGCACAACTAAAAAAAGCACAAGAGGATACAAAAAAGAAAATGAAAGAAAAAGCACCGAAAGCAAAAATTAAAGAAACGTATAGCACGTTATTTTCTGGATTCTCTATTTCTATCCCCGGAGATCAAGTTGCCGCTTTAGCTTCTTTACCTGAAGTAAAAACTATTTATCCGAACTTAACATATAAATTGCATGAAACAGCAAAAAGCACTGCTAATGAAGAAGTGCCAAATGTCGGTGGACCGACAATCGGTGCACATGAAGCTTGGAATTTAAAAGATCCATCTGGCAAACCTCTTGATGGAAAAGGTATGAAAGTCGCTATTATTGATTCTGGCGTAGACTATACACACCCTGACTTACAAGCAAACTATATCGGCGGATATGATACAGTCGATGAGGATAACGATCCGATGGACGGCAATGTACACGGCACTCATGTAGCTGGCATAATTGCTGGTAACGGAAAAATTAAAGGCGTTGCTCCAAATGCATCTATTATAGCCTATCGTGTAATGAATGATGGTGGCACTGGAACGACTGATGATATTATTCAAGGTATTGAGCGCGCTATTCAAGATGGTGCAGATGTTTTAAATCTATCACTCGGTCAAGATTTAAATGTCCCTGATCAACCTGTGACAATGACGTTAGAACGTGCAGCAAAACTTGGTGTTACTGCAGTCGTTTCAAATGGAAATGATGGACCAAAACCTTGGTCTGTTGATGCTCCTGGTAATGCAAGTAGCGTCATCTCTGTTGGTGCATCTACTGTTTCTATTCCATTCCCAACATTCCAAGTAGCTGGTTCTAATAAATCTTACCAAGGATTACCGTTATCAAAATCAGATTTCCAAGTAGGGAACGATGCTCAGCTTGTCTATGTTGGCTACGGTAATTCAAGCGATTACGCTAAACAAGATGTGAAAGGTAAATTCGCCCTTGTTTTACAAGGAACTTCAAGCACATTAGTAAAAGCAGAACAAGCAAAACAAGCTGGAGCTCTCGGCGTACTACTAATTTCTAACGAAAAAGAAATTAATATTATGCCCGAATACTTTGGACGTGAAGATATAGCTCTTCCAGTTATGCAACTATCAAATATAAACGGTGAAGAGTTGAAAAATTTAATTACAAAACGAAAGAAAAATATAAAGATTGGACAACCAAATAAAACCGAACTTATTGGTAACTTCAGTTCCAGAGGACCATCACAAGGTAGTTGGCTCATAAAACCTGATGTTATTGCACCTGGCGTACAAATTACTAGTACTGTACCAAGAGGCGGGTATGAATCTCATAATGGAACAAGTATGGCTGCGCCACAAGTAGCGGGAGCCGTTGCATTGCTACGTCAGATGCATCCTGATTAGACGACAGAACAATTGAAATCTGCTCTTGCCAACACTGCAAAAACATTAAAGGATGTCAATGAAAATACATATCCTGTTATGGCACAAGGATCTGGTTTAATTAACATTCCGAAAGCCGCTCAAACGGATGCGTTAGTGAAACCGAACAACGTAAGTTTCGGTCTTATTAAACTGAATAGTGGCAAAGTAAAACTAACACATAATATTACGTTACAAAATCTTTCTAGCAAAAAGAAAAACTTTTCAACCCGTATTGAATTACTAGATACAAAAACAAAAATCCAGACTTCTTTCCCTTCTTCAATTAGTTTAAAAGCAAATAGTAACATCGAAAAACCTTTTACTATTACTGTAGATAGCTCCTTACCACAAGGCGTATATACAGGAAATCTGTATGTAAAAGAACAAGGGAAAACGGAAGAAATGCGTATTCCCTTTACATTTAGCATCGATCCAAAAGAATACAAGCGTATTGACGGCCTTGAAATCGTTAATTCTACTTTCAGTCCAAATAATGACAAAACACTTGATGATAACCTAATCCATTACTATTTAGTTACACCAGTTGAGGACATCGCGTTTCATGCCAATTTAATTACGAAAGACCGGGTAACATATCAAGGTGCGGTATATCAAGGTAAAAACGAAACACCAGGTTATAAATCTTTCAAATGGAATGGTATAAGAGCAGACGGATCTCAGTTGCCTGATGGCTTATACCAAATCGAAGCCGTTGCTTCTAACTCTGGTGGAGAAACAAAGCAAACAGGAGCTGTATTTATCGATCGAACAGCACCTAAATTAACTCACGAAATTGATCAAGAAAATCTTATTATTAGAGGAAATGTTGATGATATTCTACTAGATTGGATGACTGAATCTGGTTGGATTGCACCTGGTATTCCAGTGAGAATGCAATATGAGATTAACGGGAATGGTGTATGGGAGAGTGCATTCTTAAACACGTGGGAGAAAAACTACGAAATTTATTTCGACCGCAATCAATTACAACAAGGAAAGAATACAATTCATATTGTTGCAACAGATGCAGCTGGAAATACAACTAATTCAAACGTTGATTTAGAAGTAAAATAAAATCACACTACAATTTTTCGCCCCTATCAAATGTTTCAGTAGGGGCTTTTTCTATTTCTCACAGAAACAAATGTTAAATAATTCTGAATGTTATGATACAATTTTTATAAGCGCTTTCAATATTAAAGAGAGGTGATACAAGCTATACAGAATTGATATTCAGCTTTATAGAGAAAAAGGAGGATGTTTAAATGACAAAGAAAACAGAAATTCCATCGCATTTAAAACCATTCGTATCTACACAACATTATGATCAATATACACCGGTGAACCACGCTGTATGGCGTTACATTATGAGACAAAATCATAGTTTCTTAAAAGACGTTGCTCATCCAGCCTACGTGAATGGCTTACAATCATCTGGTATAAATATAGATGCAATTCCTAAGGTAGAAGAAATGAATGAATGTTTAGCACCGAGTGGGTGGGGAGCTGTAACGATTGACGGACTTATTCCAGGCGTAGCGTTCTTTGATTTTCAGGGGCATGGATTATTACCAATTGCAACAGATATTCGTAAAATAGAAAATATCGAGTATACACCGGCTCCTGATATCGTTCATGAGGCTGCAGGACACGCACCAATTTTACTTGATCCTACATATGCAAAGTATGTAAAACGCTTTGGACAAATTGGAGCAAAAGCTTTCTCTACAAAAGAAGAACATGATGCGTTTGAAGCTGTTCGTACATTAACAATCGTAAAAGAAAGTCCAACTTCTACACCTGAAGAAGTTGCAGCTGCTGAAAATGCTGTAATTGAAAAACAAAACTTAGTTTCTGGCTTATCAGAAGCGGAAAAGATTTCAAGGCTTTTCTGGTGGACAGTAGAATATGGCTTAATCGGAAGTATAGACGATCCAAAGATATATGGCGCTGGTCTCCTTTCCTCTGTAGGCGAAAGCAAACATTGCTTAACTGACGCTGTAGAAAAGGTTCCATTTTCTATAGAAGCATGTACTGGAACAACTTATGATGTAACAAAAATGCAACCTCAACTATTTGTTTGTGAGTCCTTTGAAGAGTTAACAGAAGCACTTGAGAAATTCTCTGAAACGATGGCCTTTAAAACAGGTGGTAAAGAAGGATTAGAAAAAGCAATTCGTTCTGAAAACTATGCAACTGCTGAGCTAAGTAGTGGGCTACAAATTACTGGTATATTCAATGAGACAATTGAAAACGATGCAGGTGAAGTGATTTACATGCGTACAAATTCGCCAACTGCATTAGCCATTCATAATAAACAACTAGCGGATCATTCTACCTCTGTACACAGTGATGGTTTTGGAACACCGATTGGGTTACTTACTGAAAATATTGCATTAGAAAATTGTACAGATGAACAATTACAATCATTAGGAATTACAATTGGAAATAAAACATCATTTACTTTTGCAAGTGGCATCCATGTAAATGGAACGGTAACAGCAATTCAAAAAAATGATAAAAAGATTGCTCTTATCTCCTTTATCGATTGTACCGTTACTTATAAAGAACGTTTATTATTTGATGCTTCATGGGGTGTTTTTGATATGGCTGTTGGCTCAAAAATCACTTCTGTATTCCCAGGAGCTGCAGATGCTGCATCATTTTTCCCTGCTAATGAAGAAATAGAAGCAACTCCAACACCTCTTACATTAACTGAGCTAGATCGTATGTATCAAACAGTTCGTGATATTCGAAATGAAGGTATTTTACACGAAGCTCATATCGAACAGCTAGTGGCAATTCAAGAAGTATTAAATAAATTTTATGCGAAAGAATGGCTGCTTCGCCTTGAAATATTAGAATTGCTTTTAGATCATAACAAAGGGCATAAAACATCCGCAGCATTATTACAACAACTTTCTACTTTTACAACCGATGAAGCTGTAACACGTCTTATTAACAATGGTCTTGCACTATTACCTGTAAAGGATGTGAAAAATGATGCTACGATTAACTGAGGAAGAAGTTCAAGAGGAGTTATTGACAGTAGATAAATGGATGATAAAAGATGAAAAATGGATTGAACGAAAATATATGTTTTCCGACTACTTAAAAGGAGTCGAATTTGTTTCTGAAGTCGCCAAACTATCAGAAGAACATAATCACCATCCATTTATCCTTATCCAGTATAAAGCAGTCATTATTACTTTGTCCTCTTGGAATGCAAAAGGTTTAACGAAACTCGATTTTGAGCTTGCGAAGCAATTTGATAAACTATTTGTCCAAAATGAAAAAGCTATTATAAGAAAGTAAAAAGGAGAAGCCTTTATTAGGCTTCTCCTTTTATTTTGAAATGAATACAATGTCCAAATGGATCCTCGACCTGTAATATTCCATCTTTGTACGTAGCAATCTTGCCAATACTTTTTAAGCTTTCACATACTTGCTCTTTTTGTTTTTCATCTGCTAGTACAATTGTGAAATATTTCAACCCAACGGAATTTGGCATTTGAGGTGGTATTCCTTCACCTTGCCACGTATTTAAACCGATATGGTGATGATAGCCGCCTGCCGATACGAACAACGCACCGTTACGAGCTGGGATTGTTACTTCAAAACCAAGACCATTTACATAGAAACGTTTCGCTTCTTCTAAATCAGCAACATGGAAATGAACATGCCCCATCACAGTGCCCGTTGGAAAACCATTCCACGCACTTCCTTGCTGTAATAATTCTTCACCAGCTAGAGGGTTACTAACAAATGGTAGTTCTCCATTCTCATCACGCCAAACTTCTTTTTGACGATCATGATAAATTTCAATCCCGTTTCCATCTGGATCAGCTAAATAAAGGGCTTCACTAAAGTAATGGTCGGCTCCGCCGTGCAGTGGATATACCATTTCTACAAGATGACGAAGAATATTCGCTAAATCTTGTCTGCTCGGTAATAAAATTGCGTAATGATATAACCCCGTTCTCCCTCTTTGCTTTGGTAAGGCTTCTTTCTTTTCTTCAATAATAAGGAGTGGTTCGTTATTTTCATTCCCAAATGTGATGACCATTTCATCTTTTTTTAGTACTTTCATGCTTAGTACTTCTGTATAAAACTCTAGTGATTTCTTTACATTTGATACATATAAATGAACAACATCAAGTGTTGTCTCGGGATGAAGTTGAAAACTCATCTTGTTAGCCCCCATTTCATTTAGTTCTTCTTTGACATTTTCTCTTTTAAGAAA
This sequence comes from Bacillus sp. AFS059628, assembly GCF_002571225.1. Lineage (GTDB taxonomy): Bacteria > Bacillota > Bacilli > Bacillales > Bacillaceae_G > Bacillus_A. The sequence goes on along the minus strand of NZ_NVEC01000003.1, from coordinate 6,585 downwards.
TTATCTACAAAACCGTCTGCTTTCGCAACAAATAAGTACGCACCCATTGCTAACAATGCAAGCTCTAATTCGAAGCCAGGATTTTTTCCATCCCCTAATAAACCAGCTGACCATTTTACTTTTATAATTGCTCCAACCATAACAAGTGCAAATAATAATCCAATATATCTTACACCTAAACCTAGAATTAACAATATACCACCAACGACTTCTGCTGTTGCTACACCGTATGCAAGTCCTCCTGGTAAACCAATGCTTGTGAACCACCCTGCAATATTGTCAATCCCCGATTGGAATTTTGTTAAACCGTGCATAAAGAACGTTACCCCTAACACGATACGAATAATTAAGTTACCGATATGTTGATTCATTTCTTTCTCTCCTTTATAGTTTTCTTATACAAAACTTTTATTTACATTACAAAACATACACTAATTTTTTTTATTCGTCAATTCATTTTCACTGGGAAAAAATATATTTTTTTTGCTATGATACAAATAGTTGTTTACAAAAAGGAGCTTGATTTTATGAATATTGGTTCTGCAATACGTGAAATTCGTCAACGTAGAGGCATAACAATCGCACAAATTTGTGAGGGAACAGGTCTTTCTAAAGGATTTATGAGTCAAGTTGAAAATAATAAAACATCACCATCTATCTCAACCTTAGAAACAATCTCCAATTTCTTAAACGTTCCCCTTCCCTATTTATTATTAGAACAAAAAGATCGGTTGAAAGTTGTTAAAAAGGTAGAGCGTAAATACAGTGTATATGGAAAAGATGAACAAAGAATTGAGCATGTTGCAGAGCAAGGTGGCCTTCGCCTGAATCTCGTAGAAATTCCTGCTGGGTTCCCGAAAGAAAACACACCAAATGCCCATGAAGGAGAAGAGTGTCATCTTGTATTACGCGGAAAACTAGAAGTTCAACATGGAGAAGATATTGCAATTGTAGAAGAAGGTGATTCTTTCTCCTGGAATGCATGTGTTCCTCATATCGTTCGTAATATAGGGGAAGAAACTGCATTATTACTCATCTCTAGTCATGCAGAAAATCGAAAACGTGTTTATTAAATAAAAAAGAAGCCTGCAAATCAGGCTTCTTTTTTTATCCCCTTATAACTCCATAACTTGTCCCAACTAATACAGTCTTTTCGTCTTGATTGCAATAAACTGACTCGATTGAAACCTTTTTGTATCCTTCCATCTGTTCAATATTTGTTAACGTTAATTCACAAGTGATCGTATCTCCTGTAAAAACTGGTCTAATAAACTCACTTACTAATTCTCTTGCTATGTAATGTAATTCTTCTCCTAATTTCGTTCCAATGCTAGCAGTCAATAAACCATGAACCATTAAACGTCCATTTTCATCATATTCCATATGATGTCTACCTTTATCTCCTGTAATATTTGCAAATTCAAAAACTTCTTCTTCAGTAAACCTTCTTTCGTATTTAAATACATCCCCAATTTTTATACTCATTTTTATCCCCCTAATAATAAACAGAATTTTCTTTCATTTTATCATAAAGTGAGGCTTAGTTCAGTTTATTTTATTAAAATATCGAGCTTTTTCCATGCTACTTTTTCTCTTTATCGATGCCCATCTTTTTTTGCTATTTGATATCCATAATACGCACATGTTCCATTTCTTGATAGCTCTCTCACCTCAAAACCACAACTTCTATAAAAATCAAAATTACTCGCAGATGTATGTGCAAACCAGTCGCCATGTGGTAGCTTTTGCAAACAAAGAGCGACAAGTTTCTTACCTAGTCCCCTTCCTCTATATTCATATTTCACAACTAAATTTACTATGTTCGCGACCATGATTCCATCAGAAATGACTCTAACCATCGCAACCATCTCTTCTTCATCCCAAATTGTGAATGCCCATGTTGAATTTTCAAATGCTATCGTAAATTTTTCAATTTGCCAAGAAGGGATATTATCATTGCTCCAACCGGCATCTTCGAATAAGGTTTTAATTGCATATGCAGGTACACCATTCGTTCCCTCGCGAATAATAAGTCCATTATGATAAATATACATGTAATCCCCCCTTTATTTTTATATACCATTCTTCAAAAGATGTAATTTACCTTTTTTCATCCAACACGCTTAATGGAATAAACGAGAACGTCCATCCCATGAAATGAAGTTGTTTTCTCATAACTAAGTCCTGTTTTTCTAGCAACAAATATTGATGCTGGGTGGTCTGGATTAATTAGAGAAATTAATTTATTCATTCGTAACGCTTGAAATCCATAATCTCGAAATGCTGCCGCTGCTTCTTTCGCATACCCTTTTCCCCAATACCGAGGTAATAACCAATAACCAATTTCAATTTCCTCTTTTCCATCTATTTGCTGCTTTACTAATCCTGCATGACCAATTCGTATCCCCGTTTCCTTTTCAATCAATACAAATAAACCGAGACCGTTTTTATAGCTAGGAATCACCCATTCCTCCAAACTTTTTTTACATTGCATATATGTTTTTAACGTCCCATTTCCAATATATCGCATTACCTTCTCATTTCCCCATAGTGAGGCGTAGAACTGTAAATCATCCATCTTATATTTGCGAACTTGTAAACGATCTGTATGAAACATCTCTACACTCCTTCCCAAGAATTTGTACTTACCTACACGATCATGTTTTGGATATATACTAAATGTTACTATCTATTATAAAGGAACCAAAGACTAAATACAGAATATTCAATCTCAAAAGAATTAAAAAAAGACAGTAGACAAATGTTGTCTACTGCATCCATATCATAACTAGCATAAAGAAAACTACAATTGAGGGGGGTGTAGGATTTTCAAATATACTAGATACTTATCCCGTTCTAACGGGCGGTAAACTTTTCAATTATGTAAAAGTGAAAAGTTTACCGCACATAAGAACTTTTGCGGTCATTAAGAGAGCACTGTTAAATACTCAAATACACGCTGTGCTTTCTCTCCACCCATTCGTGCATGCTGAAGAAGGGAAATACCATGTGGCCCCGATGCACGTAATGCTTCTGGTTGCGCTACTAAAATAGCTTGTACAACTTCTAATTCTCCAAGCATAGCAGCCACGAAAATATCCATTCGAGCACCTTTTTCTAGTAAATAAAGAGCAATATCTTTACGACCTACATGTGCTGCTGCTCCTAATGCACTTTCCCAATCTAATCCGCCCCAATTGTAAGAGGCTTGAAGTAAGCTTGGCGATTCCGCCAACAGTTCTTGTACTTTTTCTAAATCTCCGTGAGCTGCCATAACAAATTCTCTTACTAATTCAGTGGTAATACGTTCTTCTGTTCGCATCCTGCTCCTCCTTTTTTAGAAATTCGTTTCGGTGTGAAAAATGGCTTGTCGCTTCCTTGAAAAATATCTACCTCTATGCCGAACACACGTTGAAACATTGCATGACATAACACTTTTTCTGGTACACCGTCATACTGAAGCTTCCCTCGCTTTAATACGAGTAAACGATCACTATATTGAGCCGCTTGGTTAATATCATGTAAAACCATTATAATTGTCATACCAAACTCCTCGTTTAACCGTTTCACAAGTTCCATTACTTCCAACTGATGCACGATATCTAAAAAGGTTGTTGGCTCATCCAATAATAAGACATTTGTACGTTGTGCTAACGTCATTGCAATCCAGGCACGTTGTCTTTCTCCTCCTGATAAAGATTGTAAAAGACGATATTCATACCCTTCAAGATTTGTAACAGACAATGCCCAATCAACAATTTCTTCATCTTCTTTATTTAAGTGACCTCTCCATGATTTATGAGGGCCTCTTCCAAATTCAATTAATTCTTTCACTGTTAAATCTAATTGATGATCATGCATTTGTGGTAACATCGCTAATTGCTTCGCTACATCACCACTTTTCATCGTATGAATACTTTTTCCATCTAAAATGATATCCCCTTCGCTTTGTTTAAGTAGTCTTGCCATTAAACGAAGCAAAGTAGATTTCCCCGATCCATTTGGCCCAATTAAACTAACGACCTCTCCAGCTTTAATATGTACATTCATATTTTGCATTTGAAACCTTTCAGAATGTGCATAAAACACTTTGTTAACGGAAATCACTCTGTTTCCCTCCTCTATGAATTAAATATAAGAAGAATGGACCGCCTAAGAAGGATAATAGAATACCAACAGGCAATTCAATTGGATCGAACCAACTTCGAGCTATCGCATCCGCGAAAACAAGTAATATCCCTCCGCCAAGACATGATAATGGCAGTAAATATTTATACTCATTTCCAACTAATAAACGTAACATATGTGGTACGACAAGACCGACAAATCCAATAAGACCAGAGACACTAACTGCAATTCCAGCTAGTAACGTACTTACTACTATTAAATAAAACCGGCTTCTCTCCACGTTATGGCCTAATAACTTCGCCATTTCATCTCCTAGCATTAACACTCGAATATGCTTAATTCCGAAGAAAGCTAATATAATAGCAAATATTGCATAATAAATAATCATGTTTAAATGTGCCCAACTTACGCCACCAATGCCGCCCGCTAACCACGGTAACACGGATTGTACTTTGTCACTATGTAATAACATTAGCGCTGACGTTGCTGCACCAATTAAAGCATTGATTGATACACCTACTAAGACAATTCTTGAAGGCGGTGCCCCTTTTTGCCACGATAAAGCATAAATGACCATTGCCGTTATGAAAGCTCCTAAAAATGCCCCGAGCGGTAAAAATGCCATATGTTGAGGGAATAATATCATAATTACAATTGCTACAAGGCCTGCTCCAGATGAAACGCCGATAATACCAGGGTCTGCAAGAGGATTTCTCATAACCCCTTGCAGCAGTGCGCCAGATGCAGCTAAACATGTTCCTACTATAAATCCAACGAGCACTCTCGGTATACGAAGGTCCCATACAATTCGATGAACTGTCGAATCTTCATCTTGTATCCCCGTTAGAATATCTCGTAAAGAAAAGGATAGGCTTCCTGCGAAAAGACCGTAACAAAGACCTAAAACCGTTAATATAACTAAAGTAACTGCTATTATCCATCTTTTTTTCGCAAAAGGGTGTTCCTTTTCCCTTACTACTTCGCTACTTTCCATACTTATCATTTCCTTACATCTTGTATACTTTTATACATAAAGTCCATCGCTTCTGTAACTTTTGTTCCAGGATTTGATCCAAATAAGTCTGGTGGCAAAATAACGACACGATTTTGTTTTACTGCATCTAAATTTTTCCACGCTTCATTTTTCATCATTTCGCCTTCAAATGCTTTTTTAACGCTATTTGGATCTCCATGTGTAATTAAATAAATCACATCTGGATTCGCCTCAATAATACGTTCCACACTTAGCTGTGCATATTGCGGATATTCCTTCATTTCTGGAAAATCAGCTGCGATATTTTTCCCACCTATTTTTTCTAAAATATCACCTGATAAAGATGTTGGTAATGCTGCTAAATAAGTACCCGGTGCTCCATACACTAGCAATGCTTTCACATCACTTTTTTTCTCATATGTCTTCATTTGTTCCGTAATTTTTTGGTTAAGTTCTTTCGCTTTATCTTCTTTCTTCATTATCGTTCCATACAGTTCAATATTCTTTTGAATATCTTGTACGGAATTCGCAGAAGAAATCATTACTTTCGTCCCTTGCCCTTCAACTGTTGGGATGTTCTTTTGGAATCCATTGTTAGCAATAAGTACATCCGGATTTAAGCTAGCAATCTGCTCAAAATTTGGCTGATGTGCATTCCCAATTACTTGTACTTTCTTTACATCCTCTGGAAGAGTTATTTTTGCATCCGGACGACCTACTATTTTCCCGCCTAAAGCGTGGATAATATTCATGTCGCCCATACTTAATGTTGCAAAAGTCTCTGGTACTTTATCGAACGTGACCTTTCTTCCTGACAGGTCGGTAACTTCTATTTTCTCTTTTCCTTTTTCTGTTTTTGTTTTTGTTGCAGATGCTTTTTCGTCTCCTTTCGCACTGCAACCTATTAATAAGAAAAAAATAGATAAAATCGCTGTGAATAGCGTAATAGATTTTTTCATTCTTCCACCTCTAATTGATAATGATAATCATTAACTACTATTCTACTTTAATTGATAAGGATTATCATTGTCAATATAAACCGCATACATTTTCTAGAAAAAACAAAAAACGTTACAAAAAAAGATTCCTTCTTTTTGTAACGTTCTATTTATCAATATTATTCACATTCGTTTCCCTCTAACTCGTCTCGCATCACTTTCACACGCTGAAAGAAAAAGAAAGATAAACTTAAAAATATAACGATGCTCCCCATCATAACAAAAGGTTGTATTGCTTCTTTTGCTCCATTCGGAATCAATAAGCCAACCATTAACAATGTACTTACAGCGAGAAGAACTTGTCCGAAACGAGTATAATCTTCTATTTTTTCTTGTAATTCTTTCATTATATTCTCACTCCTCCATTTCACTGTATCATATTCTATTACACTTAAAGACAAGTAAATACAGCCATTCTGGGAGATGTTTTCCAAAAGAAAAAGAGTGAAGTGACCCCTAAAAGTT